>NZ_LAVS01000036.1 GCF_000986865.1 Rheinheimera mesophila
TGATGACCTTTGTCGACAACGTCAAAGTGGAACAAGGCAGCCTGTTAATTGAAGCCGATAAACTGGAAGTCATTGCCAGCGCAGGCAAAGGCAAAGAAGTCTTTATCGCTTCAGGCCAACCCGCGACTTATTCGCAAATGCTCGATGGCGAAAAACCTATCAGAGCCAGTGCTAATGAAATTCGTTATGACGTCGCCAATGGCACACTGGTGCTGACAGGTAATGCTGAACTGAGTCAGAGTGGCAGTATGGTGCAAGGTGCGGTGATTAAATACAACCTGGAAAAACAGGAGCTGGAAGCGCAGTCAGACGGTAAAAAAACCGAACGTGTCACCACAGTGTTCAGCCCGGAAGGAAAAGAATAATGAAGTTAGTCGCGTCCCATCTGGCGAAAAGTTATAAAGGCCGCCAGGTGGTCAAAGACGTTAGTCTGGAAGTCAAAGCAGGTCAGATTGTCGGTTTGCTGGGGCCAAATGGGGCGGGTAAGACAACCACCTTTTATATGATTGTGGGTCTGGTGCCCTCTGATAAAGGCCACATCACCTTAGACGGCAAAGAAATCACCTTTGATCCCATCCATGCCCGCGCCCGCCTGGGTATTGGTTATTTGCCGCAAGAAAGTTCTATTTTTCGTAAGTTGACTGTGTACGACAACCTGCTGGCGATTTTGCAACACCGTAAAGATCTCACGGAAGAACAGCGCGAAGAAAAAGCCGATGCGCTGCTGGACGAATTCCACATCGGCCATATCCGCAATAGTTTGGGTATGAGCTTATCAGGAGGTGAGCGTCGACGGGTGGAAATCGCCAGAGCTTTAGCTGCCGATCCGGCATTTATCCTTTTAGATGAACCTTTTGCTGGCGTTGATCCTATTTCAGTGTTAGATATAAAAAAAATCATTCAGCATTTGTGTCAACGAGGTATAGGTGTGCTGATCACTGACCACAATGTGCGCGAAACGCTTGATGTCTGTGAAATTGCCTATATTGTAAGTCATGGAGAACTGATTGCTGCAGGTACCCCGGCTGAGGTTTTAGCAAACCAACAGGTTCGTGACGTCTACCTTGGTGAGCAATTCAGGTTATAGTTTAAAACAACATCCGAATAGGGTTGTTTGGAGAAAATAAGAAGTACATGAAACCGTCTCTGCAACTTCGTCTTGGTCAGCAGCTCACAATGACTCCACAATTGCAGCAAGCAATCAAGCTGCTGCAATTATCTACCATTGAACTGCAACAGGAAATTCAGGAAGCGCTGGATGCCAATCCTTTGCTGGAAGCTGAAGATGACTATGCTGTGTTTCAGGAGCCCTCCTCCAAAGAATTAAATCATGGCGCTGAGTTCGATGCTCCCGACTATGACAGCAGCCATGATGAGCACTACGAGCCAGAGGTCAAGGACAGCAGTGAAGCAATGTCCGAACAAAATATCAAAGAAGATTTGCCGCTGGACAGCCATTGGGATGATTTGGTCAGTGCCGCCCCTGTCGCAGGCGCTAATAATTTCAATGGCGATGAAGACACAGTGTTTCAGGGCGAGACCACCGAGAGCCTGCAGGATTATTTGCGTTGGCAAATGCAGTTAACACCGTTTTCCGATACAGACCGTGCCATAGCTGAAATCATCATCGAAGCGATCGACGAAAACGGTTTACTGACGATAGACACAGAAGAAATTCTTGAGTCTTTGGGCATGCCTGATGTGGAAGCGGACGAAGTCGAAGCGGTAATCAAACGTATCCAGTTATTCGACCCTGTTGGTGTCGGCGCGCGCAGCATTCAGGAATGCTTATTGGTACAACTGCGCCAGTTTGATCCAAAAACACCCTATCTGGCTGAAACCCGGCATATTATTAAAGAATATACAGACTTTTTAGCCAATAGAGATTTCCGTTCTCTGATGCGTGTGACTAAACTCAAAGAGGATGACTTAAAAGAAGTGATGCGGCTGATCCACAGTCTGAACCCACGACCTGGTGCAGATGTGATACGACAAGAGCAATCTTACGTGATCCCTGATGTGTCAGTCGCGAAAATCAAAGGACGCTGGATGGTTGAGTTAAATCCTGATGCCATGCCCAAAATCAGAATTAACGAACAATACGCCGCCATGTCACGCAATGCCCGAAACGCATCTGATGGCCAGTTTATTCGCTCCCACCTGCAGGAAGCCAAGTGGTTTTTGAAAAGTCTGGAAAGTCGTAACGAAACCTTACTTAAAGTAGCCAACTGCATAGTACAGCAACAACAGGCTTTTTTTGAGCACGGTGAAGAAGCCATGAAACCCATGGTATTAAACGATGTGGCGGAGATGGTGGGTATGCACGAATCCACTATATCCCGTGTCACCACCCAAAAATATATGCACACACCCAGAGGAATTTTTGAACTTAAGTTCTTTTTCTCCAGTCATGTAAGTACAGAGAGTGGCGGTGAGTGTTCATCCACCGCGATCCGCGCCTTTATTAAAAAATTGGTGGCGGCGGAAAATCCTGCCAAACCTTTAAGTGATAGCAGGATGGCAGAAATACTGTCAGAACAAGGAATTAATGTCGCACGGCGTACCATTGCCAAGTATCGTGAAGCCTTGTTTATTCCGCCGTCTAATCAGCGCAAGAGCTTGCTTTAACAGCTCTAAAAAGAAGGAAGAGTCTATGCAAATCAACTTAACTGGTCGTCATGTAGAAATCACTGAAGCACTGAGAGAGTACGTCGATAGCAAATTTTCCAAACTTGAACGTCATTTTGATCATATTAATAATGTACATGTAGTGCTGAACGTGGAAAAATTAAAGCAGATTGCAGAGGCTAAGTTACACCTCAATGGAGGTGAAGTGTTTGCTGTGTCGGAAGATGAAAATATGTACGCTGCGATAGACCAGCTTATCGACAAACTGGATCGCCAAGTTATTAAACATAAAGAGAAAATTTCTCGTCATTGATTCTAAAACTATGAACCTGAGCTCAATGTTATCGGAGGACTGCACCAAGAGTGCGGTCCTTTTTAATAGTAAAAAACGCATTCTGGAATACATAGCTGAACTGGCGCATCAGCGTTTACCGGACATTCCTGAGTACAGCATACTCGAAGCCCTGATGAGCCGTGAAAAACTAGGTTCTACGGGTATTGGCGGTGGTATTGCGATTCCGCACGGCAAACTAAAAAATGTCACCAGCCCTATACTGGTGTTTGTCGTCAGCAAAGACCCGATCCAGTTTGACGCTATAGATAACCAGGCCGTGGATATTTTTTGTGCCATCCTGATCCCGGAAAATCAGTGCCAAACCCATTTATCGACGCTGTCCGGCATAGCCCGGATGCTCAGTCAGAAAGACTTCACTAAAAAAATCCGTCACAGTGCCAACAGCCATGATTTGTATCAGTTGCTGATGGTAGGTGCTGAACAGGCGATGGCAAAATGAAATTACTGGTCGTCAGTGGTCGATCGGGCTCGGGCAAATCTGTTGCCCTGCGCGTGATGGAAGACTTGGGTTATTACTGTGTAGATAATATACCGGTGAACCTGTTGCCCACCCTGGCCAATGCGGTCATGGGGCAGTATGAGAGGGTCGCAGTCAGTATTGATGTGCGTAACCTGCCACAAGATCCGGAAGAGCTCACCGATATCTTGTCTTACCTGCCGCACAAAGTTGACCTGACCATTCTGTACCTCGACGCCGATCACACCAGTCTGATTAAACGCTTCAGCGAAACCCGTCGTTTGCATCCACTGTCACATCAGGCCATGTCTTTGGATGAGGCGATACAACGTGAACAACAGCTGTTAGATCCTATCTCCAGTCGTGCTGATTTGTACCTGGATACCACTGAGCTAAACGTGCACCAGTTGGCAGAACAGTTACGCGAGCGCATTCTGGGGCAAAAAACCGGTCGCTTGGTGATCCTGTTCGAATCTTTTGGTTTTAAATACGGTATCCCCAAAGACGCCGACTATGTATTTGATGCGCGTTTTTTGCCCAATCCGCATTGGGAGCCTCACCTGAAAATCCTGACAGGTTTGGATAAGCCAGTACAAGAGTATTTATCTTCTCAAGCTGTGGTAGCACAATACATCTGGCAAATTAATCAGTTTATCGGTACCTGGCTGCCGCATTTAGAGCGCAATAACCGCAGTTATCTGACCATAGCTATAGGCTGCACAGGCGGACAGCACCGTTCTGTGTACATCGCCGAATCTCTGGCCGAAAGTTACCGTTTGCAGCGCGAAGACGTACAAATCCGTCACCGTGAGTTAGTGAGACACCATGGCCGATAAATTTCAGCAAACCGTTACCATCGTTAACCAACTAGGCTTGCATGCCAGAGCGGCATCTAAGCTGGTGCAGTTATGCCGGCAGTTTGATGCCAAAATTGAATTACAGCAGGAAGGCCAGGTTGCCGATGCCAGCAGTGTACTGGCGCTACTGATGCTGGCGAGCAGCAAGGGGAAAACTCTGGAAGTCTGTACCCAAGGCGCTCAGGCGCAAGAGGCACTGAGTGCTGTGGTGACTTTGATTGAAAACGGGTTTGACGAAGAAAACTAACAGAGATTACAAACCCGCCTTGTCTTTACCCGCTGTTTGTTTTGTTGCTGCCAGCTTTAAATGCAAGGCAGCTTTGATCAGCATATGGGCGGTAATAGGCGCAGTGATAAACAAAAACAGCGCGATCAGCAATTGCTGTAAACTCAGCTCAGCTTTGACAAAGTTAAAATAAGCCATAGAAGCCAGCACTAAAGCGCCTAAACCTAAGGTAGTCGCTTTGGTCGGGCCATGCAAACGGGTATAAAAGTCCGGAAGTTTGACTAAAGCCACTGACCCCAATAACACAAATAACGAGCCTGCCACAGCGAGTAGCGCCACCAGCCATTCAAGTATGCTCATCTGTTACTCCTTCTTGGTGAACTTATTCAATAATATCGCCACGCAGCAAAAACTTACACACAGCCACAGTGCTGACAAAACCTAACATGGCGATCAGTAACGCCACCTCAAAGTTTAAACTTGTCCCCAAATAAATTCCGTACAACAACAACAGTGCTATGCTGTTGATATACATGGTATCCAATGCCAACAAACGGTCGACCACTGAAGGTCCACGAATAGCGGCATACAAATTCAGCAACAGAGCCACGCCTACGATCACAAAACAAACTTGCAATAGTAAAGTCAGCATTAAAATATCTCCTTTAACGGTGCTTCATAACGTTGCTTTACCTGTGTAATCAGTGCTGCCTCATCGGCTAAATCCAGTACATGCAACAGCAAAAGACGAGGCTCAGCTCCTTGCGCATTCAGTGGCAGAACATCAGCACTAACAGTGCCGGGCGTTAAAGAGACAGTGCTTGCCAGAATGGTGATAGCCAAAGGATCGGTTAAATCCAGCGGCACTATCACAAAGGCAGGTCTTAGCTTTTTATTCGGGCCGAGCACAAGACGAATGACCTGCAGGTTGGCAACCACAATATCCCATAGCACCATCACGCCATAACTCAGAGCTGCACCCGGCTTTTTGATGCCAGGCTGGATCAGGCGAAACTTATGAATAAGCAAAGGGATCAGCCATGCCAGTAATAGGCCAAAAAACAGATGGATCAAAGCCAGGCTATTGTTCAGCAACAACCAGACCAGAAACAAAAACAAGCTGCGGACAGGGGTAGGCCACCAGTTCTTTAATGACAACATCAGAAGGCTCCTGGACTAAGAGTGGCAATATGCTGAAGCTGAGCAGCCGCAGCCTGGCACCAGGCCGTTAACGGTCCCGCAAATAAGCTCAATAATGGGCTAGCCATGACTAATAGCAGCAAAGCGGTGCCACGTCGACTGCCGGTCAGACGAGCTTCGCTATCCGAGCCAGACACTTGCCAGAATAAAATACTGCCAGCCCGGCTCAGTGCGATCAGCAACAACACACTGCTGCCTAATAAGAAAGACCAGAACCACAACATAGCACTGCCTTGCGGCACGGCCTGCAACAAAAGCAGTTTGCCGATAAAGCCCGAAAATGGCGGCATCCCGACTATGCTCAAGGCCACAACGATAAATGCAGCCCCCAATAACACAGGCTGGGCAACTTTACGGCCATTCACCAGCCGATCGCCCGCTTTACCACGCTGATTAGCAATTAAGTCTGCCAATAAAAACAAAGCTGCTGTCGCAAGGGTTGAGTGCAGCAGATAATACAGTAGCGCCTGCACAGATTGTGGTGTGCCCAAAGATAAAATAGCCACCATAGATCCAACTGAGACGATGACCAGATAGCTGGCCATTTTGCGCAAGTCTTCACTGGCTAATACGCCCAGCACCCCCATCACAATGGTCACTAAGCCTGTCCACCACAACACCGGAAAAACCCAGCTAGCAACAAAACCTGCATCCTGCAGCACCATAGCAAAAACACGCAATAAGCTGTATATGCCTACCTTGGTCATAATGGCAAACAAAGCCGCGACTGCAGGAGATGCGGCAGAGTACGCATTGCCTAACCAAAAATGTAATGGCATCACCGCGGCTTTTAAGCCAAATACCACCAACAATAACGCAACAGCAGCCTGTAATAATTGCAGTTGGGTATCAGACAAGGTTGCAACTTTTGCCCCTAAGTCCAGCATATTTAACGTACCTGACGCACCGTAAATCAGTGCGAGCGCGAACAAAAACAACGCCGAACCAACCAGATTCAGGATGACATAATGCACCGCTGCTTTGGTTTTAGCTTTGCCACCGCCGTGGATCAACAAGGAGTAGGAGGCGATGAGTAACACTTCGAAAAATACAAACAGATTAAACAAATCTGCAGTCAGAAAAGCACCGTTAATCCCCATCACCTGGAAATGTAGCAAAGCGTGAAAAAAAGGACCGCGCTCATCTTCACTGCTGCTGGCGTATAAGCTGGCGGCCAGAGCTAAAATGGCAGTCAGACATAACATTAAACTGCTGACCTGGTCTAACATTAAGCTAATACCAAAAGGTGCAGGCCAGTTGCCCAGTTGATAGAGTTGGGCCGGGCCGTCCGTACTCTGCAGCACCAGCAGCACACTCAGCAGCAGCAACACTGCAGAGCCCCCGACACTTAAGCAGCGACGTAATAACAGGTTCTGATCAAAAGGCGGCAGCATCGTCAGCAAAGCCACCAGCAAAGGCCAGACAATCGGCAGAATAATCAGGTGATTCATGACGAAGCTCCCTGCCGGGTATTTTTGGCTACAGGCAGTTTGCCGTCGACATGATCATTGCCTAAATCAGCACGAGCCCGAATCGACAGCACCACCAGAAAAGCGGTCATTGCAAAGCCTATTACTATAGCTGTCAGCACCAGAGCCTGAGGTAAGGGATCGGCATAGTCTGCTGTGGCTTTAAGCACAGCACCAGCACCCATTTTTAAACCACCGCTAGCAAAAATGAATAAATTCACGGCATAGGACAACATGGTCAGCCCCAGCATGACCGCAAAGGTTCTGGCCCTTAATATCAAAAACACAGCACAACAGGTTAAAACTCCAATGATGATTGCAACCAATAATTCCATTAGTTTTTCCCCTCATGCACGGGTCTGTGTTCTGTCGTCATTTTGCCCAGATTCGCCAGAATCATTAATGTGGAACCGACAACGGTCAGATAGACACCTAAATCAAAAGCAATAGCACTGGCCAGTTCAATTTCCCCCAACAGCGGCAACTGGAAATAATCAAACCAGGACGTTAAGAAAGGTCGTTCAAACAACCAGCTCACCGCGCCTGTCAGGGCGGAAATGAACACACCTGCAGCGACTAGTCTGTGGTATTCCAGGGTCAGTCGTTGTTTCACCCAGTCCACCCCCTGAGCAACGTACTGCAGAATGATAGCGATAGCAGTAATTAATCCGGCGACAAATCCTCCCCCTGGTAAGTTATGGCCACGGAAGAAAATATAGACAGACACCAGCAGCGCTAAAGGTAATAAAGCCTGAGACACCACGGCCAGCAGCATAGGGTGTTTATCCAGCGCCCATTGCCGCCCTTCTGCGTCCGAGCTGGGTTTAAACAGCGGCAAACGGCTTAATAGTTTAAAAATACCTAACGCAGCTATGCCCAGAACGGTAATCTCGCCTAGCGTATCAAAACCGCGGAAATCGACCAGAATCACATTGACCACGTTATAGCCACCGCCTCCGGTCTTGGCATTGGCTAGGAAGAAGTCAGAAATACGCTGCTGCGGCTCCAGCATCATGGCGTAACTTAAACTGCCGATCACCACACCACAGACAGAGGCGATAGCACCATCGCGGATAAGCCGTCCTGCATTGGATGCTCTGCTGATTTTATGTGGCAGGAAAAACAAGGCTAACATCAACAATACTATGGTCACCACCTCAACAGACAACTGAGTCAGCGCCAAATCCGGTGCCGAAAAACGCACAAAAATCAGGGTGACCACTAGCCCTACAATAGAAATCATCACCAAAGCCAATAATCGCTGGCGCTGACACAACACCGCAGCAACGGCTGCGATCACAGCCACTAGCATGGCGGCCAACATCAAAGCGTCTACAGGTAACATCGCATTATGCCGGGTGAATTGCCCCATTTGTTGCAGTGGCCAAATCAGCAGGACAACCACAATCAAAAACATCCACAGTAAATAGCGTTGCAACTCTGCTGACTCAAACCTCTGATGCCAACGCTGAGCATTGATTAATAAAACTTTTATTTTCTGGTCAAACAACTGTAGTGGATTCAGCTCTGGTAACTCAGCCTGAAAACGGAACAAGTGCTTCCGGTTAAGGTACAACAAAATGCCTAAAGTCAGCGCCATCACACTCATCATC
Source organism: Rheinheimera mesophila (assembly GCF_000986865.1). Classification (GTDB taxonomy): domain Bacteria; phylum Pseudomonadota; class Gammaproteobacteria; order Enterobacterales; family Alteromonadaceae; genus Pararheinheimera; species Pararheinheimera mesophila. The sequence goes on from NZ_LAVS01000036.1 coordinate 8,806, forward strand.
AATGGCAAATTTACTCCATGCCAAATTGATAAACTGTAGTGTGGCAAAGGCCCACCCAAGGCAGCACTGGATGCAACAGCCAGCAAATCTCCCACTATATACTGCGGCGCCAAGCCGACCAGTATGCAAAGAGCTACCAAAATTTCGACCGGAACCCGCATATAACGAGGTGGCTCATGTGGAGTGCGCGGTAAGCCTTTTGGCTGACCATTAAAAAATACGTCGTGAATAAACCGGGCAGAATAAGCCACGGACAAAGTGGCCGCTACGGTCGCCAGCACAGGGATCAACCAGGATAAAGCTCCCAACACGTCCTGATGCAAAGTTTCGGCGAAAAACATCTCTTTAGATAAAAAACCATTGAGCAAAGGCACGCCAGCCATAGAGGCCGAAGCCACCATCGCAAGCGTGGCTGTGACCGGCATAAATTGCCAAAGGCCGTTGAGTTTTCGCATGTCCCGCGAGCCGGATTCATGATCGATAATACCAGCGGCCATAAATAACGAGGCTTTGAAAATAGCATGGTTGATGATGTGGAATATCGCTGCCACTGTGGCCAGATCCGTGTCTAACCCAAGCAGTAACGTAATTAACCCCAAATGACTGATGGTCGAATAAGCCAACAAGCCTTTTAAATCATGCTGGAACAACGCCAGGTAAGCACCAACCAATAAAGTGGTCATGCCGGTGATCGTCACTAACAGAAACCATACATCTGAGCCAGCTAACAACGGATACATTCGCGCCAGCAAAAAAATACCTGCTTTAACCATAGTGGCAGAATGTAAATAAGCACTGACCGGAGTCGGTGCAGACATCGCATTAGGTAACCAGAAATGAAATGGAAACTGAGCTGACTTAGTAAAAGCTCCCAACAACACCAGAATAAGAATCACCGGATAGAGGCTATGCTGTTGCAGTACGTCAGCTTTAGATAACAGTACATCCAGCTCAAAACTGCCCAGCACCTGACCAATCAACAGAATACCGGCCAGCAACGCCAAACCACCAAAACCTGTGATGGTTAAGGCCATACGGGCACCGCTTCGGGCGTCAGCTCTGTGCCACCAGAAACTGATCAATAAAAACGAACTGATACTGGTCAGCTCCCAAAATAACCAAAGCTGTAATAAGTTATTCGATAACACTATCCCCAGCATGGCCGTCATAAACAGCATCAAAAAGCCATAAAAACGTGCCATCGAATCGGTCGCAGCCAGGTAATACCGGGCGTACAAAATCACCAACAAACCGATACACAAAATCAGTAATGCGAACAGTAGGGATAAGCCATCCAGTCTGAAGCTGAGTGACAACCCCAGGGCCTCGACCCAAGGCAGAGTATAGAACAAGGTTGCACCGGAAAAGACAGCAGGAGCAAGCTGCAGGACAAGCGCCAAAGCGCCAGCGGGCAATATAGCTGTGGCAAGAGCGCTGTAACTGCGGGACCAGCTTTTTGTCAGCACAGGCACCAGAGAGCCAATCAGGGGAAATAAGACTAAAAACAGAAGTTCAATCATGTATTTGCGTCCTCTTTGCAGGCTCAGTCAACTCCAACACAAACTAATCTGAGCAGTATGGCAAGCAACATCACTTTTCGCGCCAGACAGAGGGTGAAATACCCCAAAAATTTTACTTGCCGTACTTTATACCTGCCCGAATACGAGCTGTCCAGACGTTCCGGCGGATGACAAGCTGAAGAGGGAAAAACAAAGGATCAGAGGAGTAGCCCTCTGATCCATAACAACTTAGTGTCCTGTCGCTGCGGCAGCCGCCGCAGCAGCATCGTAATGCTGGATCCAGCCTGCCGCATAGAGCCAATGAGTGACTTCCGGCAGCAGGAAGGTTGTAGACAATAAACCTACGATAGCCAACACTATTGTATAAGGCACAGCCATCCAGACCATTTTCATATAAGACAAACGAATCAGCGGTGCTAAAGCACTGGTCAGCAAGAACAAAAATGCAGCCTGACCATTCGGTGTAGCCACACTGGGTAAGTTAGTTCCTGCGTTGATAGCAATAGCTAAGATCTCAAACTGTTCGCGAGTGATATTGCCAGCTTGCCACGCGGCTTTTACCTCGTTGATGTAGACAGTTCCGACAAAGACGTTGTCACTGACCATAGACAACAAGCCATTGGCGAGAAACAGTACGGCGGTTTGTTGTTGGCCATCAAAGGTCAACACAAAATCAATCACGGGTTTAAACAAATGCTGATCAATAATCACTGCGACTACGGCAAAAAACACAACTAACAATGAGGTGAACGGCAAAGCTTCCTGAAAGGCTTTACCTATAGCGTGTTCATCCGTCACTCCACAAAAGGTTGTAGCCAGAATAATCACCATCAAACCAATTAAGCCGACAGAAGCGAGATGCAAACTTAAACACAGAATCAGTAACACAGCGATAAGGCCCTGCACCCACAATTTGCTGATATCAGAGGCCGTCATACGTTCAGTTTGATAATTATCATAGGCAATCAAAACCTCTTGCACTGCAACAGGTAGGCGCACACCAAAATCAAATAAATGAAACTTTTCCAGCACTATAGTCGTCAGTAAACCTGCGATCAGCACCGGTACACTAACAGCAGCCATTCGTAAGGCGAATTCAGCAAAACCCCAACCCACTGCTTCGGCAATAATCAGATTTTGCGGTTCCCCCACCATAGTAGATACACCACCGAGCGCGGTCCCCACACCGGCATGCATTAATAAGTTACGCAAAAATCCACGGAATGCATCTAAATCGGCACGGGATAATTCAGCCACCTCGGTATCTTCGTTGTGGTTATGAGGGTCGGGGAATTTTTTACCTGAGGAGATTTTGTGATAAATCGCATAAAAGCCGATGCCCACAGCAATAATCACCGCAACAACTGTTAATGCATCTAAAAAAGCTGACAAAAAGGCGGCCATACCGACAAAAGCCAATGACAAATTGGTTTTTGAACGCACCCGGATCAGTAGCTTGGTAAAGACAAACAACAGCAGATCTTTAACAAAGTGAATACCAGCTACCATAAACACCAGCAACAGGATGACTTCAATATTCACTTCAATTTCGTGCATCACCTTGGTGGTACTGGTCATGCCCATCGCAATGGCTTGCAACACCAATAAACCGCCTGGCTGCAACGGATAACATTTCAGTGCCATCGCTAAAGTGAAAATAAATTCCACGACTAAAGCCCAACCCGCTATGTAGGGATTTTGTAAAAACAAAATGGGATTAATAAAAAGAAAAGCGATGATACTGAGTTTGTACCAGTTGGGCGCCTGTCCAAGAAAGTTAGTGTACAGAGCCAAAGCCATGCCTGATGGTTTCATAGTGTTTACCCAAGTTCGAATTGTTGCGTGTTGGATTTATGTTTTGTTATTTACCATAGTTCAATTTTGTGCAATGGAGATGACAATTAACACAAAAATTATCAGGTAGTTCAGTTTGTTATACATAGCGCCCCTGTTTTTGTCCAGACGGATCACCACAACAATGAGATTAATGGAATAAATAACAGGCCAGCCCCCGCCGTAGCGAGTTATTTGTACTAAAACAGGCTTTTGTTGATAAAAACAGGAGGCAAAACAAAGAAAAAACAAAAAAATACAGGATTGACAACATCTTCAGTTGTCACATAGAGAAAAAGTCAGTAAAACATCTGTGCTTGGTGAACTTTATTCACAAAAATAAAAAGATCAGCTTAACTTAAATTGACGTACTTACTGCAGGAAACTCATTATGGCAATACTCAATGTTGCACAGGTCGCCGCCTTTTTAGGCATTCAGGAGATCCGTGTCGAACGTCTGGCACGTGAAAATCTGCTGGTTGCTCATGGCAAGGATGAACAAGGCAAACCTGTGTTCGATGAGGAAGATGTAAAACGCTACAAAATTTTGGCTGAGCGCTTAGGCGGACTTTAACTCATCCGCCTTCAATAAGCCGCAGTAAAAGCTGGTAACAGTGTGCTGCGGCTTGTTTGTATCTGGGATCCTGATTGTCTAATTCTTCCTGCCAATACCATAACCAACAAAACCCTGCGTAGACGACTTTGGCCAGTGCTAACTTTTCAACCAGATGGGTGCTGCACCCTGCTCCGCTGGCAGCTCTGGCGGCTCTGTAACTCGCCACTAATTGCTGCTGCTCGGCCTCAGATAACTCAAACTGCACGATCAAAGCGACTAAATCAAACACTACATCAGCTAACTGACAGTACTCAAAGTCAATCAACCATAACTTCTGCTGCCACAGCAGCAAGTTCTGTGCATGTAAATCCATGTGGCACAAGCCAGGGTCAGCCTGAAAATACTGTAAATCACGCGCAGCGGTGATCAAAGGTTGCCAAATCTTTTCAGCGTGCGCTGTCCAATGAGGTTCCAGTTGCTTTTTTAACTGCTGCAAGTAGAGCCAGGGATCAAGCATTGCCGTCTGTACTGGTAACTGATGCAAAACAGCCAGTGTTTCGGCCAGAGCTGGCAAATGCTGTCGAATGTAAATAACACTGGGGGGCGCCGCATCCGCTAAAAACTCTGTGACCAGCACACGCTGATGATTATTCAGGCACAAAGGGGCTGGTGCTAGTCCGGCCGCCGCAGCGGCATGCTGACAACGTAACTCCTGTTGCCGGCACACACCCAATACCGCAGGACCATAATGCCTCACTGCATAATGCCCCCTGTCGGTCTGCACCTGGTAAGAGCTGGTTCTGTTGCCTTGGGTCAGTTGCTTAAGCAGCAGCGGCTTGTGATCAGCAAAAAACTCTAAGCTCTGGCATAACTGCCAAATCAGGCGGGCTGGGTCTGCTGTTGTTGCTGATAGCTGCTGCGCCATACAAAAAATCCGATCAGGGCAATAATGGTATAGAGTACAAAAAGTGCCGTCGTAAAATACAGATGTTTTTGGATGTAGACATAAATACAGACCGCATCTATCACCACCCAATACAGCCAGTTCGATACCACTTTGCGTGCGACCAGATAGGTGGTCATTACACTAAAGGCGGTAGTTTGTGCGTCGATATAGGCAAAATCGGCGTGAGTATACTGGTCCATCAGATACCCCAACAAGCATCCGGCTAACGCTGTCACTGTGATTAAATTCACATGGGTACCAACCGACCATTCGATCATCCCAGACTGCCCTGCCGGTAATTTTTGTAGTTGCTGACGCCAGCTATACCAGCCGTACAGCGCCATACCGGCATAATAGAGTTGCAACAATGCATCGGATAACAAGGCGGAGTGCCACATAATATGGGTGTACAACAAAGTGCTCAGCAAAGCCGCAGGCCAACACCACAAGCTTTGTTTCATCGCCAGCAGCACATAAGCCAATGCAGACAAAGTTGCCGCCAGCTCTAGCTGAGTCAGGGTTTGCCAGCCGCTAAATAGCTCCGTCACGGCCGTAAGTCGCCATGCAGAAACTTCACCACAAATACTACTTTGCCGTAGGTTTCAAACGACCAGCGAATACCCTGTTGCAATAAGGCCATCACTTCATCGTAGTCACCAAACACTTGCGTACTCAGCGTATTTGTGATCACCAGCACGTTGGGATTGGTATTTAGCAGTTCAATAAAACCTTTGATAGGTTCAATGTAATCACTGGTCAGTGGGTACTTACTGATTTCAATAGATAACTTCATCAACTAATCCTTTAAATCTGCTTAAAACTGGTAAACGGCGGAGACACCTATACGGCGTGGTTCTCCCAGCTGTTCATAGGTATGAGGCTCATAGCCATCACGTGGGTCATTACCAAAATAAAAGCCCCGCACACCGTAGTCTTGATCCAGCGCGTTGCGACTCCAAAGCGCCAGTTGCAGCTCATCCCACTGGTATTGCAGACGCAGGTTCACCAAATGCATTTGCTCAGAGCGAGCATCGTGGCTATCGGAATAATAAAAGGCCGCTTTGCTTTGCAGACCCAGATTAAAACTCAAGTTTGACGTCAGTAACCACTCACTGCTGACACTGTATTGATAGTTTGGCGCATGGGCCTGATCGCGGCCAGTTTTATCGACGCCCTCTTCGGTGACAAAACCACGGATTTCACTGTCCAGCCAAGCGGCATTGGCAAACAAAGTCCAGCTATCCATCAGTTGCAGCCGGCTTTCCAGTTCCACCCCCTGATTACGGCCCGAGGCGGCGTTATCAATAAAACCAACAAAAGACTGGTCACGGGTAACCCAACTATTGACCTGCATCTCGTCGCGCCACATCGCAAATAACGCCACCCGGCTGACGATACGCTGATCGGCAGAACTGGCTTTGACACCAAATTCGGCATTCCATAAGGTTTCAGGTGAAAAATTGGCTTTGCTGTTTAAATAGTCTGCCAAATCTTCGGAGCCACTGCCCTGCGCTTTACCCAAAGCTTCACCGTTAACACCTCCGGCTTTATAACCCCGTGACCCCAGCAGATACAAACTGGCTGAATCTGTTACAGCTAAACTTAAACTCAGTTTGCCGCCCCACATCAGTTCGTTGTTGTGCTGGGTAATGCCATTGCTGTCACTGTATTTATCCTCATAACGTTCAGCGCGGGCGCCAGAGGTTAGACTCCAGCCATCACCTAAATCGCTGGTCCACTCTCCAAATAACGCCAGGTTTTGACGTTTAAAATCACTGAAAAACTGCGCCGCCTGCCATAAATCCCAGTTCCAGAACTGACGCTCTAACTCAGTTTGCTGGCCACTGGCATACCAACCGGCGACCCAGTCAGCCTGCGCTTTACCTAAAAAGCGTTGTTCCAGACTCCACTGATCACGAGCCCGTAAATAGCGATCTGTGGTGGCATAACCATCAGGATGGATCCCTTCATAACTCCAGTCTTCATCAAAACCATAGTCGGTATCCGCCGTCAGGCCACTGAGTTGGGTATAAAGATTGGCCCAGCTTAAGCCCTGATAATCAGCCTTCAGCGCCAAAGCACGGCTTTGCTGTTCATCCTGGCCTGGGTTGTCCGATAAGGTGGTGCGGTTACGATCCAACGAGAAGGCGTCATAGCCATTATGGATATCACGGTAATGACCAATAAAATCCAGCGTCAAATCAGCCGTTGCCAGATAACGCAAAGCAGCACGGGCCGTGGTTTCATCAATATGGTTGGTATCGTCACGCTTTAAAAAGCTGTTCTCGATAAAGCCGTCGGAGCTTTGATGATCAGCCGCCAGACGATAGGCCCATTGCTGGTTGATTGCATTGCTGTAGGCACCACTGAGCTGGTAGCTATCGTAGTTAGCCAGAGTGGCAGCCAACTGGCCTTCGCCTGCAAAACTGGGATCATTGGAGGTTAAATTCAGCATACCAGCCATGGCGTTGGCACCAAAGCGAGTGGCTTCCGGGCCACGGAAGATCTCCACTTGCTGCACATCAGCCAAAGAGCTAACCCCCAAAGCTGAATAATCGATGCCATCAATCAGCACACCGACTGAAGGATTAATGCTATCGACAAACTCACTGCGCTCGCCTATACCGCGAATTTGTAAAAAACGGCCACGGGACGCACCCGCCGAAAAATTCACATTGGCGGCTTGTTGCAACAAATCCTCTAAATGTTGGGCGTTCTGGCGACTAATATCCTGTTGACTCAACACCAGGATACTACCGGGCAGCTTTTGTAACTCAAGCTTACGAAAATCGCCTTGCACCAGAATACGCTCCACCGCCTGTTCAGAGGCAGACTCCTGTTCGGTACTGTTCGCAATAGCTGTTGTGGATAAGGCGGCCAGAATGGCCAGAGATAAACAGGAAATTCTACGCATATGATTCTACTCCACTAATCGATAGTCGTAGGATCACCAAAGCAAAAGGAATACAGTAGTACCATCCCTCCGCCGGTATGATCCGGATCAGGTTCGAAGGGTTCGCGTTTGACGGCGTCTCAGCTAAAAGCACCCCTTGGTTCGCGGCGCAGTGTATCGGCTTTTTTTCCGGCAGGCAATTGCCAGATCTGCATCTTTCTGCAGATCTGGCTTACGAATTAAAGCAAAGTAGGTAAATACCAACTGGCAATGGAGAAATAAATCACTACGCCAGCCACATCGGCAATAGAGGTAATAAGAGGTCCACTGGCGGTCGCCGGGTCCATGCCAAAACGGCTGAGCAAAAAGGGTAAAGATAAACCGACTAAGCTACCCACCAAGACGACGATCAACATAGTGCCGGCAACCACCAATGCTATATCCAGGCCACCACGCCAGTAACCCAGCGCATACACAGCAAGCGCCATGGTCAAACCTAACAAACCCGCCACCAGTACTTCTTTGCCGAGCATTTTGCCCCAGTGGCGTAATTTTATATCACCCGTGGCTAAAGCCCGCACCATCAAGGTGCCGGATTGAGCACCGGCATTACCGCTGCTGGCAATCAGTAACGGTAGGAAAAACAGCAAAGCAATGTGCTGTGAAATAATCTGTTCAAAAGCCGCTAAACCTGCGCCAGAAAAGATATTGCCAAACACCAGCACCACCAGCCAGACCACACGCTTGCGATACAACAAACTGATTTTGGCATCTTTGACACTGCCTTCGAGCTTGCCGATAGTGGCGGTTTTGTGAAAGTCTTCCGTCGCTTCAGCGGCAGCGACGTCCATCGCGTCATCGTGGGTGACAATCCCTACTAACTGTCCTTGCGCATTCACCACAGGAATAGCGATTAAGTCGTATTTGGCCACCAATGACGCGACTTCTTCCTGCTCCGTATCCACTTTGACATGGATAGGGTCGTGTTTCATCACATCATCGACCAATGCATGGGTGGGCGCCAAAATTAACTCACGCAACGACAGAGCACCAATTAAAATGCGGTCCTGATCGACCACATAAGACAGATAAATGGTTTCTTTATCTGGCGCTTCGTTGCGCAGCACCTCTATAGCTTGAGTGACAGTTAAGTCCGGCGACAACATAGCGTAATCCGAACTCATAATGGCACCCGCTGTGCCTTCAGAGTACGAGGACAAGCTCAGGATGTCATCACGTTCGGCTTGCGCCAACGCGGGTAACAAAGCTTGTTTTTGCGCATCGGACAGTTTGTTGAACAAGTCAGCTCGTTCATCCGACGACATTTGACGAATCACAGCGGTAAAATCTTGCCGACGTACTGTATGTGCCAGTTCTACCTGCTGCTCTTCGGGTAAATAACTGAACACTTCGGCTTGTGTACTTAACCCAAAGCAACTTAACAGTTGCCACTGATGCGCAGTGGAAAACTCAGCCAAAGCACCCGCTAAGTCGGCGGCGTGGGTATCAGCCAAACGCACGGATAAGACAGAAAAATCACCGCTCTCCAGAGCAGCACGTAAGGTATGGATCAGAACTAAGGCTTCCATGTTTTCACCTCGAACTACGGGCCGTAGTCGCAAGGTTCAGACAAACCAGTGCTCTACAGCAAAACTACAGGGTTAAGTTGTATGTCAGGCTAAGCCTGTGACTGGG
>NZ_LAVS01000037.1 GCF_000986865.1 Rheinheimera mesophila
ACCAATAGCTGAAGTTGTGCCAATGCCATAACTTATCGTCCTAAATGGGCAGGTAACAGTTTATCCAGTTGTGTCAGACTTTCGTCATAAGGCACCACTTCTTTCATTTCCTGCTGCAAAAAACCACGGATTTTTGGCATCAGAGTCACGGCCGCATCCAGTTGTGGATCGGCCCCTTTGACATAAGCACCGATAGAAATTAAATCTTTGCTTTGCTGATAAGAGGCATAGAGCTGTTTTACAGCACGGGCCAGTTTTTGATGCTCCATACTGGTCACAGCCGGCATGACCCGGCTGATGGATTTTTCTATATCTATGGCCGGAAAATGACCGCTGTCGGCCAACTGACGTGATAACACTATGTGACCGTCCAGAATAGCGCGTGACGCGTCAGCAATAGGGTCCTGGAGATCATCCCCCTCAGACAACACAGTGTAAAACGCTGTAATAGAGCCCTGACCTGCAGCACCATTACCAGCCCGCTCCACCAGCGCTGGTAATTTGGCAAAAACCGAAGGTGGATAGCCTTTAGTGGCCGGCGGCTCTCCCACAGCCAAGGCAATTTCCCGCTGTGCCTGCGCATAACGGGTAATGGAATCAAGCAGCAGTAAGACATCCAGCCCCTGCTCACGGAAATATTCCGCCACCTGCACCGCAGTTTCACAGCCTTTTAACCGCATTAAAGGCGACACATCGGCAGGAGCGGCTACGACTACGGAGCGTTTGCGCCCCTCTTCGCCCAGAATTTCATCAATAAACTCTTTCACCTCACGGCCCCGTTCACCCACCAGGCCAACCACTATCACATCAGCGGCAGTACCGCGGGTCATCATGCCCAAAAGCACTGACTTACCTACACCAGAGCCTGCAAACAAGCCCATCCGCTGGCCTTTACCGACGGTAATAATGCTGTTGATAGCCCGCACGCCCACATCCAGCGGTGCATGAATAGGTTGGCGTTGCAATGGATTAATCGGAGGCTTTTTCGAACCGCCAAATTCCTGACTTAAAATTGGGCCTTTGCCATCCAATGGTTTACCAGCACCGTCAATTACCCGCCCCAGCAGCGCCATGGTCAAAGGCACGCCTTTAAAATCATTCAAAGGGGTCACCTTAGCGCCAGGCACCACACCAGACACATCATCTTTAGGCATTAAAAAAATACGATCGTTGGCAAAGCCCACCACCTCAGCAAATAGCTGGCCTGAGGCCGTTTCAACATGGCAAGTCTGCCCTATAGCCGCAGTACAGCCCGTCGCCTCCAGAGTCAACCCCACCACCCGGACTAAACGTCCGGCCAGATTAGGTCTGCTTTTCTGAATATACTGCAACTGCTGCTGGAGAGTGGCGGCTAATTGTGACGATGACATACAACTCCTTAGACAAAGCCTGCACAGAGCAGAACTTGAGATTAGTCAGGAGAATGCAAGAAATGCTCCAGACTGCTTTGCAATCTGTGTTTAATGCTTCTGTCCATCGAGGACAATGGCGTTTCCAGCAGACAACCACCGCGTTCAATCGCAGGGTCGGAGCGCAGTTGCCAATGGCGTTCTGCCAATTGTTCGGCGCTGAAATGCTGTTCAACTATGGCTATATCCTCTGGGTGAAGTTTGATCAGTATATGTTCGGTTTGCAGAGGCAAAATTGCCGTGGCATCAGACAAGGTTTTTAGTATCACCTGCGGATTGGTTTTGCACTCGACAGCAATCACAGCTTCGGCCATCGCCAGACATAGCTGCAGCAGTTGCTGTTCTACCTGCTGATCGACTTGCAATAAGGGCTGTTGCAGTTGGTCCAGTAAACGGCTCAGTTCCTGCTTTTGCTGCTCTATTTCGCCAGCAGCTTGCTCTAAGCCCTGTTTTTTACCTTCCGCCTGACCATGAGCCAGACCGTCGGCAGTGCCCTGTTCACGGCCTTCTGCGTAGCCTTTGGAAAAACCCTCTTCTTTGCCCTGAGCAAAGCCCTCATCAAAAGCGGCCTGGCGAATTTGTTCGATATCATCGGCAGTTAAAGGTTTGATTTCCAGTTCAGCTTCTTGCTCTACCTGAGTTGTCGCAGCCTTTTGTAAAGGTAAGGTTTTATTCAGCGCATTGGTTTTGCCTGACGAGAGCTTTTTCTCAGCGTCCAGCTCCGGGCTTGGCCAACGTTTGAGTAACTCCAGCAACTCATCCGTGGGCGCAAAAGGTTGTTTGGTTCGAAAAGGATCCATAGTCATACTGCGTTACTCCGGTATCCTGTTACAGGAAGTCTTCACCACCACCACCACCGAGCATAATTTCACCGGCATCGGCCAGACGACGGGCCACTGACAGTATATCTTTTTGTGCAGCTTCCACTTCGCTGACACGCACAGGTCCCATGGCTTCGAGATCGTCGTTCAACAATTCGGCGGCCCGTTTGGACATGTTTTTCAGGATCTTCTCTTTTAAGTCTGCATCTGCGCCTTTTAAGGCTTTCATCAGGGCATCCTGCTGTACTTCGCGCAGTATGGTTTGAATAGCTCTGTCGTCCACATCCAATAAGTTTTCAAACACAAACATCAGGTCCTGAATTTGCTGCGCCATTTCTTCGTCATGTTCACGAATAGCGTCCATCAACTGACCTTCCACATTGGTATCGAGGTAGTTCATGATATCGGCCGCCGCTTTTAAGCCGCCCATTTTCGCCGCCTGAGCACCAGCTTGGCCTGCGAACTGTTTCTCCATAATTTCGTTTAATTCTTGCAGTGCCGCTGGTTGCACTTCTTCCAGGTTGGCAATACGCATGGTTAAATCTAACCGGACTTTTTCAGGGAACTGCGACAAAATCTCGGCTGACTGCTCCGGTTCTAGATAAGACAATACAATAGTCTGGATCTGCGGGTGCTCGTTGCGGATGATATTGGCCACCTGCTTCGAGTCCATCCATTTCAATGAATCCAAACCTTTGGCACCACCGCCTAAAATAATCTGGTCAATCAGATTGGAGGCTTTTTCTTCACCCAATGCAGCCGTTAAGGCGCGACGGATAAAGTCTTCACTCTGGAAGCCTATGGTACTGAAGTTCTGAATTTGCTCGATAAAGAGCTTATGCACAGCAGAGATTTTCGCCTGATTCAGATCATCAATCTGCGCCATCGCCATACCCACCTTTTGCACTTGTTTTGGCTCCAGGTGTTTTAAAATCTGTGCAGCGTCCTCTTCTGACAAACTCAGCAGCAGGATGGCGGCTTTTTCTACGCCATCCAGTTTGCCTACGTCAAAGCTCGGCTTGATGTTTTCAACATTACTCATCTTCGGCTAACCAATTTTTAACGACCAGTGAGGACAATTCAGGCTCGTTTGCCACCAGGGCACGAACCGCTTTTAACAGATCTTCGTCACCATGCAAGTCTGGCAGCATCAAAGTGCCATCTGCCGCAAAGCCAACCGACTTCGAATCAAACTCGCGGGTTAACATATCCAGTGTATCATCCCCCAGATCCAGGCCACTGCTTAATGAGGATTCGTCATAAGCTTCCTGTGTATCTTCCGGGTAAATCAGTTTCTTCAGCATAGGACGCACTACGGCGACTATCAGTACTATGATAATCAGTGTACCCATCACCAGCTTCAGCATACGGGCAAACCATTCCTGCTCATAAATAGGTGGTTCAACAGCTTCCGGCAGTGTACTGCGGGCAAAAGGCACGGACACCACTTCTATAGTATCGCCCCGTTGCACATCAAAACCAATGCCACCTTGCAATAAACGCCGGATATTGGCAAGTTCAGCCTGAGAGCGGATTTGCGGTTCAGTCACAGTGCCGTCTGCGGCTGTTGTGCCAGGCAGGTAATCCACAGCAACAGAGACACTGATACGACGGATGATGCCAGACTGCTGAGTGGAGTGGCTGATGGTGGTATCCAATTCATAGTTTCGGGTCAGCTCTTTGCTATTTCGACCCGGAACAACAGGTTTGCTGGCATCTGCTCCTACTGCTTGTTCAGGAATAGCGCTGTTCAGTGGTGGCTGATTGGTTAAGGCACCAGGGATCCCACCTAAACCACCACCGACACTGTTCTCTTCAATGCTCATTTCGCTGCGCACCGCAGGCAAATCCGGATTAAAGCGTTTTTGCGTTTGTTCTACCGCAGTGAAATCCATCAACAAATCGACTTGTGCTGTGTAGTTATCTACCCCCAACACAGGAATTAAAATAGAGTCAATTTTCTGACGATATTCTTCTTCACGGGCACGTTCCATTTCATATTCTTTGCGGCTACGGGCAGAGGAGGCATCCTGAGAACCGCTATTGAGCAAACGGCCATTCTGATCCGTCACCGTCACCCGGCTGGGTTCAAGCCCTTGCACCGCGGACGCCACTAAATCGACGATGGCATCGACTTCCCCTTCTTTTAAACTTTTGCCACCTTTGACTGTGACCATCACTGTAGCTGAAGGCTGTTTTTCACGGCGGGCAAAAATATTTTCTTTGGGAATGGCTAACAACACCCGGGCTGAAGCAATGTTTTGAAATTGTTCGATGGTGCGGGCCAATTGCTGCTCACGGCTGTGTTTTAATCGTTCCATCTCCAGACGCTGACTGACTCCAAAACCACTGTCCTGCATTAGAATTTCATCGCCTGTCGTTTGCTCTTGTTGCAAACCAGCACGGGCCAGTTGCAGCTTGATGTCCTGATAGTCTTTGCCTGATACCAGCACCACCTGACCTTCGAGCTTGTAATCAATTTTCTGGCTATCCAGATAATCCAGAGTTTCAATCAGCTCTTTGGTTTCAAAGGTACCTAAAGGACGCATGTCGGGCTCACGCGCCCACAAAATGATCAATACCGCCAGGGCGATACAAATAGTTAAGGCGACAATCAGACTGATTTGCCGCACTATATCCATACCACCATTCATCGACCCCAGAAAACCAGACTTCTGCTCCTGTTGTACCGGGGTGTTACTGCCAAAATCGTCTGACAAGGTTGCCAGCTCAGTTGAGGTACTCTCTGCCACTTGTTATTCCCCCGCCTTAGACCGGCATCGACATAATTTCTTTGTAGGCTTCCACCAGCTTGGTTCGCACCTGCACTGTGGCTTCAAAAGCTAACGAGGCTTTTTGCCCTGCAATCATGGCCTGAGCCAGCGATACTTTTGGGTCGCCCATTTCAACAGCAGTGCTGAGTTGACGGCTCTCCCCCTGCAAGCCATTGACTTTGTCCAACGCCCCTTTGAGCATGGCGGAAAAATCGGCTTGACTGGAATTTTGCTCAGGGATAGCCGGTATGGCCAATTCAGAGGGCACACTCCGGGCTTGCGAAGCGAGGGATTGAAGTTCCTGATAAAGACTGTGACCTTGACCTTGAATGTTCATCTGCTGTGACCTGTCAAAATATTGCTATTACTACAATTAAGATAGGTAAAGCAGGGATCGTGCCAGTATGTAGGGCCAGAGCCTCGGCTCTGGCTTTACCATTGTCTAATCCAGGTTTTAAACTAAAAATTTAATTTAAAACAGTTACTTAAAATCAAGAAAGCAAGGTTAGGCAGGGGCTAAAATACGGATATAACGACAATAAACAGAAGGTCAGAGCAAGCTCTGACCCAGGGTTTTAAGCAGGTAACTGAATGCCGGATTCACGCATCCGGGCTAATTTATATCTCAAGGTTCTTGCGCTTATACCCAAACGTTCTGCCACTTCTTTGCGGCTGTTGGCACAAGCACGCATGGTTTCCAGAATAATTCGGTGTTCCTGCTCATAGATTTCAGATTTAAACAGACTGACATCTGCCTCACTGCTTTGAACGCCCGACAGCTCAGGCTGGTTGTCCATCACAGTCGGCGCAGATTCCAGCAAAATATCAGCCGCATTAATTTGATCGCCATCACAAATAATCAGGGCACGTTGCACTATGTTATCCAGTTCACGCACATTGCCAGGCCAATAATGCTGCATCAGCTTTTGCTGAGCGGCATAGCTTAACAGCGGTTGTGGCATGCCGGTACTGCGACAGTGCCGTTCTAATAAATGCATCGCCAGCGGCACTATATCCGCCGGACGTTCAGCCAACGCGGTCCAGGTTAACGGAAATACATTGAGCCGATAGTATAAATCTTCGCGGAATTTCCCTTCAGCGACCGCCTGTTTTAAATCTCTGTTACTGGTGGCTATGACCCGCACATCCAGTTTGATGGTTTTACGCGCTCCTAAACGCTCAACTTCCCGCTCCTGCAACACCCGCAGTAATTTTGCCTGCAGGTTTAAATCCATTTCACTGATTTCATCCAATAAAATAGTGCCTTGCTGGGCTTGCTCAAATTTACCGGGACAGGCCTGAACCGCGCCGGTAAAAGCGCCTTTTTCATAACCGAATAAAGTAGCTTCCAGCATATTCTCCGGAATAGCAGCACAGTTAATCGCCACAAAAGGCCCGTCAGCGCGGCCGCTTTGCTGATGAATGTAACGGGCCAGCACTTCTTTACCTGAACCGCTCGGGCCCAGTACCAGTACATTGGCATCAGAGCGAGCCACTTTTGCCGCCAGCTTTACCAATTGCTTGCCTTGCTCTGAATGCACTACAGGTTCGACAGTGGCCACTTCAGCGCCTAACGCATAACGACTGACCATATTGATCAGCACTTCAGGCGAAAAAGGTTTTGCCAGATAATCAACAGCACCATTGCGGATAGCCACCACGGCGTCATTGACGTTGGCGTAGGCCGTCATCATCAACACTGGCAACGAGGGGTAATTGAGCTTCACGGTTTTGAGTAAATCTAAACCTGACATAGTGCCCATTTGTACGTCACTGATCACCAGAGAGATTTTATGCTCTTTGAGCAGTTGCAAGCCCTGCTCAGCACTTTGGGCTGGCACCACCTGATAATTGGCCAGACTCAGCGTGTCACACAATGCTTCGCGCAAGCCGGCATCATCTTCAACGACCAAAATACTAGTTGTTTGCATAACTTAACTCCTGACCTGCAGTGACAGGCACATAGACGGGAAACAATAATTCAAAACGGGCGCCACCCGAGGCGGAGGTGCAATAGCGAATAGAGCCATTGTGCGAATGCGCAACAGCTTGCACCACAGCTAAGCCAAGGCCCGTGCCCTGACTACGGGTGGTAAAAAAGGGTTCAAAAATTTGTTGTTGCAGATGCTCTGGCACACCAGGACCATTGTCTTCGACCGCAATCATAACCAACTGCGGATTCACAGTATCCAGACGGGCTTCGAGTTTCAGCACTGCGCCCTGACCTATGATCTGCATACTGTTTTGCAGTAAATTTTGAATAGCTCCTGCTAAGCTGCGTGGATTGCCCAAAATTTGTACGTCAGGTTGTGGTAGCTGAATATGGATCTGGCTTTGCTGCTGCTCCACCAAAGCCTCGACCCCGGCAAACACGTCGCTCAGCAAACGCTGTAAAGATAAGGGTTCAACCTGCTGTTCACGCCCTGCGCGGGCGAACAAAAGCATATCATTCACCTGCTGCTCTAAATCTACCAGGCGGGCCACCAGTTTGTGCTGAAATTGCTCGCGTGAGTTTGGATTTAGTTTAGGGCTGGTGAGATTCTGCGCATACAACAAAGCAGAGGATAAAGGAGTACGAATTTGATGCGCCAGAGACGCCATCATTTTGCCAAGCGTAGATAAACGCTGCAGATGCGCCAGCCGGCTTTGTAACTGCCGTGTCTCGGTCAGATCAGTGAGCACAATAAGTTGTCCGGCCTCAGGCTCTAACGAGCTGATCGCCAGCTTCACTCTGCGGCCATCTAATAAAGACACTTCCATGCCATCATCACTGCGCGGACGGAAAGAGCGTGCGATCACATCCAGCCAGCGCTGACCTATTAAAGGCTCACCTAACATGGAAATAGCCACAGGATTGGCTTCCGCTACATAACCCCGCTCGTCCAGCACTATCACCGCAGTGGGCAGGTTATTAACTAAATGTTGCAGACGACGGGCCTGGCGGGCCGTATGAATGGCGGTTGCTGCAGGTGTGGCGGTTTGCGGCTGCACTTCTGGCAGCACTTTCTCCGCAACATAAGCATAAGCATAAGCTTTGGCTGTACTCATAACGTCTTCGCAAATGAATTGACACTATCACTTCAAATGCACAAGACATGCCACAATTAAATCAGTTTAAAAACAAGAGCTTACCAAGTCATTTTTTTGACATTGCCACATTTAAGCCTGGCTTTCATCCCGCATTAAATTGTATTTACGCATTTTCTCGACCAGCGTGGTCCGACGCAGGCACAGAATATCAGCAGCCCTTGCCACCACATACTCGTGTCGCTCCAATGCCTGGGTAATTAAAGAAATTTCCAGTTCGGCTAAAAATTCTTTTAAATCCACCCCTTGCTCCGGCAAAATCTCGATACTGCCGGATGCTGGGAAGCTCAGCGCATCTGACTGCTCTTCTTCATCATCGCTGCTTTGGAACAGCTCATTAATCGCATCCCTCTCCAGCAGCGCATCGGGATACACAGGCACATAGGTTTCTACTTCAAGGTGACGGTATTTCTGCGGCAATTCGGCGACATCCACCACCTGATTCGGATACATGATAGCCATCCGCTCTACCAGATTCGCCAGTTCACGCACGTTACCTGGCCAGGGATGTAGTTTTAAACTCTCCAGTGCTCTTTCGGTAAATTTTACTTTGGCGTGGCCTTGCTGTTCAGTACGAACAATCAGCTCTTGCACCAGCAAAGGTAAATCATCGGCTCTGTCACGCAGCGCTGGAGTTTCAATAGGGAAGACGTTCAGGCGATAAAATAAATCCTCACGGAAGCGACCGTCTTCAATCATTTGTTCCAGCGCTCTGTGAGTAGCAGCAATAATACGCACATCGGCACGGATAGGCTGACTGCCCCCGACCCGCTCATAGACTCTCTCCTGCAATACCCTTAACAATTTCACCTGCATAGGCAATGGCATATCGCCAATTTCATCTAAAAACAGCGTACCGCCCTGAGCCAATTCAAAGCGGCCTTTGCGGGTGGATATAGCACCGGTAAAAGCACCTTTTTCGTGGCCAAACAGCTCACTCTCTAACAATTCTGCCGGTATAGCACCACAATTTAACGGCACAAAAGGCCCCTGATGCCGATTGGATAACACATGAATATTGCGGGCGACCACTTCTTTCCCCGTACCCGAATCACCAAGAATTAATACATTGGCATCCGTTTTCGCCACCTGCTGAATTAAAAACCGTACCTGTTGCATGGCTGGTGTTTGCCCCACCATACCAACAAAACGCGATTGCTCAGACTGGCCTTTCTGACCGGGCAATAAACGCTGGTACTCCTGACAATCGCGCAGTAGTTGAGTAAAAGAGGCATAAGAAAAAGGTTCGGTCAGCAACCCCACCACATTAGGCAAGCCCAAATGATGCTTCAGCGTCTCGCCCAGCAGTAAAAAAGCACAAGCCGGATAACGGCGGATCAGGTGTTCGTGATCCTGACTGGATAGAGCCCCTAACAAAATCACGGCTTTAGATTCAGCATGCAGATATTGATCGAGTTCGTGGTACTGCACCAGTTGATGGGATTCGGAGATAAAACTCAGCACAGCGCCTAAACGGGTGGTTCGTTGTTCCTGCTGATCCAGAATATAGAGCTTGGTGGTCATAAGACTCAGACTTTTATTGCTTTTTTATCATTCTACAAAGCTTGTCTGAGGTTGCAAGGTAAAACGCTATTTTTTTGACACTAGTGTCAAAAAAATAGCGTTTTAGGGATGAAAATGAAAAATTAGGCCAATAGTTTTAAAGCTTGCTGCTCAGAAACACGACTTTGACTGACAACAGACAAAGAGGCCTGTTCACGTATGCCACTGGCGACTTGCTCTGTCACTGCTTTAGCGTAATCCAGATCCTGAATACGGCTAATGGCTTCCTGCTCATTTACATTCTGGGTTTGCAGGTTGCGGGCCGCAGACTGTAAAGCGTTGATGGTGGCCCCCAAATCCGTTCTGTTGTTATCCACCAGTTGCGAAGAACTCTGAATAGACTTCAGCGACGCTTGTGCACTTTCAGCAGAAGACAAATCCACACTAAAAGCACCTGAGTCTGTTAAACGGCTGGATAAATCCTGAGTTTTAATACCAATGCTGCCATTGCCAGTACCGACAGCAATAGAACCGTCCTGATCAAACAGCTTGATCCCGGCAAATTCAGTGTTTTTAATCTGGTCTTGAATACTGGCCGCATAAGCATCGGCTTGTTTTTGCAGAGCCTGACGGTCTGACGCCGTCAAAATGCCACTGCCAGCCTGCACAGCTAAACGACCCATTTCATTTAAGTTATCAGTCACGCCCTGCAAGCCCTGATCAGCCACAGTAGCTAAGGAGATACCATCGTAGACATTTTGTGTGCCCTGAGCTGAGGCATTGGCGCTTTGTGTTAAACGGTTAGCAATTTGCAGTCCGGCAGCATCATCAGCAGCACTGTTGATACGACGCGCAGTAGCCAGCTTTTTCAGCAGGTTTTCAGTTTCATTTGAATTAAATTTCAACTGGTTTTCGTTAGCAAATGAGTTACCGATTTTCATACTACTACCTCAGGCTAGTCCAAAATGGTGTGACTATGAAAAGCAGTCTACCGCAAAAAGTATCTATTGCCCAAGCTTTCGTCTGTGCTTTTTTTAGACAATAAAGCTATAACTGAACAGCACGGAGCTAAGCATCTATTTAAAAAGGATTTTTTAATAGTGGAATAAATTATGCTAAGGTTTGTTACAGTGGGTACAGATCCAATATGACTGTCAGTTTTATGACACATCAGGGGCGCTTATGTTTGACGGCAAAAATATCTTTATTACAGGTGGCACTGGCTCTTTTGGCCATAAATACACCCAAACTCTGCTGGAGCGGTACAAACCCAACAAAATCATCATCTATTCCAGAGATGAATTAAAACAATATGAAATGCAGCAGAAGTTTAATGCCCCCTGTATGCGGTATTTTATTGGTGATGTGCGGGATCAGGAGCGTTTAATCCGCGCTATGCGTGGTGTGGATTATGTCATTCATGCTGCTGCGTTAAAGCAAGTGCCCGCTGCCGAATACAACCCGATGGAATGTATCAAAACCAATATCAATGGCGCAGAGCATGTCATTAATGCAGCCATCGAAAATAATGTTGAAAAAGTCATAGCCCTGTCCACTGATAAAGCGGCTAATCCGATTAACTTATACGGTGCCACTAAACTGGCTTCAGATAAGCTGTTTGTCGCTGCCAATAATATTTCAGGCGGTAGCAAACCGCGCTTTTCTGTAGTGAGATACGGCAATGTAGTCGGCTCACGTGGGTCCGTAGTGCCATTTTTCGAGCAGTTAAAACAAAAAGGCACCGACCATATGCCGGTCACTCATTTGGAGATGACCCGCTTTTGGATCAGCCTGCAGCAGGGTGTTGATTTTGTGCTGAAAAATTTCGAGCGTATGTTGGGCGGTGAGATTTTTGTACCCAAAATACCATCAATCCGTATTGTCGATTTAGCTAAATCCATAGCGCCGGATTTACCTATTAAAGAAGTCGGTATTCGTCCGGGCGAAAAGCTGCATGAAATGATGTGCCCTGGTGATATGTCGTATAACACCTATGAATACGATGACCATTATGTGATAGCACCATCCATTCAATTCTCCAACAGGGGTAATAACTTCACCGTCAATGCGTTGAAAGAAAAAGGCAAACTGGTCGCACCGGGTTTTGAGTATGTGTCGGACAAAAACCCCCACTTTTTAAGCCCGGAAGAGCTGGTGCAATTTAACAGAGACGCGATGTTATGATCCCTTATGGCAGACAGTCGATAAGCAATGAGGATATTCAGGCCGTCGTAGAGACGCTGCAATCTGATTTTCTGACTCAGGGCCCTGCTGTGCCGGCTTTTGAGCAGGCACTGGCCAGTTACTGCCAGGTGCCTTATGCAGTAGCTGTGAATAGTGCCACTTCGGCTTTGCATATCGCTTGTCTGGCGTTGGATGTCAAAGCCGGAGACAGAGTCTGGACCAGCCCCATCAGTTTTGTCGCCTCTGCCAACTGTGCGTTGTATTGTGGCGCCACTGTTGATTTTGTGGATGTAGAGCCTGACACTGGCTTAATGTCAGTCAGAGCTTTGGCTGAAAAACTACAACAGGCAGCAGCCAACAATACCTTACCTAAAGTGCTTATTCCGGTGCATTTAGCGGGACATAGCTGCGCTATGCAGCAAATCGCCACCTTGTGCCAGCCTTATGGTATTCGCATTATTGAGGATGCCTCCCACTCAGTGGGGGGTACATATATGCAACAAAAAATTGGCAGTTGTCAGTTCAGTGATATCACTGTCTTTAGTTTCCATCCGGTAAAAATCATCACCACCGCAGAAGGGGGTGTAGCGCTGACTAAAGATGTTGCGCTTGCTGCCCGTATGCAGTTGTTGCGCAGCCACGGTATTACCCGCAACCCGGACGATATGACCGAAGTCAGCCACGGCCCCTGGTATTATCAGCAGATAGAATTGGGTCTGAATTACCGCATGACTGACCTTCAAGCTGCCTTGGGTTTAAGTCAGCTAAAAAAACTGGATACTTTTGTTGCTAAACGCCTTGAAGCCGTAGCCCGTTACAGCAACTTATTGCAAAACCTACCACTGGATTTGCCAACAGAATGTCCGGCAGGGCAATCCGCCTGGCATCTGTATATTATTCAATTACATGACGAAAATCGCCGCCTTGCGGTATTTGAAGCATTACGCAGCGCCGGTATTGGCGTCAACGTGCACTATATTCCTATCCACACCCAGCCTTATTATCAGAAGCTGGGCTTTCATTGGGGTGATTTTCCTCAGGCCGAAGCCTTTTACAGCAGAATTATCAGTTTGCCTTTGTACGCCGATTTAACCGCAGAGCAGCAACAACAGATCACCCTAGCCCTGCAGCAGGCATTTCAGGAGTAAAACATGCGACTGGCCATTATTCCGGCGCGTGGCGGCAGTAAACGTATACCACGTAAAAACATCAAAGACTTTAACGGCAAGCCGATGATGGGCTGGTCCATTGAAGCGGCTTTGTTATCCGGCGCTTTTGATGAAGTCTGGGTCTCGACCGACGATGCTGAAATTGCCTCAGTCGCCCAAAGTTTTGGCGCTACGGTGCCCTTTATACGCCCTGTCGAATTATCAGACGATCACACCGGCACCAGTGCAGTAGTGCGTCATGCGATCAACTGGGCGCTACAGCAGCAGCTCAACCCTGAATTTGTCGCCTGTATTTATGCCACAGCGCCTTTGTTGCAGCCACAGATGCTCAAAGCAGCCATGACACAACTGCAAAACGATCCGGCTTTGGATTATGTGTTCTCGGGTTGCCGTTTTAGTTTTCCTATTCAGCGCGCTTTGTACCGCACTGAACTGGGCCGGGTTCAGCCGGTCGACCCCGCATCTATTCCAAAGCGCTCGCAGGATTTGCCAGAAACCTTCCATGATGCCGGTCAGTTTTATTGTGGTCGTGCTCAAAGCTGGCTGGATGCTAAAGCGGTGTTTTCCCAACACTCTTATTTATACGAGCTGCCGCAACATTTAGTGCAGGATATAGACACAGCAGACGACTGGCTGCGCGCCGAGCTGTTGCATCAATTGCTGCTTAAGTCATCATGACAGTCTCCAGAACTGCCTTGTTCCGCGTTGATGCGTCGGCTGTAATAGGTTCAGGCCATCTGATGCGTTGTTTGACTTTAGCCAAGGCCTTGCAACAATCGGACTGGCAAGTGCAGTTTGCCTGCCGCGCTCATCCGGGACATTTAATTCAGTGGCTGCGTGATCAGGAGTTTGCTGTCATCGCACTAAAACAGCCGCCGGAAAGCAAAGCAACAGACTATGCCGCCTGGTTGGGCGTGACAGAACAGCAGGATGCGGCTGAACTTCAAGAACAACTGCAAGCGCCTGTCGATTTATTGGTGATTGATCATTACGGCTTATCCAAAACATTTGAACTGGCGATGACGGGCCTGTACCGAAAACTTTTAGTGATTGATGATTTAGCCAACAGAGCCCATCACTGTGACTATCTGCTGGACCAAAACCTGTATCCGGATCTGCACAGTCGCTACAACAACCTGGTCAATAAAGAAGCTCAGTTGCTGCTTGGCCCTTCTTATGTCTTGTTGCGACCGGAGTTTGCCAAGTTTCAGCGCACCGCAGATCAGAATCAGCTCGGGTTTCTGGTGTTTTATGGTGGCACAGACGAGCTGAATTTAACCAGTCTGACGATAAAGGCCTTACAGCAGCTTCAGAAAACCAACTTTGCTGCCGATATAGTGATAGGACTTGCCAATCCACACAAAGCAGAGCTTGAACAAGCTTGTGCTGAAGATCCGCGTTTAACTTTGCATATTCAGACCCCGCATATGGCAGAGTTGATGAGCAAAGCCAGTTTAATGATTGGTGCCGGCGGTTCGACCCATTGGGAGCGCTGTGCTTTGGCCTTACCTGCTTTGGTGGTGACGTTGGCGGACAATCAGGTCGCCAGTACATTGGCTTTGGCTGAAGCCGGAGTTTGTGCTTATCTGGGGCATGGCAAGGATCTGACCGCAGCGCAATTAAGCAGCGCCATACAGCAACAGTTGGAACATCCAGAGCTATTGCAGCAAATGTCGAAAAAAGCCAGAGCATTGGTGCCGCATGGTGGCGGTTGTGCTGCTATTGTAGAACAACTTACTAACGAAATTCAGGCGCAAGATTAAGGCCTTAGCAGTACAGGAACACAAAGATGAGCAACGCAGCTTTTCAGGATATTCAGTTAGGCCAGTATAAAGTAGGGCCTTCTCATCCACCTTTGATTATTGCTGAGCTGTCCGGCAATCACGATCAGTCGCTGGATAAAGCGTTGGCGATGATAGATGCAGCAGCAGCAGCCGGTGCTCAGGCCATTAAATTACAAACCTATACAGCAGACACCATGACGCTGGATATAGACACAGGCGAGTTTTATATCGAAGATAAAAACAGCCTCTGGCATGGCACCACTTTGTATAAGCTGTATCAGATTGCCTATACGCCATGGGACTGGCACAAGGCTATTTTTGAGCGCGCCAAAAGCCATGGCATGTTGGCCTTCAGCACCCCTTTTGATTTAACAGCCGTCAAATTTTTAGAATCATTAGATGTGCCCTGTTACAAGATTGCTTCTTTTGAAAATATTGACCATCCACTGCTCGCGGCAGTGGCGAAAACCGGCAAACCAGTGATTATGTCCACCGGCATGGCCAGCCAGTCAGAACTGGCTGAGTCTGTTGAAGTGTTACGTGCCAACGGCTGCAAAGATTTAATTTTACTTAAATGCACCAGCAACTACCCTGCCCGTCCTGTCGATGCCAATTTACTGACTATTCCGCATTTAGCTCAGCTGTTTCAGTGTCAGGCGGGTTTATCGGATCACACCACAGGCATCGGTGTTTCTGTCGCGGCCGTAGCTTTAGGGGCCACTGTGATTGAAAAACACTTTGTGCTGGATAGAAGCGAAGGTGGCGTCGATGCCGAGTTTTCCTTGGAACCGAACGAGCTTAAGCAACTGGTGGAAGAAACCGCCAAAGCCAAAGTGGCTTTAGGTCAGGTCAATTATGGCTGCACCGAAAAAGAAATCGCCTCACGTAAACACCGCCGCTCTTTGTATATTGCCGCCGATTTAAAAGCAGGCGACGTGTTAACCGCAGAAAACTTACGCGCTATCCGGCCAGGTTTAGGTTTGCCGCCTAAATATCTGTCGATGCTGCTGGGTAAAACCGTCACTAAGGATGTGGCACGGGGCACGGCGATGAGCTGGGATCTGGTGTGATGCAACAGGCTTCACAGATGTGGCATACCGATGAAGTCTCCGCCTTTAATGTGCAGCTCAAACCTTTGCAGCAGGATGATTTGGCACAAGTGCTGATCTGGCGCAATAGCCCTGAAGTCAGCAGCCAGATGCTGGATCAGACTGAAATTAGCCCGGAGCGGCAACAAAGCTGGTTCGAACGTATATCGTCTGACCGACGCCAGATGCAGTTTGTGATTTATTATAAAAACCAGAAGGTTGGAGTCTGTAATTTAAAAAGCCCAACGGCTTTGGCTGTGGCAGAATGTGACAGCTTAGACACAGGTTTTTATTTAGGTGAGGCCAAATACCGCGGCACTATACTGGCCTTTTTTGCCGCTTTAGCGCTAAACCAGTATGCGTTTGAACAGCTTGGCGCCAAGCTATTAAAGGCGCAAGTAAAAAGCAGCAATAGCGCCGCTTTACGTTTTAATCAACAATTAGGTTATCAAGCCGATGCGGCGCAGCCTTCAGAGCAAATGGTCGCCATGACTTTAGTGCCACAAGCACACCAAAACGCTGCCGCCAAATTTGCAACTTTTATCCGGAATTAATATGAGCAACGAGCTAATTCAAACTAACACAGCCAAACTCACGGCGGCTTTCGCTACAGCCTTAGTGGTGGCAGAGACTCAAATTCATGACGACTTGGCTTACAACAGCATCAAAGAGTGGGACTCTACCGCTCATATGCTGCTGATTGCCGAGCTGGAGAATGTGTTTAATCTGATGCTGGATACCGACGATATTATTGATATGAGCTCAGTGGCCAAAGCCAAAGCCATACTGGGCAAATACGGAGTTGCATTTTAATGTCAGAGCAAGCGCCTGTTAGCCTTATTACAGGTGCCAGTCGTGGCATAGGTCGTGCCGCGGCCCTTGCGTTGGCCAAAGCAGGTCACGAGCTGATTTTAGTGGCTCGTGATACACAAGCTTTAGAACAAGTACAAACCGACTGCCAGGCTTTAGGCGCTTTGGTTTCAGTTCATGCGTTGGATTTAACAGAGCGTGATGCAGTAACCGCTTTATTCCGCCAGTTACAACCTCAATTGCAACACAAAGCCTTAAGTAATTTGGTGCACTGTGCAGGCCAGATGCAGGATGCGTTATTGGCCATGACCCGCTTCACTGATCTGGACAAGCTGCTGGCACTCAATGTGGGCGCTACAGTGCAGCTTTGTCAGCTCGCCAGCAAACTGATGCTACGCCATAAAGCCGGGCATTTAGTGTTGTTATCGTCCAAAGTAGCCGAATCAGGCTCGGCCGGTCAGGCAGTCTATGCCGCCAGCAAAGGTGCTGTGTCTGCGTTGGTCAAATCGCTGGCTAAAGAACTGGGCCCAAGCGGTATTCGTGTCAATGCGGTTGCGCCGGGTTTTATCGAAACCGATTTAACCGCCCATTACAGCAACGATAAAAAACAACAACTGATGCAGAACATCAGCTTGCGCCGTTTAGGTCAGGCCAATGAAGTCGCTTCTGTGATTGAGTTTTTATGCTCCGACAAAGCGCGTTATATCACTGGCCATATTCTGGCTGTGGATGGTGGTTTTAGTTTATGAGCAGGGTAAGTTTCGCACACAGGCTGGAACAGTTTGGCGATGCCATAGCCCTGCGTTTACCGGACAACAGCACTATCAGCTACCAGCAACTGGCAAAACTTGCCGACGAGTACAGCACCACCTTACACAACATAGTGCCGGATCAGGCTTTGCTGGCTTTGCGTTTTAGCTCCACTTTGTCTGCTGTAGTGGCTTATCTGGCCGCACTGCGCTCTGGCAAAGCGCTGTTATTGCTGGCGCCGGATTTAGGCGATAGCCAGACTTTGGCTTTAATTGAACGTTTACAGATTGCGGCTGTGATCCAAGCTTCCGGCGATATTCAACGGACAGGCTTTTCTCATCAGGTGCGGTCTGATTGTGCGCTGTTATTGAGCACCTCAGGCAGTTCCGGCTCCCCTAAATCTGTGATGCTGTCGCTTGCCAATCTTGAAGCCAATGCCCGAGCTATTTGTGCTTATTTGCCGATAGAGGCCACGGACACCGCTATTACTGCGCTACCGCTGCATTACTCTTACGGCTTGTCGGTGCTGAATAGTCATCTGTTTAAAGGCGCATCCATCTTACTGACCGAAGCCCTTTTAATGAGCAAAGACTTCTGGCAACAAACCCGGGATTTTCATATCAGCAGCTTACCAGGCGTGCCTTTTAGTTATCAGTTGTACCGTCAGTTGCGGCTGGAGCGTATGCCCCGCCCTGCTTTACGTTATCTGACTCAGGCCGGTGGTAAACTCAATAGCAGCCTGACGGACTATGTGCAGCAGCTCTCCAGTACGCTGCAAAAACCTGTGTATCTGATGTACGGTCAAACCGAAGCCACAGCCCGTATCGCGTATTTACCACCGGAGCTGTTGCAACAGCATGCCGATTGTATTGGTGTCGCTATTCCGGAAGGTGAATTGCTGCTGCGTGACCCGGTCAGCAAAGCATTGATCACTGAAGATTTTAAGGAAGGTGAGCTGTGTTACCGTGGCCCTAATGTGATGTTAGGTTATGCATCATCAGCAGCCGATTTAAGCAGTAATACTGCGCTGACGGAATTAAGCACCGGAGATTTAGCAGAACGCCTGCCCAATGGTTTGTACCGTATTGTCGGGCGCTTAAGCCGTTTTTTAAAACTTCAGGGCAAACGATTACAGTTGGATCATCTGGAGCAACAACTTGCAATATTCACCGACCCAGTCTGCTGTGCTGGTACGGACGATTTGCTCGTGGTCGCTTACACAAGTCCCTCATCCGATAGCGCAGAGCAACTACAACACTATTTACGCGATCAATTACAGCTACATCCGGCGTTATTTAAACTACTGCAACTGGATACCTTGCCTGTGCTTGCCAATGGCAAAGCCGATTATCAGACCCTGCTGAAGCTGGCGATGGAGGCTAATAATGCTAATTGAGCGTGAGCCTTACAGTTTAACTGCGGATGAAAAACAGCCGTTATTGCTGGCGGAACTTAACCAGCTAACCCAGCA
>NZ_LAVS01000038.1 GCF_000986865.1 Rheinheimera mesophila
CCGGGAAAGAAACTAACGTATCCGCATGATTTATATAACAAAAAATAAGAAATTCATTTAACCTCAAAAAAGAGTAGTTTTTTTGAGCAAAAACGACAGAATAAATGTTTGCCGTTTCTGCAAAAAAGAGTTATCCCTTAACTTAATCTTTGTTACAAAATGACCAGCGCTGTCATAAAGTTAGCTGGATCAACGGAAACATCGTCTTATTTATTTTCAGCATAAGGCCCTGTGGTGTTGTGCTTTTTGGGATCCAGTAATGAAAGTGACCATTCATGACGTAGCTGCAAAAGCAGGTGTGTCGATCAAAACAGTGTCGCGGGTGATGAATAACGAACCCTCGGTCAAACAAGCGACGATCGATAAAGTGAATCAGGCGATGCAGGAGCTGCATTATCAGCCAAACGCCGCTGCCCGGAACCTGGCCAGTACCAAGTCCTATAGCATTGGCTATATTTACGACAATCCGAATGCTTATTATGTCATTGATATGCAGAGAGGTTTGTTGGATGCCTGCCGCAAGCATGGTTATGAGCTACTGATCCACCCAACCAACGCTAAATCGTCCGGTATAGTGCAGGAAGTGATCGACTTGGTGCAGCATTCCCGACTGGCGGGTTTAGTGCTTACGCCGCCTTTTTCAGAAATGCCAGAAATAGCCGAGGCACTGAGCAGCATTAATGTTGATTTTGTTCGGATTATTTCGGGCTCAACCCCTTCACCTAAACAAACGAATTGTGTGCTGGTGGATGACTTTACAGCCGCTTTTAAAATCACCAATCACTTGCTGGAACTGGGTCATAGCCAGATCGCCTTTTTATGTGGCGATGAGGAACATAGTTCCAGTGGTGAACGTTTAGCAGGTTTTAAAGCCGCACTGACCAAAAGAGGCATAGAAACGAATTCGAAATTTATCGTACCAGGTAGCTATTCGTTTGAATCCGGCGTCAAAGGTGCGACTCAGTTACTGGCTTTGCCGAACAAACCAACCGCTATTTTTGCCTGTAATGATGAGATTGCGGCAGGGGCTTTATTTAGCGCCCGCCTGCAACATATTGAAATACCACAGCAACTTTCTATTGTAGGTTTTGAAAACAGTCCGTTTTCACGCCAAACCTGGCCACCGCTGACCACCGCACATCAACCCAACAGCACCATAGCGCAAAGTGCAGCCGAGTTACTGTTTAAACACACCAGACCCGGTGGTCAAAGCCATACTGAGGATCAACCTGTGTTTATCCCTGAATTACTGGTACGGGAATCGACAGCGCCGGTGGGGTCAGAGTCTTGACTCTGCCCCACGCATCATTGAGCTGAGTTGAATGGCTTAAGGTGCAACCTGCTGCAGCAATAAACCCGAGATATAGCCGCCATAAGTGCCCAGCGCATAACCTAACACCGCCAGTAATACACCCACAGGGGCTAAAGCCGGATGGAAAGCGGCGGCGACCACAGGAGCAGAGGCTGCGCCCCCGACATTCGCCTGGCTTCCGACAGCCATATAGAACATCGGCGCTTTGATCAGACGGGCGACAAAAATCAGTAAGCCGGCATGGAAACTCATCCAAATCACACCGACCACAAACATCACCGGATAATCCAGAATAGCGGTCACGTCCATATGCATACCAATGGTCGCTACCAGAATATAAATAAATACTGAACCTAACTTTGACGCGCCTACAGCTTCCAGATTACGGGCTTTGGTCGCAGACAAGACTAAACCCAGCGTGGTGGCAATCAACACCAGCCAGAAGAACGTACTGGTTAAGCTATACATCGCCAGCTCTGGCGCATTCAGCTCAATCCATGGCGCAATCATATCGGCCAACAAATGCGAAATACCAGTCACACCAAAAGCAACCGCAATGAGTGTCATCAGATTCGTCAAACTTGGGTTACGTGAGTTTTCCGCCTGATATTTCTCTATTTTTTGCTTTAAGGCTTCGATACCGCTGGTATCAGCTTTATTGGTCCGATCAAAACGCTCGGAATTATTGGCTATCCACAACAATACCGCCATCCAGATGTTGGCGACTATCACATCGACGGTAATCATCACCGAGAAAATTGGCCCGCCTACTTCGAACACTTCTTTCATCGCCGCCTGATTAGCACCACCGCCAATCCAACTACCCGCTATAGTAGCCATACCACGCCAAATGGCGTTTTCGCCCTCGCCTCCAACGGCTTCAGGGGCAAAACTACCGACAAAAGCCAAAGCCAAAGGCCCCCCCAGAATAATCCCTACTGTACCGGTCAGAAACATAATCAGCGCTTTAGGTCCCAAACCCAAAATCGCTTTAAAATCAACACTGATAGTTAATAATACTAAGCTGGCTGGCAACAGATAACGCGATGCCACTTTATAGAGCTCAGATTTGTCGCCATCGATGATACCGAAACTGTTAAATAACGACGGGATGAAATAACACAGCAGTAAAGCTGGTACATATTTATAAAAGCCCTGGCAGTATTTGTTGCTGCTGTGGCTGGTATGAAATACCACCCCTAAAATGACAGCCAATAATCCCAGTACCACCGCATCATTGGTGATCAGCGCAGTAGATTGTTCCATATATTGTCCTCGGTTCTCCCCCGCAGGCGCTCACCTGCAAGGTGGGTATAGTTCTGCGGCCGTTTTACTAAATGGCTATTATTTTCAGCTTTAACGCTATTTATTTGTGATAACAGATAAAAACATCAGTTATCTATGCCATTGTGCGGACAGAACTTTATAGTTATTTTTTACGTGCAGCTTAAATCTACCACAGCTAGCGGGCCAGACAAAACAAAGTTTCCCGCCAGGCTAGAGTTCGACGGAAACTAACGACGAAATACCTTTGCAGACAAAAACCTTCAGCTATAGCACTAAAGTACCGTTGTGGTTGAGCACCTGAACACCTAACCTGCCTGATATAAAATTTTGTCAGCACAGGCAGTTGAAACATGAATGTACTCATAACAGGTGGCACAGGTGGTATTGGTTTTGCGGTGGCTGAACATTTCGGTCGTTTGGGTCATCATGTGATTTTGGCCGATATCAACAGCAGTCAGTTGGAGCTGCGCCAGCATGAACTTGAAGCTGCAGGTTATCGGGCCAGTCGCATACGGCTGGATTTAACAGAGCAAAGCTCCATCGAGGCCTGCGCTTTGGCGTATCAAGTCGATATTCTGATCAATAATGCCGGAGTGCAGCATGTGGCCAGGCTGGAGGATTTTCCCGAGCAAAAATGGCAACAATTGCTACAAGTGATGCTGACGGGCCCTGCTATGTTGACCAAAGCTGTGTTACCCCGAATGCAACAGCAGGGTTTTGGCCGGGTCATTAATATTGGTTCTATTCATGCACTGGTGGCCTCGCCTTTTAAATCCGCTTATGTCGCCGCCAAACATGGCTTGCTGGGCTTTAGCAAAGTAGTGGCGTTAGAAAATGCCAACTTTGACTTCACCATCAACACCATTTGTCCTGCTTATGTCCGCACCCCGCTGGTTGATCAGCAAATTGCAGCACAAAGTAAAGAACACAACCTGACCGAGCAACAAGTGATAGAGCAGATCATGCTGGCGCCTATGCCACAAAAAGCTTTTATTGGAGTGGATGAAATTGCCAGTACAGCCGCTTTTTTGTGTGAACCCGCAGCCCGACATATCACGGCTCAGACCTTAGTACTGGACGGCGGCTGGACAGCGCGCTAAATGGTGCGGTTTCAACAGCTTACTGGACAGCCAGTCCAGCATCAGGGCAGAATAAAATCATTCTGTGACCAGTGATATGATTATGACCTTACCCGCCAGCAACATTGGTCTTGGCACCATTGCCGCTTTGTCCTTGCTGTATTTACTGGTGCTGTCAGGTGTGGGTGCTGTCGGCCGCAGACTACAACGCCGCCACCCGATATCGCCCTGGATTTTCAGCTTTGCTTTGTCGATTTATTGCACCTCATGGGCCTTTTATGGCGTTACAGCTCAGGCAGCGGTTCATGGCTGGTGGATCCCTCCCACTTACATTGGCTCATTAATTTTATTCTGGTTTGCGTTTGGTTTAATAGGCCGTATTGCCATCGCCTGTCGTCGTTACCGTATTACCTCAGTCGCCGACTTTATTGCTACCCGTTATGGCCATTCCCGTTTATTGGCCATTCTCACCACCGCCATAGTGCTGATTGCCATTATTCCTTATATCTCCTTGCAACTCCAAGCCATCAGCACCAGCATTCAGGCCTTAGTGGTGATGCAGGACAACAGTCCCTGGTATCAGGATACCGGGCTTTATGTCACGCTGTGGCTGGCGGTGTTCGCTTTGCTGTTTTCCGGGCGCAGTGCCAAAGCGCATCAACCCAATCCCGGCCTGATGGCTGCTATAGCTTTTGAATCACTGGTGAAATTACTGGCGCTGCTGAGTATTGGTGTCTTTGTCTGCTGGGGCATGTTTGATGGCATGGCTGATATTTTCAGCAAAGCGGCTGAACACCCGTCCGTACAGCAAATTCAGCAACAAGGCCAGCCTGCTTATGTGTATTGGGTGCATGTGCTGTTGGGGTTTATTGCAACCTTATGTTTACCCCGCCAATTTCATGTCAGCTTTGTGGAGAATCAGCAACTGAGCCATTTGCATCAGGCCCGCTGGATCTTCCCTGGTTATCTGCTGCTGATGAGTGTATTCACCCTGCCTTTGGCTTTGGCTGGCATTATGATGCTGGGACCACAGGTCAATGTCGATTTAGTGGTGTTGCAACTGCCTTTGGCCGCCAACCGCACCGACATAGCGTTATTGGCCTATTTAGGCGGATTTTCTGCCGCCACCAGCATGGTCATAGTCGCCACTGTAGTGCTGGGAATAATGATCACCAACGATTTACTAACCCCGCTGATTTACCGTAAGCAAAACACTTACCAACAGGGCCAACAAAAAATTAAAGTGGTGACCTTAAGACGCTGGTCCATGCTGGCCGTGTTGTTTTGTGGTTACCTGTATTACCGCTGGATAGGCACCAGCACAGGTCTGGCTCAGCTAGGTTTAATGGCTTTTGCTTTAATAGCCCAATTAGCACCGGCGTTAATTTTAGGGTTATTCAGCCAGCGCATTAACCGCCAAGGCGCCATAGCCGCGTTGTGCAGTGGTCTAGTTATTTGGGCTTATATTTTATTGCTGCCGGAACTGGCCAGAGCTGGTTTTATCGGCGGTGCCTGGTTAACAGATGGGCCTTTAGGTATCCAATGGCTGGCACCGACTCAGTTATTTGGTGGCCAGATCGATTCAGTCAGTTTAGGTGTGGTATTAAGTCTAACGGTCAATACCGCCATGTTGCTTCTGATCAGTCATTTCAGTCAAACCCGCTTAGGCGAATGGCTGGAAAGTTACCGCTTTTTACGCCGCCCCAGCCAGCCCAGCTCCAACAGCCAAAATCCAGTCCTTAGTGTGCAGGACGGTTATTTACTGGTGCGGCGTTTTGCCGGTGAAAAAGAAGCGAAAAAACTGCTGCAACGTTACAGCAAAACCGGACTGGAGATGGAACAATGGGCCAATCCGCAGTTTATGCAGGCGGTGGAACGCAGTCTGGCGGCTGTAGTAGGTGGTGCATCCATGCGGCTGTTATTGCAAGCCTCAGGTAAACATGCCCAATTGCCAATCGAATCTGTCGCCCGTTTTGTCGACGAAGCCAGTCAGGTGTTTCAGTTTAATCAGGCCTTGTTACACGCCACCATCGACAATATCAGTATGGGTATCAGTGTGGTGGATGCAGATTTACGGCTCATCGCCTGGAATCAGCGTTATCTTGAGCTTTTTGCTTATCCAGCGGGTTTAGTCGAAGTAGGACGGCCCGTAGAAGAGCTTATTCGTTATAACCTGCAACGGGGTTTGGCGGGTCAGGCTTTGTCTGAACAGGAAATTACCCAGGAAGTGCAAAAACGGCTGAATTATTTACGTCAGGGCAGTAGCTATAAATTTCAGCGCCAGCAACAGGATGGCCGTATTTTTGAAATGTTGGGGAACCCCTTGCCCGGCGGTGGTTTTGTCACCACCTACAGCGATGTCAGCTCTTTTATTGAAGTGCAACGCGAGTTAGAGCAAAGCAACAGCACGCTGGAACAACGGGTGAAAAGCCGCACTGCCGAGCTGGAGCAACTGAACCAACAACTGCAACACACCAAACAACAACTTGAGGCCACCACAGCAGCCAAAACCCGCTTTTTTGCCGCTGCCAGTCATGATTTGATGCAGCCCTTTAATGCCGCAGCGCTGTTTTGTGGCCTGATCCGCCAGCAAAGCCAGCAGGATGAAGTGAAGCAACTGGCACAAAACTTAACCCATTCGCTCAATTCCGCCGAAGAACTATTGGCCGCTATACTGGAGCTGACCAAACTGGATGCCGGTGTGGTTAAAGCCCAGCCTGAAGCTTTTGCACTCTGTGAGTTATTGGATCAAAGTGCCCGCGAAGCGGCAGTATTGGCCCAAAGTAAAGGCTTAAGCTTTAGCTATATACCTACCCGCCTTGGTACTTTCAGTGACGCCAAGCTGTTAAAACGGGTGGTGCAGAATTTATTGGCCAACGCACTGCGTTACACCCCAAGCGGTAAAATTTTGCTGGGGGTAAAACGTCAGGCGCAGTTTCTGCATATTTGTGTCTGCGACACCGGCATAGGTATCAGCCAAGCTGAGCAGAAAAAAATCTTTGATGAATTCCAGCAAGGCAGTCAGGCCGACCAAAAAGGTCTGGGCATAGGGCTTGCGATCAGCCAACGGATTTGCAGCTTATTAGGCCATCAAATCCGTTTGAGTTCAGAGCCAGGCAAAGGCAGTTGCTTTTCTGTTCAGGTACCACTGCTGCGGGTTAGCCAAAGAGTCACACCAGAACTGAAGTCCAGCCATCCCAGTCGTTTTGCCGGACAACGTATTTTGCTGATGGATAACGAAGCTGTGTTGCTGCAGGCGGTGTCGCAATTGCTGCAAAGCTGGCACTGTGACGTAATGGCCGTCAGTTCGCCCAGTCAAGCTTTAGCTGCTGTGCAACAAGGCTTTAAACCTGATTTGCTGCTGTTTGATTACCATCTGGATCAGGGTGCAACAGGAGTGGAAGTGGCTGTGCAACTGGCCCAGCATTTTGGCATCAGTGCGCCAGTGGTGATCAACTCAGCCGACCAAAGTGCGGATATCCGCCAGCATGCCATGAATGCAGGTTTTCACTTTATGCTCAAACCCTTGAAAGAGGTGTCGTTAAAGCGGCTACTGCAACGTCTGCTGAATTGATTCAGACCGCGAACTGCTGCTGTAAAAATTGGATCACCACCTTTAACCCCGCTTTCATATGATGGCGGTTTGGATACACCAGATGCAACGGCAGGGGTTCAGGCATATAGTCCTGCATCACCTCCACCAGACTGCCATTTTGCAGCTCTTTTTCCACCTGATAACGGGTCACAAACAACAACCCCATATCCGCCAGAGCGGCATGTTTAAGCGCTCTGTTGCTGTTGCATAACACCCGGCCAGAGGTCAGTACTTCAATACTTTGATCCATATAACGGAAAAACCAGGTGCGATCGGCAATGGACGATCCTGAACTTAAACATTGATGCTGGCATAAATCAGCCGGGCTTTGCGGAGTGCCAAACTCGTTCAGGTAGCCAGGCGAAGCCACCAAGGTAATAGGTAAACCGGGTAAGGCCCTTGCAATCAGGCTGGAATTGGCTAAACGACCAAAACGTATGCCTAAATCCATTTTCTCTGCGATCAGATCGATGACCTTGTCGTTTAAATCCAGCTCGACGCTTAACTTCGGGTATTGTTTCAACAACTGTGGCAGCAAAGGCGCTATTCGCAAGGTACCAAAGGTGACAGGCACACTGATACGGATTAAACCCGAAGGTTCATCCCGCAATTCGGACAAGTGATGCTCAGCTTTGTCGGCTTGTGCCACCACCTGCTGACAGTAGTCAAAAAAGGCCTCCCCTTCTGAGGTTAAACTCAACTGACGGGTGGAGCGTTGCAACAAACGTACATTTAAATGCTGTTCTAACCGGCTAATAGCTTTACTGACTGCACCTTTGGACATATCCAGCGCCACAGCGGCCTGAGTAAAACTGCGGCTTTCTACTACTTTGGCAAATGTGGCCATATCACTTAAACGTTGGAGCAACGACATCCCTGCACCTTTTTTTATCATGGTTTCGCTGTTGATTTTAACCGGATTTTTTCGTCCTGACTGTTTCTTTTAGGAAACTATCTGTCTTTGTTAATCGGGCTAATCAAGCTATTCAAACCTCTCTACACTGCTCATTATTCACACAGCAGGAGAACGAGACGATGTTCAGACGCAATGCGATGTTCACACAAAGTTTAATTCAGGTCTTCAAAGCTTTGGCTGAGTTTCATGGTTATGTGCCACCGGCTGCTGCTGCGCAGGCAGAACCCGATCAAGCAACCACTGCCTGCCAGACAAAACAGGCTGTAGTTTCAGTTCCAAAGCAAGCAGTCACCGTCAGTTGCTGCTAATGACCAGTTCCTAGCGAAAAGGCGTTGCCGCCTCTTTTGCCCACCCAAAGCGGTGGGCTTTTTTATTGGCAGGAGTTGCGGTACACCGAAAATGCAGCAGCATATTTTCAGTGACACACAATATGGCTGAGACTATTGCCGAACCACTGTTAAAACACAAAAACTGCACCATACTTTGTACCTGTTATTAGCAACGACAGGGAGCGCATCATGCTGTATCAGGTCAAAGCCGGAGATAGCTTAAGTAGCATAGCCGCCAGATATTATGGCGATCGCAGCAAAGCCAGTTGGATAGCCAGTCAGAATCATCTGGCTAATCCCAATCTGCTCTATCCGGGCCAACAGTTACAATTGCCAGAT
This sequence comes from Rheinheimera mesophila, assembly GCF_000986865.1. Lineage (GTDB taxonomy): Bacteria > Pseudomonadota > Gammaproteobacteria > Enterobacterales > Alteromonadaceae > Pararheinheimera > Pararheinheimera mesophila. The sequence goes on from NZ_LAVS01000038.1 coordinate 8,858, forward strand.
TTACCCACCACAAGCTCCATTTCACTGGTCAGCCCGGCTTTGTTATCCGCCTTATGCCCCAGTTTAAGCAGCGACGCGATAACCAACTTCTGCCATGCGCTGGATCTGGATTTACCTAAAGCCCAAATTACGCCGCCTTTGTGTGTCGCGCACTTTATGGCACAAACCGCCCATGAAAGCGCAGGCTATGCACAGCTTCGCGAAAACCTGAATTACAGTGCCTCAGCCCTGAGCTCTTTATTTGCGAAGTATTTTGTCGGGGTGGATGTGAACAGCTACGCCCGTCAGCCGGAGAAAATCGCCAACCGTATTTATGCCAACAGAATGGGCAATGGTGATGAGCAAAGTGGTGACGGCTGGGCCTACAGAGGCCGCGGTATTATTCAGTTAACAGGCAAAGCCAACTATCAGGCTTTCAGTCAGGGCTGGGGGGTGGATGTAGTCAGCCAGCCGGATTTAGTCGCGACAGATCCGGTGTTGGCGGTGGCATCAGGTTGCTGGTATTGGCAAAAGCGCAATATTAATGCAGCCGCAGAAGCGGATGATTTAACCAAAGTCACCCAACTGATTAACGGCGGCACCAATGGCATTGACGACAGAGCACATTTGCTTGGTATAGCTAAACAACAGATGAACCTGAACTAACCCCAACCATAGTAAGGGCAGGGTTTATTCCTGCCCGTCAGACATATCAGTTCAAAGCAAAGTACGGCGGGGAATTAAAATTCATCAGGCAGCTTTAGCTTCTCAAACAGAATACCGGCTAGCGTGCGGTTATTCACATTCAGTTTGCGCAATATAGCCGACACATGCTGTTTGATGGTGGTTTCCTGCACCTCCATTTCAAAGGCAATTTGTTTATTCAGTAAACCATCGGCAATCATTTTCAACACCCGAAACTGCTGGGGAGTGAGTTGCTCCAGCCGGCGGGCAAAATCCTGATCAATTAAGTCTCTGGCTTTTTCCACTTCGTTGACCAGTTCAGCCGGTACCCAGGTCTGCCCTGCGACCACTTGCGCTACAGCTTCAGATAATAAATCCAGCGGCGCAGATTTTGGAATATAGGCCGAAGCGCCCAGTTGCAGCGCTTGTTTAATCACCGCCGGATCTTCAATGGCCGACACCATCAAAATCGCGATATCAGGGTATTCAGTGCGCAACGAAGTTAAACCAGCAAAACCTTCGGCATCCGGCAGTTTTAAATCCAGAAATATAAGTTCGGTATCCGGGTGTTGCAGCAACAAAGCCCAGAGCTGCGCCATACTATTGGCTTGCAGCAATACCGCATCAGTACCAAGAATTTGTTGGGAAGCTTGTGCCAGAGCGACACGGAATAACGGATGGTCATCAGCAATAATTGCAATCATAACAGCGCAGTATCAACTTTATAAAACCTCTTTTCACCATACTGAACCGGGGCTTTCGCCCCGGCAAGTGTTTTTTAGCTTTCGTACTTGAAGCCGCCGCTTTGTTGACTACGTGCTCTCGCCCCAGTCACATAGGACAACTATGCTCCTGGGGTCTCCATCACTTGTCGCCTCACTGCAACTCCAATTACTTTGGCTACTCCGTTTATATCTAAAGCTGCAGATACGGGCAGGAATAAACCCCGCCGCTACAAGATCAACAGCTTAGAAACGATACCCCAAAGTTAAACTATAAGTTCTCGGGTCACCGTAGTAGGCGGTAATGGTTTGCTCCCCAGCCAGCAGCGGGAAGTTATAACCGGCGATACGGCTTTCTTTATCCCCTATATTGCGTACCTGAGCCGATAAGTCCCAGTGGCCATCGTTGGAGTACCAGGTAGCACCAGCGTTAAACAGCGTATAACCACCAAAGTCCAGCACGGACGGCACTTCAAAAATCTGCGTGTCCGCACGGTACGAGCCCATAACGTTATACACAATTTCACCTATGCTGGCACTTTGGGTATATTTCAGACCTAAAGTACCGGTCCACTCCGGTGTATTGGCAAAAGACCAGAGATCCGACACATCGACATTGGTCTGAGACGCCGCGTCAAAAAACACCACTTCGTTAAACTTGGCATCTGTGTAACCCAAAATACCTGTCAGTTCTAAGTTGTTGGTCAAAGCTGAAATCATCTCCACTTCAAAACCACGGATATCAGCACTGGCGGCGTTTAACACCTGAGACGCCACTGTATTGTTGACCGCCCGCTGTACAGTCACCTGCATATCGTCGTAGCTGGAGGTGAAAGCTGCCGCATTTAAGCGTAAAGTGCGGTCATTCCACTCACTTTTAAAACCCACTTCAAAGGTATCTACTGTCTCTTCCTGATACGGATCGCCTGCATTTGGGTTAATCGACTGGTTACCGCGCATATCAAAACCGCCGGATTTAAAGCCATCGGTATAAGAGCCGTACCACATAAAGTTGTCGTTGCTTTGGTATTCAAAACCTAGCCGGGGTGAAAAATGGCTGAAACTCTCGCTGCCTGTAAAATCAGACTGCACTGCAATAGGAGTGCCTTCATCCCGCGGTCTTTTATAACCTAAATAAACAAAACGATAGACTTCGGCGTCTTTATCATCTTTGGTGTAACGGCCACCCAAGGTAAAAGACAGCTTGTCTGTGTATTGATAACTGCCCTGGGCATAAGCGGCTATGCTGTCGGTATCCACACAACCACCGTTTTCAGTGGTCACGCCTAAACCCTGCACCAGCACAGTACCAAAAGCACCACAGGCTTCGCCTTTGAAATAATACAGGCCAGAGGCCATGGTCAGTTTGTCGCCGTTAAATAGCAACTGCAGTTCCTGTGAGCTTTGCTCGTCTTCATAAAAGGCCGGAACGTCCAGCGACGGTAATTCTGTTGCATCAAAGTCGATATTGGTGTCGGTGACGCCTTCACGTTTGGCCGTAATAGATTTAAAGGTCCAGTCGCTGTTGATATCCCAGGCAATAGTCAGCGACTGACCTTCAGTCACTACGGAGTTATCCGCAGGCATGCTGGTATTGGAATCAAACACGTTTTCTGGTGGCGCATCCCCTGTGACTAAACTTGGGGTTAAACGATGGCCACCTTTGGAGTTTGAATCATCTTCGGTGCGGTCAGCGGCAAAACTAAAACGCAGGCTGTCCGTTGCCTGATACTGCAGGCTGACCCGGCCGGTCATAATATCTTTATCGTAGTTTTCTGCACCTGTATTGAGGTAAGTACCAAAACCATCCCGGTTCAAAGTGGCTAAGGCAGCACCAAAAAACAGCTTGTCTGTTAATGCCGTCTGTCCGGCAATTTTAAAGTCTTTTTGGCCATAGTTACCGACAGTGCCACGTAAACTCAGTTCATTGTCGCCACTTAACGGCTTAGTGATGTATTTCACTGCGCCGCCTATGGTATTGCGACCATATAAAGTGCCCTGAGGGCCGCGCAACACTTCAATACGCTCGACGTCGTACACATCCATAGCAGCGCCTTGCGGACGGGCCATGTAAACATCATCAATATAAATACCGACACCGGGTTCAAAACCCCACAATGGATCCTGCTGACCAATACCACGGATATAAGCCGTTAAGGTGCTGTTGGTACCACGGGACACTTGTAAGGTAGTGTTAGGTGAATACGCTTGCACTGCAGTTAAGTTTTCAATACCGCGCTGCGCCAAAGCTTCTGCACCTATAGAGGTGACAGCAACAGGCACCTGCTGCAGGTTTTCAGCGGTTTTACGGGCTGTGACCTGAATCACTTCCAGCGCAGTTTCTTCTTGTTCTGCTGTTTGTGCTGCAGCATCTTCGCTGGCCTGCTCGGCCAGTACCGGGTTGAGTAAAGCGGCCCCTATCAGCGCTGCTAATAAAGTGGGTTGGAATACAGTCTTCGTCTTGTTATTGTTATGGGCCATCTGGCTTCTCCTGCTAACTTGTCCAGTACCACTCTAGGCTGTCCTGTCGAAATGTTAAGCTGTACCTTAGTACTATACACCGCACAAACTACAGGTAAGCGCATGAAAATAAAAGAATAAACAAACATATCAGTGATAGGACTGTACCTTAGTACTATGGTTTGCCGCCCGGCTTTACACCAGACTGAAAAAAAACACACAAGGTTGTTTCTATGCTGAGTTTATTTGGTCTGTTAGCGGGGTTGGTGTTACTGATAGTGCTGACGATGCGCGGGGTAAACCTGTTTATTCTGGCGCCGCTGTGCGCTTTATTTGTGGCTTTATTTAATGGTATTCCGTTTTGGCTGGCCGATAACCCGGCTAATTTTGTCCAGGGTTATATGTCGGGTTTTGCCGGTTTTGTCTCCAACTGGTTTTTAATGTTTTTATTAGGCGCTCTGTTTGGCAAGCTGATGGAACATACAGGCGCTGCCGACGCTGTGGCGCTTGCCATAGTCAAACGTCTGGGCAAACAACGCGCTGTATTGGCGGTAGTGTTGGCCTGCGCTGTGCTGACTTATGGTGGCGTCAGCATTTTTGTCGTGGCTTTTTCCGCTTACCCTATGGCGGTGAGTTTATTTAAAGACGCCAACCTGCCCCGGCGTTTTATTCCAGCCGCTTTAGGTTTAGGTTCTGTCACTTTTACTATGACGTCCGCGGGCTCACCAGAAATTCAAAACTGGATCCCTATTCAATACCTCGGCACCAGCCCTTATGCGGGCTGGGAAGTCAGCATCATAGTCGCGATTTTTATGGCGGTGGTTGGCTACTGCTGGCTGATGAAGATGATTAAAAACGCCATGGCCAAAGGCGAAAAGTTCGAAGGCCGTGACGCGGATCCAGTGGTAGGCGACAAAGCCCTGCCGCATCCAATCATGGGTATTTTGCCTTTGCTGGTGGTATTGCTGTTGTCGTATTTATTACATGACTCGATGCAACAGGCGGCCTTAATAGTGGCGCTGACGGGTGGTGTCAGCACTTTGTATTTACTCAATCGTCAGTTTTTAACCTCATTGGGCCAAACGCTCGATCAGGGCGCTACCGGCGCATTAATTGCCATCGGCAATACCGCTGCTGTGGTCGGTTTTGGCTCTGTGGCTAAGTTAACTCCAGCTTTTGCCGCTGTGGTTGAGACCATGACCCATTTACCGGGCTCTGAGCTGATAGGCGCTGCGGTGGCGGTCAGCGTGATAGCGGGTTTAACAGGATCAGCCTCGGGTGGTCAGGCCATAGCGCTGCCTGAGATAGCTCCGGTGTATTTAGAACGTGGCGTGGATGCAGAGCAGTTACACCGGGTCGTTGCTATCTCATCCGGTGCTTTAGACTCGTTGCCGCATAATGGCTATGTGGTTACAACCATCCGTGCTATCTGTGGTGAAAGCCATCAGAACGCCTACTGGCCTGTGGCTGCGGTGACAGTGGTAGTGCCGACTTTAGGCGTGATCTTGGCTATCTTACTGTTTCAATGGCTTTAGGTAAAAGAGTGTTATGAAAACGATATGGCTTGGTTTTATGCTGCTGCTGAGCAGCTTACTATCTGCAACAGAACTGCCTTTAGTTCAAAAGCAGCAACTGGAACTGGCGCAGTTTACTACTCAAAGTGGCGCAGTGTTAAAGCAGGTCAAAGTCGGCTGGGAAGCTTATGGTAGCCTCAATGCCGACAAATCCAATGCGATTTTAATCACCCATTATTTTTCCGGCACTTCGCATGCGGCAGGTAAATACCGCTCTACAGACGCAGCAGCAGGTTACTGGGACAGCATTATTGGCCCGGGCAAAGCAATAGACACCAACCAATTTTATGTGCTGAGTGTCGACAGCTTAGCCAATTTAAATGCCTTTTCGCCTGATGTGATCACCACTGGCCCTGCCAGTCTCAATCCGGACACCGGCAAACCCTACGGCTTAAGTTTTCCTGTGGTGACGATCCGCGATTTTGTTGAAGTACAAAAAGCCCTGCTGGATCAACTCGGCATCAAAAAACTTTATGCCGTGATAGGCCCGTCGATGGGTTCCTTTCAGGCCATTGAATGGGCGGTAAGTTATCCGGAAAAAGTCGAGCGCTTAATGCCCGTGATAGGCACAGCTTATATCGACAGTTTTAGTGCAGTGCGTTTAGAGCGTTGGGCTCAGCCAATCAAACAAGACCCGGCCTGGAATAAAGGCGCTTATCCGCTGACTCAGCAACCACAAGGCTTAACCCGGGCTTTAGCTTATGTGATACAGGATGCGTTGCATCCGGATTTATTTAATCAAAGCTACCCGGCGCCTGCGTTGGACAAGGCTATTCATCAGGCTATTCAGGCCGAACTACCAGCCTGGAGCCAACTGATGATCGCAGCAAAACAGCGCTCTGCCCAGATGGATGCCAATTCATTGCTGTATTTAGTCCGCGCCTCACAGTTATGGCGCGCTGGTATGGGCGACAACTGGCAACAACAGCTTAAAAGCGTGAAAGCCAAAACTTTGTGGTTACCTGCCACAGGGGATTTATTGCTAACACCGGCTATGGCCAAACACAGTAAAGCGCAGATGCCGGATGCTTTGTACGAGGAGATTTCCGGTCAGGCCGGGCATCTAGACGGGCTTTTGAATATTCAAAGCAAAGCAGAACAAATCCGGCAGTTTTTAGCTCAGTAAATGCTTCCATCCCTGGTTCTTTCCACTCTGTAGAGGTTGCCGTCCTCTGGTTCAGCTAAAGCTTGTGCTTTAGCTGTTTTTTTGCTGGTTGCGCCGACACTCTTGCTGCGTAACTGAACATTCGCTCAACTTTGGATGGCAGAGTTATTTGTTGCTGAAGAGGGAAAAACAATCTAATTTAGAGGCTTAGGATGACTGGGCTGGTTGATAACAGGAAAAGTGTGCTGGCGCAATATGCAAATATTAGCATTTCAGGATGGTAGGTGTTCATTTGAGAGTTCGTGATGCAAAGCCTGAAGATGCTTTAAGATTGTCTGAATTGTATAACCAGTTGGTCAATAACCCTGCGGTAAATGTGGAGCCAGAACAAATACAGGCTATTTACAACGATTCGCGCTCAAAATTATTTGTTTGTGACTACCAAGCTAATGTTGTCGGGAGCGCGCTAGTTTCATTGTGTCCTGATGTTATGTTTAGTAATCAGCCGTTTGCTGTAGTAGAAAACGTTATTGTTGACATTGCTGCTCGCGGGGTGGGTGTTGGTACTGCCCTATTCAAGGCGATAGAAACTTTTTGTGTCAGTACAAACTGCTCTAAGATCATGCTTCTTAGTTCATCACAGCGGTTAGATTCGCACGTATTTTTTGAAAAGCAGGGGTTCAAAGGGGAAGTTAAACGCGGCTTTGTTAAATATCGTTCAGCATTCATCAGTGCAGATTAATATGCTAACAAGCGCCTTAAACAAGGCGGCCTGCGGCCGCTGGACTAGCAACAAGTTGCTCACCGTTTAGGCGGGCGTTAGTTTCAACCACTAAACAAGGTTTTATTATGGATTTAATGTCTGGTTTTATTGGTGCAATTCTCGGTGCAATCGTGGCGGGGTATTGCTCTATTAAGGCAACGCAAATAGCTAATAAACACCAAAGAGAGCAGTCCCTAGAAAACGAAAAAAAGTTGTTGGCTGGCCTGCTACAATCGATCCATGACGAAATTGAAACCGTATATGAACGCTATCAGGAAACGATGGGAGCTAGACTAGAATCTTTGTCTGAAAACAATCCGTTAGTTTGGTACTACCCTTTAGTTAGTGACTTTTTTACTATTTATAATAGCAATGGGTTTTTAATAGGAAAAATTCCAAGCAATGATCTTAGAAAACAAATTATTAAAACCTGTACCCTTTCAAAAGGAATGGTTGACTCATATCGCATGAACAATGACTTGGTTGGTAAATTTGAATACGCGCACAAGCTGTTTGAAGAAACAGGTTTGCAAGTTCATCAAAATCAAACAAATGCACATTTCGCTGCTTTGGTTGAATATGCAAAGACTCTTAAAGAAAGCCACAAAATTCTGAAAATTGAAGTCGCAAGTTTGCTTCGAGAACTGCGCAAAAATGGTGTGTTAAACGAGCTAAAAAACTAACAAATCGCTCAAGCACCGCGCACTTCGTGCGCTGACAGTTTATAAGTCGCGCTTTTGTGAATTTGCTACACAAATTATGTCACAAAATCACAACTCACAAACTGTCGGTTAACTAGGCGTTATCATTCAAAGAGGCACCAGTGTCACAGTTAGATTTCTACGCTAATAGTTCAGATATTATCGATGTCATTGACTATATGTTTGAACTGTCTCCTATGAAGTTATTTGAAGCATACTCCCTTAAAGATCAAGAAATTAGAGAGTTTAAATCCAGTAAGGATATTCTGGAGTCCTCCCACATTGAAGATAATCATGGTGGTATTTTTGTTCGAGGTTGGTGGGAAGCTGTAACGTCTAAACCATATATTGAAAGATTCGCTTTGAATCCTACTGTCGGTAAATTTCGGGAATCTTTGGAAGGGGTCGGTACTTTTCAAATCCTCCAAGGTCGACCACATGATTTGGCCGCTAATGCTTTGAACTTAAGTCGGTTTACTCATTGGAATGAGAAAGGTGCTTTTCAAAGAGCGAATTTCTCAGATACTGATATCGAAGAAGTTAATTGGGCTAAATATCGAAGCCTCTCCAATAAACTTCTTCGGCAGATTAGAAATCAGATGTGCAAAGCAAAATTATTTAAACGTCCAATTTTAAAAGGTGCGTACTTAGATTTAGTCAATGGCGGAAACCTATTTGGGCAGCCTGGAGTTTATTCTATAGGTTCAGTTGAAATTGAATCATAACAGCCGCGTCATTTGCAGCCTTCGGCTACAGTGACACTCACAAGCTCGCGCGCATGCGCGGGACGTTATAACAAGTCATAGAGAGAACAATGGAAATACCATCATCAGAAACCGCACCATGGAATTTAGCTGAAGGCGACAATAATGGATTACCAAGAATCATTCGATATCGTCCAGATTTAGAACCTTTCATTGGTATTGAAAGTCATCCTCAAAGGCTTGTTATAATTTGGGAATATGATACAGAGAACTCTAGTGGAATGCCCTCAGATAAACAAAGTGATGAAATGAAGGCTTTTGAAGATGTATTGGCTTCGGCATTAGATCCAAATAGGTTGGCTGTTCTGGCTTTCATACTTACGTCGAATGGCAGCAGAGAATGGCATTATTATGTGAGCGACATCGAAGAAGTTGGGCAAAAAATTAATAATGCACTTTCTGGTTTCCCTAAGCTGCCAATTCATTTACAAGTTGAATCAGACCCGGAGTGGGAGCAAATTAGTATTGTCTATAGCATTTGCAGCTAAAGCTATAACAAGGCAAAGCAGCCTCTGTTTGCGGCGTTATAGCGCTAAATGGAGCCCAGATGTTAGGGAATAAAAGAAAGTACAAAATTACGTCATTTATACTTTTAGTTTTAGGCTCGGCCATATTTCTTAATACGGTAGTAGAAATTTTCGAGTCTGATGGATTTAGCCTTTTTGAGTTTATGAAGGATGCTGCGGGCGCACTTGGATGTATTTCAATCGGCCTTGCCGCGAAAAAATTATTCTTACCTATGTCTGAGGCTTTTCAAAAAGTAGGTGTCAGTAAGAGGCATCAAATATCAGACAAACTAATTATTAGTGCTGGTGTGTTAGCCATAACTGGTTTAATCGGTTCAGTCGCGCTATAGCCAGCAAATATCATCGCCAGCCAAAAGCGCTGGATATGACGTCAACCAGCTGCGCGGCTTTACGCGCTAAATTTGGGCGTTATACGATTCTGGAGATATCAGTTTTTTGAACACTATTCAATTAGCTCGGTATGTTATTGGACTGGCGTGGATTTACCACGGGTTGTTTCCTAAGTTATTACAAATTGCACCACTAGAGCAGGCAATGACGGGTAGCCTGGGCTTTTCCGAAGATAGTACCTATTTCTTGATAAAAAGCGCTGGCGTTGGTGAAGTCTTATTTGGGTTAGTTTTTATTCTGTTTTATCGGATTAAGTTCGTTCAAATTATTAATCTTGTGGGTTTAATTGGGTTGTTGGTTTTCGCTTCAGTCATGACCCCTTATATTTTATTGGAAGCATTTAATCCGGTTACAACCAACATTCCTCTGATTTTGCTGGGGTATATTTTGTTGAAGCAAACAGGATCTGTCAGTGCAAAAAACGTATAACAAGAGCCTTCAAAAACGCGCGCTTTGGACGCTCGACTCGCTATGCTCGAAGAGGAATTCGATATGAGATGGTTATTTTGGACTTTATTATTACTATCTTTTCTCTTCATCAATGAGACAACAGTTAATTGGCTATTGGCTGTGATTGTCTGCGGGTACGGTCCTCAATCTGGCTTTGAACGTGCCACTCAATATTTCACACTAGATAGTTTTTTGTTTTCAGCTTCCTTCAGAATAATTCCTTATATAGTGCTTTCTGCTGTAGCTCTTTTTTCAAGTCTTAAAAATTCTGCTATCGGAAAAATCGCACTTTACAGCTCACTTGCCACTATATCCATTTTCCATTTTTGGGGTTACTGGGGTATGCAGCATTCGCTTTTTACGCCTGAACACACTTCATCTACTTCTGCATTGGCTATTATCTTTATCCCAATTCATGCCATTTGGCTTAGTGCAGTGACTGGCACATTAGGTTATGGCTTAGCCAAAGTTACTAGGTTGGTTTTAAATCGTGCATAACAATCAATTAACGGAACTCAGGCGTAAGGTCTAATCACCCCCATATCTGTATACTTGATACTAAAACCCTGCTTATCAGGAACTTATTACAGATGCCCTTCTCCACAAAAACCAAAGACAACGCAATGCTGGCAATTATTGCTTCTGTGGCAATGTTGGTATCCGCTTGTTCAATTTATCAGAGGAAAGAGATGGTACGTAAAGCTAACCCTGCGATGTATTTTGAGATCCCTGTCACCGACATGAAGCGGGCCGTTGCGTTTTACCAGCAAGTCTTCGGTTTTGATTTTCAATTCGAAGAGATCCATGGCAATCAGATGGCGTTTATACCTTTTGAGCTCGATGGCACCGGTATCAGCGGTGCATTGGCGAAGGGGGAGATCTACCAACCATCCCTCAGTGGAACTCTGATCTATTTACATGCCGAAAACATCGACAACACTCTGCATCAGGTCCAATTAGCTGGAGCAAAAGTACTTTTCCCTAAAACCAGGGCTGGCGGCTACTCTTATGTTGCTGAAATTGAAGACAGCGAACGCAACCGAATTGGGCTGATGGAGCCATTACCATAAGTCTCAGGCGAACGAAGCCTGACAAATAACTGCAGGTGGTCTGAAATGGCAACCTGCCCTAAGCTGTTAAAACAGCCTGTTGCCGCAGCCCGGAGTCGCTCTGGTCCTTTCGCCTGAACAAGAGCTTTTTGCTGTTTCTTATCGGGTTTCCGCTTTTATTTTTGTTAAAGCATTAAAACTCAATCAGTAAATTATTCAGAAAAAACCAGGCACTCAAACTTTCCCGGCTTATTTTCCTGAATTCGCCAAAAGCATTCCCCCGACTTTATTTATAAGCTACTGATCCAGTTTGCCTGTACCACGTACAACTGTATCAACACCTTTACGGCACCGGGCCTTTGCTCAGTATCCAACAGCTAATCCCACCGAGGTACATTATGACTCTGGTTCGAAAACTTATTTTTGCTTTTGCCGCTATTGTGGCGCTGGTTGCATTGTCTACTGTGATCACTCTCAATCAACTGAATAAAATGCAGCAGGCTGTTGCGC
>NZ_LAVS01000039.1 GCF_000986865.1 Rheinheimera mesophila
CATCACTTTGGTCCAGGCATCGACAAAGTCTTTGGTAAACTTCACTTTACCGTCCTGTGCTGCATAGACTTCAGCAATAGCACGCAGTTCTGAGTGCGAACCAAACACCAGGTCCACAGGAGTTGCTGTCCATTTCAGTTTGCCTGTTTTGCGATCGACCCCTTCATATAACCCTTCAGTTTTAGCTGACTTACGCCATTCAGTGGACATATCCAGCAGATTGACGAAAAAGTCATTACTCAAGGTACCGGGTTTACTGGTAAAGACTCCATGTTTCGCACCCGCAGTATTGGCATCCAGCGCTCGTAAACCACCGATCAGCACTGTCATTTCCGGCACGCTTAAGGTCAGCAGATTGGCTTTATCCACCAAGGCCTCGGCGGGAGATAACAAGGCATCTTTGTTGTAGTAGTTGCGGAAGCCATCAGCCATCGGCTCCAATACAGCAAAAGATTCCACATCGGTTTGTGCCTGACTGGCGTCGGTACGGCCCGGTGTAAAGGGCACCTCCACCGTGATCCCGCCTGCTTTAGCAGCCTGCTCTACCGCAGCACTGCCTGCAAGCACAATCAAATCAGCCAACGAGACCTTCTTGCCACCTGTTTGGGCTTTATTAAAGTCTTGCTGAATAGCCTGCAATTTTTTCAGTACTTTAGCTACTTCAGCCGGGTTATTCACCGCCCAGTCTTTTTGAGGCGCAAGTGCCAAACGAGCGCCGTTGGCACCACCACGTAAATCAGTACCACGGAAACTGGCGGCTGCAGCCCAACTGGTACGCACTAACTCTGGCACTGTTAAACCGGATGACAAGACTTTAGCTTTCAGCGCTTTGATGTCCTCAGCGTTGACCAGTTCATGATCGACAGCAGGCACAGCGTCTTGCCAAATCAGCGTTTCAGCAGGCACTTCAGCACCCAAATAACGTACCTTAGGCCCCATATCGCGGTGAGTTAACTTAAACCAGGCTTTGGCAAAAGCCAGTTCAAACTCCTTCGGATTTTCTTTAAAGCGCATGGTGATCTTGCGGTATTCAGGATCTTCCTTCAGCGCCAGGTCTGTAGTAAACATAATTGGCGCATGACGTTTGGTTTTGTCATGTGCATCCGGCACCAGGTTCGCTGCCTGGCCGTCTTTCGGGATCCATTGGATAGCACCTGCCGGACTTCTGGTCTGCACCCAATCAAAAGCATACAGGTTATCCAGATACTGAGTGGTCCAGGCGATAGGATTCACCGACCAGGCCCCTTCTAAACCCGAAGTAACGGTATCTTCCGAGTGACCTTTGCCACATTTATTTTTCCAGCCAAAACCTTGCTCTTCCAGACCTGCCGCAGCAGGTTCTTTGCCGACACAGTCTTCTGGTTTATGCGCACCGTGTGCTTTACCAAAGGTATGGCCACCTGCAATTAACGCCACAGTTTCTTCGTCATTCATCGCCATACGGCCAAAGGTTTCGCGAATATCCTTGGCGGCAAGCAGCGGATCAGGATTGCCATTAGGCCCTTCCGGATTGACATAAATCAGCCCCATTTGCACCGCAGCCAGAGGTTTTTGCAGTTTACGATCACCGCTGTAGCGCTTGTCATCCAGGAATTTAGTTTCCGGTCCCCAGTACACAATATCGGCTTCCCAATCGTCGGTGCGGCCACCGGCAAAACCAAAGGTTTTAAAGCCCATAGACTCCAGTGCCACATTACCTGTTAACACCATCAAATCGGCCCAGGAAATTTGACGACCGTATTTTTGTTTAATAGGCCAAAGCAAACGCCGTGCTTTATCTAAATTAACGTTATCAGGCCAGCTATTTAGTGGCTCAAACCGCTGCTGGCCACCACCTGCACCACCGCGGCCATCGGAAATCCGGTAAGTTCCGGCACTATGCCAGGCCATACGGATAAAAAACGGGCCATAGTGACCATAATCTGGCGGCCACCAGTCTTGTGGTGTGGTCATCAGTTGAGTGATGTCCGCTTTGAGCGCTTTTAAATCCAATTTTTTAAACTCTTCGGCATAGTTAAATGCCTCCCCCATAGGGTTAGACTCCACCCCATGCTGCCGTAACGGCGCTAAATCAAGTTGCTCCGGCCACCAAAACTGGTTGCCTTGTTTCATGCTGTCTGCACTGGCGATATGGGTAGTTAAAGCTAACGAAACGGCGACTGCTAAAGCCGAGAGTAATGTTGTTTTCCGTTGAAGCATTTGCGCTCCCTCCATTGGTTAAAGTTAACCTGCACCGCGATAAACATTAGCCCAATGGAATAGAAAATACGTTCCTAATCAATTTAAATCATTAATCGGAGTTTGAGAGATTTGTAAAGGTTTTTTGGCGGATCTTAGGGGATAGCGATCTTTGTAGCCAAACTGCCTTGCTTGATTACTCAACGCGCACTATATTTTGTACGTTATTTCGTACTTAACAGGATTCTATTGTGGCACGTCTCCGACTTGATCAGGACATCCAACCTCTTTCTGAATTCAGATCCAGTGTTGCTTCTTATATCCGGCAGATTAACGAAACCCGCCGTCCTTTAGTCATTACACAACATGGCAAAGGCGTCGCTGTGCTGTTGGACGTAGCAGAATATGAAGCTATGCAGGAGAAAATTGAACTGCTGGAAGAACTGCGCACCTCTGAAGCCCAACTGGCGTCAGGTGCTGGAGTTTCAAATGAAGACGCCCGCAGTTTGCTGCTAGCGCGGTTGAAAAAATGAATGTGGTTTGGTCGATTTTAGTCACTTACTAGCGGATAAAAATAAGCATGTGGGGACTTTACTGGCGATATTTGATATCAATAAGTTCAACTGTTTTTCTTCTGGCTGTTGAGATTCCCATGTCAACCATCAGCAACTGCGCAGTGAGCGATCAAAAGTGAGCGCGGGAGGCGCGAACGGGCGAACGTAGTAGTTGGTGGTGGTTGGGCTGGTTCGGAGAGCGGTTTGGTTTTGCTTTGAAGTTGAAGAGTCAGATTAGTTCAGATGGGATTGAGGATTCGGATGGAATATTGGGGTCAGAGCAAATTTGCTTCGCAAATCTTGATCTGCCCCCTTAGTGACCCGCCATTCCCCCTTAAAAACAACGAACCCGGCTTGCGCCGGGTTCGTTTTTTAGGGGGATGTGCGCGTTACATCATTCCGCCCATGCCACCCATGCCGCCCATATCTGGCATTGCAGGAGCATCTTTCTTCGGCAGTTCTGTCACCATAGCTTCGGTGGTGATCATCAGAGAACCAACAGAAGCGGCGAACTGCAGAGCAGAACGGGTAACTTTAGTTGGATCCAGGATACCCATTTCCAGCATATCGCCGTACACGCCAGTGGCAGCGTTGTAACCGTAGTTGCCTGAACCGTTTTTCACGTTGTTGACTACAACAGATGGCTCTTCACCGGCGTTATCAACGATTTGACGCAGAGGGGCTTCCATCGCACGCAGAGCGATTTTGATACCGTGGTTCTGGTCTTCGTTGACGCCACGCAGATCAGCCAGTTTGGCCGCTACACGTACTAAAGCCACACCACCGCCAGGTACTACGCCCTCTTCAACCGCAGCACGGGTTGCGTGCAGCGCGTCTTCTACGCGGTGTTTTTTCTCTTTCATTTCGATTTCAGTGGCAGCGCCCACTTTAATCACCGCAACACCGCCAGCTAACTTCGCCAGACGCTCTTGCAGTTTTTCTTTATCGTAGTCTGAAGTGGCTTCTTCCACTTGCTGACGGATTTGCTTGACGCGACCGTCGATAGCGTCTTGCTCACCAGCACCATCGATAATAGTGGTGTTGTCTTTGGTAATCACCACACGTTTGGCAGTACCTAAATCTTCCAGCGTGGCTTTTTCCAGTTCCATGCCGATTTCTTCAGAGATCACTACACCACCAGTTAATACCGCGATGTCTTGCAGCATAGCTTTACGACGGTCACCGAAACCTGGGGCTTTCACCGCAGACACTTTCACGATACCGCGCATGTTGTTCACCACCAGCGTGGCTAAAGCTTCGCCTTCTAAATCTTCAGCGATGATCAGCAGTGGTTTGCCTGACTTGGCCACGCCTTCTAATACCGGCAGTAATTCACGGATGTTGCTGATTTTTTTATCAACAGTCAGGATGAACGGGTTGTCCAGCTCGACCTGGCCAGCTTCAGCATTGTTGATGAAGTACGGAGACAGGTAACCACGGTCAAACTGCATACCTTCAACCACAGCCAGCTCGTTGGCTAAGCCCTGGCCTTCTTCAACAGTGATCACGCCTTCTTTGCCTACTTTGTCCATGGCATTGGCAATGATTTGACCAATTTCATCGTCAGAGTTTGCAGAGATAGTACCTACCTGAGCAATAGCTTTGCTGTCAGCACATGGCTGAGATAAAGCTTTTAATTCTTCAACGGCAGCAGCTACGGCTTTGTCGATACCACGTTTTAAATCCATTGGATTCATACCGGCAGCAACAGCTTTTACACCTTCGTTGATAATGTTTTGAGCTAACACAGTAGCTGTGGTCGTACCGTCACCAGCTTCGTCATTGGCTTTAGAAGCCACTTCTTTCACCATTTGCGCGCCCATATTTTCGAACTTGTCTTCCAGCTCGATTTCTTTGGCTACAGATACACCATCTTTGGTGATCATTGGTGAACCGAATGACTTATCCAGAATTACGTTACGGCCTTTCGGGCCTAAAGTAACGCGCACTGCGTTTGCTAAAATGTTGACGCCTTTGAGCATCTTGTTACGGGCTTCATCGCCGAAACGTACGTCTTTTGCAGCCATGTTAAAAATTCCTCTGAATGCTTTGAAATTAAATTAGAAAGTTCGGTTAAGATTATTCGGTGATCACGCCAAGAATGTTGTCTTCTTTGGTGATGACATATTCCTGACCGTCAATTTTCTCAGTGCGCTCTACGTAAGCAC
Organism: Rheinheimera mesophila; assembly: GCF_000986865.1. GTDB lineage: Bacteria > Pseudomonadota > Gammaproteobacteria > Enterobacterales > Alteromonadaceae > Pararheinheimera > Pararheinheimera mesophila. Next base: position 4,901 of record NZ_LAVS01000039.1, read on the forward strand.
CAAAGATCACTTTGTCGCCGACTTTCACATCTAAAGCACGGACTGTACCGTTTTCTAAAATGCGACCGTTGCCAACTGCAACCACTTCACCACGAGTAGATTTTTCAGCAGAAGCGCCAGTCAGCACAATACCACCAGCAGATTTGCTTTCAGCTTCCAAACGCTTGATGATAACGCGATCGTGTAATGGACGAATATTCATGCTTTTTATCTCCTAAAAGCGATTTGAGTTTTAACGTTGAGTGTTAAATTTATTGTGCTTGCTATATGGGGCAATCTCCTTATGAACCCAAGGGCTATTTTTTAAAAATTTTGTGCTTTTTGGTGTTTTTGATTGTTTTTTGCGCAATCACTGCTTTTTATGCAACAAAACAGGCCCGAAGCGGGTCTTGGCTGCTGTGGCTTTCCAGCAACAAAAATGAGGACATCCCTATGATGATGGAACTGATTTTATGCAATTGTCCTGATTTACAGGTGGCAGAGCGCATCACTCAACACTTACTGCAGCGTAAACTGGCGGCTTGTGTTAACGTTTTGCCTGCAGTGCAATCGCATTATGTCTGGCAGGGTAAGCTTGAACACAGCACTGAAATTCCACTTCTGATCAAAGCCAGAAAAGAAGATTTTATTGAAATTGAACAGGCCATTTGTAAGCTACACCCGTATCAGGTGCCTGAAATTATTGCCATTGCCGCGCAACAAGTATTCGCCCCCTATTTACAGTGGGTTCAAGAGGTAACAAGTCGTGATTAAGAGTTTTTTAGTTAGCCTGCTGCTGTGCTTGTCTTTTGTCAGTCAGGCGCAAAGCACCAATGCACTAGCCGCTTTGCAGCAAGGATCAGAGTTTTTGCCGGTAGAGCAGGCTTTTGTGATGGATTTCCGCCAGCAGGAAAACAAGCTACAAGTCAGCTTTACCATAGCCGATGGCTACTACCTGTATAAAGACAAGTTTAAGTTTGCCGGCGTCGATACGGCTTTTTCTCACCCGCAGTATCCAAAAGGAGTGATGATTACGGATGAATACTTTGGTGAATCCGAGGTCTATTTCCATCAGGTGGTACTGGATATTCCGCTGAGCCAGATTGGCAAAGAAGCCCTGTTAAAACTGAGGTATCAGGGCTGCGCTGAAGCAGGTTTATGTTACCCGGTGCAAACGCTGGAAATTCCTTTGATAGCACCTGAAGGCTCTGCGTCAGAAAACTCAGCCACAGCCAGCACAGCAGATGCTGCTGCAGCTTTAGGTATTACAGACAACTCTTTGTCAGCTAACCCAGCGGCAGATGCTACAGCTCCTGTGTCAGAGCAATTACAACTGCTGGATAAGCTGCAAAGCGACGGTACTGTCAAAACCCTGTTTTTGTTTTTCTTACTGGGTTTGGGTTTGGCTTTTACCCCTTGTGTGTTTCCTATGTATCCGATTTTAACCAGCATTATTGTCGGCCAAGGCCAGCAGTTATCCGGTAAACGTGCTTTTACTCTGTCGATGGCCTATGTGCAGGGCATGGCCATTAGCTATTCTTTATTGGGTTTATTGGTCGCAAGTTTAGGCTTGCAGTTCCAGACCTACTTTCAGCACCCAGTGGTTCTGGTTGCTATCAGCATTTTATTTGTCGCCCTGGCTTTGGCTATGTTTGGTGTGTTTAACTTAAGCCTGCCGGAAAAATGGCAAAACAAAGTGAACACTTTAAGCAACAAACAACAAGGGGGCAGCATCAAAGGTGCGGCCTTGATGGGGTTGTTATCAGGTTTAGTCGCCTCCCCTTGCACCACGGCACCTCTTACCGCAGCACTGTTATATGTAGCTCAGTCCGGCGATTTAGCCTTGGGCGCTTTAACACTGTACATTTTAAGTATGGGTATGGGTTTGCCCTTGCTGATCTTAGGCAGCACAGGCGGTAAGTTTTTACCCAAAGCCGGCGCCTGGATGGATGTCGTCAAAGCCAGCTTTGGTTTCCTGTTGTTGGCTGTGCCGGTCTGGTTACTCAGCCGTTTCCTGCCTGCTTCTGTGGTGGTGATTGCCGCAACTTTGGTGTTATTGATGCTGGCTGTGTACTTACATCGCTTATCGCAGCAGCTTTCACCAGGTACCACAGGCCAAAGCATCAGTTGGATGCTGGCTTTAGTCGTAGTGCTTGGCACTACAGGCGCCAACTTATGGTACTGGTTACCGGGCTCTACAGTGACTCAAGTGGCAGGCCAAAGTGTTCAGACACAAAACACGGAATTTAAACTGGTAAAAACTTTGGATGAGCTGCAACAAGAAGTGAAAAAATCAGCCGAAGCTGGTAAACCTGCGCTGGTGGATTTATACGCCGAATGGTGTGTGGCTTGTAAAGAGTTTGAGCACATCACTTTTGCCGATAGCGAAGTGAAAAACTTAATGGCGCAGTTCACCTTGATTAAAGTCGATGTCACCAACGCCTCGGAGCAGGATCAGCAATTGCTCGATCATTTTCAGGTTTTAGGTTTGCCAACTTTGCTGTTATTTGACAAAAACGGCAGCGAATTAACGCAATCCCGCATCACTGGCTTTATGGGACCAAAAGATTTTAGTGCCCATTTAGGCCCAATACTGCAGTAAAAATATCCGCATTACTCACGGCAAAGTCAGACTGGCTCTGACTTTGCCTGAATTTCTAGACTTCAGTTTCAACTTCGCAAAAAAGTTCCGTTCTGCTGATAAGACCAGTATTTTGCTGCCATTTGCAACGATTTCACTATAATAAGCGGCAAATCTGCAGCGACCACTGGTCGCTGAACAAAAAAGATGCAATTGCTTTATGCCTTTGGCAAGATAGTTAGCAATCAATAAAAATGACGGGATATTCGCGCTATATGTCTACAAACTTACGTATTTTGCTGCTCAACGGCCCTAACTTAAATATGTTAGGCAAACGTGAGCCTCAAATTTATGGCGCCGCTACTTTACCGCAAATTGTTGAAGGCTTAACAGCTCATGCCAAAGAGCTGAATGTCACTTTGACTCATCTGCAATCCAATGCCGAACATGAGCTCATCAACGCCATTCAGCAAAGTTTAGGACAACAGGACTTTATTATTATTAACCCGGGCGCTTATACCCATACCAGTGTGGCTATTCGTGATGCGCTGCTCTCTGTGGCTATTCCTTTTATTGAAGTGCATTTGTCCAATGTACATGCCCGGGAAGAATTCCGTCGTCACTCGTATTTATCCGATATCGCCAAAGGTGTGATCTGTGGTTTAGGAGCCAAAGGCTACCACTACGCACTGGAATCGGCGGTGTCGTCCTTATCAACCATTCCATCAAATTAATTAGGCAACTACGTCATGGATATCAGAAAAATTAAAAAATTGATCGAACTGCTGGAAGAATCAGGCATTAACGAGCTTGAAATAACTGAAGGCGAAGAATCCGTTCGTATCAGCCGCAATGGCCCTATGCAGCAATATGCACCTGTGCAGTATGCTGCCGCGCCTATGCAACAAGCTCCGGCTACAGCCCCAGCCGTTGCCGCAGCTCCTGCTGAAGCTGCCAAGCCGGTAGTCACAGGTCACCAAATGCGTTCACCTATGGTAGGTTCCTTCTACCGCGCAGCGTCTCCAACGTCCAAGGCTTTTGTTGAAGTAGGCCAGAGCGTTAAAGTGGGTGATACCTTGTGTATTATCGAAGCGATGAAGATGATGAACCAGATCCAGGCTGATAAAGCCGGGGTGGTGACACAAATTCTGGTAGAAAACGGCGAGCCGGTTGAGTTTGACCAGCCATTATTTGTGATCGAATAAGTTAAAAGGCAGACTCATGCTAGAAAAAGTACTGATCGCCAACCGGGGTGAAATTGCACTGCGTATTTTACGTGCGTGTAAGGAACTCGGTATCAAAACGGTGGCTGTGCACTCCACAGTAGACCGTAATCTGAAACACGTGTTGCTGGCCGACGAGACCATTTGTATTGGTCCTGCGCCATCACCACAAAGTTACTTAAATATTCCTGCGCTGATTGCCGCCGCTGAAGTCACCAATGCCCAGGCGATTCACCCGGGTTATGGTTTTTTAGCTGAACGTGCTGACTTCGCGCAACAAGTGGAAGAAAGTGGTCTGGTGTTTATCGGCCCACGTCCTGAGTCTATCCGTTTAATGGGCGACAAAGTTTCTGCCATTGAAGCGATGAAAAAAGCTGGCGTACCTTGTGTACCTGGTTCTGACGGCGCTGTCGGTGACGACGACGAAGTCAACAAAGCCATTGCCAAACGTATAGGTTATCCGATTATCGTCAAAGCGGCCGGTGGTGGTGGTGGTCGTGGTATGCGTGTGGTACGTAGCGAAGCCGAATTAGTTGAATCTATCGCCATGACCAAAAACGAAGCGGGCGCAGCCTTTGGTAATGACATGGTATACATGGAGAAATTCCTGGAAAACCCACGTCATATCGAAATTCAGGTGCTGGCAGACGGTCAAGGCAATGCCATTCATTTAGGTGAACGGGATTGCTCTATGCAACGTCGTCACCAGAAAGTAGTGGAAGAAGCTCCGGCTCCGGGCATTACACAGGAACTGCGTGACTTTATCGGTGGTCGTTGTGTGCAGGCCTGTATTGACCTGAACTACCGCGGTGCCGGTACCTTCGAATTCCTGTTTGAAAACGGCGAGTTTTATTTCATCGAAATGAACACCCGTATTCAGGTAGAACACCCTGTGACTGAAATGATCACTGGTGTGGACTTGATTAAAGAGCAACTGCGCATCGCCTCTGGCATGCCACTGAGCATTAAGCAGTCTGATATCGTGATCCGTGGTCATGCCGTGGAATGTCGTATCAACGCTGAAGATGCCAAGACCTTTATTCCGTCGCCAGGTACCATCACCCGCTTCCACCCACCAGGTGGCAACGGTGTACGTTGGGATTCGCATATTTACGCCGATTACACAGTACCGCCAAATTACGACTCCATGGTAGGTAAGCTGATCACCTACGGTGAAAACCGTGATATCGCTATAGCCCGTATGCGTAATGCCTTAAGCGAACTGCTGGTCGGTGGCATCAAAACCAATATCGAACTGCACAAGCTGATTATGACTGACGAGAACTTCAATAAAGGTGGAACGAATATCCACTATCTTGAACATAAACTCGGTCTGAAATAAATACCCTTCGTACTTGAAGCTGCAGCGTTGTTGCCTGCGTGCTCTCGCCCCAGTCGCATAGGCAACTATGCTCCTGGGGTCTCAAGCTCTTGTCGCCTAGCTGCAACATCAATTACTTTGGGTATTGATCTTGTCGGCGTACTTGAAGCTGCAGCGTTGTTGCCTGCGTGCTCTCGCCCCAGTCGCATAGGCAACTATGCTCCTGGGGTCTCAAGCTCTTGTCGCCTGGCTGCAACATCAATTACTTTGGGTATTGGTCTTGTCGTCGTACTTGAAGCTGCAGCCTTGTTGACTTTATAGCGCAGCGTTGCAGTCCTCCATAGCCACCTTCACGGTGGCTTTGTTATTTTGCGCCTGATTTTACGCCGCCAAACTGCTACAATTCGCGCCCAATTCCAGAAAGTGAAGAGCAACGCCATGCCGTGGATCCAATTACGTGTCAACAGCACTGAAAAACAGGCCGAGCAGGTCAGCGATATGCTGATGAGCTGGGGTGCGCAAGCGGTCAGTTTTGTCGACGCCAAAGACACCCCAATTTATGAACCTCTGCCGGGTGAAGTCTTGTATTGGGAAAATACCGTGGTGGTAGGGTTGTTTGATGCCGAACACAAAATGGATAAAGTGATTCGTCAGTTGGAGAAAGCCGCCATCTTTAAAAACGGCGTGCAATACAAACTGGAACAACTGGAAGACAAAGACTGGGAAAGGGAATGGATGGATAACTTCCACCCTATCCGTTTTGGCCAAAGGCTGTGGGTTTGCCCAAGCTGGCGTGATATTCCGGATCCAACCGCAGTCAACGTGATGCTCGACCCTGGTTTGGCTTTTGGTACCGGCACTCACCCGACTACAGCGCTTTGTATGGAGTGGCTGGACGCGCAAGAATTATCACAAAGTTTAGTGGTCGATTTTGGTTGTGGTTCAGGCATTTTAGGTATTGCTGCGTTAAAGCTCGGTGCAAAACGTGTGGTCGGTATCGACATCGACCCTCAAGCTATTGAATCCAGTCTCGCCAACGCCACCCGTAACGGCGTAGAGCAACAGATTGAGCTGTATTTACCTAAGGATCAACCCGCCTCACTACAAGCCGATGTGGTAGTAGCTAATATTCTGGCTGGTCCTTTGGCAGAACTGTCCGGCATTATCAGTGCTTACGTTAAACCCGGTGGTTTACTGGCGCTGTCCGGTATTCTGGAAAGTCAGGCTCAGTCGGTGATCGATGCCTATGCGGCAGAATTTGAGTTTGACCCTGTTGCGATCAAAGAAGAGTGGGTACGCTTAACAGCGCGGAAGAAAGTTTAAAGTCTTATCTATAGCCTAAGTAGTTGGAGTTGCAGGGCGGAGACAAGTTGTGAGTCCCCATGAGCATAGTAGTCTCTATGTGATTGGGGCGAGCGACGCAGTCAACAAAGCTGCAGCTTCAAATACGACGGCTATACAGGCGACCTGCCCATCAGGTCGCCTGTTTCGAACAAACTCATATCAATACACCCAACGTTCTGGCAGTATCAAAGCAGCAGCTATATAAGCAACCAACACAGCGACTGGAAAATACAATGCCATCACCACAACCAAAGCGCGGATAACCCAAATCGGCTGATCGTAATAGGCGGCGAAACCTGCACATACACCAGAAATTTTGCGTTTTGCCTTGTTTACAAACCAGGCGCTTTTATCACTGTTTCTCATCACATTACTCCCCAACTTTGTTACTTACCGCTTTATCCAGCATCCACATCAAACCAGCTAAAGCCCAGACCACGACGATGTTGATGATAATCAGCGACATGTCCTGCTCCTCCTTAACCCGGTTTATCTATTCAGATTTCGTCAACAGCCCAGCTACCGACAATGCCGAACCAAGCTAAAACAACCATCAGTGCTACCATTTCCATTTTGACTCTCCTTACCTTTATTGATCTGTTATCAGTTAAATTTTCAGACTTCGTCAGCCGCCCAGCTTGCAACAATACCGAACCAGGCCAATACAACCATCAGTGCTGCTATTTCCATTTTGACTCTCCTCAATCTTAGTTAGTGGTTTAATTCATCATCAGTTCATCTGTTGATATCTATGTATTGCAGCTGCTGTGCCAATTTGAAAATAAATTTTAAACCATTGTTTTAATTGAAATTAATTAAATAAAGACAATAGAAACTTATAGCTCAAATTTCACCCAAAATACGAAAGTGGTATTTTTAACCACTTTTTAGTTAATTTAAAAAACGCTTGAAAGGCTAAATTCAGGCGTGCAAATGCAGCAGGATGGCACTACAGAAAAGATTGAACATTGACAGAAATATAGGGGCCGACAGGTGCAAACAGGAATACGGAAAAGAACTTAAAAAACAAAACCCGGTACTACTTAAAGCCGGGTTGATGAAGGAATATCGAAAGGGGGTAGTAACCAATGCCAGAGCACAGATACCAGGCCAACACTAACTACGGGCAATAAAAACAGCCCCAACAAGCCTAATGTTAAGCTCAGCATTGTTAGTCCACCTTAGCTACTGCAATCACAGCTTCTTTTTCAGTTTCTGTGGTGGTCACTAAAGTGTTTTCCAGTTCAGCCAGAGCTTTTTGGCTTTGCTCCAGAATGGCAACTTTCAGCTCGGCCATTTGCTGGCTCATCAGTTCAGCAGCAAAGGCGCTAATGGCCTGGCTATTCACTGTGGGCAAGCTCAGTTCATTGGCTTGTACTGACGGGATTGCAGCAAAAGCTGCTGTGGTAACAAGGACTAACGTAGCGAGTGTTTTCATGGTCGTGCTCCTGAATGAGTAGTGAAGTTCACTATCTGTATTTCAAGGGGCGTGCCATACTGAAAAAAATCAATAAGCCGTTGATATTTAATGATTTAAAGTAAAAACCAAGACTTATAAAAAGAAGTCACAATTATGAAAAACAAAAAAGTGGTGAAATTCACCACTTTTTAAATATTTATACTCACACGACTAAAGCTGCGGCACCTTCTTCAATGCATCCAGCATCACCTGCGGACCGCTGCTCGGTAAGTGACCGATTTCACTTAAATGCCGCCGCCACAAACGGGCTCCTGGTACGCCCTGAAACAAGCCCAGCATATGGCGTGCTATATGCCAGAAACGTGCGCCTTGAGTCATCTGACGTTCTATGTAAGGCAACATCAGCTCCACCACCTGATGCGGTGTCGGCACTGTACGTGGGTTGTTATAAATAGCCGCATCAATTTGTGCCAGCATCAAAGGGTTACTGTAGGCTTCGCGGCCCACCATTACACCATCCACATGCTGTAAATGAGTTAAACAGTCCTGTAGTGTTTTCACGCCACCATTGATGGATATATCCAACTGCGGGAAATCTTTTTTCAACTGATACACCCGTTCGTAATCCAGTGGCGGAATTTCGCGGTTCTCTTTTGGGCTTAAGCCGCTGAGCCAGGCTTTACGGGCATGCACAATAAACTGGTTACAACCAGATTCTGCGATAGTGCCGACAAAATCGACCAAAAACTGATAACTGTCCTGATCATCAATACCGATGCGGCTTTTTACTGTCACAGGAATGTCCACGACAGCACGCATTGCGTTGATACAAGCGGCGACCAATTCTGGTTTAGCCATCAGGCAGGCGCCAAACATACCGTTTTGTACTCTGTCAGACGGACAACCGACGTTAATATTAATGGCGTCGTAGCCGCGCTCCTGACAAAGTTTAGCGCTGTGTGCCATATCTTTCGGATCAGAGCCACCAAGCTGCACAACCACTGGATGCTCTTCTTCGTTAAATGCCAGATAATCACCCTGACCATAAATAATGGCGCCCGTCGTCACCATCTCGGTATAAAGCACCGCATGTTCAGACAATAGTCTGTGAAAATAGCGACAATGTTTATCTGTCCAATCCAGCATAGGGGCAATGGAGAAACGGTGATCCATAATCACTGGCTTTGAAGCGGAAGTAGTCGAACTCATCATGAAACGGCTGCCATCTGGTTAATCTGCTGTTTTCTACAGCGCTGAATCAAGCGGATAAATCCAGAGTGTAGAAAAATCGCGCGAGTATACACCAGACGCCCAGGCTTTTCAGTGTAAAACAAGCATAAAACCAGTTTTGGCTCCTCTCAGGACTGAGATTTAAGCAGTAATAAGCTGTAACGCGAATTTAGCTCCAGTAAGGCTATTTTTCTCTCGCCTTGTTTTAAAGGTAATTCTCCGGTACGGACTTTATTACGCTTTAATCTTAATAACTGATAACCAGCCAGATACACCAACAATTTCCGGCTGTATTCCTCAAACCAGGAACCATTAAAATGATGGATGCTGAAGTTTTCTTTACCTGGCTCTGGCGTGCAAAAGTAGTGACTTGGATAGATGAAGGCATCTTCGGTTAGCTGATAGATCTGGTCGCCAGCGTAGGGTTTATGCAAACCAAAATCCCGTGCAAACAGCTCACTGATAAGGCCTGTGTTTGGCGTTAAATCTTCCGAGCCATCCGCTTTATAAAATGATCGGCTGTCGTAGGCGCTGAGTAAAGTTTTGACAATAGCATGACCTGGCACAGCCCCCATCATAGCTGTCACTGGCGCAGTACGGCCTTTAAAACGCTCAAAACCAGTCACAAAATGATGATGCCGGAATGATTCTAAATCGGCGGTTAATTCAAGATCGGTATCAAAATAAAATCCGCCCATTTGGTGCAGGGCATAAAGACGCAAATAATCCGACACAAAAGCCCATTTTT
>NZ_LAVS01000040.1 GCF_000986865.1 Rheinheimera mesophila
TTGCAGTTTGTTCACGAAGGCTCGGGCCGTTGGAGATGCGTTAAATTGCCAGATGTTGTATTTGGTTTGAACGAATATGGCGAATACCATCGACGTGCAGATGGATTGCAGATGATGGATGTAAAAACAGCGGGCATCCCGTGCACAACCAATTTGGGCTCTGTATTTATTAGTGCTCTTGTTACTGCAAGCTTTCCAGTTAAGTTTTTATCAACAACAACAACCTCAGTAAGACTATCGGGGTATGTTTTTGATTCAAACGTAAGATGGTTAGGTTTTACCTTAATAAATATTCTTCAAGTCACGTTTAACCATATTTCAGCCGTTAGTGCCCCGGGTAACTTGCCTGCAATAATAAGCGCTATGGGCCGCTGGAAACCAAACGTTTAAAGGAAAGACAAAATGCCAAAAATTCAAGCTTTTGCAACAGCAACAGGTGACAGAAATAGCTACATACTGATGGAAGTAGGTGAAAACGTTCCTATCGGCTACACCGAAAAAATGCCACCTTTAGCCGCCGAAGGCTATACCGTTGCATGGGATGAACAAGCGCAGGACTGGCACCAGGTTGCTATACCACAGCCAGAAACTGAGCAAGAGTAAGGCGCGCTATGCTTTCCCTAAACGCCCAAAAAATCCTACTCAAAGCCCTGCGGATCACGGCCAGCCAAGAGCTGGCCACCGAGGACGCCAGCGGACAGAGCAGTAGCACCGACACCGCTGAAACGGGCATGAAAGCTAAAATGCTGTCGGTGACTGGGTTTATTAAATTTGCCGACGTGGCCAACTTAACCAACCTGTTCAAACTGGCCGAGGCCACCCAGGGCGGGGCGCGGGTAACATACCGTATTGCCAACCGAACCGCCGAGGCGTTAGGCGTTAAACAGGTGAAGTTCAGCAGCAGCATTGAAGCCGTAGAGCAAGAAACAACCCGCCAGTGGAACATTAGTTTTACCTTGGCAGAAGTGCGAAGCGTGCCGCAGAAAAAAGAAGAACGGACACCGCAACCAGCGGCAGCCCAGCAGGGCGCAACAGGCCAAACCGCAGCAGAAGAAAACGCACCACCACAAACCGAAGTACCACTTACCGGTTTAACTGCCTGGTTAAAGTCAGTTGACGACAGCCTTGCACCGGCGCCGGAAACAGGTAGCGCATAATGGCCGAGCCCAACGCCAAATTTATCACCCGTGCCTACATTGGCAGCCAAAAAGTGGCAGTGAGTGATCATTGGGTAGTGCTGCAGGCCAAAAGCCCGGGCACATGCCAGCTCACCATAAACCAAAACGCAGAACGCCTCACACCAGTAGCCTTTGATATGGGGTGGGGCGAAATGATAGACAGGCTGTTCTTTGGTTACATAGAACGGATCATGCCAGCAGCAAACGGACACTACACCGTATTTTGCCGCGAACTGTCCTCAGGTTTAGCCAACAACTTAAGCGTAATGCTACGCCAGCCAACACTACGCCAGGTATGCGCAGAAATAACCGCAATTACAGGCCTTGAATTTGTATTGCCGGATAAACCATACACCGACACCGCCATACCCTGTTTTTATGCCGACACATCAGGCTATGCCATGCTGGACAACTTAGGGCGCTGCTTCAAAATTCCGGATTTCATCTGGCAGCAGCAAGGCAACGGCAAAATCTACTTAGGCAGCTATGCCGATTCATTCTGGCACGGCAAAAACGTTGCCATACCGCAAAACCTGATGACCGAGCAGCAAGGCGGCAAAACAGCCACCATACCAGCCACGCCAAAACTACGCCCAAATGCCACCGCCAACGGCCAGCGCATTACCAAGGCAGAGTTCAAAGGCACCAACATGACAATCACCTGGTAAAGCTATGGAAGCAATCATCAAAAAATTAGTGCTACGCCTCTGGCCGGAACTAAGTGCAGGGTTACACCTGCCACGCTGGGGAAAGGTAGTGGCATTGCCAGAACTGCCAGAGCAAGACGGAGAACGCGGCAGCGACCCGTTTTACCCACGCTATGCAGTAGACGTGCAACTGCTGGACGAAAACGGCACCGCCACCAAATCCAAAGTACTGCAAGCCGTACCACTACCACTGTTCGGCGCTGGCGCCAGTGCAGGGCAGTTAAACCCGCCAGCAATCGGCAGCATTGTCGAAATCGCCTTTGCATACGGCCGCCCGGATAAACCATTTATTCGCACAGTGTTACCCTTTGGCTGGAACCTGCCACCAATCAAAGAAGGTGAGTACCGCATACAAACCAAAGAAGGCGTGTACCAGCACATAGACGCGGCCGGAAACTTTGAAAACACCACAACGGAAAACCTAAAAGACCTCATAGGCAAACTGGCCGAACTGCAATGCCAAACCCGCAAAGTAACCGCCAGCGCAGAGCAAGACCACCGCAGCCCAAAAACATGGCTGGGGAGCGAAGGGGAAAACGTGCTTAAGTTGCTGTCTGAACTAATGGCAACAGTAAAAGCATTAGCCACCGAATGCGCAGGCCACACCCACGCAGGCCCAGCCCCTGATCAAGCCGCAGCATTTACCGCCAAAGCCAACGAAGCCGAGGCGCAAAAAAACAGACTGGACCCAATCACCAAATAGTCAGCAATAGCTACGCTTCAGCACAGTCAAATTCATCTACACCACCAGGACACAAAGCCACAACTGACTACGCTGGCCACAGCAAAAAACTGCTGCAGCATAGTTGCAACTGTCTACCCATGCCGGAATACATAGCCAGCCACAACTAAAGTCGACCACAAATAGCCAACCGTGACACTGCCGGACGATAAAAACGTGACTGGGCTCTGCTGCATCAGCGTGACAAAGCCAGGGCATTTAAGTGTGACTTGGCCAGAGGAAATTGTGACCCGACGGTCGATACAAACTGTGACCAGACGTTCGGTGCAAACCGTAACTGCCCGGGCAATTCATCCGTGACTCAGCTCAAGGCAAAAGCTGTAACAAAGCACTGGATGAATAAAAGGAATTGGTTTAGTTTTAATGCTCTTTGGGGAACATAGAAAAAGGGAAGATATGGCACACACCATAGAAAAAGTAAAAGCCAGAGTTCAAGAGCTAAAAGTAAGTGACATAAGCTTTGCGGGTAAAGAGCTGAAAGTACTGGCTGAAATTCTTAAACCAGATGAATACCTGCACACACTGACCAAAGGTCAGTACAACAACGGTGTAGGTTTACTTTGCACTACATCAATGCGGATCCTGTTCATCGACAAAGGGCTGTTTAGTCTGAAAGTAGAGGAGTTCCCGCTTAAGTCAGTATCATCCATCAGTTTTGAAAGCGGTCTGATATTTGGCACAGTGAAGATATTTGCATCAGGCAACAACGGCGAAATTAAAAACGCTCCCAAGGGTGACGCTAAAATGTTTGTCGACATCACCCGCAAGGTGTTGGATGAACGAGACGCACCAAAGGATAAAGCACCCACAACCAGCGAAGCATCTGCACCAGTTGCAGACATCTACGAACAAATTGAAAAGCTGGCTGACCTGAAAGAAAAAGGCATTATCACAGAAGCCGAGTTCCTAGCCAAAAAGACTCGGTTATTAGGCCTCTAATCACTCAAATTTTTTGAAAGTAAATATATGCTGATAACAAAGATAAATATTCCCGAAGATGAAAAAAAAGGCTTGGCTAGAATAAATATGCCAAGGACTGAAAAACTAGTATTAATCGCTGGAGCTAATGGCTCAGGAAAAAGCAGGATATTAGATAAAATAAAAAATACGCTCTTAGAAAAACCCACAATTGCCGATATAGAAAGGGAGATAAGTGACAAAAAAAGGTATGAGAACGAGATTAGAACACAAGAAGAAAATTTAATATTAATGCATGAGCAAAACAAAGGAGTAGGAGGTGGCAAGTACTCAGATGAAGAAATACAGAGAGTAAAAAATATAATAGAAAGCTTAAATTCACTAATTGAAAAAAATACTAAGAGTTTGAAATGGAACTTAATTGAAACATCCGAAGTAAAAGAATTTTACGATTATGTTGATTTCGTTCCAAAAAATTTGGATTTAACAGATAGTCGTAGCCATAATAGATATAGGCTTATAGAATCTGTAAAGAAACTAGATCAAGTAGGGGTAGCAAACTCATCAGAGAGCACTTTTGCAAAAATTCAGCATGTTCAAGATTTATGGTTCAATGCCACCCATCCAAGCTCTTCTGTCAATGAAAATAATAAATTTAAGTATATTGCCGATTATGAAAGGCTTTGCGACTATGTAAATACTTTTCTAGGCGCCAAACTTGATAGAACAGGAGACGGCGACGCAACAATATTTGGAAGAGTTTTAGGTGAATCAGGTTTATCTGATGGTCAAAAAGTATTACTACAACTTTGTCTTGCGTTATATACCCAACAGTCAAAACTAAATGATTTTATAATTTTTATGGATGAACCAGAGAATCATCTGCACCCAAAAGCTTTAATTGAAGTTGTTGACAAACTTTTTAGTACACTAGCCAATGGGCAGTTGTGGATAGCTACACACTCTATAAACCTGTTGGCACATTATGACCCTAAGCACATATGGTACGTTGAAAACGGCGAGATCTCGTTTAGTGGAAATATACCAGAACGAGTTCTGGAGGGTTTAATTGGTAACCAGGACGAAATCGATAAACTATCAAATTTTTTATCTTTACCAGCACAAATGGCTACTGCAAAGTTTTCATTTGAATGTCTGATGTCTCCTAAAGCGATAGTTACTGGGGTAGGTGACCCGCAAACAACCCAAATAATCAATGCGATAAATTCACTTAAAAACAAAGGTGATAGGTTACGTATTTTAGATTTTGGAGCCGGAAAAGGTAGACTGTTATCTACAATCTTCGATACTACTGCATCAACTGAGGTAAATGTTTCAGAGTGGCTGGATTACTACGCTTATGACCTTCCATCGGAAGACAAAGCTGAGTGCTTAAAAGTTTTGGAGAGGGTATATGGTTCAGATAAGACCAGGTATTTTGATGATGAGGAAAAGTTTAAGGGGGCTTTAGAAGAACACACTTTCGATATGATTATTATGTGTAACGTTTTTCACGAGATAGACCCAAAAGGCTGGCTGGATCTATTCAGGGAAGGAGGTCTAATTAGGTCTACCCTATCAGAAGAAGGAACTCTTCTTATTGTCGAAGACCAACTGATACCTGTCGGTGAAAAAGCCTATAAAAATGGCTTTCTTGTCTTTGACAAACCTCAATTTAAGAAGCTGTTCGGAATAAAGGCGGATTACAGAGAAGATGACTTTAAGCAGGATGGAAGACTTAAGGCGCACTTTATTCCGGCTAATGTTCTAAAAAATATAAGTAACGCTTCAAGAGTTGAAGCAATTAAAAGCCTTAGGGAAGCCGCAAAAATAAAGATAAAAAAATTAAGAAGTGAAGACGCTTCTTTTAAAAACGGAAAACTCCACGGCTTTTGGATACAACAAGTTGCTAATGCGCAGTTATGCCTAGATGAGTTCGAGTAGCAAATAAAGCATGTTAAGACATTACATTTGAAATATAAAAATGGCCGCCGCAAAATGCGGCCATTTTTTTTGCCACTCCACCAGCTACAGCAGTCGGCAACACGATAGCTGTACTGCATCAAACAAAGCGCCTTACTGTGCGCCACTACCACGCATCAAACCAACTGAGACAGCAAAGAAGAAAGTAGGGCGCTGATCACGCATCAGGGCCAACCACAGGCACGAAAACGAGCCAAAAGCACCGCATCACGGAAACCAGCGGCAGGGAAAATACGCGTCACGGAATCCGCGCTCTTCCTCACCCACCTTCGCGCTCTGTTTTTGCGTTTTTTTTCAGTTTTTTGCCCCTGCAGTCCATACCCGCAAGCCGCGCCATTTCTAAAGGCTTGCGAGGATCTGAGGATCTGAAAAGATTGCTGTTTTTTTCAGTGTTTTACAGTTTTGCACAGCGCGTTTGAAGGCATAGTGAAAAACTAAGTGCATGAAACAAAAGCGGATTACGTGGATTCCGTGAGGTTTTCGCCAAAGCAGCGATTTAGAGGGGCAAGGTAAGTTATTGAAAAAAAATAATAAACGCAAAAATAAAACTGAAATAAAAAACGCCTGAAAGGATCTACATAAAAGCGGCGCACAAAATATACAATTGAAAAAGGCACCGTTTTGACGTACATTATTCAGATAAGATGAAAGCGGAGGCAAGAATCATGAGCGTCACCATAGACACCAAACAAGACCGTATTAATTTACGGTTAAAGCCAAGCGCTAAACGCGATTTAGAACGTGCAGCCAGCTTTGAAGGTAAAACAGTGAGCAGTTTTATTCTCAGCAGCGCGTTAGCGCATGCAGAAAAAACTATACACGAACACGAAACCATGCGCCTGAACAAACAGGACTCAGAACTGTTCTTCAATGCGCTTTCAAAACCGGTGAAGTTTAACAGCGCGCTGACAGCCGCATTTGCAGAGCATGAAAAACGTGTGACCACTAAATGATTGAACAGCAAAACCTAATCATAAGGCCACTGGACGGCCAGCATAAAAGAGCAGCGTTTACCTGCGGAACACCATCATTGGACCAGTACATTCAAAAGCAGGCAGGTCAAGACATAAAGCGCCATGTAAGCCGCGTATTTATTGCAAGTACACAACAGCTTCCCAATGAAATAGTGGGGTACTACACACTATCCAGCATGTCGATAGAGCTAAGCCAATTACCGCCGGAAATTACCAAAAAGCTACCGCGCTACCCAGTGCCCGCTGCACTTATTGGCAGGCTGGCAGTAAGCCAGAACGCACAGGGCCAGGGCGTTGGTAAAATGCTTTTGGTTGACGCTATCAAAAGAACAATGGCCGTTAGCCAGGACATAGCCATTTATAGCATGGTGGTAGATGCTATCGACCAAAACGCCCAGGCGTTCTATGAAAAGTTTGGCTTCACCCAACTAAACACCAGCAGCAATCGTTTATTCCTGCCATTACAAACCATCTAAAAGCTTCAATGGGCGCAGCAGCGCCCAAGCATCAACGACCTAAGTAGAACGCTCAATGACTAACTTAGGCACCTTATCCCAGTTCACAGCTTGCATCAGGAAGGGCCAGAACTGCATAACACCAATCCCGAGCAATCGGCCGTCAGCCAACAAAACACCATCAGAACACACTTTAAGACCGGCTTGCTTCCAGGCTGAGGGAAGGAAGTCACCGGCATAAAGCATTTCAAGCTGATGCCTGGCTTTTTCAGGAAAACCAGACTTTATCCAGCGCCGTGCAGTACGTGGACTAACCAAGAAAAAGTTACATATTTTGTTAATGTCAGGCTGAGAGATCACACCTTTGGCGGTAAATTGAGTAGTGATGAAGCCTGTGAACCATAAAATTTGCCTATCAGTGATAGACTTTGTTTGCATTAGCATAGCGTTACTTATTCCATGTAGTTATTAAAAGCGAGACTTTCCCGCAAAAAGATAACTGCATAAAACAGGCCTTATCATGTGCTTTTGAATCAGAACTGTCAAAACCCTGAATTAGGTACTTTTGCTGAGGGGTTCAAGACCGTTGGGGCGGTCATAAAATAACCAACAAAAAGCGATATCAGGAATTTAACATAATAATAATTATGTGACACTTTATATGCGGATAATAAAGGAGATATCTCTATATTAATCAACTAGATACCCGATATTCGCATAACTCTTGTGCTCTGGCTTTTATGCCATTACATCCAATATAAACCTTTATTCGCAGCGTTAAACCCGTTGATTCGTACACGTGACTAAGCTCAACACGAAAACCATACACATCTGCGTATGGCTTTCGTATCAAGGCGAAGATTAATTCCGTGAAATCAGTTTAATGCCATTGTCGTAACATTCAGTTGTTTTGCCTGAATCCGATATTACCTGGATATGATCAAAACCACCGGCTGGCGCAGACTTTTCCAGTAAGTCGCTAAAATCATCGGCTATCTCGCTGATTTCATTGCCTTTTTGCTCTAAAGCTGCAAAATGCGGTCTGTGGCGTTCAGTAATTTCGTGAATTTCCTCGGCTAATTTGTGCTGTTCTGCCATTTTCGCTTTATCGATACGAATACTGTGGTCATCTTCCTGATGCACAAGATCGGAAAGCTCAGCCATACGTTCGCTGTGTTGTTCCATTTCTGCTTCAAAAGCTTTCATGGGCAAATGTAATTGTTCCATTTCCAGTTCAACAGCTTCTAAGCGTTGGTATGCAGCAAACTCATCCGCAGTCATAGCGCGCTGCTGTATCACCTTGCAGTTTTTAATAAAAGCGACTTGCGCAGGTTTTGCAGTTGAATGAGCTGCTGCAGTATCAGCCTGAGCTGTACAGCCCAGAGTTACGGCCATAGCGGCAGATAATAAGGTGAAGGTTAATGATTGTTGGAATTTCATAACAGGCTCCTATGGTTTGGTTATAACTAAGTCGGAGCAGCAGAGAAAATAGTTGGAGGAAAAAAACGAAAAAAGTTGGTTTAATCGCTAAAATATTGATTAAACCAACTTTTTAGTTAGTTACTTTGCGTTCGACACGCAAAGAATTTAATGACCACTGACACGTTTGTATTGACGATATTCCGGGATCCAGAAATTACGCTCAATTTTTTGCTGCAGTTCTTCGTCACTGATTTCAAGCGCAAAACCTTGTTTTTGCGCAATTTTAGCCACTTCAAAGGCAATTTTCTTACTCAGTTCTGATAGTTCAGACAGAGCTGGTAGCAAGGATCCCTGCCCTGTATTGGCTAAAGGCGAAGCCGCAGCTAAAGTTTCGCTGGCAATACGTAACATATCATCGCTGATGCGACTGGCTTTGACTGCAACGACACCTAAACCAATACCCGGGAAGATGTAAGAGTTATTGCACTGAGCTATGTGGTAAGTCTGGCCTTTGTAAGTCACTGGTTTAAATGGACTACCTGTGGCGATAATCACCTTGCCTTCTGTCCACTTAATCACTTGTTCAGGCGTAGCCTCAACTTGCTTGGACGGGTTGCTTAACGGGAAAATAATTGGCAGTTCACAGTGCTTTTTCATCGCTGTGATCACTTGTTCAGTGAATAAACCTGGCTGACCAGACACACCAA
>NZ_LAVS01000041.1 GCF_000986865.1 Rheinheimera mesophila
ACCAGATTCTGCTCCAGGCTGTAAGGCTGCTCACCTCCACCCAGCAGCAACGCCAGCCAGTACAACAACACCAAAGCCACTGAAATTACAGGCAGGTAACGGCGTTTAACACTTAACACCAGCAAAGCCGCAAGCCAATAGGCCAAACCTATACGCTGTAATACACCGGGTAGGCGCAGTTCAGACAGCTCAACAGTAAAAGGCACATAGTTCAGCAGTACACCCATACCTATCAGCTTTAATGCCCTGCTACTGATCCGCCACACACTTTTCCCGCAGAGTTCTGTGGTTTTCAGCGAGTAAAACATCGCGGCCCCCACCACAAATAAAAAGGTAGGGAACACAATGTCAGCGAAGGTAAAACCGTCCCAGGACGCATGCAGCAGCGGACTGTAGACATGCTGCCAGGATCCTGGTGTGTTCACCAGGATCATTAAAGCTATGGCTAAACCCCGTAGAGCATCCAGCGCATAAAAACGTGGAGCTGACATCAGGAGTTTGTCCAGGCCGTTAACTTATGGCCTTTGATGGCATAAAACAGGATAAAGGCATAACAAGGCAACATCACCAGATAAGCCCCTTGCTGTCCAAGCCCGGAACTGCTGGCCAGTCCCCAGAACAACGGACCAAAAGCGCCACCGGCGATGCCCATAATTAATAAGGCTGAACCTATGCTGGTTAAAGCACCCAGACCAGACAAAGCCAAAGGCCAAACCGCAGGCCAGACAATGGCATTAGCTAACCCCAGTACAGCAATAAATAACAAGGTATCAGGCAAAGCTGTACCACCAAAAGGCACCAACAGGGTATTGGCAATCAGATAAGAACTGCTGTCACCTAACACTATCGCCAATGTCAGTACCAGACCCAGCACAGCAGATAAAGCCAGAGCTTTTTGCTGTGATAACACCCGGGGGATCAGCACTATGCCCAGCACATAACCCAGCACCATACAGGTCATAGTGTACGAGGTCATCACGGTGTAGCGTTCAACACCAAGGGATAACGCAAACAAGCCTATGGTGTCACCCGCTATCACTTCCACAGCGACATAAACAAACAAAGATAAAACCCCCAGAACCAGGGCAGGTTTAGCCAGCACAGCCTTGAGCTGGTCTATCCCCGTGCCTGTGTCTGACTCTTTTTCCAGTTCAGGCAAGGGCGAGTACTTCACCGCCAGCGCTAACAGCCCCAAAAATACAGCAAGTCCCAGATAAGGCAGGATCAGACTGGCTGCCATGCTATCCATTTGCTCCGCAGTCAGTTGACTACCGGCTGGGGCAGTAAAACCACTAACAATCAGAGCAGTAAAGACTAGTGGCGCAACCACACCAGCGGTTTTATTCAAAATACCCATAATACTGATACGCACTGCGGCTGTTTCTTCCGGGCCTATTTTCACTACATAAGGATTTACCGCGGTTTGTAATAAAGTTTGCCCCGCCCCAATCACCAGTTGAGCCAACAGGAATAACGCAAAGGTTTGAGTCTGGGCGGCCGGAATATACAGCAGGCCCGCCAACATCATCACCGCCATGCCCAACGCCATACCATTTTTATAACCGACGCGGCGTATCAGCCAGGCCGAAGGTAGCGCAGTAAAAGTCACGGCGATATAAAATGAAAACAGAACCAGTGATGCCTGCAAAGGCGTCAGTTGTAGCATCTGTTTTAAGTACGGCATCAAGGAGCCATTGAGCCAGGTGGCAAAACCTAACACAAAAAACAGTATGGCTACTATCGCCATAGGCACCACACTGCTGCGCACCTTAGGAGTCTCGACTGTCATTTCCATCATTCCTTCCTGTTGCTTTAATAATTATTATTTTGAATTTATTGGATATTTTACGTTCAGATAAATGGACGACCTTCCAGCCAGCACTGTTGCACCCGCCCCTCGTCATTCAGTAGCACCAGATCAGCTTTGGCTCCTGCCTGGATTTGTCCACGCTCAGCGCTGATGCCTAAAAACTCGGCCGGGTACAAAGACGCCATTCGCACTGCTTCGGACAGTTCCAGCCCCAGTTCTTTCACTGCATAATGAACGGCACTGGCCATATCCAGCACAGAACCGGCCAGATTGCCATCAAGGTTGGTTAACTTGTTACCGTCCCGAATCACTTTGCCATCAAAAAAATCAAACTCGGTTTGAGAGGTGCCTACCGGCGACATAGCGTCAGTGACTATTAAAAGCTTACCTTTTGGCTTTGCGGCCAGAGCTACTTTGACCGCCAGCGGATGCACATGCAAACCGTCTAAAATCAGACCACACCAGCTCTGCGGATCAGCAAGTGCCGCCCCTACGACACCGGGCTCGCGTGAAGTTAAAGGTGACATTGCATTGTATAAATGAGTAAAACCTGTAGCACCTGCGGCTAAAGCAGCCTGTACTGTAGCTGCATCTGCATTGCTGTGACCTAAACAAACGATGACGTTGGCTTTGACTAATTCGCTGATTTGCTCTGGGCTGATGGTTTCAGGCGCCACTGTCACCAGTTTGACACCAAGATCAGTACGGCGATAAATCGCCAGCTCAGCTTCGGATAGAGGCCGGATAAAATTCTGCGGATGCACACCCTTTTTCGGCACAGATAAATGCGGACCTTCGAAATGCACACCCAGGATACCGGGCTCTTTGCAGGCTATAGCGTGCGCTATCACGTCAGCGGCCTGCTGCATCACAGCCACTGAATCTGTGATCACTGTGGGTAATAAGGCGGTACTGCCAAACTGAGCATGGGCTTTGACCATAGTGCGTAGCGCTTCAATACTGGTGTCGGTATTAAATAAAGCACCACCGCCACCATTCACCTGCACATCGATAAAACCCGGCAGCAAAGTTCCGGCTTGTACAGGGCCGGCAGCAGGCCGGATCGAATGAACCCGCCCTGCTTCATGAGTCAAAGTCACATTCTGTTGCCAGTTCTGACCATCGAACAGCCGGGCGACTGAAATCTGTTGCATCAGAACCTCGTCAGACAGTTTTAGTAACTTTATTCAGGCCAGGAGGCGCATCTGGATTGACACCGCGGCTGCGGGCCACGGCTTCGACATCCAGATAAAAACGCTGCAACAACGCCAGTGGCAAAACCCGTGGGTTCGATAACAAATCGGCGTGATGCAAATGCACAATACGGGCGCCGCGACTGCGTACTTCGGCAATTTGTGCCTGATGCGCCGCATTGGCTTCGTCCGCTATGCTGACATCAACAATGGCGAACTGATCTTTGACTAAAGTGACAGGGCCATGCAGGAACTCAGCGCTGGAAAAGGCTTCGGCGTGAATACCGCAGACTTCTTTGAGTTTCAGCGCAATTTCGCGGCTGATGGCGTAACCCGGGCCACGGCCCAATACCACTAAATGCTCAACACCTTGTAAGGACTGTGCCGTAAGCTGAGCCGGCAATTCAATGGCACGCTGTAACACCTCAGGCAGAGCAATCACCGCATCCTGCAACTGGCTGTTACCAGACCAGGCCGCAACTAACTGCAACAGAGCACTTAAGGTGGCGAGATAACTTTTCGTTGCCGCTACCGCTTTTTCAGCACCGACATGCAGTGGGATCACCTGATCGGCCTGTTCGGCTAAAGGTGAAGTCTCATCGTTAACCAAAGCAACCACTAAAGCACCTGCCGCTTTGGCCATAGCCACCTGCGCCAGAATATCCGGGCTGCGGCCTGATTGTGAAATCACCAAAACCAGGGCTCCGGTTAAATCCAGTTGCTTGTTGTAGACGCTGGCAATAGACGGAGCGGCAGCAGCAACAGGTAAGCCTATCTCAATTTCAATCAGATACTTGGCAAATACGCCTGCATGATCAGAAGACCCCCGACCGACCATATAGACATAACGGGGCTGCTTTTGTTGGATCAGGCTGACAATATCAGCAATACGGCTGGCGTTGGCAGCCAATTGTTCGCGGATCCGTGTTGGAGCTTCAGCAGCTTCCTGCGCCATAATGGTTCTGGTCATCTTGATAGTACTCACAGCTAGTAGTTAACAAACAGATTAAGAAATGCGTTGGGCTTTTTGCTGGTTATGTCTGGCAAACCAAACGGAACCAAATTCAGGTGCAGCCAAAGCCGGTGTGACTTTTTGCTGTACCTCTGGAGCTAAATAAGGTTGTAACTTATGAGCCAGACCGCCAATTAAAGACAAACGCGGCGGGTCAATACTGAGTAACCGCTGAGCGATAGCGTTGATATGATCGGCTGCCTGCTGCACTATCTGCTGCGCCAACAGATCGCCCTGTTCTGCGGCGGTGAAGACCAGAGGCGCATATTTAGCGTAGGTGGTAGGGGTGGCGTGCATAAAAAAATCAACCAAAGCTAAGGTCTGACTGATTTTTAACTCGTGGCACAACAAATCAGACAGCAGGGTTTGTGGCCCCAATAAGTCTTTCGCTAACAGTACATGATGTACCATTTGTAAACCTATCCAGGCGCCGCTACCGTTATCACCATAAGGGAAACCATGGCCCCCTACTTCAATCAACTGACCTTTGACATCAGCCAGACCACAGGAGCCAGTGCCGGCAATAATGACAGCACCATCGCCGCCCTGATGAGCACCGATACAGGCCACGTGCAAATCGCTGGTTAAATGTAATTCCTGAAACGGATGCTGCCATTCGGAAAAAATACGATAATATTCGGGCATGTTGACGCCAGCTAAGCCTGCACCAACAATCAGCTTGGACATATCTTTAAACGCCATACCCGCGCACGTCAAAGCTTGCTGAGTGGCTGCAAGAATAGAATCAGTCGCGACCTTCATGCCACGTAATGGATTCGCAGGACCAGATAAGCCTTCACCTATGACCTGATTGTCTTCTGTAACTATGATTACCCGGCACTTACTGCCGCCACCATCTACACCTAAATAAAATGGGCCATCATAGCCTACTGCTGTAGTCATCCTACCAACCTCATTGTATTGTCCGCTGGTTCACGTTAATCCAGTCTGATTAAGCCTTCACCTGTTTTTGTCCGTTATTTCATCAAAAATCAAATTGACAGCGTTGTCATTTTTTCAATTCAGCATATAATAATTTTGACAAATAACAAGACCCTTGTTTAAAAATCGAACTTAATTTTTCAGAATACAGAAAAATAGATTTAAATTTATATTTAAAATCAAACAATTAAATAATAATCACCTTGTAATTGTTCTGTCACCTTACGCCTGGACAGGCTCTGAGTGAGTAGAGTAATTGATCAGGAAACATCATGCAGTACAGTGTACCGCTGTTCAGGGGAGCGTGCGATGAAGTATTTTCTATCACTATGGCTTGGTATCAGTTGTGTATTGAGCGGACAAGTTCAGGCCCTGACTCAGACGGAGCTGGCAGAGTTTGCAAAACACACTGAGCTCAAATTTGCAGTAAAAACTAATTTTACTTCAGCCACAACACCAAAACCTCAGGCAGAACTGATACTGCGCAATAGTTCTTCCGTGCCTCTGCGTACCGGTAACTGGGTACTGTATTTTCATTCCATCAGAAAACTGGACTCTGCGGTGCAGCAGGGATTGAGGCTGCAACATGTGCAAGGAGATTTGCACAGCCTGACGCCAGCAAAGGATTTTAAAGGTTTAGAACCGGGCCAGCAGCTCAACTTTAGCTTTGCCCCTTCTTCTTCTTTAGTCAGTTACAGCGACTGGATGCCGCGGGCTTTTATTACGGCAACAGGTTTAACGCCAGAAATCTTTGCCAATACCGATACGGAAGATTTCAGCCGTTTTGTCGAACCTTATACCCAACCAGAGCAATTACAACGCTTTAATCAGCCTGGACCGGATTTGTATCCGATAGCCACCAGCCAAAGCCGTTTTGTACTGAATCAACAGCAACTCTCTGCCTTTGACCAGCCTGAGCACTTATCCATAGTGCCAAAGCCGCAACAGATCCGTTACCAGCGCGGACAAACTCAACTGACAGCACAGTGGCAAATCTATCACAGTGGCCGCTTAACCTCTGAAGCAGGCTATTTACAGCGACAGTTACAACAGGCCACTGGCTTATCTCTGACCTTGACCACCCAAAAGCCAGCTCGAGGCCAGCCTCATCTCGCTTTAACGATTTCGAACAACACAGGGAAAGCCGAAGGCTACCAGTTAGTGATCCAGGATCAGCAGATCAGCCTGGCAGGTCAGGATAATGCCGGCGCATTTTACGCGGTACAAAGCTTACTGGCCCTGCTGCCTGTAACAGGCGATCGTACTGTTTTGCCCAATCTGACTATCCTTGACTGGCCGCGATTTGGCTGGCGTGGTTTGCATTACGATATGGCGCGTAATTTCCACGGCAAAGATGTCACCTTACGAATGATTGATCAGTTAGCACGCTACAAGCTAAATAAACTGCATCTGCATCTGACCGAAGATGAAGGCTGGCGTATTGAAATCCCGGGCTTGCCTGAATTGACTCAAATTGGTGCAAAACGCTGTTTCGATTTATCCGAACGGAGCTGTCTGCTGACGCAGCTTGGTACTGGCCCCTTTGCCTCTGGCAACGGCAATGGCTATTACAGCACTGCAGATTTTATTGAGATCCTAAAATATGCGGCAGAGCGCCATATCGAAGTGATTCCGGAAATAGATATGCCAGGTCACGCCAGAGCGGCAGTTAAAGCCATGCAAGCCCGTTATCTGACGCTCAAAGAGCAAGGCAAAGAGGCTGAAGCCAGGCAGTATTTATTGTCCGATCCTTTGGATCAATCCAAGTACATCACAGTGCAAAACTATACCGACAATTCGATCAATGTCTGCCTGCCTTCTACCTATGCTTTTGTCGACAAAGTGATGTATGAACTACAGCAAATGTACCGTCAGGCCGGATTAAAACTCAGCACTTTCCATATGGGCGGCGATGAAACAGGCGTGGGTTCCTGGACCGCCTCTCCTGCTTGCCAGCAGTTGATAGCAACACCGGACAATGCTGTAGCAGGTGTGGCGGATTTAAAGCCTTATTTTGTCGCCAAAGTGGCACAGTTAGCAGCCAACCGACAACTCGCTTTAGGTGGCTGGGAAGACGGTTTGATGTACGACGCCAAAAACCCTTTTAACCGCAAACAGTTCGCTAATGAACGGGTGTATGCCAATGTCTGGGACAATATCTGGGAATGGGGGGTAGCAGACCGCGCTTATCGCTTAGCCAATGCGGGTTATCAGGTGGTGTTATCGCACGGCACTCACTTGTATTTTGACCACCCCTACGAAGCCCATCCGGAGGAACGTGGTTATTACTGGGCCGCCCGCTTCACCGACGTTGCCAAAGTATTTGGTTATATGCCGGATGACCTATACGCCAATGCCGATAAAACCCGGGAGGGTAAGGTGATTGACGATCTGGAAACTCTATTAGGTAAAGAGTTACCCGCTCTGGAAAAACCAGAAAACATTTTGGGTATTCAGGGCCAGGTCTGGAGCGAAACTATTCGTACCCCAGAGCAACTGGAGAAAATGCTGTATCCACGCTTGTTGGCTCTCGCGGAGCGGGCCTGGCACAAAGCAGAGTGGGAAGGCGAAGAGCCAGACACAGAACAACGCCGGCAAGACTGGCAACGTTTTGGCTGGACCTTAACGCAAAAGGAATTACCACGTTTAGCCGAAGCCGGAGTGGCGTTGTATCTGCCACCACCGGGCGCTGTATTGCAGGACGGATTATTGCTGGCAAACAGCGCCTGGCCGGGATTAATCATCGAATACAGTGAAGATCAGGGCCAAAGCTGGTTGCCTTACTCAGAAGCGGTAAAAGTTGGCAGTGATTTATTACTGCGGACTAAAGCCAAAAACGGTGCCACCAGCAGAGTCACCCGGCTGGATTAGCAACCCTTGCCACACTGGCGGTTGGACCTGGGGCTAAGTTAACAAGCTAGCCCCAGGATCTGCTCCATCATCCAACTGGTTTTTAATGCCGTTTTGCCGGTGGACGGGTGACCAGTGCCATGCAGCAGATCCTGCACCATCGCCTGTATATGGTAAAACTGAATATGTTCCGGATGTGCAATGTCCAGGCTTAATTGCTGTTCTGCACTAAACAACTGCACGGGCTCATTTTCAAACACAGAAAACTCAATCCGGCCTTGACTACCATAAATCACTACTCTATCAGTACGCTGTGCTGCAGCGAAGTTCCAAAACCCTGAACCTAAACAACCTGACTGAAACTGCCAGACCGCAGCGACCGCATCTTCTGCCGCATAGAGTTGTTGTTGGTTCAGACTAATACCACGTACATCCACCACATCCCCAAGCAGATACCAGAGTAAATCCAGGCCATGGCTGGCTAAATCAACAAAGTAACCACCACCGGCTTTGGCCGGGTCGGTGCGCCAATGATAATGACCGGCCCGATCGGCTGTGGTGGGAGTGCGGCTGAAACTCCACTGCACCTGCCGCGGCGTACCAATCAATTGTTGGTCCAGCCACTCTTTGATTTTTAAAAAACGTGGTAAAGAGCGCCGGTAATACGCCACATACAAAGGCAACTGCTTCTGCTCAAAAGCCATCGTCATTTCAATACATTCGGCGGTATTCAGCGCCATAGGTTTTTCGACACAACAAATTTTCCCCGCGGCAGCAACCAGCAGAGCGTAGTCTTTGTGGCTGTCAGGCGGCGTGGCAATGTAGATCGCATCGACATCGGGATCGTGGATCAAGTGCAGCGCATCACCATACCAACGGGGGACCTGATGGCGTTTGGCATAATCTTGTGCTTTTACAGCATCACGGCGCATCACCGCCACTAAACTGGATTGCCCTACTTTATTAAAAGCCGGACCACTTTTTAATTCGGTGACATTGCCACAACCTATAATTCCCCACCGCACCTGCTGCATAAGTTCTCACAGTTCCAAACTCTGATAAGCCATTACTTTACTGAGCTACCGCACAGATAGCCAGACTCTGACGAGTACTGGTTTGCTGAAAAAGGCCAAAAAAAAGGATACTGCAGGCAGTATCCTTAAAGATCCCTTGGATAAGGATTGGCAAATAAAACAACAACTATGTTTGTTACTGAACCCTGTTGACCAACTACCAATCAACAGCATTCACCTAAGCAGAACAGCAACCTGCCCCGCCTACTCCCGATGACTGTGTCATCTGAGTCTACGGCTTCGGACACTACGAAACGGCACCAAACATGACAACGTTGTCATTTCTATAATAGTGTTTTTTTTGTGCAAATCAAGGAGTTTTTCAGATTAAATCGAGTCGGCAGAACAAGTGAAACAAGTTGAATGACAACAGGACTAAACAGATGAAAAGAGGAGGCAGTAAGCAGCACTCACATTGCTGCTTACTGATGATGGATCACAATTAAGCTGCAGCGGTCGCCGCTTTATTGGCTCGCTCGCCTAAACGCTGCACTTGCTGTAATGACATTAAATGAGCGTAAATTGCTGGCATCAAGCCACGTTTATTTAAATCAAGGAGCTGTTCATCAGACAATGAGTTCAGTTTCTTCTCATCGACAATATAAATTCCGGTAATTTCGCGGGGTTTGCCTTCAAGCTTGATAGTTAAAGTCTGTGGAACCAACAGCTCCATTTCTGCTAAGGCTTTATTAAAGGCTCTGGTCGTTTGAGACTGCAGGAAAAACTCCCGCATGGAGTCAACACGGGATTTTAAAAAGTCCGACTCTGAGCCATCTTCGTTGAACAGAGCATGGCCTGATTCTGTATTGACCATAGGGCTGGATTCAACCAAAGCGACAAGAAGTTGCCCTTCTTTGCTAGGATCGTCAGCCAGAATTAACGGGTGATTCCATAATACCTTAGGGACATAAAAACCTTGCCACTTCCCTTCGCTGATCATCAGGTTTTCACCTGTTTTTAACCCCAGCATGGCGACCACATCAAAACGCTCTGATGCAGGATCTTTGATAAAAACTATAGGTAATTCAGCACCAACTCGCACAAACTCCTGAACTACAACAGGCAGAATATGTTGCTCGTGCGCAAAAGCGAGCGCGTTTGCGGTATTAATTTTGGTTTGTGCATGTTTTTCTTTTTGTAATGGAGCAATTTGCAGTGACATGAAGAGTACCTTTTACATCATTAACGAATTCAACCCTGTTCGGGCTAACGAGCAATTTACAGCAGACTGATGTGTGCCAAATTCAGAGCTCAACTTACCCCAGTTTCTGCTTTGAAACCAGAGCAAACACAGAATTTTTACCGCCAACGCTGTAGCGGGTTGATCCAGCATTCATTTTATCCAGGGTAAAAAAAACGGCACACTCTGGTATGCCGTTTTTATGTTTTGGAGCTTGATTAGAATCTCAGATTCGCACCCAGTGTGAATCTGCGGCCGTTTTTATAGATAGAAGTCGGACGCTCTTTATCAATGTGGTATTGATACATCTCTTCATCCAACAGGTTGACTGCTTCAAATACAAACTGAACATACTCGTTCATATCATAAGTCAGGCTGGCGTCGACCTGACCAAAACTGTCAGTGTAGGATTCAGAACCAAACTCGCTTAAGCCGTTGTAGAACTCAGTACGATAGTTGTAGCTCAGGCGGGCACTGAACAGATCATTTTCGTAATAACCGGTTAAGTTAGCCATATGCTTTGAGCTGCCAATAATCAGGCCTGAACCTGGATTATTCACCGCATCACGGGCCTGATCACTGTCAGAATCTGTGTAGGTATAGTTGGTAATCACACCAAAATCACCGATAGCCTGCTGATAGGACAATTCCACACCCTGAGCTGTGCCGCCTAAACCATTGGCAGGTTCAGTGATCGCCACCTCAACGTTTTCGTCGTTGATTTCGTCGTAGACAGTTTCCAGAGTGACAGTATTGAGCACAGAACCTTTAATATCCTTGTGGAAAAAGGTCGCCGCCAATAAAGAACTTGGGTTGAAATACCACTCATAGGCAATATCAAACTGGTTAGCACGCACCGGATCCAACATTGGATTGCCGCGGCTACCTGTCAGAGTGACAGTGTTGGTTGATTGCTGGTTAGCGATATTGACATAGTCAGGGCGCGACATCACACGGGCTGCAGAGAAACGTAATAAAGTATCTTCTGCAACGTCAAATACTAGGTTCAGGTTGGGTAATACATCAGTGTATTCATGATCCACTGTGGCATAGCGCACATTCCAATTGCCTTCATTAGCAGGGTCAACAGCACCCGCTAACAAACTATAGCCATCAAGCATAGAAATAGAGGCTGCAACCCAGTCACCATCCCAGTTATAACCAGAAGACTCCACCTGAGTTTTCACTAAACGCACGCCCATATCACCGCGTACACCTTCACCGGAGAAGTCCCCTTTGATATAACCAGCCCACACCTTCTCGTTCACTTCCCAGGTATTAGGTAAAAACAGGAAGCGTGCGGTCGGAGAACCATAAGCTTCTGCCGGGAAAGCAAGACTTGCAGAATTAGCTCTGCTCATCAGCGGATAATAGGCATAGCTGTCGCCGCCAGCAAAATCAGCAAAGGTATATTGACCCAGCACCTGATTGGCCCAATTTGTCTCGCCCGGTTTTAACACACCATAAGGACCATTGACAGGGTCAACATGCTGAGAATCTGCACTCCAGTGGAAACGGATACCGTCTTGTTTCTGCCCTTTGGTATGATCCTGATAAAACACACCCGTCTTGATACTGTTAAACAAACCATGGTCCACATCAAAGGAATAATCCAGACCTGCATAGTCTTCTTCATCCGTCATAACACGCGAACCTTCCTGCATCCAGTCCAGCGTGCGACCGAGAATATCATCCTGAGTTTCAAGATTACCGGCCATGACATAGTTCGACAAATTCAGACCTGAATCGTAACTGGAGGAGGTATAAGTACCGTTGAACTGATGATATCTGTCACGTGATGTGCCACCTTCAGCTTCTGTTGTCCCCAGCTTACCTGTGATTTTACTGCCGCTATCCAGCGTGTGGTTGATTTCAAAATCATATGACTGAGCATCACTGTAGGAAATACGGTCGATGATGGCAAACTCCGAGCCGGCGTTGTTTGCCGTGCCGGACACTATGCCACTGCCTTTGATCACGGCTGAGTCTTCAACAAAACCTGAGTTGTAAAAGGTGTATAAATTGTGGTTAATGTTGTTCGCGTCCAGCGTGGTATCTAACACGTTTAATACGATGTCAGTTTGCTCTGATGGACGCCATTGCACTGAAACCAAACCGGTTTCACGCTCACGTTCCTGTTGGAAAAAAGCATCACCGATAATACGTGGAGCCCAGTAGTCTTCGCCATCCACTTCCTGACGGCCAAAACCCAGCACCTCTTTACCTTCACGGGCTAAAGTACGGTCCTGTTTGGTCAGTGACACGAGAACCCCGAAATTCTCGTCTTCATTTTTCCATGAATACAATCCGGACAACTGCGGATCCCATTCTTCGGAAACATCGCTGTATTGGTTCTGTACCTGTAATGACACTGTATTCGCATCCAGATCCAGAGGTTTACGGGTTTTCAGATAAACAGTGCCGCCTAGAGAGCCTTCCTGAATATCGGCTTGTGGTGATTTATATACCTCTAAATCAGAAACCAGGTTCGAAGGTAATAATGTGAAGTTAAAAGCACGTGATGGGTTATCCAACACGAACCAATCGGCGGAAGCTACTGAAGCACCGTTTAATAAAGTGCGGTTTTGCGCCGGATCTGTGCCGCGGACTGCAATTTTTTCACCTTCACCAAAACCACGGGTGACAGAAACGCCTGTGATACGGGATAAAGATTCGGCAACGTTTTTATCCGGGAACTTGCCAATATCCTCAGCAGTTACGACATCAACTACTGCGGCTGAAAAACGCTTGGCATTGATATTGGCTTCCTGTGAAGCACGAATACCACGAACTTCAATCACTTCGACTTTTTCTTCCTGCGCTGCCTGCTCTTGCTGCTGAGCAAGGGCTGGTAATGCACAGCTTGCGGCACCAATTAACAAACTCATTTTGACGGCAAGAGCACACTTATTCATTTTATTGTGCAACATTAGCTTCTCTCCCATTCCTGATCTTTTTTGTGCGATGATTTTTATGTCCTGAAACAACAGATTTGCATGATCCTCCATGACAACGCTGTCATTGAAATTTAACATACACAAAAAAAATCAGCTTTGCAAACTCCTTTAGCTGAAAATTTAAAC
>NZ_LAVS01000042.1 GCF_000986865.1 Rheinheimera mesophila
ACATTGTGCCGTTTCAGCAGGACCAAGCACGTGCAGGAGTGCCAAAAGTTGAAGTCATAGCGCCAGTACAAAACCAAAACTTTGGTGCAGAAAAAGTAAATAACATAGTGCCGTTTCAGCAAGAACAAGCACGTGCAGGAGTGCCAAAAGTTGAAGTCATAGCGCCAGTACAAAACCAAAACTTTGGTGCAGAAAAAGTAAATAACATAGTGCCGTTTCAGCAAGAACAAGCGCGCGCAGGAGTGCCAAAAGTTGAAGTCATAGCGCCAGTACAAAACCAAAACTTTGGTGCAGAAAAAGTAAATAACATTGTGCCGTTTCAGCAGGACCAAGCACGTGCAGGAGTGCCAAAAGTTGAAGTCATAGCGCCAGTACAAAACCAAAACTTTGGTGCAGAAAAAGTAAATAACATTGTGCCGTTTCAGCAGGACCAAGCACGTGCAGGAATGCCAAAAGTTGAAGTCATAGCGCCAGTGCAAAATCAAAACTTAGGTGTAGAAAAAGTAAATAACATAGTGCCATTTCAGCAAGACCAAGCACGTGCTGGACTCCCAAAAGTTGAACTCATTACCCCAGTACAGCCGGTTGAAAATACCCAAACCGCCAGCAGAGTGGGCGCCATTGAGCCAGTGAAAGCCAATACGCCACGCGGCGGCATTACACAGCAAATAGCCAACGCCAATACCAGCAAATCAACCACTGTTGGCAACATCAACATTTACCCGCAAAAGGTCGACCCGAACTTTGCCAACTATGTGGAAATGCACGCATGAGCACCTACGCAGATTTGCACATTAGCAATGGCGACGTGGTACTAGATGCCGGATTAAGCCCGACCTATTTAACTGATCGGGCCGCCATAGCGCAGGACGTAGTACACGCCATTTTAGACACAGGCCTTGCCCATTTGCTGGTCAGCGACAGGGGCACAGGCGTAACGGCAGACACTCAAATACAACTGAAACTGTTGGTGGAAGAAGACGAACGGATCATGCCAGGCACGGTACGCATTGAAGAAGTAAACAGCGGCGAATGGTGGGTATTTGCTGACACCATCGACTTTGGCCCCATTTCATCCAGCATAGGCGGAGCGCTTTAAATGGCAGATAAAATCCCAGTGCCAACCATCAACTTTGCCAAAATTGTGGAAGCCGCAGGCATACCAACCACAGAGGACGGCTGGAAAGCACTGTTTAAACAAGACGTAGAAGCCGAGGGCAGCATTATTGCCAACGATTCGCCTTACTCGCCGTTCTGGCGCTTAATCAGTGCCATAGTGGCAAAGCCAGCCACATGGATAGTGAACAAGGTGCTAATCGGCATCATTCTGCCCAACCTGTTTTTAATGACAGCCACAGACGATCAGTTTATTGAAGCCAAAGCGTGGGAACATGGCTTAACCCGCAAAGCCAAAACCAAAGCACAAGGTAAAGTCAGATTTAAACGCGCTGCAGCACTGGGGCCAAGTCTTTTAATACCGGCCAACACAGTGATCCAAACCGACGCAATCAACGGCACAGTGTATAGGGTGCTGACTGTTGCAGACGTGTTTTTGCCCATGAATCAGGACAGCATCTTAGTGCCGGTAATCGCCGAAAATGCAGGGGCCGCTTACAACTTAGGGGCTGGGTATTACCATGTATTGCCTGTTGCAGTAACGGGCATCGGCAGCGCAATCAATGAGGCTGAATGGTTAGACGTGCTGGGCGCAGACGCCGAAAGCAACGACGATTTAAAGCTGCGCACCCGTAACGCATTTACAGCCGCAGCACCGTGGCATATTGACGCAGTTTACCGCGCAATCATCACAGAACGGGCAGGCCTTGACACCGACAACGTGTATTTTGAGCATGACGCCCCACGCGGCCCAGGCACAGCCAACGCCTATATTTTGCTGGACACAGGCGAACCATCCGAAGAACTGCTGGCCGACCTGCAAGCCTACGTGATGGAACAAGGCTTCCATGGCCACGGCGACGATATGCTGATACAGGCCATGCCAGGTGCTGAAGTAGCAATCAGCGTGTCGGTTTACCCGCATACCTATTTACTGGAAGAACAAGTCACCGAATTGTTAAGCGGTATAGAAGACTTTATCCGCTGTGCGTTCCGTGAAAACACCGACTACAACGCCACCAGAACAGAGCCTTTTGCCCGTTTTAGCTTTAGCCGTTTAGGCCAAGAGCTGCACGACCAATTTGCTGGCATTGAATCACTAAACTGGGGGCAGCCAGATATAACCAGCGGCAACAGTGTACCGCGCCTGACCACCTTAACCATTATAAACGGTAACGACTGATGATTATCGACTGGGCAAGCCTCACCAAAATGCCGTACTGGCTGGCAAAGCCGGGCGGCGAATTAGACAAGCTAAGAAAAGGCATGGTGCGGTTTTGGCAGCGCTTTGTCGACATGCTGCAGTTTGCCAGTCAGCAAATGGATCCAATGACAGCCGAGCTTGAATTTGTGCATCTGCTGGCATGGGAAAGGGACATAGAGCAAATACCAGGTGAAACCGAACTGATCTACCGAACCCGCGTTAAATACTCGCTGCCATTTGCAAAAGGTGCAGGCAGTAAATCGGGCTGGCTGGATATGTTCACCAAGCTGGGTATGCCAGGCGTCGCCATAGAAGAACGTTTCAGCGAGACGGATTGGGACGTGGTTGATTTAATGCTTTTGGACGACGAACTGGGCACCAATCAGCCATTGATCAACTCCCTTTGCCGCCAGTATGGCCGCACAACACGCCGTTACCAGTACAGCACATTGACTGTAGTGCCTTTCAATACGGCATTAAGCACATTTGACAAACAGAGCAGCTTTGAAGTCGCCGCAGTGAACACAAACCTGCGGCCAGTAGGCCGATTCATGACGATGGAAAATCAATCAAGTTTCCAAGTCGCAAAAATAACGCAAGGAACCTAAAGCCATGGCAAAAGTAATCACGTTAGCGGGCGAGCAACTATTTGCAACAAAAGAGCAAACCGATGAACCAAGGGGCATCGACACATTTATTTTTGCCTACATACCGGGGCAAGACCCAAGTGCACCGATTGACCGCGCCGAAGGGTTGCCTCTGCCTGGTCAAATCGTGCATCAGCAAATCGTGCAGCAACGCGGCAAAATAAACGATAACGTTGTGGTGTACTCCACAGTGTTGGACAGTGTAACGGGCCCATTTGAATTCAACTGGGTTGGCCTGTATTCATCAGATAACGACACGCTGGTCGCCATTGAAAAAATACCAACAGTGACAAAAACCATCACTGAGCCAGGTTCTGCAGGTAACACCATCAACCGCAACTTTGCCATGGAATACAGCGGCATTGCTGAAATTACCGGTATTACCGTATCACCAGAAACATGGCAGTTAGACTACACAGCGCGCCTAAACGGCATGGATGAACTAACCCGCGAACTGGCCGCAGACATGAACGGCAAGGACTGGTTTATCGAAGACGGTTTTAAAGTGGAAACGCACAGCACGTTAAATTCGTTTACCGTTTCGGCTGGGGTTGGTTATGTTTCAGGCCTTCGGGTAGAGCTGGAAGAAGACCATATTTTAACCTTAAGCGCCTATCCGCGTTTTGTGTATGTAGATGCCTGGTTCGACGGCACCAGTGAAAGCACTTGGAAAGGTCAGCATCAGTTTACCGTCAGCACTGAAGAACTAACCGATTACCTCGACAGTTCAGGCAAACAACATTACCTGTGCAAAATTGCAGTGATCACAAACGCTGCAACAGTCACAGACTTACGAAAAGTAGGTGCAATAGAGGACATAAACCAAAGGCTTGGTGCTAAGGTGATGGGCGTGATCAACGTCTCGGAAATCATCAACAACAGCCCCGAATTCATCCTGCCAATCACGCCAGAACTGGGCGCCTATATCACCTTAGCAGGGCATGGAGCCGCAAACTTTACCATTACAGGATTCGGTGATGCCTGCCCAGTAGGTTATACATTTTCCCTGCTAATACCAAGAACCATTGGGAATACAGGTGGGATCGTGAATGATATGGGGAAATACGTTCAGTTTTCTCACACATCCAGTGGCGACGGTATAGATATGTCTATAAATTCGAGACAGATTGGAGCTTCTACATTATACACTTACCAAGCTTACCCTGATGCAAATGACCAGTTTGGAAGTAAAGCAGCATTGTACGAACAGTTGCAGTTTGTTCACGAAGGCTCGGGCCGTTGGAGATGCGTTAAATTGCCAGATGTTGTATTTGGTTTGAACGAATATGGCGAATACCATCGACGTGCAGATGGATTGCAGATGATGGATGTAAAAACAGCGGGCATCCCGTGCACAACCAATTTGGGCTCTGTATTTATTAGTGCTCTTGTTACTGCAAGCTTTCCAGTTAAGTTTTTATCAACAACAACAACCTCAGTAAGACTATCGGGGTATGTTTTTGATTCAAACGTAAGATGGTTAGGTTTTACCTTAATAAATATTCTTCAAGTCACGTTTAACCATATTTCAGCCGTTAGTGCCCCGGGTAACTTGCCTGCAATAATAAGCGCTATGGGCCGCTGGAAACCAAACGTTTAAAGGAAAGACAAAATGCCAAAAATTCAA
The DNA here is from genome assembly GCF_000986865.1 of Rheinheimera mesophila. Classification (GTDB taxonomy): domain Bacteria; phylum Pseudomonadota; class Gammaproteobacteria; order Enterobacterales; family Alteromonadaceae; genus Pararheinheimera; species Pararheinheimera mesophila. Next base: position 4,595 of record NZ_LAVS01000042.1, read on the forward strand.
GCTTTTGCAACAGCAACAGGTGACAGAAATAGCTACATACTGATGGAAGTAGGTGAAAACGTTCCTATCGGCTACACCGAAAAAATGCCACCTTTAGCCGCCGAAGGCTATACCGTTGCATGGGATGAACAAGCGCAGGACTGGCACCAGGTTGCTATACCACAGCCAGAAACTGAGCAAGAGTAAGGCGCGCTATGCTTTCCCTAAACGCCCAAAAAATCCTACTCAAAGCCCTGCGGATCACGGCCAGCCAAGAGCTGGCCACCGAGGACGCCAGCGGACAGAGCAGTAGCACCGACACCGCTGAAACGGGCATGAAAGCTAAAATGCTGTCGGTGACTGGGTTTATTAAATTTGCCGACGTGGCCAACTTAACCAACCTGTTCAAACTGGCCGAGGCCACCCAGGGCGGGGCGCGGGTAACATACCGTATTGCCAACCGAACCGCCGAGGCGTTAGGCGTTAAACAGGTGAAGTTCAGCAGCAGCATTGAAGCCGTAGAGCAAGAAACAACCCGCCAGTGGAACATTAGTTTTACCTTGGCAGAAGTGCGAAGCGTGCCGCAGAAAAAAGAAGAACGGACACCGCAACCAGCGGCAGCCCAGCAGGGCGCAACAGGCCAAACCGCAGCAGAAGAAAACGCACCACCACAAACCGAAGTACCACTTACCGGTTTAACTGCCT
>NZ_LAVS01000043.1 GCF_000986865.1 Rheinheimera mesophila
CGGGTCAGCGGTGCTTCCAAAACAGAATACAGACGGTTTTCACCACTGGCCGGAAACAGTAAAGTCAGCATCCTGCCTTCATGTCCGATCACAGTGCCTAAACCTAAATCCGACTCACTGTCGCTGATCCAACGTTGACCCAAAGCAAATTTTATCATCTTGTCCTCACTGCAGAAAATGGCGCGCTATGGTACAGCTAAAAGTCTGCTATCGCATCAGCCTGAGCCACGTATTTTTTGCAATAGATTAAAAATCGTCATCTATTGGTCATACAGGCCGTGCATTTTTGCTCTAAGCTTAGATCAAATGAATCAAAGCACTGAGGGCGATCGCTTTACTGAACCAAACATCAGCCGGCAAGTCAGATGTTGTATACCGAAAATAAATAAAGATTGTTGTATTTTTGCCATGAACTTTCATGGTTTATTGTCGCTAAGGAGCTGCTTATGGCGCGAAGAAGAGCTAAAGATAAAAAAATATACGTTCTGGACACCAACATTCTACTGCATGAACCTTTCGCCTTCTTAAACTTTCAGGAACACGACGTTGTCATTCCAATGACAGTGCTCGAAGAGTTAGACCATATCAAAGACAAACACAAAGACGTCAGTCGTGAAGCCCGTATCGCCATTCGCGCTTTGGAGGATGTGTTAAAAGATGCTTCACCGGAACAAATGCTGCAAGGCGTTGCGTTACCCAGCCACACGGAAGAAAAAAATGCCGGTCACTTATTTATCATCAATGACCATCATATCAGCGACCAGATCCCCGGCTTACCGGGTGGGGAAAACGACCATTTAATTATTAATACCGCCTTGTTTTTACAACGGGAAAAAGCGCCGACCAAAGTGATACTGGTCACCAAAGATATCAACATGAGGCTGAAGGCCAAAGGGGCAGGTCTGAAGCTGGTCGAGGATTATCGTACCGACCAGTTGATTGACGATGTGCGGTTTTTATACAAAGGCTATTACAAATTTAGCGGCGACTTTTGGTCTGTTGTCAAAGATTGCCGCACCCACAATGAAGGCCGTGATACCTATCATTTTGTGCCACGTGCTGTGCTGCCCAACGCTTATATCAACGAATACCTGATTGATGAAGCGCAAACCTTTGCCGGGCGGGTATTGGAAATCAACGAACAGGAAATCAAAATTCTCGATTTAGGTTTTGAGCGCCTGATGCATAAACATGCCTGGGGTATTCATCCAAAAAATATTTATCAGGCCATGGCGCTCAATGCCCTGCTGGACCCGGATATGGACCTGGTGATTCTGACCGGTCCTGCCGGTTGTGGTAAAACTCTGATCGCTCTGGCTGCGGCACTGGAACTGGTGATTGAAAAAGGCATGTACGACAAGGTGATAGTGACCCGCAACACGCCAGAAATTGCCGAGTCTATCGGCTTTTTACCTGGCACTGAGGAAGAGAAAATGGCGCCATGGCTGGCCGCTATTACCGATTCGCTGGAAGTGCTGCATAAAACCGACGAACACCCGCATGCCAGCGTGCAATACATAATGGACAAGGCCAATATTCAGTTTAAATCGGTCAACTTTATGCGCGGTCGCAGCATTCAAAATGCCATAGTACTTTTGGACGAGTGTCAAAACTTAAGTGCCGCGCAACTGAAAACCATCATCACCCGTTGTGGGGAAGGCACCAAGCTGATTTGCTCAGGCAACCTGTCACAAATCGACAGTAACTACCTGACGGCAGTGACTTCAGGTTTAACCTATATTGTGGAGCGCTTTAAAAACTTCGAGGGCAGTACCACTATTAATCTCAATGGCGTAGTACGCAGCAGATTGGCGTCTTTTGCTGAGGCTAATTTATAAAGGCAAAAAAGCCCCGCAGCAGTGCGGGGCTTTGAATTGTCAGGCTATCTTCGCTTTGCGTCTGGTCCATGCGATCCCTGCCAAACCGAGCAAACCTAACCAGCCGAAACTGCCGCTGTCTTCCTCTACTACCACGACCACAGGCTCATCAAAGGATAAGTCTTCCAGTGGCAGTTCTGCTAAAGCCGGCTCGTCAAAACCGGAAATCTCAGCCAGTAAGTCGTTGTAATCTGCATCGTAAATCCGGATCACTAAATCGTAATAGGCCGGAGGCAGGCTGTGTAATAGTTCACTTTCTATCGCAAACCAGTCGTCTGCACTGGTCCCGTATAACGTGAAGACGGAGCTGGTATGAATAATCACTTCAGGGGCTCCGGCCCGTTTCAGCGCAAAATGGGCATACACAGGTACTGAACTGTAGTTGGTATCTGCATCAAAGCGGACATACAAGCCATGGTAGAAGCCATTGTTGTTTAAGTCTGATTCAAATGAGATATCAATAGTGTCAAACCAGACGTTATTTTCGACGCTCTGGATCAAGGCGCCACTGCTGCGAAGAGCGGTTTTAGGTTTAGCCGTTTTAGCAACATCTGAAGGTAGCTTAAAGGACTCTTTGGTGGCTGCAATTTCTGCAGGCGCGGCCAGAGTTGCACCAGAGAAAACAGCAGAACTGACCATAAATAAACTGACCAACCAAAATTTACGCATACACAGAGCCTCCTTAGCTTTGGTATCATTACAGGCCAATGGCCATGAATACTGGCTGAACTTAATGTTAAGTGAAGAACTATTTTGAAATTATCAAAAAAGCTGCAGATCACTGCTGCACAACAGGCGATTGACGCTTTGGTGATGGCAGCTCCAGAGTTGAGTAAAGGCCGGCTCAAAGATGCGATGAATAAAGGCGCTGTGCTGTGGCGACGTGGTAAGCAACACAAAAGATTACGCCGCGCACAGGCGGATCTGTTGCCCGGAGATAGCCTGGAGCTGAACTACGACGAACAGCTGTTACAGCGTAGCTGTGAGCCGGCACTTCTGCTGCATGAAGCCCGTGGCTACAGTGTCTGGTTTAAACCTGCTGGCATGTTATCGCAAGGCAATGAGTGGGGCGATCATTTGTCACTGCTGCGATATGCTGAGTTACATTGGCAGGGGAAACGTCAGGTGTTTTTATTGCATCGCCTGGATCGGGAGGCCAGTGGTCTGGTGCTGCTTGCTCACACCAAACAAGCTGCAGCCGCTTTTAGCCTGATGTTGCAGCAGCACAAAATAGACAAAGAGTATCGTATTGAAGTCAAAGGTCAGTTGTCGGACGAACTGATCGCTAAAGCAGTGCTGAATGCACCGCTGGATAATAAAGCCTGTAGTACAGAGTTTGAGCTGGAAGCGTATTGTGAACAGCGGCGTAGCAGTGTAGTACGGGTGAAGCTCATCACTGGCCGTAAGCATCAGATCCGTCGCCATTTTGCTCAGGCAGGGCATCCGGTGATGGGCGATCCTGCTTATGGGTCGGGCAATAAAAATGAACAGGGACTGATGTTGCAGGCAATAAAACTCAAGTTCATTTGTCCATTTCGCAAAACTGCGATGGAATTTGAGTTACCAAAGCATTTACTGCAGCTTCAGATATGAGCCAGTTGGCGTTGTAGTTTGGCGCTCAATGAAACGCCATTGGCCTGGATCTCTAATAAACCCAGACTAATGGCGTTAAATAAATCCTGCCGTAGCTGTTCGGTCTGCCAGGCGCAAGGCCTGTTTTGATGGCACTGATAATCCAGTCGTATTGCACCTTGTAAACCTTGTTGCTCTGCCAGATACAAGCTGTACCAAACCAACTCACGCAGCGCATCGAAGTCCTGCTGACAACTGCGATCAGAAAGTAACGCGTGCAGCGGCAGTATGGCCGAATGCGTTTGATAGTCCGTAGGTAAGCTTTGTATCAACTGCTGCTGTAGTTCAGCGGCGTGCTGCTCTGAAGTGCAGTACAGCCAGAACTCCTGATCCTGTTCAACCCAGAACAGAGCCTGATCCAAACTCGCCCTTAACGCCTCTAAATCGGCTCTGACCTGCTGTAGACCTTTCGCTAACAGGGCGTGCGTTTGCATCGGCATCACCAGCAGAAGGTGTCCCTGAGTTTTGGCTTTGTGATGATGCAGCACCAGCTCAGTGAAACTGCGCCATTGTGGGAGTTGGATCAGAGCTCCAGAGCGATTTTTTTTCTGTTTGCTCAGTAAAAGTAGCAGTGCAAAGACAGTCAATGCCAACAGCATCAGACTCATCCACAGCCATTGTTTCAGTTGAGTTTGCTGACTGAAATGCAGCTCCTGTTGTTTTTCTTGCTGTAGCTGTAATTCAAGACTGCTTTGCAGATTGTCCAGTTGTATCTTGCTGGTGTCGTTTAGCTCTGCAACCTCGAGTTGATTGGCCGTTTTCTCCAGTTGATAGGCTTGTTGCCATTGTTGCTCAAGTGCGGCCAGTTCAGCGCTTAATGCCAGATGCTTGCGCTTCAGATACGCTGCCAGTTTATCCGGCTCCGGAGCCGCCTCAGCCAGCATCAGTTTGGCCGAACTGTAATTTTGTTTTTTGATAAAGACATTCGCCAGGAATAAAGCCGTTTCTGCTTTAATCGATTGTGCCGAAAGCTGACTGGCCAATTGATGGGCTTTAGTCAGCAACTGTTCGGACTGATCCAGATCGCCTTGTTCCAGTGCAAGCTCGGACAAGCTGACATGGGCGGAGATCAACATGTACGGATCCTCACTTTCCACCGCCAGTTTCAGCGCTTTGTCGTAGGTGGCTTTGGCTTTATCCAGTTGCTTTAACACCAACTGACTGTCACCGCTGTTGATCAAGGCATTGGCCTGGGCACTCAGACTGTCTAATTGCTGGTACAACCCGGCGGCCTGATTAAAATGTTGTAATGCCAGTTCATGTTGTTCCAGCTTTTGATAAGCCATGCCCAACCGCATACTGATCGAGGCGATCGCTTGTTGATCGCCCATTTCGCTGGCAAGGGGTAAGGCAGATTTAAAATACTGGTAGGCTTTACTCAGGTTGTTGTTTTGCAAGTGCAGGCGCCCGAGCATAATCATTGAATCCAGCAGACGCTGTTTATCTGCGGCTTTGCTGGCTAAGGCCAGGCTTTGTGTGGCCGCTTTCATGGCTAGTTCAGCATTTCCCTGCTGATTGTAGGCCTGGGCAAAACTCTCCAGTATATCCATGCGTAAACTGAGTAGGGTTGCCGTATCCTGCTCGGGTAAAATGGCCTCAGCCAGTTTCAGTTTTTCTATCGCCATCGCGGTATCGCGATAAAACACACCATAAGTCAAAGCCTGCATCAGCAGGATGCGGCCAGCCAGTTCTGTATCTGGTTGTAGCGTCATGGCTTTATTACTGAATTCCAGTGCGGCCTCTTTGTTTTTCAGCACATAATGACTGTATGCCAGCAAAAAGTTGTCTTGGGCTGTGCGTGCCGGTTGCGTAAGCTGTGCATCAAGTTGCGCTTGTGGGTTGGCTTTGACTTGCTGCATTAACTGCGTCAAGTCTGCAGCCTGAACCGAAAACGTAAGCAGTACCCAAAAAATGCTCAATGCATGACGCATGCAGAAGTTCTCCAAAAAATAGACATCGCAGTGTAGCTGAAACAAAATCAGACAGCCAGTTCAAAGCGACAAGGTGCTTAGTGACTGAAAATAATCAATATTTATGGCTGAAGCAGTGGCTTTTTTACAGCCTGAAAGAGTTGTTATCCAGCCAGCGCCGATGGCAAACGTCATTAGAGTCGCTGAGTAAGGTTCAACCTGAGTCGCCTCTGGTGATCGGGATCAGTGGTGCGCAGGGTAGTGGAAAAACTACATTGGCCACAGCACTGCAAAAACTCTGGCTTGGACAAGGAGTGCAAGCGGATGTGATCTCACTGGATGATTATTATCTGGAGCCAGCGCTCAGATTGCAGCGAGCCCGTCTTTGGCATCCGCTTTTTGCCGAGCGCGGGGTTCCTGGCACACATGAAACTTCTCTGCTGCTATCACAATTGCAGGCTTTTCGTCGCCACGAGCCGCAGCAGTGGCGGCGTTATGACAAAGGCAGAGATTGCGTTGCAGGCTATTCTGAAAAAACCACGGCTCGCATTGTGATCCTCGAGGGATGGTGTGTCGGGCTCTCGGCTCTGTCTGAGCAGGCCTTACTCGAAAAGCCCAATCTGCTGGAAACCCGGCAGGACCCTGATGCCCGGTGGCGGCGTCAGGTCAATCAGCAACTGGCGCAGGAGTATCAACAGATCTGGTTGTTATTGGATCAACTGATTTGGCTTGATGCACCGGATTGGCGGGCTGTATGCCGTTGGCGGGCCTGGCAGGAGCAAACTTTACAACAGCAGGGACTGGGAAAAAGCCCGGCAGAACTGAAAGACTTTATGTTGTATTTTGAGCGTTTGACTCGTCAAAGCTGGCAACAACTGCCTGCCAGCGCCGATTTTATTCTGACATTGGGGCAGGATCACCGCCTGCTGAAGCTCATACCTGACGAATAGGCTGTTGTGCCAGAAAGGCCTGCAGATTTTCCGCCAATTGTGTTACCAGGCGTTGCATAGCCTGACGGCTGGCCCAGGCCACGTGCGGGGTGACAATCAGGTTAGGCAAGTTGTGATGAAGCAAGGGATGATCAACAGGTGGCGGTTCGCTACTTAACACGTCCAAGGCAGCTCCGGCCAGCCTGCCTTTCGCTAACGCGTCTGCTAAGGCGATTTCATCAATCAAGCCGCCCCGGGCTGTGTTGATCAAGAGTGCCTGAGGTTTCATCCAACTTAAGGTGTTCGCATTGATAAGCTGCGCCGTGCTGTCTGTCAAAGGGCAATGCAACGACAGTACATCGGCCTGACGCAAGGCATCTTCAAACCCGGTTCTGCCGGGACGGATCTGTCTCGCTCCAGGTCGTTCTGCAATCAGAACTGTCATCCCAAAAGCCTCGGCCAGGCGAGCTGTCGCCTGACCTAAATCCCCATACCCCAGCACTGTCATCGTCTTCCCCGCCAGCTCTTCTATCGGCTGCAAATGCAGGCAAAATTGTGAGCTTCGACTCCAAAGCTCCTGCTGTACGGCCTGATGATAGCTCTGAATATGGTTGGTCAGTTGCAGCAATAAAGCAAAAACCTGCTGTGGAACCGCAGTCCCGGCATAACCCTGCACGTTACACACCACTATGCCCGCCGCTTTTGCTGCGGTTAAATCAACCATATTCACTCCGGTCGCAGCCACCAGAATACAACGTAGTTGCGGCAGGGCAGCTATGGCTTTGGCATCGAGCGTAACTTTATTGCTGATCAGCACCTGTGCGCCGCTGGCGTGCTGCTGTAATTGCTCTGCTGAGGTCTGTGGGTACAAAGTTAAACTGACGTCAGCCAGATGCAGTGGACTTAAATCGGTTTCAGCCAAGGTGGCTGCGTCAAGAAAAACTACCTGAGTGGTCATCAGCGATACACTACATCTTTGTACATAGGAGCTAACATTGCCAGAAATTCATTCTGTGCTTCGATGGATACCTTTTGTTGTTGCATGGCACTGATTAAATGGTTGACCAGGGCGTCAAAATGCGCCTGAGTGATTTGAAATCCTGTATGGCTTTCTTGCATTGATGCCCCCGTGTATCTACAGGGCCCACCTGCAAGTTCACAAAACTGCTCGATCAACAGACGGCGAAATCTCGGGATATCAGTGTCAGCAAAATGATGCACTATGCTGGGGT
>NZ_LAVS01000044.1 GCF_000986865.1 Rheinheimera mesophila
GTTACCGGAACAGCGTCTGACTTTAACTCAGGCGTTAAAATCTTTTACGCTCGATGCCGCTTATGGCGCTTTTCAGGATCACAGCATGGGCTCGTTAGTGCCGGGGATGTGGGCTGATTTTATTCTGCTAGACCGTGATATTTTTAAAGTAGCCCCGGAAACCTTATGGCAAGCTAAAGTGCAACAAACATGGGTGGCGGGACAACAAAAATACCAGGCCTCGATGTAGGCTTCAGGTAAGAGGGCTGTAACCCAAATGAATTGGAGTTGCAGCAAGGCGACAAGTAAACGAGTCCCCGGGAGCATAGGCCACTATGTGACCGGGGCGAGAGCACGCAGTCAACGCGGCTGCGGCTTCAAGTAAGAAGGTGTAACCCAAGTTAATTGGAGTTGCAGCAAGGCAACAAGTAAACGAGTCCCCGGGAGCATAGGCCACTATGTGACCGGGGCGAGAGCACGCAGTCAACGCGGCTGCAGCTTCAAGTAAGAAGGGTTTATGATTAGTCAGAAATGGTCGAAACTTATTCGATCCCTGCAGCAAAAAAAATACCGCAAAGCCGAACAACTGTTTTTTGTTGAAGGCGAAAAATCGGTGCTGGAATTGCTGCACAGTGCATGGAAAGTGCGTGCAGTGTTTGGCACAGAGCAGTTTTTGCAGCAGCATCATGCTCTGTGCACTAAAGCCGATTTGATACAGCAATGCACTGAACATGAGTTGGTGCAGGTGGGTACTTTTGCGAGTAATAACGCCGCTTTGGCTGTGGCTGAAATACCAGTAGCCAGCCCATTCAAAGAGCAGCCAGGCGACTGGGTACTAGTGTTAGATCAAATCAACGACCCTGGTAATTTAGGCACTATTATCCGGGTGGCTGACTGGTATGGTATCCGTCATGTCTTGTGCTCGTCCGACACAGTCGATCTGTATAACCCCAAAGTGATAGCTGCAGCGAAAGGCTCATTTTTACGGGTAAAACTTTATTATCAGGATGTATTGCCGGTATTAGAGCAAAGCACAATGCCAATCTACGGTGCTTACCTGGAAGGCGAGTCAGTGCATCAGTTAAAGCTCAGCAAGGCTGGTGGTTATCTGGTGATGGGCAATGAAGCCAATGGTATTAATCCGGCGCTCAAGCCCGTGATCAGTCATCCAGTCACTATCCCGGCCTTTAGCGATACAGAGTCGCTGAATGTCGGCATAGCCACTGCTATTTTATGCGATAACCTGAAACGTCTTTCAGTGTCGTCGATGGTCTGAGTTATAGCGGATCTGTCTGTCGGCACAATGTCAGATCCGCTACACTAAGCGCAATTTGTTCCGTCCCACTGAGGTTTTATGTTCCCTACCCTCGAAGACTATGTTGGCCAAACGCCTTTGGTCCGTTTGCAACGTATGGCCAATCACACCCAAAGTACAGTGTTGTTAAAGCTGGAAGGCAATAATCCGGCGGGTTCAGTCAAAGACAGACCCGCTCTTTTTATGTTGCAACAGGCTGAGCTACGTGGCGACATAAAACCAGGAGACTGCCTGATTGAAGCGACCAGCGGTAATACCGGCATAGCACTGGCGATGGCTGCGGCTATTAAAGGCTATAAAATGAAGCTGATTATGCCGGACAATATGACAGAAGAGCGCAAAGCCTCAATGCGGGCTTATGGTGCTGAGCTGATTTTGGTCAGTAAAGACCAAGGCATGGAATACGCCCGTGATTTAGCCAAACAAATGCAGGCCGAAGGTATGGGTTTAGTGCTGGATCAGTTTAATAACAGCGATAATCCGGCAGCGCATTTTGCCTCGACTGGCCCTGAGATCTGGCAACAAAGCCAGGGCAAAGTCACCCATTTTATTTCCAGCATGGGCACCACAGGCACCATCATGGGGGTATCACGTTATTTAAAACAACAAAACCCTGCGATTCAAATCCTTGGCCTGCAGCCCACAGAAGGCAGCAGCATTCCGGGTATACGCCGTTGGCCAGAAGCCTATCTACCCGGTTTTTATGAAAAGCAGCGGGTTGATCAGATCATCGACATTACTGCCGATCAAGCCTTAGCAACTATGCGTCAGTTGGCACAACAAGAAGGCATCTTTTGTGGTGTCAGTTCCGGTGGCGCCGGCTACGCAGCATTACGTCTGGCCGAACAACTCAAAGATGCTGTTATAGTGGCTATTATCTGCGACCGCGGCGATCGTTATTTATCTTCAGGAATTTATTAGTGCCTTTCGAATACTTAGCTTTATTGGCTGCGGTATGCTGGGCTGTCGGCAGCTTATTGTCGGCCACTGCATCCAGTCATTTGGGCGCTTTTGCTTTTACCCGCTGGCGTTTGGCTTGCGCGGCCAGTATGTTGTGGCTCTGGGCATATTTTAGTGGCGGCTTTAATACTTTGGCGTTGCCTCAATTACCACTGTTAGCCATCTCAGCCCTTATTGGTATTTTAATAGGTGATACCTCGCTGTTTGCCTCAATGAATCGTTTAGGGCCCCGTCGTGCCGGGGTGCTGTTTGCCACTCATGCGATGTTTTCGGTGCTGCTCGCTTATCTATTTTTAGGTGAATCGATTTGGGGCTGGACCTTGGTTGGCTGTGGCTTATTAAGTTCAGGAGTGATGACCGCCATAGTGCTGGGTCGCAGAGCGGAAGAGCAACATCATTGGGAGTCGAATCAATCTCAACTCGGCTCAGGTATCGCCTTAGGCTTAACTTCGGCTATTTGTCAGGCCGCTTCGACCTTAATGTTAAAACCACTGATGGAAACCGAGATAGATGCAGTTAGTGCGTCTGCAGTACGGATGACAGTGGCTTTGTTAGCTCATCTGCTGCTGTTTTGGTTGGGCTTTAAAGTGGCCCGGGTTTATTTGCCTATGACAAAAAAAGTATTCGCTATGGTGTTTGTTAATGCAGGTTTGTCGATGGTGATAGGTATGACGCTGATTTTACAGGCGCTTAAAACCGGAGATGCGGGTTTGGTCGGTATCTTGTCGTCTGTGAGCCCGGTGGTAGTGGTGCCTTTATTATGGCTGGTTTATAAAAGGCGACCTGCTCTCGGAGCCTGGATAGGCGCCAGCCTGACAGTTGCTGGCACAGTGCTGATTCTGTGGCACTAATTAAATAGCTTCCGGAATTTGGTTTCTGTGGTAATCAATCAGACTTAAAATTTCCGCCAAAGCACCGGCATGATTCGGCGTTAAAATACCGTTGTGACCAAAAATAATGTCATCGGATACAGCCAGTACCCAGACCGCCTGCATATTGGCATCGTCACAACTTTGAATAGTACGACGGGCCTGCACCCGGGCACGGATACGCCAGCCAGAGCGATTGAGTTGCATCATGCAGCCAGGTATTGCATCGTGCTGGGCTAAACTGCTATGCAGTACTATAGGAGTTTCGCAGTTACCCCTGGGGCACTTATCGATATCGTGTGTGATAGCCCAGGAATTTCCTACCGCCTGCTCACCATCTTTCAAGAAGTTAAACGCCTCTTTTACGGCAAAATCGCCTTTGGACTGCAATACCACCATACTAGGCTTTTGCCTGTCGACGCTTAATAATGTATCGAGTGGCTTATACTCTTTGGCAGTTACCGCAGGGTTGAGCAGTAAATACAAATTCGGATTGTCTTTACCCAAATCTATGGCTTTTTTTACTCTGGCCTTACTGGCGTGCAAGGCAACAGAACCACCTAAACTATGACCAATAAAGATGTAACGCTTCAGTTGTCCCTGCTCAACCACAGTATCCAGTTTATCTAATAACTGGCTCACGCCTCGCTCGCCGACCAAACGTGAGACTCTTTTCCGCTGGAAAATTGTAGGAAAGTCGAGCGGCTCCATCCAACCTTCCGCCTTATCAGACTCGTCCAACCAAAGAGGGTCGTATTTATCGCCTCGCCAGCCTAAATACAAACCAATCAGGTTTCTTTGTGGCGCCGCCTGTTGTAACTCTTTGATATAGGATTGAAAAGCAACAAAGTTTGAATCTGTTGAAGCGGCGTTCTGGTGCCAGCCATGAACAAAAATCACCAGCTCTGCGGTGGCAGAGTCCGGTTTTTTAATACGATCAAACAAAGCCTGCTGTTGTTTTAAGTCGTGAGGCTGACCTTCGTCATTAAATTCAACCACATGAAAATTACTGTTGGCGGTATTTTCGTCAGGGAAATGATACTGCTGATCAGGAATAGGGGTGATAAAAGTAGAGATCAACACCAGGCTGATGAGCATCAGTGGGATCAGCTTCAGCCACGAACGCCAGCTAAGCCGGATCATTCTGAACCAAAGGTACTGGACTGCACGGACTAGGATCAAACTACACCCAAAACTGCTGTAAAAACGGGCTGCATTATAGCCAAATGAGGGGGGAATGGGTAGGTGGAGTTGGTTGGGTGTTAACGCATTGGTTCTGAATTTGAGTGGTGAGGCGACAGCGGGACGTCTTGTCCGCCTGGCGGTGAACTACAGTGCTCGACCCATCCTGGGTCTCGTCCCTGCGGGACCCGCCGTTGGCGGTCCAAATTGGCTCCGGGCTTTTGTATTCCGGGCCTCCTGCCCTCCACCCTTCGGGGCGGCTGCGCCGTTCAAAAACATTCCAGACGTTTTTGTCGCATGGGGGATGCGCTGCTCGAATGGTCCACCACTAAATTCACATAAGCAAAAAGGCCCAGTCGTTAGACTGGGCCCTTTGGCTTATTTGGGAGCCTGGCGGTGAACTACTCTCGCATGGCATCTGCCACACTACCATCGTCGCGGCTGCGTTTCACTTCTGAGTTCGGAATGGATTCAGGTGGTTCCACAGCGCTATTGCCACCAGGCAAAAACTGTTTTTATGTCTTTAACAAGCAAGCTCGATAGAATTCTGTATCACACCACACACAAACACCTTGGGCGTTGTATGGTTAAGCCTCTCGGGCAATTAGTATGAGTTAGCTTAACGTGTCACCACGCTTCCACACCTCACCTATCAACGTTGTGGTCTC
>NZ_LAVS01000045.1 GCF_000986865.1 Rheinheimera mesophila
AAATTTTCAAAAAAACATTTTTTAAACCTACTCAAACGAATTAGCCAATAACCAGCTTAGCTTTCTTAACCCTTGCTATTTCTACTCTTCGGCCTATCCTTTACAAAACAAAAAGATACGTCTTGTACAGGCTAGAGCATGTTAAAAAATCTGAGTATCAAAACCCGGCTTTTTGCCATAGTAGGTGTGGCCGTTCTTGGTCAAATCCTGGTGTGTTGGTTAGTCCTTTCTGGTTTAAAGCAAAGTATCCTTGAAGAAAAACGCCTTTCCACTCTTTACCTGTCTCAGGTTGCCGTAGCTTTAGTCAATAACTATCACAGTAAAGTCGGTGCAGGCGAATTAGATGAGGCCAAAGCAAAACAACTGGCATTAGCCGAACTGAAATCTCTTCGCTATAAAGAAAACGACTACTATTTTGTCATCGATCAACAAGTCACCATGTTGATGCACCCGTTCAGGCCAGATCTGGATGGCAAAGATGTCGCAAGTTTTAAAGATAAACAAGGCGAACCTTTGTTCCAGAATATGGCCGATGGCGTAGCTGATGATGGCTCGCACTCAGTATTTTATAACTGGCCTAAACCTGGTGCTACGGAAGAAGTGCCTAAAATTACTCACGTAGAGTTGTTTAAACCCTGGGGCTGGATAGTGGGAACCGGTATTTATATCGATGATGTAGATGCGTCTTTTTATGAGGTCGTAATGCAACTGGCCGTTCTGGTGGTGCTGGTAGTTGGTTTAATGTTGGCTTTGAGTTGGTATGTGACACGTTCAGTGGTCAAACCTATGACCGATGTTGTTTCCGCCATGCAAGATATCGCATCCGGAGATGGCGATTTAACAGTGAAACTTAGTTACGACGGCAAAGATGAATTAGCCGCATTGGCTACCGCTTTCAACCTCTTTGTTGGCAAAATACGTCAGTTGATTACGTCAGTCAGTGTGACTTCAGTACAAGTAAGTGAAAGTGCGGTAGATGTTGCTCGCATATCTCAGCAAATTTCTAGAGAGAGTGTGCAACAGCAACAAGAGACCGATATGGTCGCAACCGCTATTACTCAAATGAGTTCTGCCATCGCTGAAGTGGCCCAAAGTGCCGAGCAGGCGAATCATGAGACAGGCCAGGTTGAAACTTTGGTTCAGCAGGGCATGCAGTTGATGAAGGCGTCGGTAGACAGCATTCATACGCAAAGCCAAACGATAGAACAAAGCTCAGTCGCCGCCGCTTCTTTATATACGTCGTCGCAAAATATCAGCCATGTCCTGAATATCATTAATAAGCTGGCGGACCAGACTAACTTACTTGCACTGAATGCAGCCATAGAGGCGGCTCGAGCCGGTGAACATGGCCGAGGCTTTTCTGTGGTTGCTGATGAGGTGCGTACTTTGGCACATCAAACGCAAAAATCGACTCAGGAAATCTCCGGTATTATTGCTGAGCTGCAACAAGGTACTCAACAAATGACTGCGGCTGTACAGGAAAGTAAAACAGCGGCAGAACTGAATATCAATCTGGCTGCTCAAGTGCAGCAAGCCTTGACAGATATTGCCAATTCCATAGCCCAGATTTCTGATATGAACGCGCATATAGCGACAGCCGCCGAGCAACAAAGTGCGGTGGCCGGTGAAGTGGATCAGAACGTACATACTATTAGTCAGTTAGTGCATCAGACCGCTGGCGCTATTAAAGGCAGTGATCAATCGACCCAACGTTTGACTCAACTGAGTCAGGATTTAAAAGAGCTGGTGAAGCAATTTAAGGTGTAACAACTGCTTTTCTATAATAATCGCTATTTCTGTGTATAAAACGGGCAAAAAAGTCTCTTTTTTGCCCGTTTTGTTTTATTTCTGAGCGAACGGGCAGGAATATCATCAAATTGTCATGTTAGGGGTTGTGCAGGATGAAAAACTCCCTATAATGCGCGCCATGCCAACGGGGTGGTGCGAAAGCAGCTCTGGGGTGGTTTTGAAATGAAGTGAAAAATGATGCAAAACATCGCTTGACACGAGATTGAAAATCACTAAAATGGCCGCCTCGCAACGCGGTGGAGCCGAAAGGCTCAAAAGTGAAGCGAAGCAGGTTGAGTGGGTGAGTTTGATAAATAATTTCAAGCCGCTACCTTGACACAAATTCTGGGAAGTGTAAGATACGCCTCCCGCTGAACACGGTTCAGCATGCTCTTTAATAATAAGCAATCAATCATCTGTGTGGGCACTCACGGTTTGGATTCTGCAGCGAGCAATCGCAAAAGAATATTAATCAGTGAAGTGACTTATACAGTTATCTGTTCGAAAGAGCGGATGTTTTAAGTCAGTGATACTGAGCAGCTACTTTTGTAGCAATTAAACTTTAATTGAAGAGTTTGATCATGGCTCAGATTGAACGCTGGCGGCAGGCCTAACACATGCAAGTCGAGCGGGGTTTTCGGACCTAGCGGCGGACGGGTGAGTAATGCGTAGGAAGCTGCCCGATAGAGGGGGATACCAGTTGGAAACGACTGTTAATACCGCATAATGTCTACGGACCAAAGTGTGGGACCTTCGGGCCACATGCTATCGGATGCGCCTACGTGGGATTAGCTAGTTGGTGAGGTAATGGCTCACCAAGGCGACGATCTCTAGCTGGTTTGAGAGGATGATCAGCCACACTGGAACTGAGACACGGTCCAGACTCCTACGGGAGGCAGCAGTGGGGAATATTGGACAATGGGCGCAAGCCTGATCCAGCCATGCCGCGTGTGTGAAGAAGGCCTTCGGGTTGTAAAGCACTTTCAGCGAGGAGGAAGGGTGGTGTGTTAATAGCACATCATTTTGACGTTACTCGCAGAAGAAGCACCGGCTAACTCTGTGCCAGCAGCCGCGGTAATACAGAGGGTGCAAGCGTTAATCGGAATTACTGGGCGTAAAGCGCACGTAGGCGGTTTTTTAAGTCAGATGTGAAAGCCCCGGGCTCAACCTGGGAATTGCATTTGAAACTGGGAAACTAGAGTGTGTGAGAGGGGGGTAGAATTCCAAGTGTAGCGGTGAAATGCGTAGAGATTTGGAGGAATACCAGTG
>NZ_LAVS01000046.1 GCF_000986865.1 Rheinheimera mesophila
AACTTTGGCTATATCTATACTCTGCCATTCTTTCGTACAGCAAACTATAATCGAAATTGTATATCATAAACTCACCTCCCTTCTTGTTCGGTTTTCTGTACAAATCAATTAAAACACCTTTGTTTAAATAAGTCAACACATAAAATACATTTTTCTGTACAACATTTGTTAAAAATTATTGATAATCGTCATTGTACGTAGTATTATATTCTTAGGAGGTGTTCAGAAATATGAACAGTTTTAAGGATAGATTAAAGCAAATTATGTCTGAACGGAAGATATCTCAATCAGAGCTATCAAGAAGGACTGGTATTGGCAGAAACTCAATTAGCGATTATTTAAATGGAAAATATGAAGCGAAACAAGACAAAGTCTTTGAACTAGCAAAGGCTTTAAACGTTAACGAAGCGTGGCTTATGGGTTTTGATATTTCTAAGAATAGAAAAATTGAAAATAACGACATCACTTCCATATACAACAAACTCACACCTCCCCGCCAAAAAAACGTACTTAACTATGCAAATGAACAATTGGAAGAACAGAATTCTAAAGGAGATAACGTTGTAGATATTAATTCATATAAACAGGAGAAAACTCCAGTTAACGTCAATGGTTGCGTCTCTGCTGGTGTAGGAGAACGTTTACACGATGAAACGCTATTTACTGAAATGGTTAAAGGACCTATCCCCACACACGATTTAGCGTTAAAAGTAAATGGTGATTCTATGGAACCTATGTTTAAAGACGGTGAAATTATATTCGTAGAGAAAACTCACAATATAAAGAATGGACAAATTGGTATATTCATCATTGAAGAAGAAGCGTACGTTAAGAAAGTCTTTGTTGAAGATGATAGATTGACTCTAGTTTCACTAAATAAAGAATACGATGATCTACACTTTTACAGGAACGAAAGTGTGAGGTTAATTGGAAAAGTTATTTTATAGTTAAAGGAGAAATGAAAATGAGTAAAAAATTTAGCGATATTGAAAGAAATGATATTAATGCTAAATGGTTCGATGAAATTGAAAAACTTGAAGAAAAGTTAAACGAAGATTTAACTAAAAGAGAAAAGAAAAAAATAGAAAAAGAAATTACAAAAAATAAGAAATATATAGAAAAATCAGCCTTTTGGCAAAACTTAGCTGATAAAGCTGAAACTACCGGTAACAAATTACAAAATGTAGGTGGTAAAATGCAAAAAGTTGGCTTAAAAACAACAGCAGCCGTATGGACGCCGGCGTTATACGGCGCTTATAAAGTTGGTAAATCATTAAAGAATAAACCTAAAGAAGATGATTTGATAAAATTTATAAA
>NZ_LAVS01000047.1 GCF_000986865.1 Rheinheimera mesophila
TAATATTGGTTTATTTGTTCCGTATTTTGTGACATTAAGTGTTACTAATTTATTACTTACTCTGTTTGTCTTTTTAATTTTAATTTTCTTCTTGGTGTTTACTGCACAAAAATTAGCTAATATCCCAGGAATTGGAGAAATTGTTGAGAAATTTAGTCGTTGGATTATGGCTATCATTTATATAGCTTTAGGTTTATTTATTATTATTGAAAATGACACTATTCAAACAATTTTAGGATTTATATTTTAATTTAGGGTGTGATTTTATATGAGTTATGAAAATACTTGTGATGTGATCTGTGTACATGAGGATAAAGTTAACAATGCTTTAAGTTTTTTAGAAGATGATAAATCTAAGAAATTACTTAACATTTTAGAAAAAATTTGTGATGAGAAGAAATTGAAAATCATATTATCTTTGATTAAAGAAGATGAGTTGTGTGTTTGTGATATTTCTTTGATATTGAAAATGAGTGTTGCTTCAACTTCACATCATTTAAGGCTTTTATATAAAAATGAGGTACTTGATTTTTATAAAGATGGAAAGATGGCATATTATTTTATTAAAGACGATGAAATAAGAGAGTTTTTCTCTAAAAATCATGAGGGTTTTTGAAACGAGTGAAACGAGTTTCTTCTTGTCTTGATACTATATAGAAATAACTCGATTTTATATATACAGCTGTAACTGTTGATATTACAGCGTTTAAACGTGTTTTTGTGCGTGAAAGGAAAATTTGACAATAAAAAACCCCAGTTATATTATTAAGGTGTCGAATCTTAAATAATACTGGGGGTCTTTTTATATGCAATATAATACTACTAGAAGTATAACCGAAAATCAA
>NZ_LAVS01000048.1 GCF_000986865.1 Rheinheimera mesophila
TGAAAGATGTGTTGAGCGATACAGGTTGGGAAGTTTCTGAACAAACCGAATACGATGGCTTACGTACTACGTCATGGACTTCTTATCAAACTAGATATGAAGTTTTAAAGCAATTATGTACAACCTATAAAATGGTATTGGATTTTTATATAGAGCTTAGTTCTAATACCGTCAAAGGTAGATATGTGGTACTCAAAAAGAAAAACAGCTTATTCAAAGGTAAAGAAATTGAGTATGGTAAAGATTTGGTTGGGTTAACTAGGAAGATTGATATGTCAGAAATCAAAACAGCATTAATTGCTGTGGGACCTGAAAATGACAAAGGAAAGCGTTTAGAGTTAGTTGTGACTGATGACGAAGCACAAAGTCAATTCAACTTACCTACCCGTTATATTTGGGGAATATACGAACCTCAATCAGATGATCAAAATATGAATGAAACACGGTTGCGTTCTTTAGCCAAAACAGAGTTAAATAAACGTAAGTCGGCAGTTATGTCATATGAGATTACTTCTACTGATTTGGAAGTTACGTATCCGCACGAGATTATATCAATTGGTGATACAGTCAGAGTAAAACATAGAGATTTTAACCCGCCATTGTATGTAGAGGCAGAAGTTATTGCCGAAGAATATAACATAATTTCAGAAAATAGCACATATACATTCGGTCAACCTAAAGAGTTCAAAGAATCAGAATTACGAGAAGAGTTTAACAAGCGATTGAACATAATACATCAAAAGTTAAACGATAATATTAGCAATATCAACACTATAGTTAAAGATGTTGTAGATGGTGAATTAGAATACTTTGAACGCAAAATACACAAAAGTGATACACCGCCAGAAAATCCAGTCAATGATATGCTTTGGTATGATACAAGTAACCCTGATGTTGCTGTCTTGCGTAGATATTGGAATGGTCGATGGATTGAAGCAACACCAAATGATGTTGAAAAATTAGGTGGTATAACAAGAGAGAAAGCGCTATTCAGTGAATTAAACAATATTTTTATTAATTTATCTATACAACACGCTAGTCTTTTGTCAGAAGCTACAGAATTACTGAATAGCGAGTACTTAGTAGATAATGATTTGAAAGCGGACTTACAAGCAAGTTTAGACGCTGTGATTGATGTTTATAATCAAATTAAAAATAATTTAGAATCTATGACACCCGAAACTGCAACGATTGGTCGGTTGGTAGATACACAAGCTTTATTTCTTGAGTATAGAAAGAAATTACAAGATGTTTATACAGATGTAGAAGATGTTAAAATCGCCATTTCAGATAGATTTAAATTATTACAGTCACAATACACTGATGAAAAATATAAAGAAGCGTTGGAAATAATAGCAACAAAATTTGGTTTAACGGTGAATGAAGATTTGCAGTTAGTCGGAGAACCTAATGTTGTTAAAACAGCTATTGAAGCAGCTAGAGAATCCACAAAAGAACAATTACGTGACTATGTAAAAACATCGGACTATAAAACAGACAAAGACGGTATTGTTGAACGTTTAGATACTGCTGAAGCTGAGAGAACGACTTTAAAAGGTGAAATCAAAGATAAAGTTACGTTAAACGAATATCGAAACGGATTGGAAGAACAAAAACAATATACTGATGACCAGTTAAGTGATTTGTCCAATAATCCTGAGATTAAAGCAAGTATTGAACAAGCAAATCAAGAAGCGCAAGAAGCTTTAAAATCATACATTGATGCTCAAGATGATCTTAAAGAGAAGGAATCGCAAGCGTATGCTGATGGTAAAATTTCGGAAGAAGAGCAACGCGCTATACAAGATGCTCAAGCTAAACTTGAAGAGGCAAAACAAAACGCAGAACTAAAGGCTAGAAACGCTGAAAAGAAAGCTAATGCTTATACAGACAACAAGGTCAAAGAAAGCACAGATGCACAGAGGAAAACATTGACTCGCTATGGTTCTCAAATTATACAAAATGGTAAGGAAATCAAATTAAGAACTACTAAAGAAGAGTTTAATGCTTCTAAAAGAACACTATCAAGAGTGTTAGCAGACATCACTGTAAATGCTATGAAAGGCATCTATTTAAGGTATGACGAAAATGGGGCGATTACTTCACATACTATTGATAAAGATGGCGTGAAAATTAGTGGCGATAAAGTTGATATAACAGCGAATAGAGAATTTAATGTAGTCGCAAATAATATTAATAACAAAGTTGGTAAAAATGACATTGTTAATAGCCTAAACTTATCAAATGAAGGTCTTGACATCAATGTGAATAGAATTGGTATTAAAGGCGGAAATGCTAACCGTTATGTACAAGTTCAAAATGATTTTATTGAACTTGGCGGAATCGTACAACGAACTTGGAAAGGCAAACGATCAACCGATGATATATTCACACGTCTTAAAGATGGACATCTAAGGTTTAGAAATAATACCGCAGGCGGTTCACTTTATATGTCACATTTTGGTATTTCAACATATATTGATGGAGAAGGCGAAGACGGAGGTTCATCCGGTACTATTCAATGGTGGGATAAAACTTACAGTGATAGTGGTATGAATGGCATAACAATCAATTCTTATGGCGGTGTAGTCGCTTTAACATCTGACTACAACCGAATTATTATCGATTCATATGCTTCAGCTAATATTGAAAGTAGAGAAGCACCGATATATTTATCTCCGAACACCAAAAATAAACCTGGTTTAAACCGATTCGCATTCACATTATCAAACGCTGATAGTGCATACGAAACTGACGGTTATATCATGTTTGGTTCAGATGAAAACTATAAGTACGGTGCTGGATTAAGATTTTCTAAACGTAGCAATAAAGGATTGGTTCAAGTCGTTAATGGTGACTATGCTACAGGCGGAGACACTACAATTGAATCAGGTATGGGCAAATTCAACTTAGTTAAACGAAGAGATGGAAAT
>NZ_LAVS01000049.1 GCF_000986865.1 Rheinheimera mesophila
CAAATCAACAAAGGCGACAAACTAGCACAACTGGTTATCGTGCCTATATGGACACCTGAACTAAAGCAAGTGGAGGAATTCGAGAGTGTTTCAGAACGTGGAGCAAAAGGCTTCGGAAGTAGCGGAGTGTAAAGACATCTTAGATCGGGTCAAGGAGGTTTTGGGGAAGTGAGCGACATGTTAGAAATATTTTTAATAGGGTTTGGCGTTTATCTCTTTTATCGCATAGCAATTATTTTTCTTAAGAGTAAAAAGACTATACACACAAACATATATGAAATGTTAATGCTTGCTACTATCTTTATGATATCTACATTTGCTTATAAACATCAAAAGACGCATATCTTAATAGCATTTTTAGTAATGTTTTTTATGAGTAAGCTCAAACAAGTTCAAGGGAGCTATGAGGAATGACACAATACTTAGTCACAACATTCAAAGATTCAACAGGACGTAAACATACACACATAACTAAAGCTAAGAGTAATCAAAGGTTTACAGTTGTTGAGGCAGAGAGTAAAGAAGAAGCGAAAGAGAAGTACGAGAAACAAGTTAAAAGGGATGCAGTTATTAAAGTGGGTCAGTTGTTTGAAAATATAAGGGAGTGTGGGAAATGATTAAAAAACTTAAAAATATGGATGGGTTCGACATCTTTATTGTTGGAATACTGTCATTATTCGGTATAACCGCATTGCTACTTGTTGTCGCATTGCCTATCTATACAGTGGCTAGTTACCAAAACAAAGAAGTACATCAAGGGACAATTACAGATAAATATAACAAAAGACAAGATAAAGAGGACAAATTCTATATTGTATTAGATGATAAACAAGTCATCGAAAACTCAGACTTATTCTTCAAAGGAAAGTTTGATAGCGCAGACATACAAGCTAGGTTAAAAGTAGGTGATAAAGTAAAAGTTAAGACGATTGGATATAGAATACACTTTTTAAATTTATATCCGGTCTTATACGAAGTAAAGAAGGTAGATAAAAAATGATTAAGCAAATACTAAGATTATTATTCTTACTAGCGATGTATGAGTTAGGTAAGTATGTAACTGAGCAAGTATATATTATGATGACGGCTAATGATGATGTAGAGGCGCCGAGTGATTACGTCTTTCGAGCGGAGGTAAGTGAGTGATGTGGATTACTATGACT
>NZ_LAVS01000050.1:0-1245 GCF_000986865.1 Rheinheimera mesophila
GCCACTCGCTCGTTATCCTGATACAGATATCTCTTAGAGCCGAAAAATTGGTTTAAGTATTCTTTGCGTGCATTATCTGTCATGATCTACTTCTTAACTTTCACGAATATGTCGTTTTCCATCAGGTAGCACGCATAACGTCCTCTTGGATGCACTTGTGGCACATTAAACAAATGTGGCTTCTTTCTTCTTAGCTCAGCCTCTTTACGTCGTTGCCTAGCCATTTCACGTTCTTTGCTCTCTCGCTCCATGATTTTGGATAACACAATTTCTTTATACTCAGCTAAGCGCATACCATAAGGTGCATGTAAGGCTTCTAACAACGCCCAGCCACCTCGTACTCTTTTTGCAACCATTCCTGGAGTTAAACCATTCTTTTTTATCAATTCATTTTCATGTTCGGTAAATTTATATGGTTTACCGTTAATCTTTACGATACTCATTTATTCCACCTCTATATATGCGTGTCTTATTGTTATGCTGTCATACTCTAGTATTTCGTCCGGATTGTTATATAAGTAATCTGCCAGTGCATCTTTTTCATCATCCACATCATCAAAATGCTGATATTCAACTTCGGTAGGTATTCTTATATCAATCGTTGCATTTATATATGCTTGTTGTTGCATTAAATCACTTCATTTCTCTTTTTCTTTTACGTCTGACTTTCACTAAGTCCTCATATACCATCCATTCTTGACCTGTGTATTTAGGCGCTTTACATATCCACGTTAAATTCACATCTCTATACTGATATCTGAATATCTTCGCTTTGATGTTGGCAACTTCAGTCGCCTTACCTTTAACATCTAAAACTTCGACCAGTTTGCCATCCTTCCACAAAGAGAAATCAGCTATATACGTAATCGGTCTTTGTTTCCCAAATTTAGGTTGTAGTTCGAATTTCGGTTGTATTTCGATACGATCATAGTTAGTGCCATTCATATTACTTTCTAAATATTGGTAATATTCACACTCTACTTTGCTATCAAATACAATTCCTTTGTACTCAACTTTCTTAGCGTTGTATTTACTCATCGTCCACCTCTAAATATCAAATATCGTTGCTTGTAAACCTAGCTCTTGCTCATATAGAAGTCCGTGAGCGCCTTTAAATCGTTTTAGGTCACTATCAGTCATAATTTTCTTTTCGTCGCTGAAATGGGCTCCTGTGAGCGAATAAACTTCATTCTCATTCTCTTTATACTTGATGACCTTAATATCTTCTGTGCCATCTTCTCGGTA
>NZ_LAVS01000050.1:1279-1922 GCF_000986865.1 Rheinheimera mesophila
TTTTTAACACTCCTTAATATTCGACGATAGCGGGGCGTGTATGACGTTCTGCAAGTTTTTGGATAAATAGGTCGTACAACCTATTTTCATCGCCCTGTGCCTCATCTATGAGTTTCTGAGCGTACATATCTGAACACTCAAGTTTAGTTTTTAAAAATTCTTTGGTTACCATGTATCTCGCTCCCTGAAATCGTCTCCGATTACTCTTACTTTTCTTGCATTGTGTTTCATTCTTGAATTGATACGTTGCCAGTTCATATTTTGATTTAGTTCTTTATCACTAAAGTTAGTTGTAAAGATGTTGTTTTTACCTACTCTGTTATCAACAATGCTGAAAAGTTTATTTAAAGTGTGCTCTGTGTTTTCTACACCCATATCATCTAGTACAAGTAAATCAATATCACTTAGCAATCTGACTAGCTCGTCTGTAGTCTCTACTGCATTTTTGTTGTATGTCGCTTTGATACGATCCATCAACATTGGTATGTGCATAAAAGCAACCGTATGCCCTTTAGCTTTAACTGCTTTTGCGATAGCGTATGCTAGGTGGCTTTTACCAGTTCCGTATGAACCTTGCAATATTAATGATTTTGGCTCTTTTGTAGAGAAGCCTTGAACGTACTCTATTGCTGTTTGTTTAGCG
>NZ_LAVS01000051.1 GCF_000986865.1 Rheinheimera mesophila
GTAAATTGCGCTTGTCCTGTGATTTTCATAATTAAATACCGTCCTTTTAATTAATTTTTAGTTTCCATTTCTAATTGCTTCTACTACGTCCGTAATGCTAGGATTTGCAAATTTCTTATTGTTAATTGTTATTGAAGGTGAATGTCTAATCTTTGTTTCAAACGTATTAGAAGGTTCAGCGTTTAGAATATATCTAGCTTTCTTTTCTCCGTTATCATCAAATTCTTCAATCATTGCCCTAGCTAACACATCACTTTGAGAAGTAATAGCTTTTTTAATTTGTTCTTGCGCTTCAATAGTGATAGTAGGGTTGATAGTGCTACCTTCATCATCTTTATCTTTGTTGATACCTTCATGACCTGTAATAACAAAGTGGAATTTGTATTCTTCTTGAAGTTTTCCTATTAATCTGTACATACTGACAATTCGTTCAGCAACTTCTCCCCAATCATTAAACGTTGGTTTTTTAGACTTATTTTTCATCACATCATTCAATGTCATATCTCTAAGTTTTTGAATAGTTTCAATAACTACAACATTGATTTCTTGTCCGTTTTCTCTCATCTCCTGTAAAATTTGAGGTAAAAAATTTACAACATAAACAAAGTGTTGATAGTTCTCGATTTCTACGTCTGATCCTTCGTCAGTAACCGTTGTTCCACCTTCGTTAATGTCAATGACGAAAGCGTCTTTATCTCTTGTAGCAAACGTGGTTTTTCCTGAGCCAATTTTTCCGTATACTGCAAATTTATAGAATTTCCTTTTATTTTTCTCAGCGATATTATTTATCTTTAGTTTTTTGAGTATGCTTACTTTTTCTTGTGGTTCTTGTTTTTCCTCAGTCATGTTCTACCTCCTCATACTCAATTGTTTCTGTCACTGTTTTCTTGATTGCTTTGTGCTTAGACATATCAATAACAGTTTTGTCTAGTCCGTCGAATTCTCTTGCGTCTCGCATATCAGTTGAATACTTCACTGTATCGTTCACTTCGGTTGGTCGGTTTGTAATAAATAGATTTTCATCTTTATGCTTGATTAGATAAGTTACAGTCTGCTTCATAGCGACCTCCTACCATCTCATGACTAAGTTAATTAGTCTGTCCTGTTCGTCTGTGTTCTCTTCAATCCATTCATCTATTGCTTGGTTGAATAAGTCTGATGCCATATCTAAGTCATTCTCATCTACGACATAAGCATGTTTAATTGGTATGTTGTTCATATCTTTAACTTGTATTGATATGCCCATATGACCTTTTAAAATGAATAGCTTAAAATCGAATCCGTTAACATGAATATTTTTGCGTATGATATCGCCTATTTCGTAATACATCTTGACTTCCTCCGTTTTTCATTTTATATTTAACTTGAAATTTTTCTTAAGTGCTTGATGCTGTTACTTGCTCCAACAAGTAGCAGTTTTTTTATCTTAT
>NZ_LAVS01000052.1 GCF_000986865.1 Rheinheimera mesophila
TATTGATATGCCCATATGACCTTTTAAAATGAATAGCTTAAAATCGAATCCGTTAACATGAATATTTTTGCGTATGATATCGCCTATTTCGTAATACATCTTGACTTCCTCCGTTTTTCATTTTATATTTAACTTGAAATTTTTCTTAAGTGCTTGATGCTGTTACTTGCTCCAACAAGTAGCAGTTTTTTTATCTTATTATCAAAGATGTTTCGTAAATTATGCCTTTTGGTTCGCCTGGCACTACTATTTGGCCGACAAAAAAATATTGATGCGCTCTACTTCTGTATGATTTCTTAAGTTTTAAATTGTGTAATACTATGTCACCGGTATGTCTGTCTACATATTCAACAAGATAATTTTTGTTTTGAACCGACATGTAAATATATGGATTGTTGTACTTCTCTCTGTATTCAGTAATCGTCTTAACTTCATCATCACTTAACACAGCTTGTTCTGCTTTTCTTTCCCATTCCACACTAGGTTCAACGTGTTCTTCGAACCAAGTCATTTAATCATCCACCTCATATAAGTATTCTTTATAAAATATGAATGTTGCTATACTTGCGAATCCCGCAATCGACCATGCTGTAGTGAAGTACAGCAATGGCATAAGCACAATCGCTAAGACTGTGAAGCACAATACTGCTATTAAGTAGCTTTTATATGTGTCGCTCATTTAATATCCTCCTAATACCATTTTTTATGCTTTCTGATCAAATACTCTTCCAATTTAGAAATATTAATCAGAGTGCCTGTTGGTGAATAATCAATGTATAAATTTTCTACACCTAAATTATCTTTGCGGTAATATTTCAACCAGTTGTATACTGTACTTCTACATACTCCAAACAATTGATGGATTTGTGTAGGTGTTGCGTATAACTTTTTCACAAATTTTTCTTCGCCTCTATATGTGTTTTCTGGTGTTGGTGGTACTATGATTTTTGGCATTTCTATCTTTCCTTTCGTGTATAATGTTGTTATTTGCTAATAGTTTGTTCGGCGAACTTCAAAAGGCGACGAGCAGATTCAGTAGAATTTTCAGCATCTTTCGGTATGGTTAAAGATTTGTTGTTTAGATAGTCACTCAACGCCCTGCTACTAATCACAGGTTTTCTAGTGTGCTTCTCAATCTTCCAAACCTTCCACGTCACAACTGCCATTGTGATGAGGAGGGTTGTTTTATACAATTTGTTCACTGTGAATCCTCCTTAAAAAACA
>NZ_LAVS01000053.1 GCF_000986865.1 Rheinheimera mesophila
CAGTGGCGCTTGAAACTGCGTTCTTAAAAGGTACTGGTAAAGACCAACCAATCGGCTTAAACCGTCAAGTACAAAAAGGTGTATCGGTAACTGAGGGTGCTTATCCAGAGAAAGAAGAACAAGGTACGCTTACATTTGCTAATCCGCGCGCTACAGTTAATGAATTGACGCAAGTGTTTAAATACCACTCAACTAACGAGAAAGGTAAATCAGTAGCGGTTAAAGGTAATGTAACAATGGTTGTTAATCCGTCCGATGCTTTTGAGGTTCAAGCACAGTATACACATTTAAATGCAAATGGCGTATATGTTACTGCTTTACCATTTAATTTGAATGTTATCGAGTCTACAGTCCAAGAAGCAGGTAAGGTTTTAACGTACGTTAAAGGTTTATATGATGGTTATTTAGCTGGTGGTATTAATGTTCAGAAATTTAAAGAAACACTTGCGTTAGATGATATGGATTTATACACTGCAAAACAATTTGCTTACGGCAAAGCGAAAGATAATAAAGTTGCTGCTGTTTGGAAATTAGATTTAAAAGGACATAAGCCAGCTTTAGAAGGTACCGAAGAAACACTATAAAATTTTATGAGGTGATAAAATGGTGAAATTTAAAGTTGTTAGAGCTTTTAAAGACATAGAGCACAATCAACACAAGTACAAAGTAGGGGAGTTGTATCCAGCTGAAGGGTATAACAATCCTCGTGTTGAATTGTTGACAAATCAAATCAAAAATAAGTACGACAAAGTTTATATCGTACCTTTAGATAAGCTGACAAAACAAGAAT
>NZ_LAVS01000054.1 GCF_000986865.1 Rheinheimera mesophila
TCTGACTACTTGTAGGCACACGGTTTCAGGATCTCTTTCACTCCCCTTCCGGGGTGCTTTTCACCTTTCCCTCACGGTACTGGTTCACTATCGGTCACTAGAGAGTATTTAGCCTTAGGAGATGGTCCTCCCAGATTCCGACGGAATTTCACGTGCTCCGTCGTACTCAGGATCCACTCAAGAGAGACAACATTTTCGACTACAGGATTATTACCTTCTTTGATTCATCTTTCCAGATGATTCGTCTAATGTCGTCCTTTGTAACTCCGTATAGAGTGTCCTACAACCCCAACAAGCAAGCTTGTTGGTTTGGGCTCTTCCCGTTTCGCTCGCCGCTACTAAGGGAATCGAATTTTCTTTCTCTTCCTCCGGGTACTAAGATGTTTCAGTTCTCCGGGTGTGCCTTCTGATATGCTATGTATTCACATATCGATAACATGACATAACTCATGCTGGGTTTCCCCATTCGGAAATCTCTGGATCAAAGCTTACTTACAGCTCCCCAAAGCATATCGTCGTTAGTAACGTCCTTCATCGGCTTCTAGTGCCAAGGCATCCACCGTGCGCCCTTAATAACTTAATCTATGTTTCCACCATTTTTATAAGTCAAACGTTAACATGAAGTTACGTTCTTTTATAAAAAGATTTAAACGCGTTATTAATCTTGTGAGTGTTCTTTC
>NZ_LAVS01000055.1 GCF_000986865.1 Rheinheimera mesophila
GCTAGGTTGAAGAAGATGAGAAAACAACGTGATGAGTACAAGAAGCAACGAGATGAGCTTATTGGGGATATAGGTAAGTTAAGAGAA
This sequence comes from Rheinheimera mesophila, assembly GCF_000986865.1. Taxonomy (GTDB): domain Bacteria; phylum Pseudomonadota; class Gammaproteobacteria; order Enterobacterales; family Alteromonadaceae; genus Pararheinheimera; species Pararheinheimera mesophila. The sequence continues at coordinate 88 of NZ_LAVS01000055.1, forward strand.
CGTAACAAAGATCTAGAGAAGAAAGCAAGCGCATGGGATAGGTATTGCAAGAGCGTTGAAAAAGATTTAATAAACGAATTCGGCAACGATGATGAAAGAGTTAAATTTGGGATGGAATTAAACAATAAAATTTTTACGGAGGATGACACAAATGGATAACCGTGAACAAATAGAACAATCAGTGATCAGTGCTAGTGCGTATAACGGCAATGACACAGAGGGATTGCTAAAAGAGATTGAAGACGTGTATAAGAAAGCGCAAGCGTTTGATGAAATACTTGAGGGAATGACAAATGCTATTCAACATTCAGTTAAAGAAGGTGTTGAACTTGATGAAGCAGTAGGGATTATGGCAGGTCAAGTTGTCTATAAATATGAGGAGGAACAGGAAAATGAGCATTAGTGTAGGAGACAAGGTTTTTAATCCAGAAACAAATTCAACTTTAGAAATTGTACAACTTGTTGGCGATATTAGAGACACGCATTACAAGTTATCTGACGGATCTATTATTAGTCTTATAGACTTTGTTGTTAAACCAATTCATTTAATCAAGGAGGAGCAGGAAAATGACTAACACATTACAAGTAAGGCTATTATCAGAAAATGCTAGAATGCCCGAACGAAATCATAAGACGGATGCAGGTTATGACATATTCTCAGCTGAAACTGTCGTACTTGAGCCACAAGAAAAGGCAGTGATTAAAACAGATGTAGCTGTAAGCATACCAGAGGGCTATGTCGGGCTATTAACTAGCCGTAGTGGTGTAAGTA
>NZ_LAVS01000056.1 GCF_000986865.1 Rheinheimera mesophila
ATGATCACCTGACGTCTGTCTTCCAGCTCACGCAAATAAGTCAGGCGCAGATCCAGGTTACGTAGTTGGGTATCATCCAGGCCACCAGTCACTTCTTTCCGGTAACCCAGCGCATACACAGCAAGCGCCATGGTCAAACCTAACAAACCCGCCACCAGTACTTCTTTGCCGAGCATTTTGCCCCAGTGGCGTAATTTTATATCACCCGTGGCTAAAGCCCGCACCATCAAGGTGCCGGATTGAGCACCGGCATTACCGCTGCTGGCAATCAGTAACGGTAGGAAAAACAGCAAAGCAATGTGCTGTGAAATAATCTGTTCAAAAGCCGCTAAACCTGCGCCAGAAAAGATATTGCCAAACACCAGCACCACCAGCCAGACCACACGCTTGCGATACAACAAACTGATTTTGGCATCTTTGACACTGCCTTCGAGCTTGCCGATAGTGGCGGTTTTGTGAAAGTCTTCCGTCGCTTCAGCGGCAGCGACGTCCATCGCGTCATCGTGGGTGACAATCCCTACTAACTGTCCTTGCGCATTCACCACAGGAATAGCGATTAAGTCGTATTTGGCCACCAATGACGCGACTTCTTCCTGCTCCGTATCCACTTTGACATGGATAGGGTCGTGTTTCATCACATCATCGACCAATGCATGGGTGGGCGCCAAAATTAACTCACGCAACGACAGAGCACCAATTAAAATGCGGTCCTGATCGACCACATAAGACAGATAAATGGTTTCTTTATCTGGCGCTTCGTTGCGCAGCACCTCTATAGCTTGAGTGACAGTTAAGTCCGGCGACAACATAGCGTAATCCGAACTCATAATGGCACCCGCTGTGCCTTCAGAGTACGAGGACAAGCTCAGGATGTCATCACGTTCGGCTTGCGCCAACGCGGGTAACAAAGCTTGTTTTTGCGCATCGGACAGTTTGTTGAACAAGTCAGCTCGTTCATCCGACGACATTTGACGAATCACAGCGGTAAAATCTTGCCGACGTACTGTATGTGCCAGTTCTACCTGCTGCTCTTCGGGTAAATAACTGAACACTTCGGCTTGTGTACTTAACCCAAAGCAACTTAACAGTTGCCACTGATGCGCAGTGGAAAACTCAGCCAAAGCACCCGCTAAGTCGGCGGCGTGGGTATCAGCCAAACGCACGGATAAGACAGAAAAATCACCGCTCTCCAGAGCAGCACGTAAGGTATGGATCAGAACTAAGGCTTCCATGTTTTCACCTCGAACTACGGGCCGTAGTCGCAAGGTTCAGACAAACCAGTGCTCTACAGCAAAACTACAGGGTTAAGTTGTATGTCAGGCTAAGCCTGTGACTGGGTACGTCCATAAAAACGGAACTCTCCTTGGTTATTGCAGAGGAATATCAGCTTAACTTATTGCTGATACAGCGAAAAACAAGCATCATTTTACTCCTGTAACCACTTAACCTCAACTTAATAGCGGCAGAAGTGTGTGATTTCGTTCGACCAACACCTGCCCGCCCAAAGGACAGAATATGTTTGCCGAAAACAAGGCGTTGTGGTGGCAACCTCAAACATTACTCAACGAGCAAAGCTGCAAAATTCAACTGGGACCTTTACTGATTTTTTTACAGCGTAAAGCCGGAGAGTGGCGGCTGTCGACTGAACTACTGGCACAAGCAGAACATCAGGAGCTGGAAGCTGAACTGCTGCCACAGTGGCCACAGCATCGTTTGGCCAGTCGTTTCGTCTTTGAGAACGAGCCGCTACAGTTTTGTTTGAAACCTGTATTGGCAGATCGGCCAGTGGTGGTAAAAACGCATCAACCTGTGTATATACCATCCGGTGAACAAGTGACGTTCTATATCAGTAGTCCTGTCAGCATCCGGATTGAACTGCAGCAACCGGATTTAATGTTGCAGGAAGTGCAAAGCCAACGTTTATCCGACACCTGGTTTGGCCCCAATACCCAGGTGGGTGAACTCTGTTATGCCGATAAAACTCAGGCCAGACACAGTAAAGAGGAGTTACCACGGCGAGTGCACAAAGCTGTGACCCCTGTCACAGTGAAAAATAACTCCAGCCGGATGATGAGTATCGAAAAGCTTAGTTTACCC
>NZ_LAVS01000057.1 GCF_000986865.1 Rheinheimera mesophila
AGCTTCATTTTATAGCCTTTAATAGCCGCAGCCATCGCCAGTGCTATGCCGGTATTACCGCTGGTCGCTTCAATCAGGCAGTCTCCTGGTTTTATGTCGCCACGTAGCTCAGCCTGTTGCAACATAAAAAGAGCGGGTCTGTCTTTGACTGAACCCGCCGGATTATTGCCTTCCAGCTTTAACAACACTGTACTTTGGGTGTGATTGGCCATACGTTGCAAACGGACCAAAGGCGTTTGGCCAACATAGTCTTCGAGGGTAGGGAACATAAAACCTCAGTGGGACGGAACAAATTGCGCTTAGTGTAGCGGATCTGACATTGTGCCGACAGACAGATCCGCTATAACTCAGACCATCGACGACACTGAAAGACGTTTCAGGTTATCGCATAAAATAGCAGTGGCTATGCCGACATTCAGCGACTCTGTATCGCTAAAGGCCGGGATAGTGACTGGATGACTGATCACGGGCTTGAGCGCCGGATTAATACCATTGGCTTCATTGCCCATCACCAGATAACCACCAGCCTTGCTGAGCTTTAACTGATGCACTGACTCGCCTTCCAGGTAAGCACCGTAGATTGGCATTGTGCTTTGCTCTAATACCGGCAATACATCCTGATAATAAAGTTTTACCCGTAAAAATGAGCCTTTCGCTGCAGCTATCACTTTGGGGTTATACAGATCGACTGTGTCGGACGAGCACAAGACATGACGGATACCATACCAGTCAGCCACCCGGATAATAGTGCCTAAATTACCAGGGTCGTTGATTTGATCTAACACTAGTACCCAGTCGCCTGGCTGCTCTTTGAATGGGCTGGCTACTGGTATTTCAGCCACAGCCAAAGCGGCGTTATTACTCGCAAAAGTACCCACCTGCACCAACTCATGTTCAGTGCATTGCTGTATCAAATCGGCTTTAGTGCACAGAGCATGATGCTGCTGCAAAAACTGCTCTGTGCCAAACACTGCACGCACTTTCCATGCACTGTGCAGCAATTCCAGCACCGATTTTTCGCCTTCAACAAAAAACAGTTGTTCGGCTTTGCGGTATTTTTTTTGCTGCAGGGATCGAATAAGTTTCGACCATTTCTGACTAATCATAAACCCTTCTTACTTGAAGCTGCAGCCGCGTTGACTGCGTGCTCTCGCCCCGGTCACATAGTGGCCTATGCTCCCGGGGACTCGTTTACTTGTTGCCTTGCTGCAACTCCAATTAACTTGGGTTACACCTTCTTACTTGAAGCCGCAGCCGCGTTGACTGCGTGCTCTCGCCCCGGTCACATAGTGGCCTATGCTCCCGGGGACTCGTTTACTTGTCGCCTTGCTGCAACTCCAATTCATTTGGGTTACAGCCCTCTTACCTGAAGCCTACATCGAGGCCTGGTATTTTTGTTGTCCCGCCACCCATGTTTGTTGCACTTTAGCTTGCCATAAGGTTTCCGGGGCTACTTTAAAAATATCACGGTCTAGCAGAATAAAATCAGCCCACATCCCCGGCACTAACGAGCCCATGCTGTGATCCTGAAAAGCGCCATAAGCGGCATCGAGCGTAAAAGATTTTAACGCCTGAGTTAAAGTCAGACGCTGTTCCGGTAACAAAACAGCACTATACCCCATTGCCAGGCCGATAAATGCGCCAAAGGGGCAAGGTCTGCAGAGGGCAGAAAACACAAAGCGCCCGCCACATAAATCAGCCACATAATTTGCTGGGAGTTAAAACTAAGCAATAACTGCTTTTGCGCTAAGGCATAACAAGCCCAGGCGATTGCAGCGATGATCACCAACAGCACCCCCACAGCCTCAGAGCCAAACTGCGTCAACAATAAGGCCAACCTGTCGTTAAAAAACAGCACTAAACCGATCAGCAACAACCAGGCCCCCACTTTTTGCCAGAACAGAAGCCGTTCTTTAAACAGATAAACTGCACCTAACATCATCAAAAATGGTGCCAGTTGGATCACCACCTGCGCTGTTTCCGCGGTTAGCAAAAATAACCCTTTCAGATACAAAATGTAATTTAACAACAGACCTGCGATTGCCAGGACGATCAATAGTTTCTTTTTTACACTCAGGCCCCTAAACGACGGGAGCTGCCTGCGAGCCAGTAACACCAACCCCACCAGTCCGGCGGCCGCGACAAAACGGATCCAGGTGATGGTTGCCGCCGACATTGAATTTAATAACCATTTCAGCGCTATAGGTAATAAGCCCCACAACACTGCAGTAAGCAGCGCTAAACTAAACCCCAAACCAACCCGGCCAGACGACTGATGCATACCCTCTCCTTTTTAAGGCTGCTATTATCCTTCAGATGTCGGACTTTGTCTGTGAACAGCGACCTTAGGTCAGGAAAATAAGTCAGAATGTGACCCAGCTCTTGTCCCAGATCAATACCATGGGGTACGGCTGATTTAACATGAAACCAATACAACCCCGGAGACTGCACTATGAAACGGATCGGAGTACTGACCTCAGGAGGCGATGCGCCTGGCATGAACGCCTGTTTAAGAGCTTTGGTACTGACAGCGCATGCCAACGAGCTTGAGGTGGTAGGTTTTCAGTATGGATTTAACGGGGTCATCGAACAGCAGTATCACCACTTATTGCCTTACCATGTCAACGGTATCATTCAAAATGGCGGCACTATCTTAAAAAGTGCACGCTGTGAAGCCATGCACAGCGCAACAGGTTTACAGCGCGCAGCGCAAAATCTGCATGATCTGCAGATAGATGCTTTACTGGTGATAGGTGGCGACGGTAGTTTCCGTGGCTGCGTTGAATTGTCTGCCTTTTACAATGGCCGGCTGCTTGGTATACCGGGCACGATAGACAATGATGTCGATGGTTCAGACTTTACTATTGGTTTTGCCACCGCCTTGGATACAGCGCTGGATGCGATAGATAAAATTCGTGATACCGCCGATGCCTTTGAGCGGATTTTTCTAGTGGAAGTCATGGGCCGTCATACCGGCTATTTAGCCGTTGCCGCTGGTATTGCTGCAGGTGCAGAACAAATTATTTGTCCTGAACTTGCCTCTGAGCTTGATCTGGACAGAATAGCCCTGCATGTTGAACAAGCCCGCAAGCACAGGGGAAATTGCAGTTATATCATTGTGCTGGCGGAAACTATGTATCCAGGCGGAGTATCCGCTTTAGCCGCTGATTTGGAGCAACGCGGAATTGAATGCCGGGCTGCTATTTTAGGTCATATTCAGCGGGGTGGCCGCCCTGTCGGGGCGGATCGTATTCTTGCCACTAAACTGGGCGCCTATGCGGTGGAGCAACTGTTACAGGGGGCGCATCTGATGATGGCGGGCGAAATGAACGGTCAGGCCGGTTTATATCCGCTGGCACGAACCGGAGAGAAGAAAAAGCAGGTCGATAGCTATTTATTACGCTGGCAACAGCAGGTGGCACAGTACTAGATCAAAAAAGCCTCCTTACGGAGGCTTTTTTCAGGCACAACTTAAGAGTTAAACACCATTTTGACCCGGTCTTTGTAGCTGCGGCTGACTTTCACCGCTTGTCCATTGGTCAGCATCAACTGATGTTCGCCATTGGCG
>NZ_LAVS01000058.1 GCF_000986865.1 Rheinheimera mesophila
GCTTCATTGGCGATAGCACCAACGATGTCACCGGCACGCACGCCATGCTCTTTACCCACTTCAATACGGTAGTTGGTGTAGTCACCTTTTAACTCACGACGTGGACGTGGAGGACGATCGCCGCGCTCAGCACGATCACCAGAACGTTCTGGTCTGTCACCACGGGCAAATTTATCACGGCCACCTGCACGGTCATCGCGGTCGCGGCTATGGGGCTCACGGATTTCCGGGAACTGAGATGCAACGTTTAACGGCTGGTCTTTCTGCGCCAGATATAACAAGGCAGCAGCCATATCGATATCTGTCGTTTCCAGCTTTTCACGCCAATCGTTTACCAGATCCATAAAGAAGCTTAAATTCTTCGCTTCGATGGTCTGAGCTAACTGAGCGCGGAACGCTTCGATACGACGCTGTTCGATCACCTGACCGGTAGGCAGCGACATTTTTTCAATCGGCTGACGAGTTGCGTGTTCGATAGTGCGCAGCAAACGGCGTTCACGTGGTGATACGAAAAGTATCGCCTTACCTTCACGACCAGCACGACCGGTACGACCAATACGATGCACATAAGCTTCGCTGTCGTATGGAATGTCATAGTTGATCACCAGACTGATACGTTCTACGTCCAGACCACGAGCAGCAACGTCTGTGGCTACGATCACGTCCAGTTGATCGGCTTTTAAACGACGGATGGTTTGTTCGCGGTGAGCCTGGTTCATATCACCGTTTAAGCAAGCAACGGCATAGCCACGGGCGCCGTTTTTCACTTTACGGATGCCTTTATACAGACATTCCTGAGTCACCCGAATTAAGCGTTCAGCCATGATGCTCGGTTTGCCAATCACAAACATTTTTGAGGTGTCGCCGTGGTAACCATCTTTAATCACTGTGATGTCGATATTAATAATGTCGCCGTCTTTGAGTTTTTTCTCCGGTGAAGGAATACCGTGACAAATCACCTGATTGACGGAAGTACAAATCGATTTTGGAAAACCGTGGTAATTCAGCGGGGCAGGGATAGCCTGCTGGACATTGACAATATAGTTATGGCATATGGTGTTCAGCTCTTCGGTGGTGACACCGGCTTTGACGTATGGCTCAATCATCTCTAATACTTCGGCGGCCAGTTTGCCTGCCACACGCATTTTTTCGATCTGATCTGCTGTTTTAATAATCGCGGCCATGCCATCTCTCTCTTGCTGTGAATAGCTGTAAAAATACACATTTCATTGTGTTTCAAGGGTGCTTATGGTATAAAGCGCGCCGCGATTTGGCAAATCAGATTCTGTCAAAAACGCAAAACGCAGATTAAAACTGCAATTAACTAAACAACACACATACATCGACACATAAGCCGGGGTGCTGCAACTCATTGAGTTTCAGTCGGTTTTATGGGGTGTATGGAGGCCCAACCCCATTACTAAGGAATATTTATAATGGCAAAAGTTTCTATGCGCGATATGCTCCAGGCGGGCGTACATTTCGGTCACCAAACACGTTACTGGAACCCAAAAATGAAGCCATTCATTTTCGGCGCTCGTAACCGTGTTCACATCATCAACCTGGAACAAACTGTTCCAATGATGAACGATGCTCTGGCTTTCATTCAGTCTGTTGCTGCTAAAAAAGGCAAAATCCTGTTTGTTGGTACTAAGCGCGCTGCCTCTGAAGCGATCAAAGAAGCTGCTTTGCAAGTTGACCAGTACTATGTAAACCACCGCTGGTTGGGTGGCATGCTGACGAACTGGAAAACTGTTCGCCAGTCTATCAAGCGTTTAAAAGACCTGGAATCTCAGAGCCAGGACGGTACTTTCGACAAGCTGACCAAAAAAGAAGCTTTAGACCGTACCCGTGAAATGGACAAGCTGGAAAAAAGCTTAGGCGGTATCAAAGACATGGGCGGCTTGCCTGATGTTCTGTTTGTGATCGATGCCGACCACGAACACATTGCAATTAAAGAAGCCAACAACCTGGGTATCCCAGTAGTATCTATCGTTGATACGAACTCTGACCCTAAAGGTGTTGACTTTGTGATCCCTGGTAACGATGACGCTATCCGCGCTATCCAGTTATACCTGGGCGCAGTCAACCAGGCCATCACTGAAGGCCGCAGCAAAAACATCGAAGTTCAGGCTGAATCTGAAAACTTCGTCGCTGCTGAATAATTGCATTGTCTCTGTAGCCTTGTCATCAAGGCTACATCCAGGACAGGTATAAAGCAGGTTTAAACATACAGGGGCATTTGCCCCTGTTTGTCCACGAAAAAATTTTGTGAGGAACTTCCCATGGCTGTAACTGCCGGTTTAGTAAAAGAATTACGCGAGCGCACTGGCGCTGGCATGATGGACTGCAAAAAAGCGTTAGAAGAAACTGCAGGTGACATCGAAGGCGCAATCGAATTAATGCGTAAAAATGGTCAGGCTAAAGCTGCCAAGAAAGCAGGTCGTATTGCTGCTGAAGGTACTGTAATCACCCGCGTTGGCGGTGGTTATGCAGTAGCTATCGAATTTAACTGTGAAACAGATTTCGTCGGCCGTGACGCAAGCTTCCTGGCTTTTGCTAACGCTGCTGCTGATCTGGCTCATGCCAACAAGCTGTTCACTGTAGAAGAGCTGTCAGCAGCTCAACTGGGCGACAGCACTGTGGAAGAA
>NZ_LAVS01000059.1 GCF_000986865.1 Rheinheimera mesophila
GCAAAATAAAAACAGCCGTTTTGTCCGGGGTTTATCCAGCGAAGTTGCAGGCTCAGTGCAGCACAGCACTGAGCGTGAAGTGGCTTTAGGCTTTGAATTACCCTTGTTTGACTCTGGAGGCGACGGGCTGTACTGCGGCTATAGGGCAGACTTGCCATGTTGAAACGGCCTCAGGCCAGCTATTTGCTGAGGTGGTGGGCTTTGCCAACGATCGTATTTTTTTAATGCCTAAAGATGATGTGTCTGGTGTGGTGCCTGGCGCTAAGGTGACCCCTTTGAATGATTTTAAAGGCGTGCCTTTGACCATGGCGCTGCTGGGGCGGGTAATTGACGGTGCTGGTAAACCATTGGATGGCAAAGGCCCAATTTTAAGTCAGGAATTTGGCGGTTCGAAAAAGCCTCCGATTAATCCATTGCAACGCCAACCTATTCATGCACCGCTGGATGTGGGCGTGCGGGCTATCAACAGCATTATTACCGTCGGTAAAGGCCAGCGGATGGGCTTGTTTGCAGGCTCTGGTGTAGGTAAGTCAGTGCTTTTGGGCATGATGACCCGCGGTACTGCCGCTGATGTGATAGTGGTTGGCCTGGTGGGTGAACGGGGCCGTGAGGTGAAAGAGTTTATTGATGAAATTCTGGGCGAAGAGGGGCGCAAACGCTCCGTAGTCGTAGCCGCTCCTGCCGATGTGTCGCCTTTAATGCGGTTAAAAGGCTGTGAAACTGCGGTGCAGGTGGCGGAATATTTCCGTGAGCAGGGGCTGGATGTCTTACTGCTGCTTGATTCCATTACCCGTTATGCGCAGGCACAGCGGGAAATTGCCTTGGCTGTGGGAGAGCCGCCGGCCACTAAAGGCTATCCACCTTCGGTTTTTGCCAAATTACCAGCGCTGGTGGAGCGGGCTGGTAATGGTGCTGCAGGTCAGGGCTCTATTACAGCGTTTTACACTGTGTTGTCTGAGGGGGATGATCTCCAGGACCCTATTGCTGACGCGTCACGCGCTATTCTGGACGGTCACATAGTGTTATCACGTCAGTTGGCCGACAGCGGTCATTTTCCGGCCATAGATATAGAAAAATCCATCAGCCGGGTCATGCCGGCTGTGACCAGTATGGAGCATCAAAAACTGGCCCGTGCTGTAAAACAGCTCTATGCCTCTTATCAGCAAAGCAAAGATTTAATTTCTATCGGTGCTTATGTCAAAGGGGCCGATCCACAACTGGATGCGGCCGTGACTCTGATGCCAAAAATCCGTGGTTTTTTGCAGCAGGAAATGAAAGAAGTGGTGCCTTATGACGAAAGTCTGACACAACTGGATAAACTGTTACCTGCCCATTTAGGACGATAAGTTATGGCATTGGCACAACTTCAGCTATTGGTCAAAGTCCAGCAGGAAAAAGAAGACAAGTTGCAGGCGCAGTACAGAGCTGCGCTGCAGAACTATCAGTCGATGCAACAGAAATATCAGGGCCTGGCAGATTACCGGATTGAATACGTCCAGCAAACCCAAAGTCGGGGTCAGGAAGGCATGGCGAGCCGTCAGTTTAATCAATATCTGAATTTCATCGGCAAATTGGACGCGGCTTTAACAGCGCAGCAACAGTATGTGCAACAGGCTAAAGCCAATGCTGATCAGCGTTTACAGCAACTGCTGGCCATGCAGAAAAAACGTAAGGCCATGGAAATACTGATTGAACGTGAGTTGGCGGAAATACAACGCAAAGCCGACAGGCAGGAACAAAAAATGCTGGATGAAATTGCGACTCAGCAGTTTTTCCG
>NZ_LAVS01000060.1 GCF_000986865.1 Rheinheimera mesophila
GCTAATCAAACATCATAATTTTTATGGAGAGTTTGATCCTGGCTCAGGATGAACGCTGGCGGCGTGCCTAATACATGCAAGTCGAGCGAACGGACGAGAAGCTTGCTTCTCTGATGTTAGCGGCGGACGGGTGAGTAACACGTGGATAACCTACCTATAAGACTGGGATAACTTCGGGAAACCGGAGCTAATACCGGATAATATTTTGAACCGCATGGTTCAAAAGTGAAAGACGGTCTTGCTGTCACTTATAGATGGATCCGCGCTGCATTAGCTAGTTGGTAAGGTAACGGCTTACCAAGGCAACGATGCATAGCCGACCTGAGAGGGTGATCGGCCACACTGGAACTGAGACACGGTCCAGACTCCTACGGGAGGCAGCAGTAGGGAATCTTCCGCAATGGGCGAAAGCCTGACGGAGCAACGCCGCGTGAGTGATGAAGGTCTTCGGATCGTAAAACTCTGTTATTAGGGAAGAACATATGTGTAAGTAACTGTGCACATCTTGACGGTACCTAATCAGAAAGCCACGGCTAACTACGTGCCAGCAGCCGCGGTAATACGTAGGTGGCAAGCGTTATCCGGAATTATTGGGCGTAAAGCGCGCGTAGGCGGTTTTTTAAGTCTGATGTGAAAGCCCACGGCTCAACCGTGGAGGGTCATTGGAAACTGGAAAACTTGAGTGCAGAAGAGGAAAGTGGAATTCCATGTGTAGCGGTGAAATGCGCAGAGATATGGAGGAACACCAGTGGCGAAGGCGACTTTCTGGTCTGTAACTGACGCTGATGTGCGAAAGCGTGGGGATCAAACAGGATTAGATACCCTGGTAGTCCACGCCGTAAACGATGAGTGCTAAGTGTTAGGGGGTTTCCGCCCCTTAGTGCTGCAGCTAACGCATTAAGCACTCCGCCTGGGGAGTACGACCGCAAGGTTGAAACTCAAAGGAATTGACGGGGACCCGCACAAGCGGTGGAGCATGTGGTTTAATTCGAAGCAACGCGAAGAACCTTACCAAATCTTGACATCCTTTGACAACTCTAGAGATAGAGCCTTCCCCTTCGGGGGACAAAGTGACAGGTGGTGCATGGTTGTCGTCAGCTCGTGTCGTGAGATGTTGGGTTAAGTCCCGCAACGAGCGCAACCCTTAAACT
>NZ_LAVS01000061.1 GCF_000986865.1 Rheinheimera mesophila
AGACCCGGGGAACTGAAACATCTAAGTACCCGGAGGAAGAGAAAGCAAACGCGATTCCCTGAGTAGCGGCGAGCGAAACGGGATTAGCCCAAACCAGAAGGCTTGCCTTCTGGGGTTGTAGGACACTCTATGTGGAGTTACAAAGGAACGGGGTAGATGAAGAGGTCTGGAAAGGCCCGTCAGAGAAGGTAAAAACCCTGTAGTTGAAACTTCGTTCCCTCCTGAGTGGATCCTGAGTACGGCGGGACACGTGAAATCCCGTCGGAAGCAGGGAGGACCATCTCCCAAGGCTAAATACTCCCTAGTGACCGATAGTGAACCAGTACCGTGAGGGAAAGGTGAAAAGCACCCCGGAAGGGGAGTGAAAGAGATCCTGAAACCGTGTGCCTACAAGTAGTCAGAGCCCGTTCATGGGTGATGGCGTGCCTTTTGTAGAATGAACCGGCGAGTTACGATTGCATGCAAGGTTAAGTTGAAGAGACGGAGCCGCAGCGAAAGCGAGTCTGAACAGGGCGAATCAGTATGCAGTTGTAGACCCGAAACCAGGTGATCTACCCATGTCCAGGGTGAAGTCCAGGTAACACTGGATGGAGGCCCGAACCCACGCACGTTGAAAAGTGCGGGGATGAGGTGTGGGTAGCGGAGAAATTCCAATCGAACCTGGAGATAGCTGGTTCTCTCCGAAATAGCTTTAGGGCTAGCCTCACGGCTTTTGAGTCTTGGAGGTAGAGCACTGTTTGGACTAGGGGCCCTCATCGGGTTACCGAATTCAGACAAACTCCGAATGCCAATGACTTATCCGTGGGAGTCAGACTGCGAGTGATAAGATCCGTAGTCGAAAGGGAAACAGCCCAGACCACCAGCTAAGGTCCCAAAGTATACGTTAAGTGGAAAAGGATGTGGAGTTGCTTAGACAACCAGGATGTTGGCTTAGAAGCAGCCACCATTTAAAGAGTGCGTAATAGCTCACTGGTCGAGTGACTCTGCGCCGAAAATGTACCGGGGCTAAACGTATCACCGAAGCTGTGGGTGGACATCTTGCGATGTCCGCGGTAGGAGAGCGTTCTAAGGGCGTTGAAGCCAGACCGTAAGGACTGGTGGAGCGCTTAGAAGTGAGAATGCCGGTATGAGTAGCGAAAGATGGGTGAGAATCCCATCCACCGTATGCCTAAGGTTTCCTGAGGAAGGCTCGTCCTCTCAGGGTTAGTCGGGACCTAAGCCGAGGCCGAAAGGCGTAGGCGATGGACAACAGGTTGATATTCCTGTACCACCTCTTCATCATTTGAGCAATGGGGGGACGCAGGAGGATAGGGTAAGCGCGCTGCTGGAATAGCGCGTCCAAGCAGTTAGGCTGGGAAATAGGCAAATCCGTTTCCCGTGAAGGCTGAGCTGTGACGGCGAGGGAAATATAGTACCGAAGTTCCTGATTCCACACTGCCAAGAAAAGCCTCTAGCGAGATGAAAGGTGCCCGTACCGCAAACCGACACAGGTAGGCGAGGAGAGAATCCTAAGGTGAGCGAGAGAACTCTCGTTAAGGAACTCGGCAAAATGACCCCGTAACTTCGGGAGAAGGGGTGCTTTTTAGGGTGTTAAAGCCCGGAAAAGCCGCAGTGAATAGGCCCAGGCGACTGTTTAGCAAAAACACAGGTCTCTGCGAAGCCGCAAGGCGAAGTATAGGGGCTGACGCCTGCCCGGTGCTGGAAGGTTAAGAGGAGGGGTTAGCTCACGCGAAGCTCTGAATCGAAGCCCCAGTAAACGGCGGCCGTAACTATAACGGTCCTAAGGTAGCGAAATTCCTTGTCGGGTAAGTTCCGACCCGCACGAAAGGCGTAACGATCTGGGCACTGTCTCAACGAGAGACTCGGTGAAATTATAGTACCTGTGAAGATGCAGGTTACCCGCGACAGGACGGAAAGACCCCGTGGAGCTTTACTGCAGCCTGATATTGAATTTTGGTACAGCTTGTACAGGATAGGTAGGAGCCTTGGAAACCGGAGCGCCAGCTTCGGTGGAGGCGTCGGTGGGATACTACCCTGGCTGTATTGAAATTCTAACCCGCGCCCCTCATCGGGGCGGGAGACAGTGTCAGGCGGGCAGTTTGACTGGG
>NZ_LAVS01000062.1 GCF_000986865.1 Rheinheimera mesophila
GTAATAAAACTGTTCTAAATGTACCGTCTCTACGCTCTTGTCTGAACCATACAGCTACGTAATTGTTTTGTTTACCTTGTTTCTCTTCGTAAACGCCATCTTCATCATAATCTTCATTAAAAACAATTTTGCGAATCTCTTTAGGGAACGCATGCATTTGTAATGAGATTTTACCTTCTCCGTCTGTATTCCCTGATTCAATTGGACCGCCATCAGCATAAGCTGTTTTTAGTTCTCCACCAGTTTCAACACCAATTTTTTGTAATCCTCTTGTTTTTGTAATATCACTATATTTTAATTCCGCGCCTTCTTTCGTTAATTTAGCGAAACCTAAACCAGTAATGTTAATATACGCCTTTGGCGCACTTGCATGTTTTACTGCCATTTAATTTTCCTCCTTATAAAAAATGCCCTCGTAAACGCGAGAGCTTCTATATGTTTTAAATTCTTCTATATATTCCGGTTTTCCATTTGAAACATTTCCCATTTTTAGTTCAGACCATAATAACTTTTGAATGCGATTAGATATCTTATTTCTTATGATTCTCGCATTATATTCATCATTGTACTTAACAAAAACATCTATTTGGACAATATAACTATATGCACACTCATCTCCGTCAGTATAAGTTGTAGGTATTGGGTCGTCGATATCGTCAATAACAATAAAAGGTACATCAGTATCTTTTACATTAGGGTATTTATTGAACTTAATATTATTGATATTTACGTGCTCTCTAATAATTCTGTCTTGACTAATCACTTCATGAACTTTGTACAAAATATCAATCACAATTTTTTCAACTCCCTTTTTAGCGTCTCAAAATACTTATTTTGCCCTTGTCTTATTGCTCTATTAACACCGCCCATAGCTTTAGGTTTGATAAATTTACCTGTTCCTTTTTGAACGTGTCCATATTCAATTAAATGTACGATTTTATAACGGTCTTTAGAACCTCGCCAATGAACAGTAATTGTACGTTTTCCGTTTATCCATTCAGGTTTACTAAAACTTACCTCATTAATTAATGCTCCCGTATCTTTTGAGGGCTTTAGTTGTTTTTTTACTTCTTCAACAATTACCTTAGCACCAGCTATTAACGCCTTATCTTGAACTTTTACCATCTCTTTTATGCCAAAACGTTTTTCTAATTCTCTTTCTAATGCTTTATCACCTA
>NZ_LAVS01000063.1 GCF_000986865.1 Rheinheimera mesophila
GCCGTAAACGATGTCTACTAGCTGTTCGTGACCTTGTGTTGTGAGTAGCGCAGCTAACGCACTAAGTAGACCGCCTGGGGAGTACGGTCGCAAGATTAAAACTCAAATGAATTGACGGGGGCCCGCACAAGCGGTGGAGCATGTGGTTTAATTCGACGCAACGCGAAGAACCTTACCTACTCTTGACATCTACGGAAGACTGCAGAGATGCGGTTGTGCCTTCGGGAACCGTAAGACAGGTGCTGCATGGCTGTCGTCAGCTCGTGTTGTGAAATGTTGGGTTAAGTCCCGCAACGAGCGCAACCCCTATCCTTAGTTGCCAGCGATTCGGTCGGGAACTCTAGGGAGACTGCCGGTGATAAACCGGAGGAAGGTGGGGACGACGTCAAGTCATCATGGCCCTTACGAGTAGGGCTACACACGTGCTACAATGGTACGTACAGAGGGAGGCAAGCTGGCGACAGTGAGCGGATCTCTTAAAGCGTATCGTAGTCCGGATCGCAGTCTGCAACTCGACTGCGTGAAGTCGGAATCGCTAGTAATCGCAAATCAGAATGTTGCGGTGAATACGTTCCCGGGCCTTGTACACACCGCCCGTCACACCATGGGAGTGGGTTGCAAAAGAAGTAGGTAGCTTAACCGCAAGGAGGGCGCTTACCACTTTGTGATTCATGACTGGGGTGAAGTCGTAACAAGGTAACCCTAGGGGAACCTGGGGTTGGATCACCTCCTTACCTAAAGCAGACTAGATTGTGTAGTGTCCACACAGATGATTGATTGATACGTAGAGCAAACAGTAAGAACCATTGCGGTTACGGCTGGTCTGTAGCTCAGGTGGTTAGAGCGCACCCCTGATAAGGGTGAGGTCGGTAGTTCGAGTCTACTCAGACCAACCAAATTTCGCTTTATGCTTCGTTACGACAAACCTCACATACTTTGAGTATGCTTCGGTTCATCGTGCCTCGCCTAAAACGAAATGACCCAATATCTCGTTTAGGGGTTATAGCTCAGCTGGGAGAGCGCCTGCCTTGCACGCAGGAGGTCAGCGGTTCGATCCCGCTTAACTCCACCATTCCTTGTGAATGACTACTGTTTGAAAACTCAAAAACAACCATTCTTTAAAAGAATCGTTCTTTTTGAGCTTTATGCTCGAAGTGCTCTTTAACAAATTGGCAAGCTGATAGAAAGAAACAAGGTAACAAATTTATTTGTGAACCTTATCACACCTACAAGTCCAGACATTTTGGGGTTGTATGGTTAAGTGACTAAGCGTACACGGTGGATGCCTTGGCAGTCAGAGGCGATGAAGGACGTGCTAACCTGCGAAAAGCTGTGAGAAGTCGGTAAGAGACGTTAGACTCACAGATGTCCGAATGGGGAAACCCACCTGATTTATCAGGTATCGTTACATGAATACATAGTGTAACGAGGCGAACCGGGAGAACTGAAACATCTAAGTACCCCGAGGAAAAGAAATCAACCGAGATCCCCTTAGTAGCGGCGAGCGAACGGGGGCTAGCCCTTAAGTTGGTAAAGCGTTAGTGGAACGCTCTGGAAAGTGCGGCGATACAGGGTGATAGCCCCGTACACGAAAAGGCTTTATCAATGAA
>NZ_LAVS01000064.1 GCF_000986865.1 Rheinheimera mesophila
GAACCAGTACCGTGAGGGAAAGGTGAAAAGCACCCCGGAAGGGGAGTGAAATAGAACCTGAAACCGTGTGCTTACAAGTAGTCAGAGCCCGTTAATGGGTGATGGCGTGCCTTTTGTAGAATGAACCGGCGAGTTACGATTTGATGCAAGGTTAAGCAGTAAATGTGGAGCCGTAGCGAAAGCGAGTCTGAATAGGGCGTTTAGTATTTGGTCGTAGACCCGAAACCAGGTGATCTACCCTTGGTCAGGTTGAAGTTCAGGTAACACTGAATGGAGGACCGAACCGACTTACGTTGAAAAGTGAGCGGATGAACTGAGGGTAGCGGAGAAATTCCAATCGAACCTGGAGATAGCTGGTTCTCTCCGAAATAGCTTTAGGGCTAGCCTCAAGTGATGATTATTGGAGGTAGAGCACTGTTTGGACGAGGGGCCCCTCTCGGGTTACCGAATTCAGACAAACTCCGAATGCCAATTAATTTAACTTGGGAGTCAGAACATGGGTGATAAGGTCCGTGTTCGAAAGGGAAACAGCCCAGACCACCAGCTAAGGTCCCAAAATATATGTTAAGTGGAAAAGGATGTGGCGTTGCCCAGACAACTAGGATGTTGGCTTAGAAGCAGCCATCATTTAAAGAGTGCGTAATAGCTCACTAGTCGAGTGACACTGCGCCGAAAATGTACCGGGGCTAAACATATTACCGAAGCTGTGGATTGTCCTTTGGACAATGGTAGGAGAGCGTTCTAAGGGCGTTGAAGCATGATCGTAAGGACATGTGGAGCGCTTAGAAGTGAGAATGCCGGTGTGAGTAGCGAAAGACGGGTGAGAATCCCGTCCACCGATTGACT
>NZ_LAVS01000065.1 GCF_000986865.1 Rheinheimera mesophila
TATTAAGTCCTTTTTTAATAGCATCTACCATACCGCCGATATGATCTTTAATTTTACCAATGATAGATTTTAAACCGTCACGCATGTTTCCGAAGATATTACGTACTTTATCCCACAAACGACCAGCTATACCTACCGTGTTATCTTTAATAGAGTTCCAGATGTTTGACATCCAATTTCTTAATTTAGTAAATATATCTTTCGTCGCATTCCATAAACTTGTGAATTTAGACCTTACACCCGTAAATAACGAATGAGCCTTGCCGACGGTATTGCTTTTGATATTATTCCACGCATTAGATAACCAGTTTTTCATATTAGTGAAAATAGATTTAACAATATTGTATAAGAAACCAAAAATACTTTTCGTTGCATTCCAAATTGCAGATAATGATTTTGTGAAAATACCTTTGACAACACCCCAGATACCGGATATTAAACCTTTAAGCAATCCACCAAAGTATCTAACAACACCTAGAATCTTACCTACAAACCACAGTTGTATTAAATTCCAAATTAACTGCACAGTGCCTTTTAGTATCATCACAATACCGTCCCAAACACCTCGCCAATTACCAGTGAATAAACTTGAAAAGAACTTAATAAAGCCAAGTATGATATTTAAAGCACCTTGTATTACTCCTTTTATATTCTCCCAAGTACTGACAATCAAGGCTTTAACCGCCGGCCAAATAAATTGCATCACTTGCCAAAT
>NZ_LAVS01000066.1 GCF_000986865.1 Rheinheimera mesophila
GTATTAATAGTGATCGTGCAAGAGAGATACAAGCACTCAGATATATGAATGATTATCTACTTGATGAAGTAGTTAAAACTAAAGGATACAACGGGTTAGAAGAATACAGGATTAAATTAAAGCGAATGAATAACGATATTAAAAAGTAATTTATATTATCGGAGGTATTGCATTGAATGATAAAGATTGAGAAACACGATATCAAAAAGCTTGAAGAATACATTCAGCACATCGATAACTATCGAAGAGAGTTGAAGATGCGAGAATATGAATTACTTGAAAGTCATGAACCAGATAATGCGGGAGCTGGCAAAAGTAATTTGCCGGGTAATCCGATTGAACGATGTGCAATAAAGAAGTTTAGTGATAACAGGTACAATACATTAAGAAATATAGTTAACGGTGTAGATAGATTGATAGATGAAAGTGATGAGGATACGCTTGAGTTATTAAGGTTTAGATATTGGGATTGTCCTATTGGTTGTTATGAATGGGAAGATATAGCACATTACTTTGGTACAAGTAAGACAAGTATATTACGTAGAAGGAATGCACTGATCGATAAGTTAGCAAAGTATATTGGTTATGTGTAGCGGACTTTTACCCTATGTAAGTCCGCATTAA
>NZ_LAVS01000067.1 GCF_000986865.1 Rheinheimera mesophila
ATTTGCTATTTTCATGGGACGTGGAGGCGGGAAAAACGGTCTAATAAGTGCTATTAGTGATTTTCTTTCTACGCCCTTACACGGAGTTAAAGAATATCACATCTCCATTGTTGCTAATAGTGAAGATCAAGCAAAAACATCGTTTGATGAAATCAGAACCGTTTTAATGGATAACAAACGAAATAAGACGGGTAAAACGCCAAAAGCTCCTTATGAAGTTAGTAAAGCAAAAATAATAAACCGTGCAACTAAATCGGTTATTCGATATAACACATCAAACACAAAAACCAAAGACGGTGGACGTGAGGGGTGTGTTATTTTTGATGAAATTCATTATTTCTTTGGTCCTGAAATGGTAAACGTCAAACGTGGTGGATTAGGTAAAAAGAAAAATAGAAGAACGTTTTATATAAGTACTGATGGTTTTGTTAGAGAGGGTTATATCGATGCAATGAAGCACAAAATTGCAAGTGTATTAAGTGGCAAGGTTAAAAATAGTAGATTGTTTGCTTTTTATTGTAAGTTAGACGATCCAAAAGAAGTTGATGACAGACAGACGTGGGAAAAGGCGAACCCAATGTTACATAAACCGTTATCAGAATACGCTAAAACACTGCTAAGTACGATTGAAGAAGAATATA
>NZ_LAVS01000068.1 GCF_000986865.1 Rheinheimera mesophila
ATAATAATCGATTGACCGAAGAGAAAAAAGTGCCAATCAATTTATGGCTAGACGGTAAACAAAATACAGTACCTTTGGAAACGGTTAAAACGAATAAGAAAAATGTAACTGTTCAGGAGTTGGATCTTCAAGCAAGACGTTATTTACAGGAAAAATATAATTTATATAACTCTGATGTTTTTGATGGGAAGGTTCAGAGGGGATTAATCGTGTTTCATACTTCTACAGAACCTTCGGTTAATTACGATTTATTTGGTGCTCAAGGACAGAATTCAAATACACTATTAAGAATATATAGAGATAATAAAACGATTAACTCTGAAAACATGCATATTGATATATATTTATATACAAGTTAAACATGGTAGTTTTGAACACGTAATGTTCAGATTATTATGAACCGAGAATAATCTGAAAGTTTACAAGCAGTAAAAAAAGTATATGTGCTATAAT
>NZ_LAVS01000069.1 GCF_000986865.1 Rheinheimera mesophila
GATATAGATAATGCTACAGCAAATACAGATGTAGATAATGCAAAAACTACTAATGAAGCTACAATAGCTGCAATTACGCCAGATGCAAATGTTAAACCAGCAGCAAAACAAGCAATTGCAGATAAAGTACAAGCTCAAGAAACAGCAATTGATGCTAATAACGGTTCAACAACAGAAGAAAAAGAAGCTGCTAAACAACAAGTTCAAACTGAAAAAACGGCTGCTGATGCAGCAATAGATGCAGCTCATTCAAATGTGGAAGTTGAAGCGGCTAAAAATGCAGAAATTGCTAAAATTGAAGCGATTCAGCCAGCAACAACAACTAAAGATAATGCGAAACAAGCAATTGCTACGAAAGCGAATGAACGTAAAACAGCAATCGCTCAAACGCAAGATATTACTGCTGAAGAAATTGCAGCGGCTAATGCGGACGTAGATAAT
>NZ_LAVS01000070.1 GCF_000986865.1 Rheinheimera mesophila
GGTATGAACATGTTCAAACTAATAGTAAATACATTACTACACATCAAGTATAGATGAGTCTTGATACTACTTAAGTTATATAAGGTGAAACATTATGATGACTAAAGACGAACGCATACGATTCTATAAGTCTAAAGAATGGCAAACAACAAGAAAAAGAGTGCTAGAAAGAGATAATTATGAATGTCAACAATGTAAGAGAGACGGCAAGTTAACGACATATGACAAAAGCAAGCGTAAGTCGTTGGATGTAGATCATATATTATCGCTAGAACATCATCCGGAGTTTGCTCATGACTTAAACAATTTAGAAACACTGTGTATTAAATGTCACAACAAAAAAGAAAAGAGATTTATAAAAAAAGAAAATAAATGGAAAGACGAAAAATGGTAAATACCCCCGGGTCAAAAAAATCAAAAGCGATCAAAATACTTGGGGAA
>NZ_LAVS01000071.1 GCF_000986865.1 Rheinheimera mesophila
TGTCATTACTTCTTTAATTGGCGCTTGCCCTGTTGCTTTTCTATACTTGTTTTCAGCTTTATATTTCTTTAGCTTTTGATTTGCCCATTTACCTTCTTGAGATGTTGGATTATCTTTATATGTAGTATATAAAGCAACAACTGTTAAGATAATCGATGAAACACTTTCTTCATCTACTGGTATCGGACTTATACCTTTATTCGCTAAAAACTGATTGACTAACGCTAAAATTAATACTATATATCTTGTTATTACTTTTGCATTCATTTGTTTGCTCCTTTTATCCAAAATAAAAAGACGACTAATAAGCCGTCTATTTGATATTTATATTATGGTGTGTTAATTTATATTTAGAAAAAGGGCAACATACGCAAACATGTTACCCTAATGAGCCCGTTAAAAAGACGGTGGCTATTTTAGATTAAAGATTAAATTAATA
>NZ_LAVS01000072.1 GCF_000986865.1 Rheinheimera mesophila
TTTTACTAAATCACCTTTTTGTATAATGACATCCCTTGCGCCTTTCGGTTTTGGTAGAATCTCCGTATTGAATGAACCTAATCCATTCATCTCCATCCACTTATAACCATTATACTTCGCACTATAGATAGCTATGATAGAAGCTGGACGCTGATAAAACTTACCGCCATCTATCCACTCTTTCTCATCCATATCAATAGGTTTACGTCTATCTGGGTCTTTAATGTGATCAAATTTCCAAGTTTTAATAGAAAATTTATTACCTACTCTTCTGAGCCGCATATAAACAACGATTCTGTCCAAGTTATACATTATCGGTTTATTCTGATAGTCGTATATCTTTTTGGGGTCTCCTTTTTGGTTATACAACGTAACAACAATATGTCCTATTTTTCTATCATGATATTTATTTTCATAACCAATAGAAGCAAGTAACTTACCAT
>NZ_LAVS01000073.1 GCF_000986865.1 Rheinheimera mesophila
TCCTTTCAATTTCTGCTAATGTCTTCTTAAATTCTTCTCTTGGGTCTTTACCCGCTTTACCCCAATTGGATATAGCTTTTTTCAAACCATTGAAGGCTATTTCAGTATTAACACCTGATTTCTCCCATTGAGAGAATAAAGCGATTGATTCTTTCATCTCAAAGCCCATAGCCCTCATTGGAGCACCGTATTTAGTAATGCTATCAGCTAATGTATCAACACTTATACCGCTAGCCTGTGCTGCTTTCGCTACCATATCAAGTACACTTTGATACTCATCAGCTTCAATACCTGCATCACCCATTGCACGCGTAATTAATTGAACGGCTTGTACGCCGTCAGAACCTGTTATGTGACTAAATTTCAAGAATGACTCTGTGGCACTCTCAAGTTCTTTGCCAGTGAAACCTAACCTTGTGT
>NZ_LAVS01000074.1 GCF_000986865.1 Rheinheimera mesophila
GAAGAATTAATCAAAAAGCTATCTGTAGCAGTTGATTGGTTTTCAAGTTTAAGTGATGGATCTAAAAGGTCGATTGTTATATTCGGTGGTATTGCTGCTGCAATTGGTCCTGTAGTTTTTGGATTAGGTGCATTCATAAGCACAGTTGGCAACGCAGTAACTGTATTAGCTCCATTATTAGCTAGTATTGCAAAGGCTGACGGATTGATTAGTTTTTTATCAACTAAAGTGCCTATTTTAGGAACAGTCTTCACAGCATTAACTGGTCCAATTGGTATCGTGTTAGGTGTACTGGCTGGTTTAGCAGTCGCATTTACAATAGCTTATAAGAAATCTGAAACATTCAGAAATTTTGTTAATGGTGCAATTAACAGTGTTAAACAAACGTTTAATAATTTCATTCAATTTATCCAACCTTTCATTGATTCCGTTAAAAACGTCTTTAAACAAGCGGTTTCAGCAATCGTTGATTTCGCTAAAGATATTTGGAGTCAAATTAATGGATTCTTTAATGAAAACGGAATTTCTATTGTTCAAGCGCTTCAAAATATATGCAATTTTATCA
>NZ_LAVS01000075.1 GCF_000986865.1 Rheinheimera mesophila
TGTTTTGTACAAAGTAATTTTATCATCAACCTTTTTCTCACTTACAGGTGTGATATGTTGAGCTGCATCAACTGTATTGGATAGCAAAAGCAATGCAATTGATGTAACAACTGATGATTTGACTATTTTTTTCATATCAATTATGTCCTTTCACTTTAATTTCATGAGTTTTCCAGTTCACTTCATATTTAACTGTGTAATTTCTGTTTACAAATGCGTTGTGTATTCTAGATCCTTCTAAATAACTATTGCCATAGTGTGTTGTTCTTCTAGTAGCATGAGTAACATCCATATTTCTGCCATACGTTATTTCAAATTCACTTGTATCTCCTGAGCCTTTTTCATGAGAAACAGTTGCAATAAATGAAGGATTGAAACCACTGTGTACTAATGGGGGTAATTCATTGTC
>NZ_LAVS01000076.1 GCF_000986865.1 Rheinheimera mesophila
AATGAAAATTTTTTTTCAAAAATAAAAAACTAGCAATCTCACATGATGTGAATTGCTAGTATATATCAGTACAATTTATTTAATTAATGGATGAATGCATAGCTAGAAACTTCTGAAGCTGGAATTGTACGGTAGTTCATATTGTATGGACCATATGTGTAATTCATTTCAGAAATCAAGATACTACCATCACCATTGACACGTTCAACATAAGCAACATGACCATATGGACCAGGTGTGCTTTGCATAATTGAACCAACTGATGGTGTGTTGTTTACTTGGTAACCATCATTAGCTGCGTTACCAGCCCAATACTTAGCGTCTGACCAATATGTGCTAATTGGACTACCAGCTTGAGCACG
>NZ_LAVS01000077.1 GCF_000986865.1 Rheinheimera mesophila
ATTACCAAAAGGCGTAGTTAACTTTGTTCCTGGTGATCCGAAAGAAATTGGTGATTACTTAGTTGATCATAAAGATACGCATTTCGTTACATTTACAGGATCACGTGCGACAGGTACTAGAATTTATGAACGTAGTGCCGTTGTTCAAGAAGGTCAAAACTTCTTGAAACGTGTTATCGCTGAAATGGGTGGTAAAGATGCCATTGTAGTTGATGAAAATATTGATACAGATATGGCAGCAGAAGCTATTGTAACGTCAGCATTTGGTTTTTCTGGTCAAAAATGTTCAGCATGTTCACGTGCAATTGTGCATAAAGACGTTTATGACGAAGTATTAGAAAAGTCAATCAAACT
>NZ_LAVS01000078.1 GCF_000986865.1 Rheinheimera mesophila
GGTTGGTTACTAGCTAAAGTAACAAGACAACCTAAATTCGAGTCATTCTTTGGGATAGAAATGATGTTTTTAGGAAATACTGAAGCATTAGCCGTATCAAGTGAGCAACTAAAACGTATGAATGAAATGCGTGTATTAACAATCGCAATGATGTCAATGAGCTCTGTATCGGGAGCTATTGTAGGTGCGTATGTACAAATGGTACCAGGAGAACTGGTACTAACGGCAATTCCACTAAATATCGTTAACGCGATTATTGTGTCATGCTTGTTGAATCCAGTAAGTGTTGAAGAGAAAGAAGATATTATTTACAGTCTTAAAAACAATGAGGTTGAACGTCAACCATTCTTC
>NZ_LAVS01000079.1 GCF_000986865.1 Rheinheimera mesophila
ATCCTCGTTCTGGAATGTCGAGTTGTGGGCTTGAAACACCCAAGTCGTAATAGATTCCATCTACTTTTTCAATGTTTAAGTCTTTTAATATTTGAGTTAATTCACGGAAGTTGCTATGAACAAAAGTCACCTTATGCAAATGATCCTTTAATACCTCTTTAGCATTATCAATTGCAGTTTGGTCTTGATCGATTGCTATTAATCTTCCGTCGTCATTTAATTGATTTAGTAAATAAAGGGCATGTCCCGCTCCACCTAGCGTACAGTCAATGTACACACCATTTTCTTTTACATTTAA
Organism: Rheinheimera mesophila; assembly: GCF_000986865.1. Taxonomy (GTDB): domain Bacteria; phylum Pseudomonadota; class Gammaproteobacteria; order Enterobacterales; family Alteromonadaceae; genus Pararheinheimera; species Pararheinheimera mesophila. The sequence continues at coordinate 299 of NZ_LAVS01000079.1, forward strand.
ATAATCAATGGTTTCGTTTAACATAACG
>NZ_LAVS01000080.1 GCF_000986865.1 Rheinheimera mesophila
AAATACCTCTCCTTCAAAAGGATAAACATAAGCGTTATGGCCAGCCGTGACCGGTAAAGTCAGGCTTTGTCCTGCGTCTAACTGCACATCCAGATACAGAGGTTCAGTCGATAAGCCAAAAATAGGACCACGCACTGTTTTACCATTGACCACTGTTTCGCCCGCTATCACTTTGACAAAACTTTGCTCTGTTAACTGCTCTAAAGGAATATCTGTCGCCGGGATATCGACATAAGCGGCTTCTTTCATTTTTTCTGCGGCTGGCAAATTAATCCACAGTTGAAAACCACGCATCAGACCAGATTCCTGCTGCGGCATTTCAGAGTGAATAATGCCACGGCCTGCTGTCATCCACTGCACACCGCCACTGGTTAAATGGCCTTTATTGCCCAAATGATCTTCATGCAACATATGACCATCCAGCATATAAGTCACAGTTTCAAAACCACGATGCGGGTGAGCAGGGAAACCGGCAATATAGTCGTCAGCTTTATCGGAGCCAAAAGCGTCCAGCATTAAAAATGGGTCCAGACGCACACCCTGGCTTTGGCCCAGGCTACGTTTAATTTTTACGCCAGCGCCGTCAGAGGCCAGCATGGCAGGGATCAATTGTTTTAAAGTACGGGCTGTCATATCGCTTCACCTGTGCAATAGTCTGTTGATAAAGTTATTAAAACAGCTCTTTTAGCTAAGCAATAGCGGATTGTTTTGTATGCATCATGTCAATGACTTAGGGGGCTTTTGTCGTCCTTGAAGCTGCAGCTTTGTTGGCTGCGCTCTCTCACCCCAGTCGCATAGACAACTATGCTCCCGGGAATTCGTTTACTTGCCGTCGCGCTGCAACGTCAATGACTTAGGGGGCTTTTGTCGTTCCTGAAGCTGCAGCTTTGTTGACGAAAGGGGTGATTCTAAAGTTCGCCCCGACGGATTAATGGGCCTCCAGCTTAAATAAACCCAGGGCCAAAGCCGTATTTTGCTCATGTTTAAGCAACCAGTCTTTACGCTCTAAGCCGCCAGCGTAGCCCGTTAAAGTGCCATTGGCGCCTATCACTCTGTGGCAGGGCACGATAATAGTCAGCGGATTACGGCCATTGGCCGCCCCTACGGCCCGCACTGCTTTAGGGTTATTCAGCGCCTGGGCTATATGGCTGTAACTGCGAAGCTGGGCAAAAGGGATTTTGCTCAGTTGCTGCCAGACGGCTTGCTGAAATTCGGTACCCTGAGCGGCTAGCGGTAAATCAAATTGCTGCAGGCTGCCTGCAAAATAAGCATCAAACTGAGCTTTGCAATCGAGCAGCAGAGTGTCATTGCTCTGATCCGGTGCCTCGCTGTTGTCTCTGAATAACACCGACTCTATGCCTTTAGCATTGGCCGTCACCACCAGAGGCCCCAGAGGGGTGGCAAATTGCAGTTGTTTCATTCGGTTGTCTCCTTTAACGCGGGACGGGATAAACTAAACCAGAGCTGAAAGGTCGCATAACTGCGCCAGGGGGCCAGTTGCTCTGGGGTGATATCAGCATGGCGTTTCAAGGCTTTTTGTACGCCTAAATCACCGCCCAACCAAATATCCGGATCGGCAAGTCCACGCATTTTGCTATAGGCCACAGTCCAGGGCCCTATACCTTTAAGTTGGAGCCAGTCATCCGGTGTGCTTTCTGGCTCTGCGATCACTGTCGCTGCCAATTGTTTTAACGTGTCGCGTCTGGCCTGTGGTACTTTGAGCATCAACAACTCGTTGTGACTGATAGCTTCTGCTGTTGGAAACAGCTTTTTCTGTGGATCATCAGGCAAAGGTTCTGCCAATTCAGCGAGTAAACGATTGAGCTGAGTGCGAGCTCCCTGCACACTGACTTGCTGGCCTAAAATAGCCCTTACGGCCGCTTCAAACGGGCTCCATAAGCCAGGCAAACGTAAACCAGATTCCAGGCTATCGCCAAACACTGCTGCAAGTTGTTGCTCTATCTGCAGCATATTGGCATCTAAATCGGCCAGTTGGCGGATACGTTGCAGCACAGAAGTAAGCTCCTGCTGG
>NZ_LAVS01000081.1 GCF_000986865.1 Rheinheimera mesophila
CGGCAACCCTACTCAGTTTACGCATGGATATACTGGAGAGTTTTGCCCAGGCCTACAATCAGCAGGGAAATGCTGAACTAGCCATGAAAGCGGCCACACAAAGCCTGGCCTTAGCCAGCAAAGCCGCAGATAAACAGCGTCTGCTGGATTCAATGATTATGCTCGGGCGCCTGCACTTGCAAAACAACAACCTGAGTAAAGCCTACCAGTATTTTAAATCTGCCTTACCCCTTGCCAGCGAAATGGGCGATCAACAAGCGATCGCCTCGATCAGTATGCGGTTGGGCATGGCTTATCAAAAGCTGGAACAACATGAACTGGCATTACAACATTTTAATCAGGCCGCCGGGTTGTACCAGCAATTAGACAGTCTGAGTGCCCAGGCCAATGCCTTGATCAACAGCGGTGACAGTCAGTTGGTGTTAAAGCAACTGGATAAAGCCAAAGCCACCTACGACAAAGCGCTGAAACTGGCGGTGGAAAGTGAGGATCCGTACATGTTGATCTCCGCCCATGTCAGCTTGTCCGAGCTTGCACTGGAACAAGGCGATCTGGATCAGTCCGAACAGTTGCTGACTAAAGCCCATCAATTGGCCAGTCAGCTTTCGGCACAATCGATTAAAGCAGAAACGGCTTTATTCCTGGCGAATGTCTTTATCAAAAAACAAAATTACAGTTCGGCCAAACTGATGCTGGCTGAGGCGGCTCCGGAGCCGGATAAACTGGCAGCGTATCTGAAGCGCAAGCATCTGGCATTAAGCGCTGAACTGGCCGCACTTGAGCAACAATGGCAACAAGCCTATCAACTGGAGAAAACGGCCAATCAACTCGAGGTTGCAGAGCTAAACGACACCAGCAAGATACAACTGGACAATCTGCAAAGCAGTCTTGAATTACAGCTACAGCAAGAAAAACAACAGGAGCTGCATTTCAGTCAGCAAACTCAACTGAAACAATGGCTGTGGATGAGTCTGATGCTGTTGGCATTGACTGTCTTTGCACTGCTACTTTTACTGAGCAAACAGAAAAAAAATCGCTCTGGAGCTCTGATCCAACTCCCACAATGGCGCAGTTTCACTGAGCTGGTGCTGCATCATCACAAAGCCAAAACTCAGGGACACCTTCTGCTGGTGATGCCGATGCAAACGCACGCCCTGTTAGCGAAAGGTCTACAGCAGGTCAGAGCCGATTTAGAGGCGTTAAGGGCGAGTTTGGAAGATCGGAAGAGCACA
>NZ_LAVS01000082.1 GCF_000986865.1 Rheinheimera mesophila
TTTACATCGGGTAATGCCAGCAAAAACATCACTTCCAGCACGCCTAAACCACCGGGGGCGTGCGATAACAACGCGGCGGAAAACGACGCCAGAAAGATGCCTAATACCATAAAATAACCCGGGTTACTTTGCTCGGGCAGGGCGTAATAAATAATGGCGGCGGCCGCTAATAACTCCAGTGGCGCTACGACTAACTGACGGCAAATCAGCGAAAAACGCGGGTATTCCAGCTTCAGCTTCCATAAATCGATGCAGCGTCTTTTCATAAAGCTGCCCCACAAATACAGAGCAACTAAAAATAACATGCCAACGCCTAACAAAATCGCTACCCACTCCGGCAAGGCGCTGTGGAAGTGAGCGGGCAAACTGGGTTCAATCAGTAACACAATGCCACCCAATAAGATGGTGCCCAGTGCAAAAGTGAAGGAACAAAACGCCACCAGAATACCGACTTCGCCTGCGGTTAAACCTTGTGAGCGGTAAGCCCGGTAGCGCACTACAGCGCCGGAGAATACGGACGCGCCGAGGTTGTGGCCTATAGCGTATGCAGTGAAAGATGCGAAAGAAATAAAGGTCCAGGAAACTTTTTTACGCAGATGGGATAAAGCCAGCCGGTCATACCCCGCCAGGGCGATATAAGCAAAGACGGTCGCTAAGGCAGCCATCAGCCACCCTTCTAAAGAGATAGCCTCAAGACTGACGACAACATCTTCATAAGAAATATCTTTGAGCTGCTCAAGCAGCACATAAACCGAAAATGCTACAGCGGCCAAACCTAACAACGGCCAGAAGTAGTCTTTTTTTATCATCATTTCAATCCTTGTCTGATCGCTTGTTTTCGCGTTGCGGCGAAAAGGGCAACACAACCATGACGTGTCTCATGTGTCTTCTGTCCTCTGGTTCGCACTCCAGCAGGCAGTCGATCTGATGTTCTATGTAAGCAGATAAGTAACC
>NZ_LAVS01000083.1 GCF_000986865.1 Rheinheimera mesophila
CTCTTCCGATCTTGGCGAAGTTACAGCATTATCAGCAGGCCGCTGTTTTGTTGCCTTTGTACAAAGAGTTGCAGCAGCAACGCTCTGCGGTTGCAGAAGCTCAGGAGCAACAACATCTTCAGGCCAGTCAACTGCAGCAGTTAAAACATCAGCAGCAGTTGCAGTTGCAGCAAGCACAGGCTCTGGCGCTGCAACTACAGCAACAGGCGCAACAGCAGGTTCAGCAGTTACAACAACACAGTCAAAGCCTCACAGCGCAACTGGCGCAACAACCTTTTGGAGCAGAACTGACGGCTGCGGTTGCAGGCTGGAAACCCTTGCTGCACCAACGTCAGCAAATACGAGAGCAGCAGAATAAGCTGCAGGCTCAGCTTGCAAAAAATGACATTCAGCAAATACAGCAGCAGTTACAGCAAAAAAATGCTGAACTACAGCAACTGGAGCAGCAATTACAGCACAGTGCTGCGCTCTGTTCGATTGAGCTACCCAAGCTGCAACAGCAAATTCAGCAGTACATCCGTCAGCTTCAGACCTACCCGTTATTATTCAGGACAGCCGCGGCTTTACAGCAAAAATTGCAACAACGGCAACAAGAACAACAAGAGCTGCAACAAAAACAACACGACAGCCAGCAACTGCAGCAACAGGTGGCAGGTCTGCGGGAGCGTTTCAAATTATGCAGCGACAGAGTGGCCGATAAACAAAAACTAGTGCAGCAGGAGCGGCTGATTGCAGAACTCAGCAGTCACAGAGCCAGACTGCAACCGGGTGATGAATGTCCGCTTTGTGGCAGTACCAGCCATCCT
>NZ_LAVS01000084.1:0-657 GCF_000986865.1 Rheinheimera mesophila
GACTAATAGAGAGATACCAAATTTAGATAATCAAATGTGTATTGGTGGTTTAGACTTTGCAAACATTCGAGATTTTGCAAGTGTAGGGCTATTATTCCGAAAAAACGATGATTACATTTGGTTAGGACATTCGTTTGTAAGACAAGGGTTTTTGGATGATGTCAAATTAGAACCTCCTATTAAAGAATGGGAAAAAATGGGATTATTGACCATTGTCGATGATGATGTCATTGAAATTGAATATATAGTTGATTGGTTTTTAAAGGCTAGAGAAAAATATGGGCTTGAAAAAGTCATAGCTGATAATTATAGAACTGATATTGTAAGACGTGCGTTTGAGGATGCTGGCATAAAACTTGAAGTACTTAGAAATCCAAAAGCAATACATGGATTACTTGCACCACGTATCGATACAATGTTTGCGAAACATAACGTAATATATGGAGACAATCCTTTGATGCGTTGGTTTACTAATAATGTTGCAGTAAAGGTTAAACCCGATGGTAATAAAGAATATATTAAAAAAGATGAAAATAGAAGAAAAACCGATGGGTTCATGGCTTTTGTTCACGCATTATATAGAGCAGACGATATAGTAGACAAAGACATGTCTAAAGCGCTTGATGCATTAATGAGTATAGATTTCTAATAGAGGAG
>NZ_LAVS01000084.1:686-1302 GCF_000986865.1 Rheinheimera mesophila
AATAGAGGAGGTGAGACATGAGTATTCTAGAAAAGATATTTAAAACTAGGAAAGATATAACATATATGCTTGATTTAGATATGATAGAAGATCTATCACAACAAGCGTATGTGAAACGTTTAGCGATTGATAGTTGTATTGAATTTGTTGCGCGAGCTGTCGCTCAAAGTCATTTTAAAGTATTGGAAGGTAATAGAATTCAAAAGAATGATGTTTACTACAAGTTAAATATAAAACCAAATACTGACTTATCAAGCGATAGTTTTTGGCAACAAGTTATATATAAACTAATTTATGATAACGAGGTTTTAATCGTAGTAAGTGACAGCAAAGAATTACTTATCGCAGATAGCTTTTACAGAGAAGAGTACGCTTTGTATGATGATATATTCAAAGATGTAACGGTTAAAGATTATACTTATCAACGTACTTTCACAATGCAAGAGGTCATATATTTAAAGTACAACAACAATAAAGTGACACACTTTGTAGAAAGTCTATTCGAAGATTACGGGAAAATATTCGGAAGAATGATAGGTGCACAATTAAAAAACTATCAAATAAGAGGGATTTTGAAATCTGCCTCTAGCGCATATGACGAAAAGAATATAGAAAA
>NZ_LAVS01000085.1 GCF_000986865.1 Rheinheimera mesophila
ATTTTTATTAACGGTAACTTCTGTTGAACGCATAAATCCAACAAGATTTTGTTTAACCTTTTTATATCTACTCAACCTATCAAATGCTTTAGTTAGATGCTTCAAACTTTGTTCTAAAGTATCTCCATCTATCGCATTTTTTGTTGAAAGTGTTAAAAACAACCAACGTGCTTTTGGCTTTTCCTTAATTACTTCTTCAATCACTTTTTGAGCTTGATAACTATTTTTCATAGCACGTCTCCAATTACAAACCGGACATAATTTTGATTTACAAAACCATGTCTTATGTAACTTCAAATAACCTTCATCAGTTGGCTTAAATTCTAAAATATTACCACATTGTTTTACATTAAAAGCCTTTTTGATTTTTAAAATTTCTAGTATATCTGCATAGCTTACATTATCTATTTTCTTTTCTCTCCATGGGCGTTGTTTCCCACTTTTCGTCATATCTTTTAACGTTTTATTATCTTGATTTTCGGTTATACTTCTAGTAGTATTATATTGCATATAAAAAGACCCCCAGTATTATTTAAGATTCGACACCTTAATAATATAACTGGGGTTTTTTATTGTCAAATTTTCCTTTCACGCACAAAAACACGTTTAAACGCTGTAATATCAACAGTTACAGCTGTATATATAAAATCGAGTTATTTCTATATAGTA
>NZ_LAVS01000086.1:0-77466 GCF_000986865.1 Rheinheimera mesophila
TAATAACGCTGCCAGACCAAAACGATAGACAATGGACCACATTTCCGGCACATCGCCAAGTTGAAACTTAATGGCAAAAAAGGTCGAGCCCCAGATCAAGACAGTGGCCAGATACAAGGTGATGGAGTGGGTCAGCATAAGGCCTCAGAAAACATCAGAATTTAGTCAGTTGGACGAACAGGTTTTGTAAGTTTCTTGCAGAAATCCTGTTGCACTATGCTCAGGGCCGACAGCACTGTTTCCGCTGGTAAATCCTGTTGCTCCAGCAACAGGATCAGTTCTACTGCCAGTTGTACTTCAAGAGGTGCATCAGATAAAGCCGGAGCTTTAGTTTTTGTCACGTTGAGTATCTAAGAAGGCTTTGGCTTTGCTTACGGCTTCACGCACTTTCATTACCATTTCAAAACGTTCGGTCTGAGGCAGGTAAAACGCCATATCCACTTCATAACGAATATATTTAGGCGGTAACTGATTCAGCACTATGCAGCATAAATCGGCCAGATACTCAGTGTCATATTCATCTTCCAGACGTAACTCAACTAAATGATCAAGCAGAAGTTTTTCGTAATAGTTATGGATATCATCATCTAACTTCATCTGTTGCTCCTTGTGTGCCTGAACCTTATGCTCAGGCCTATATTTTCTGCATTAAGCATAATCAGTTCAGCTATAAAACGCTACCAGCAGATGTGAACTTCGGGTTCGCCTGTTAGAATGGCGCGGTCAAAACAACAGGCCTTTGCCTAAGATTAGAAAAATGCAAAAAAATACCACCCCTTGCTACTACGGTGACTATCTGCAACTGGATAAAATTTTAACTGCCCAGGCGCCTGAAAGTGCGAAGTATGCCAATGAGGCCCATGATGAAACTCTGTTTATTGTGGTGCATCAGGTCTATGAACTCTGGTTTAAACAAGTGCTGCATGAATTAAAAGCTGTGCTTGGGGTCTTTGCCGGCGATGAAGTCAAAGATCAGCAATTAACTGGGGTAGTACACAAGCTCAAACGGGTAATTACCATTCAGCAGTTAATGAACCAGCAAATTGGTGTGATGGAAACCATGACACCACAAGACTTTATGTCGTTTCGCGATTATTTAGTGCCAGCTTCTGGTTTTCAGAGCGTGCAGTTTAAAATGCTGGAAATTGGTCTGGGTTTAAAAAGTGAGTACCGTATCGACTTTGATAAAAACTCCTTTTACAGCCGCTTAAACGAAAAAGACCGGCTGTTTTTAGAAGGCCTGGAAACTCAGCCAAGTTTATTTGAACAAGTGGAAAAATGGCTGGAGCGTATGCCGTTTTTACAGTTTGGCGATTTTAGCTTCTGGCAGATGTACCAGAGCGCTACAGAACAAATGCTGAACGAAGATGAAAGCACTGTGCTGTCGATAGAGCAGATTGCCGAACATGAACGGGAAATGCAGCTCAAAGAAATCGTCAACACCAGAGCTAAGTTTGCCGCTTTGCTGGATAAAGACAAATACGCTGAACTGCAGCAACAAGGCAGCTTCCGTTTAAGCCAGCGCGCTATGTTAGCCGCTTTATTTATTACTCTGTATCAGGAAGAACCTGTGTTTAACCTGCCATTTCAGGTACTGACCTGCCTCACAGAAATAGACGAAAATATGACGATTTGGCGTTACAAGCACGCCATGATGGTGCAGCGTATGTTAGGAACCAAGATTGGTACGGGCGGTTCTTCTGGCCATGATTATTTAAAACGCACTACAGAGAAAAACCGTATTTTTACCGATTTATTCCATATGGCAACCTTCTTACTGCCAAAATCGGATTTACCTGAACTGCCTTTAGCGGTGCGTAAACAGTTGGGGTTTTATTTCTCCGGCGCACAGCAGATTTAAATTGTAGAGGCGGGGGTTATCCTCGCCTGTCTTTCAATTCAGGTACGAAGCGCATGAAACCAGTTTTCTGTATCAGGCAATTTCATACCGCTGAGCTCAAAGGCGGCATAAAACAGTTGCAGATGAATTTGAGTTAAGGCCTCAAGATCACGCTGATAACCCCCGCCAATGACTGCGGCCACTGGAATTCCCCGCTTGTGACATTCGCTTAATACATACCAATCACGTTTGGCCACTCCGGCTGTGCTGATATGTAAAAGCCCTAAATCATCCTGCTGATGAATATCGATACCGGCATCATAAATGACTAAATCCGGCTGATGGATACGGAGTAAATAATCCAGACTTTGTTGTACTGCGGCCAAATATTCGTCGTCCGTACAGGCTGTGGGCAACCCTAAATCCCAGCTCGATTGCTGTTTACGGACCGGAAAGTTTTTTTCGCCATGTAAAGAGGCGGTAACTACAGCAGGTTCATCGGTAAATATCGCTGCAGTGCCATCGCCCTGATGCACATCACAATCAAAAATCAGCACTTTATCTACGCCTTGACTGAGGGCATAACGAGCGGCCACAGCTAAATCATTAAATAAGCAAAAACCACTGCCTTCACCAGCAAAGGCATGGTGATAACCACCACTTAAATGCAAAGCTAAACCTTGTTGTAAAGCAAGCTGAACCGTTTGCACAGTGCCACCGACCGAAGTTAAAGAGCGGGTGACTAATTGTTCAGACCAGGGAAAGCCGATACGGCGCATGGCTTTATGATCTAACTGACCAGTGATCAGTAGCTCCGTATACTGAGGCGAATGCACCGACAACAGTTGTTCAGGACTGGCGATTTTAGATACCGTAAATTGATCTGCAGCTACACCCAGCTCTAATAAAGCCTGATGCAAAGCCCGGTATTTCCCTATAGGATAACGGTGTTTAAAAGGCAGCTCGAGCTGACTGTAAATCGGATGATAAATCAGCCCCGGCGGTTTTGTTCGGACCACTGAATTTCTACCTCTAATTCACTGATGGCTTTACGGCAACGGCCTAAACGGGCATGAATGGCCAGCACTCTGTCGGCACTGGTGTCGGCTGATCCACCGGACAACTGGCGTTGCTCCAGTTCCAGCATATCTAATAAACGTCGCTCATAGCCCTGATACTCAGACAGTTGTTGATACAACTCCTGAGTCGAGCGGCGTAATTGCCCCACCATAGCCTGAGCTTGTTCTGACGCATTCGAAGATGTGGGGCGTTTTTTGCCTTTGCCGGGCAAATACCGTAAGTCTTTGGTTTGAAAAGCCCGGCTTAAAGCCTGAATTTGGGCACTGAGTTTGGCCGCTAAGGCCTGTGCTGAGCTACTGCGCTGCTCTGTGCTGGTTTTCAGCCGTTTGAGCATAGCTTCGGCTTCGAGCACATAGTCGGTTAAAAAAGGCGAGTGCGATTGAAACAAATCGCTGTCAAACCAGGCTTTTTGTTGCCAGCTACTTTGTTTGCCATCTATGGCTTTGGCTTGTTGAGTCAGCTGCTTCAGTTGTTGCTCAAGCGCAGCCAATAAGTCTTTCATCCATTACTCCAGGCTTGCCATAACAAGCGCACTGTAATAGCCAATACCATAGTTAAAAACAGCGGCCGGATAAACTTACTGCCAAAACGTATAGCTGAACGGGCACCAAAATAAGATCCGAGCATTAAACAAGCGCCCATCGCCAGCCCCAATGCCCAATAAATGTGACCGAGCCAGGCAAAAGTGACTAATGCAAAAATATTGCTGACACAGTTCATCGAACGCGCCACACCACTGGTGAGCAGTAAATTGATTTTATACAAAGCCATGGTCGACACCATCCAAAACGATCCTGTACCTGGGCCTGCTAAACCATCATAAAAACCCAAAGTAAACCCCTGGGCTCTTTGCTGCCAGAAATGCTTTGGCGTCTGCTCTGGTAAGGTGAGCTGATCATCCGGCTGCATTTTCACCACCAGGCTATACAGAGCCGCGATGACAATAAAAAACGGAATTATACGTTCCAGCCATTCTTTACTGATTAAATCCACCACGAGAGTGCCGCAAATAGCGCCAATGGCCGTGAAGATCAGCGCTGTGCGCCAAAACTGTGGGTCAAACAGTTTACGTCGGTAATAGGTTACAGAGGCGGTGACAGAGCCAAAAGTGGCGGCCAGTTTATTGGTACCTAATACCAGATGAGGCGGCAAACCAGCGGTGAGCAGCGCAGGCACTGTAAGTAAACCGCCGCCTCCGGCCACAGCGTCAATAAAACCTGCGACTAAAGCGACAGCACATAAAGCGGCGACGACCCAAAGCTCTAAACCTAATTCCATTGTTATTCTTCAATAGTTCGTGAAAAGGGCGGCAGGGCATTGAGCATGGCCTTACCATAAGTTTTGGTCACTAAGCGCCTGTCTAAAATAACAATACGACCATGATCCATTTCCTGACGCATCAGTCTACCACAGGCCTGCACCAGTTTTCGTGCTGTGGCGGGCACTGTCATTTGTAAAAACGGATTACCGCCTCTTTTAATAATGGCTTCAGACAGCGCTTCCTCTAACGGCGAGGACGGTACTGCAAAAGGTAATTTCGTGATCACCAGATTGGTCAGCAAAGCGCCGGGTAAATCCAGACCTTCAGAAAAACTTTGGGTGCCACATAAAATACTGCCTTCGCCTGCTTTGACTTTTGATGCGTGCAGCTCCAATAAGGATTGACGGGAGGCTTCGCCCTGCACCAAAAAAGACCAGCCTTTAGAGCGCAGTGCTTCGACCACTTTTTGCATTTGCCAATAAGAGGCAAACAGCAACAGGTTACCAGCTTTTTTATCCATGTACTGCGGCAGTTTTGTGATCAATTCATCGGTAAAGGCATCACTGCCGGGGTCCGTCAGCATTTTTGGCAGCAATAAATGAGCTTTATTTTGGTAATCAAAGGGCGAGTCTACTTTTAGGGTTTGCAAGCCTGGGTGCTGAGAGAGCCCCAACTCCTGTTTGATATAGTCAAAACTATTTAAGGTGGTTAAGGTGGCGGAACACAAGATAGTGGCAAAAGCCTGACTGAATAATAAGTCGTCCAGTAAAAAACTCACCGACAACGGGCAGGCATACGCACTGCTGTGTTGCTGCTCTTTTTGATCAAGACTGAGCCAACGCGCCTGATTGACCTGCTTTTGCTGCGGCACAGAATACAAGCGCCAGAGCTCTGATTGCTGCTCAAATCTGTGTTCTATGGCAGTGAGTTCAAATTGCAGCGGCAAAGCTAATTTAGTCGCTACTTTGTGTTCAGTAACGGCTTCAGATAAAAATTGTTGCAGTTTTTCCACTGCGGACAACGCCTTACCGCTAATTTCCGCCAACTGATCGGCATGGGCAGCAAAAGTCTCAGGCAGGACTGCATCCACAAAACGATAATGGGGCTCTTTAGCAAACCAGGCACTCTGGTTCAGTTCAATCTGGTGCTGCACAGGCTTGAGTTGTTTTAAAAAGTCGCTGGCCAGCTCATCCAGTTTCAATACTTCAGTCATAGCACCCTGCTGTGGCAATACACCGGCCAGTTGCTGGGTGGTCTTTTTTAACTTTTCCAGATACTGAGCTGGAAAATGAAGCGGCGCATAAGCCGAAAAAAAATCACGGCCACTGTCTGGTAAGTGATGGGCTTCATCGATGACATAAATACAATCTGCAGGTTCCGGCAATATTTGCGAGCCTGCATCCAAATCGGCCAACAGCAAAGCATGATTGACTACTAATACACTACTGCCTTCTATTTCAGCCCGGGCTAAGTGAAAAGGACACTGGTGATGTGCCGGATTGGCTTTGTTGCAATGGGCAGGATCTGAGGCTATGCCATACCAATGTTCATCGGCTATCGGCTCTTTTAAGCTGTCTCTGTCCCCCAGCCATTGCCTTTGTTGCCAGTTAGTCAGTAACTGCTGTAATAAAGCAGTGGGTGCTGTGCTTTGAAATAACGGCAATAACTCGGGTTGCTGCAATTGCTGGCGGATTTTTTCGACGCAGGCATAACGCTGCCGGCCTTTGACTAAACAAAACTCAAAGGTTAATCCACTGTGTTTGAGGAAAAAGGGTAAATCCTTTTGCACTAATTGCTCTTGCAAAGCCACTGTCGCAGTCGCTATCACCAGAGTTTTTTTCTGCTTTATTGCAAATGGAATAGCGGCCATTAAATAAGCCAGAGATTTGCCTGTACCAGTGCCTGCTTCAACCAACAGTGTCCTGTCATAGCTGTGGTAGCTACCCGCTAAGGTATTGGCTATTTCGGCCACCATTTTATTTTGCCCCGGACGAGGCTGATAATTCGTCAGATTACTTTTTAGCTGCCGATGAATGTCACGAATTTGATTTTTTAGAGCATCAGTAAGCATTAAAACATCTGGATAAAAAAACAGGGGTTTATCATAAGTCAGTCAGAACTTAAGCGCAATCTTGATATGCAGGTGAAAAACTGAGGTTTTAACTGGTAAATAAATGAAAAAAACTAATTTATAGGGCGTGGAGTTAAGTTTACGGAATTTTGCGATAAATCTCATTGAATTACGCATTTGATTAAATATTGAGCGCAAATTGGTGGTTGGATGAGCTGTTTGGGGTGGAAATTGAGACGAAAACTCAAATTATGTAACTGCATTTCAGGCAGGCCGGTGTAAAAAGCGCGGATTAGCGTGCTCGTTGACAACACCTGATCTAATTTGTTCCGTAAAAGCTGTTGACCACGTTGAAAAATTGCGTTTATTATCGGGTCGTTGTTTTCGGGGTCCACCTCGATTGCGAAATGTTCCGGAGTTCCAATCGCCGCAAAGGTTGGTCATCGTAAAAATAGAATCACTAGATAGTGGTCCAGGGAGAATAAAACATGTTTACAAATAATAAATTGTCAAAGGCGGTGCGCTTAGCAGTTGCTTTTGGTGCAGCTTCTACAGCTGTTTTCACCGGTGCAGTCGTTGCACAGGAAGCTGAAGAAGCCAAAGACGTAGAACGTATCGAAGTGACGGGTTCTCGTATCAAACGTACTGACTTAGAATCTGCAAGCCCAATTTTTGTTATGGACAGAGAAGCCATCGAATCTGCTGGTCAAGTCAGCATCGGTGATATTCTGCAACAAATCCCGGCCGCTGGTGCTGCATTGAACACTGCGTTCAACAACGGTGGTAACGGTGCGACCAACATGGACTTACGTAACTTAGGCGCTCAGCGTCTGTTAGTATTAGTCAATGGTCGTCGTTGGATCTCCAGCTTAGGCTCAACAGTTGACTTAAACACTATCCCTACATCTTCAATCGAACGTGTTGAAGTATTAAAAGACGGTGCATCAGCTCTGTACGGTTCTGACGCTATCGCAGGTGTAGTGAACATCATCACTCGTAAAGATTTCGAAGGCGTTGAGTTCTCTACTTATGCCGGTGAAAACGCTTCAAAAGGCGACGGCCGTAAATACACTGCTGAAATGACTTTAGGTACCACTACTGAGAAGTCAGGTATCCTGTTTAACATGAGCCACACCACTCAACAGCCAATTTGGGCCGGTGATCGTGATGTGTCTGATACAGGTTTCAGCTCTACAGGTGCAAACACCCGTATTGGTATTACCCGTTCTACGCTGTCGGCTGCTAACCAGGCTGCGATGGATGCTCAGGGTTATACCTTCAACGCAACTACCAACCGTTACGATTTAATGACTGAAGAAGGTACTGGTGCTAACACTGGTATCGATACATTCCGTCAACGTGCTGCCGGTAACGCGGATAACTACAACTTCGCACCAGATAACTACTTAGTGACACCACAAAACCGTAACTCTTTCTATATTCAGGGTTACCACGATATCAACGACAACTTACGTTTTGTTGCTGACTTCGTTTACACCAACCGTAAATCTGAGCAAGAACTGGCTCCTATGCCTGTTACTTTGGGTGAGCAGTTTGGTGCGTCAGGTGCTCGCGTAGATATCCACGCGGACAATATCTACAACCCATTCGGCGAAACTTTATACGGTTCATCTGCCCGTGCTATCGCAAATGGTTACACCAACTACACCGCTTACTCGCTGCAGCGCCGCATGGTTGAAGCAGGTCCACGTAACTTCGCGCAGGACGATGATACTTACCGTGGTATGGTTGGTTTAGAGGGTAACTTCGGTGATACCTCATGGTCATGGGACGCACACTATATCTATGGTCAAAACAGCCAGTCTCAGTACACTACAGGTCTGTTGAACTTAACCCGTATCAACCAGGCTTTAGGTGCTAACTGTACTGCTGCAACTAACTGTACGCCGCTGAACCTGTTTGGTGGTCCAGGTTCTATTACTGCTGATATGTTGGATTACATCACTTTTGACAGTGTCGATTCATCAGGCAGTGACTTAAAAGATTACGCCTTTAACACCAGCGGTGACTTGTTTGAAATCCCTGGCGGTACTGTAGGTGCTGCGGTCGGTTTCGAGCGTCGTGAAGAGTCAGGTTTTGATAACCCGGATCCACTGACAGTAACAGGTGAGTCTTCAGGTAACCAGCGTGATGCAACTTCTGGTGGTTTCCGCTTAGATGAAGCATACGCAGAGATTTCAATTCCATTAATGGAAAATCTGCTGTTAAGCCCTGCGATGCGTTTCTCTGACCATAGCGTGTTTGGTAACAAAACTACAGCTAAAGTCGGTTTAGAGTACCGCCCGATGGACGACCTGTTATTACGTACTACCTGGGCTGAGGGCTACCGTGCTCCATCTATCAATGACCTGTTCGCAGGTAACTCTGATAGCTTCCCGAACTTAACTGACCCATGTAACAGATTAAGTGCTACTGGTGCTGTAATCGACGTATCTGGCTTACCAGGTTGTGCTGGCGTACCAGCCGGTTACCGTCAAGGTAATACCCAGATCCGTATTACTCAACAGTCTTCTCCTGACTTAAAGCCAGAAGAATCTGAATCTCTGACTGTAGGTTTCGTATACAACCCAAGCTGGTTAGAAGGTGCGGAATTAACTGTTGACTACTACAACATTGAAGTAACAGGTGCTATTGCCCGTATCGGTGCTGGTCGTATCCTGAGCGAATGTGCTCAAGACGCCTCTTCTGTACTGTGTGATCGTATCGACCGTGACTCTAATGGTAACGTTGTTGACTTACGTAACGGTTTAGAGAACCAGGGTAGCTACGATGTATCTGGTATCGATACTTATGTTGCTTACCGTTTACCAGAAACGTCGTACGGTACATACAAAGTGTACTTAGACGGTAGCTACTTCATCAAAAACGAGTTTAACGGTGAAGAACAGTTAGGTATTCAGTACGGTGATGCTGGTTACCCACGTATCAAGGCCTCTTTAGGTATTGACTGGATGTTGGGCGACTGGAACGCGAACTACCAGGCTCGTTATGTACACCACATGGATACTTACCTGTATTCTGAAGGTCTGACTGCAGCGGATGGTATCACTGAAGTTCTGCCAACTTACATCATTCATGACGTATCTGTTGGTTACAACATCAGTGATTACAATGCTAAAGTGACTTTAGGTGTAGAGAACTTGTTCGCGAAAGAACCTACTCCTGAAGGTATCAATAACGGCTTTGCTTACTCAGCAAACAACTACTCAGTGACCGAATACGATTCAAACATGGACCGTTTCGTTTACCTGAGAGCTTCTGTGAAGTTCTAAGTTAAGTTGATTAAAAAGCCCCCTTTTGGGGGCTTTTTTATTACAGAATGATAAAAAAGAAAGTAATCAACAGAGAGTCAGAGTATGGCTGCTATTGAACCCCAAATAATTTCTATGTTTGCAACACCTTTTGCGGTTTTGCATTACCCTGAGCCTGACCAGTTAAACAGAGAACTGGAAAAGTTCTTTGATCAGTTGACGGCTCGTGGTGATAAGCATCGTAATCCACGGCCACATAATTATGTGCAGGACAATTTATTCGAAAGTAACTTTGATTTGTTCAAATATGACAATCCTGCGGTACAGCAGCTCCGGCACTTCATTTTACAATCCATAGGCTGGATCATCACCCGTCTGAATGGTTACAGCAAAGAGCAACTCAGTTCTATCCAACTGCATACAGACGCCTGGTTTCATATCACTGAGCATGCGGGTTATTTTTATACCCATAACCATCCTATGGCGTCCTGGTCTGCGGTGTATTGTGTTGACCCGGGCGAGGATGTGCCAGGTAAAAAAGACAGTGGCATATTACGCTTTCATGATCCGCGCCCACACTGCTCTGTCTATCTGGATGCTGGTAATGCCAATCTGCAGGGCGCTTTTGGTACTGGTAGTTATAATTTTAAGCTACAGGCAGGGCAGTTATTGCTGTTCCCTTCGTATTTACAGCATGAGGTAGCCCCTTTTATGGGCCACAACCGCCGGATTACCGTGGCAGTCAATTGCTGGACAAACAGGTACGGAGGCTAAAGGTGTTTGCGCTTAACAGAGACAGAGCTGTCTTCGCAGAGCAATTTGCCAAAACAGGAGTGGTATCTATTCCATCCATTTTGCTGCCAGAGTTTGCTTCGGCCATCCGTCGGGAGATGGAAGTCCTGCCGTGGGAGACCGCTTATGTGGAGGCAGGAAAAGCAAAGAAAACCGATATGCGCAAAATGGACAAGGCACAGCGACAGCAGATTTTACAGCAGGTGGTGCTTTCTGCCCGTGAAGACAAGTATCAGTTTTGTTATGACACCTACATGCTGATCACGCATTATTTGCAAAGAACCAACCCGCATAGTGTGTTGCATGCTTTTGTCGAGCATATCTGTGGTGAAGCCATGCTGCAGTTTATGCGAGAGATCACGGGCGCACCGCAGATCATCAAGGCTGATGCCCAAGCGAGTTGTTATTTACCCGGTCACTTTTTAAAGCAACATGACGATGATGGAAAGCCAAGTAATCAGGAACGAATAGTGGCTTACACCATAGGATTTAGTGCGCCCTGGCAAGCGCATTGGGGGGGATTGCTGCATTTGCAAAACCAGGCAGGTGAAGTGGAGCAATCCCTGATGCCAAGTTTTAATACGCTCACTGTTTTTTCTGTGCCACGACAGCACTTTGTTTCTCAGGTAGCAAGCTACTGCCCTGAGCCACGTTTGAGCATAGTCGGCTGGTTTCGCAGTGACAGAAATTAATGGATACCATGATGAATACATTTTCGGTTGAAGATCTTCAGCGGCAGGCTGAAGCAGGTGATGCAGGCGCTCAGTTTCAGCTGGGTATGTTGGCATTAAAGCAAGATGATTTCCGTACAGCCTTAGCCTGGTTGCACAAAGCGGCTGAGCAAAAAATTCCCAAAGCAGCAGAGGTGATTGGCACCTTGTTGTTAACAGGACAAGGGGTACAACAAAATGCCGAACTGGCGTTTGAGTATTTTCGTAGTGCTGGCTTAGCTGGCGATGCGCAGGCGTTGTACCGTTGTGCTGAACTGATGTACCGCGGCAAGGAAATTAATCAGGATCAGACCGGAGCTCTGGACTGCCTGATTGCATCAGCGCAGCAAGGCTACCCGTTGGCGCTGCGAGCCGCTGCTTTTTTTCTTTGCCATCAGGGCAAAACCCAGCAGGCTGAGGATTGTCTTCGTTTGGCCTCTTATGCAGGAGACCCATTTAGTCAACATAGTCTGGCGGTAATGCTGGAAGAGCGCGACCCGGCAGAAGCTATGCATTGGTTTGGCTTAGCAGCTAATGCGAAATTAAGTCGGGCCAGAGTCAGATTTTTGCAGATGCAGCAAAATGCAGTGGTGCCAGCGCCACGTGAAACAGAAGATTTAGCGGCGATTTTTCAACAGCTCAGAACTCAACTTGCAGATTTAACTATACCGACAGAGCTCGCTGATGCAGAAATTAAAACATTGCATGCCAGTCCTAAAGTTCAAGTGATTGAGCAGGTTTTCGACCCAATGGAACTGGATTATGTGATCCACCACGCCACTCCGATGCTCGAGCCTGCTCAGGTGGTGTATGACAATGCCAGCACCAGTTATCATCACTACCGAACAGGGCAGACGGCGGCCTTGGGCGGCCGTAATCTGGATATAGTGTTGTTCTGGTTACATGAACGTATTACCAGACATGCAGGTTTATCTCAGGCTCAGGCCGAACCTGCCGCTGTGATTCAGTATCTGCCCGGTCAGGAATACAAAGTACATCTGGACATCTTACCTGTGGGTTCTGATTTTGTACTGCCTGAACAAGGTGGTCAGCGTCAGGTCACAGCCTTGTTGTATTTAAATGATGATATGCGAGGGGGTGACACTGCCTTCCCTAAACTGAATTTAGCTGTGAAGCCAGTCAGAGGGTCTTTGCTGGTGTTTCACAATTGTGATGAGCGGGGAGACTATTATCCCGACAGCCTGCATTGCGGCACTGCGGTGGAGCAGGGCGAGAAGTGGGTGATGTCTTGTTGGTACAGGCAGTTTGCACTACCGGGACGTCAGTCTTAAAACGGCAGCTCAGGAGGTATGTCCTGGGCTTTTGCAGCGCAGACTTTGCAGCGTTGTGTGGCCGGATCGCAGGCCAGACGTTCAGCTTCAATCTGCGCTTCACAATCAGCACAGACGCCATAAATACCCAACTTAATTTGACTGATCGCGGCCTGTACTTTTTCCAGTCGATGTCTGGCTGTCGCGACAAAAGACGGACAATATCGGCTCAGGCTTTCTGGCCAGAGTTGAGGTGGAATCTGTAGTAATAAATGGTACAGCTTCCCATCATCTGTATTGCTGCTGTGTTGTAAGCTCCACAGGATGTGCTGTTCCAGTTGACGATGTTCCAACTCTAGCTTTTGTAGGTTTGGATGCGGATGAAGTATAGTCATAACCTGCTCCTTAAATTTCCTGTAGTCTGAAGCAGGTTAAAAAACAGGGTGCTGATATAAATCAATAACTGTGAAAATCTTTGCACAGACATGAAATTTTTTTTAGACCATCAGGGTCTATTGTTGGCAACTTAATGCAACCACAAGGAACATTGTTATGAAATCAAATAAAACTACTGCTGTTGCTGTCAGTGCTTTAGTGTTGGGGTCTTTATCTACGCTGAGCTTAAGCGCCAATGCCAATCCGTTTTCTGCGGAGCAGTTAAACGCAGGTTACCAATTAGCTTCCGCTGAAGCGTCATGTGGTGCTGATAAAGCCAAAGAAGCCAAATGCGGTGAAGATAAAGCCAAAGACAAAGAAGCCAAATGCGGTGAAGGCAAATGTGGCGGCGATAAAAAAGACGCCAAAGATAAAGAAAAAACCAAAGAAGCTAAATGTGGTGAAGGCAAGTGCGGAGGCATGGCCTAATCCGATGATGCGTCAGCCTGCATCGGTAGGCTGACGACTTTTCAGGAGTAGTTATGTCTGACTGTTCTTTTGGTTTGACCCCGTCAGAGGTGGGGCTAGGTCTGCGTCGCGAAATGTTAGCTGCCCTTGTCGAACAACCGCGGGCGGAAATTGACTTTTTTGAAGTCGCACCGGAGAACTGGTTGCCTTACGGAGGCCACTACCAAAAAAAATTCCGAGAGCTGACCGAACGTTACCCTTTTATTTGTCATGGCTTGTCATTGTCTTTAGGCAGTCCTGATCCGCTGGATCTGGATTTTGTGCGTCAGATCAAAGCGTTTCTAAAAGAACATCAAATTAAGCTTTACAGTGAGCATTTAAGTTACTGCTCTGCAGCGGGGCATCTGTACGACTTATTACCTATTCCATTTACTGAAGAGGCGGCAGTTTATGTGGCCGAGCGTATCCGCACAGTGCAGGATATTCTTGAACAGCCTTTAGTGATTGAAAACGTCTCTTATTATGCCGCACCGGGCCAGGAGCTGACTGAACTGGAATTTACCAAGGCAGTATTAGAACTGGCTGACTGTAAACTGCTTTTGGATGTGAATAATATTTACGTCAATTCTGTCAATCACGGTTACGATGCTTTCGCCTTTTTAACAGGTTTGCCCACTCAACGTATCGCTTATGGCCATGTCGCCGGACACTACAAAGAGCACGATCAGTTACTTATTGACACGCACGGTGCTGATGTCGCCGACCCGGTCTGGGCTTTGTTAGCTGAAGCTTATCGGCATCACGGGCTATTTCCGACGTTGTTGGAGCGGGATTTTAATATCCCGGATCTGCAGCAGTTACAGACGGAGCTTGAGCATATCCGCTCTTTGCACACTGGCTCAGTGCTAAAACGCAGGGCCTGATATGAAGTTTCAACAGGTTCAACAGCAGTTTGTTGCCTATTTACGTTCGCCAGAGCAGAGCGAAAAGCCAGCCGACGTCACGCAGGAAAGGCTGAATGTCTACCGGGAGTTATTGTTTAACAATGTGACCGGTTTTGTCAGCGGTGCCTTTCCTGTGTTGAAGTCTTTGTATTCAGAACAGGCCTGGCAACAGAGGGTACAGCAGTTTTTTGCCTTGTACCGCTGCGAGAACCCATTCTTTTTATCCATAGCCGAAAGTTTTTTAGCTTTTTTACAAAAGCAGTACCAGCTTCAACACGACGATCCTGTATTTATGCTGGAGCTGGCTCATTACGAATGGCTTGAGCTTGAGTTAGCAACACGCAAAGCTCAAGGTGGTCCTGAGCTGACTGAGGTAAAACGTCAGACTCTGCAGTTGTCTGAGCTGGCATCGGTGCAGGCTTATCAGTATCCGGTGCATAAAATTTGTGCTGAGTTTCAACCAACTGAGCCTGAAGTAAGTTTTTTATTGATTTACCGTAACCAGGAAGACGAAGTCACCTTTGTTGCCTTGAATCAACTGACGACCTTATTACTGCAGTTGCTGGGCCAACAACCCGGCGCAACCTTGACGGAGCTGGTGACACAAATGCAGCCTTATGTACCTCAGCTTCATGCTGACCAGCTATTCAGTGGTGCAGAACAAATGCTGACTGATTTTGCAGCAAAAGGTATAGTGCATGCTTTTCAAGCGCAGTAAAATTCATTACCATGTTTCACCTTTTTAGCGAGTGAGCTCAGATTATGGCAGACGAAAATTTTAAAGAGTCTTTTGGTATTGGCCAATTAGTGTTACTGATAGTCGCATTTGTGGTTTGCTTATGTTTACCACCGATCATCAGCTGGGTTCGCTTTTTCAGCTAAAGTGTCGCGAGTGACAAAAAAACCGCCTTGTGGCGGTTTTTTTATCTATTTTCAATGGAGAGCAAAGGGCTTGTCCCTTTTTATTAATTCAAATCAGGAAACTGAGAATGACGACAGAATCTCTTTCTGCTTTATTAAGCCAGGTGATCAAGGCGGTGCCTGATTACCCGAAACCAGGCATTTTATTTCGCGATGTGACCAGTCTGATGCTGGATGCTGAAGCTTTTGCCAAAGTGATAGACGCCTTTAAAGCACAGTATCAGCACAAAGGCTTTACTAAAATTGTCGGTACAGAATCCCGCGGCTTTATTTTTGGTGCACCTTTGGCTTATGCCATGGGTTTACCTTTTGTGCCAGTTCGTAAGCCGGGCAAGTTACCGCGTGAACGTATTGCACAGTCCTATCAATTGGAATATGGCGAGGACACGCTGGAAATTCACAAAGACGCGATAGTCTCAGGTGATAAGGTGCTGTTAGTGGATGACTTATTGGCCACAGGTGGTACTATTGCCGCAACAACCAGTTTAGTGGAGCGCTTAGGTGGCAAAGCCACTGATGCTGCTTTTGTGGTGAATCTGCCAGATTTAGGCGGACAAGCACGGTTAGAAAAGCTGGGTTTAAACCTCTACAGTCTGGTTGAATTTGCAGGCGATTAATTCCAACCTAGCCAGCATTGCAGTGACAGTGCGCAGCCAGCAAGGCTGTCGCTTCAGGTACAAGGGCTAAAACACATAGGCACAGGTGACATGAGTTATCAGGTACTGGCAAGAAAATGGCGACCGCAACATTTTGGTCAACTGGTCGGCCAGGATCATGTGAAAACAGCGCTGACCAATGCGCTCAACCACAACAGATTGCATCATGCCTATTTATTTACCGGTACCCGTGGTGTCGGTAAAACCACCATAGCCCGTATTTTTGCCAAAAGCTTAAATTGCGAAACCGGTGTCACCTCCACGCCATGTGGCGTGTGCAGTGCTTGTGTGGAGATTGATCAGGGATTTTTTGTTGATCTGTTAGAAATTGACGCGGCCTCCCGTACTAAAGTGGAAGACACCCGCGATTTACTCGACAATGTGCAATACGCGCCCAGTCGTGGCCGTTATAAAGTCTATTTAATCGACGAAGTGCATATGCTGTCGCGCCACAGTTTCAACGCACTGTTGAAAACTCTGGAAGAACCGCCACCCCATGTAAAATTTTTGCTGGCAACGACAGATCCACAAAAGTTACCGGTGACCGTGTTATCCCGTTGTTTGCAGTTCAGTTTAAAGGCGCTGAGCCCAGAGCAGATTAAACAGCACTTAGCTTATGTCCTGGCGCAAGAGGGGATCCCGGCGGCAGAGGATGCGCTGGCGTTGTTAGCTCGTGCTGCCAAAGGCAGTTTACGCGATTCATTAAGCTTAACCGATCAAGCCATAGCCCAGAGTAATGCCAATATCACTGTGCCTTTAGTGCGCGATATGTTGGGCTATCTGGAGCAGCAATGGGCCGAGCTCTTATTAGCCGCGGTAATTAACCGGGATTTAGCCGCGCTGAAACAGCATCTGGATCAATTGGTGCAGCAACACAGTCATTTTGCCCATGTGCTGGATGATATGCTGGCCTTGTTGCATTTAGCAGCCTTAAGTCAGTTTAACTGGCAGGCCGCTGATGTAGTGACAGAACACAGTGCTTTTGTGCAGCAATTGGCAGAGCAACAAAGCCCTGAACAATTGCAGCTATTTTATCAGTTATTGATTTCCGGCAAAAAAGAATTGGCCTTTGCACCAGAACCCCGTATTGGTCTGGAGATGGCATTGTTGCGGGCTGTCGCTTTTGTACCTGGTACTGCTGAGGCCTCTCCTGCGATGCGAGCTTCAGCGCATGTGTCGCATGCGGCTGAACTGAAAGCGAAATTTAATTTGCCCGAAACCCCAACTGTGGCTAAAGAGTCTGAAGTTGTGCCTGCTGTGGTGGCTACAACTGAAGCCCCGGAGGTAGCTGCGCAGCAGGTTGTAACAGAAGTTAGTGCACCTGTGGTACCAGCTTCGGCTCCTGCAGGTATTGCCGCTTCTATATTGGCGCGGCGTGGTATTAAGGCAGATCCTGTCAGTGCTGATAAAGCAGTGGAGACTCAAAGCGAAAAAAAGTCTGAACCTGCTCCTGCTGTAGCCGCGGCTGCAGAGCCTGTGGCTATGCAAAGCACACAGCTTGCGCCGGAGCCTGTGGTACCAGAGTGGCAGTCCAGAGTTCAGCGCCCTGATGTGCAGCAACAAACTCCGGTAGCTATTGAGCAAAGCGCTGTGATGCAGGCCGCTATGCCAGAACAAGCCGAAGTGAGCATGCCGGCTTATCCGGATGATATTGATGCCACAGATCTGCCAACAGAAGATGCAGATTTTGCCGCCGATTGGGCCTGGCAGGAGTTTCAACAACAGCATCAAGCACAACCAGAAGCTGTAACGACGCAACCTGAACCTAAAGCGCAGTACCGTTTTGACGGCGTGATCACCGCCGAAAACTTTTCAGTGCGTCTCGCCGCTCAGGTGGACGAGTGGGCCGCTTTTGTCGATAGCCTAAACTTAGGTGGCCTATTACGTTTGTATTTGCTGCACAGCGCTATGAGCTGGGCTGGGGATACTGTGCAATTGCAGGTTTGTCAAAGCCAGCAACATCTGGATAAAGAAAAGTTCCGGGCAGAAATGGTCAAAGAACTGAGTCAGGCCTTTCACAAAGCGGTACGACTGGATATTCAGTATCAGCCCTGGGTAGAGACTTGTCCTGTGGCTATTCAGCAGCGTATTGAGCGCGAACGTTATGTTTATGTCGAGCAGTTATTGCAGCAAGACCCTTGGGTGGTGCAATTGCAAAAAGACTTTGGGGCGGAAATAGTGCCGGACAGTATTGTCGTCAACTAATTCGTCTTGTGTTTTGGGGCCCAAGTCATTATCTTGTCGCCAGTTAAATCGAGTCATTTTTAAAGAGAGTACAGTTATGTTCAAAGGTGGTGGTGGCGGTTTAGGCAATATCATGAAGCAGGCGCAAGCCATGCAGGATAAAATGCAAAAGGCCCAGCAGGAATTGGCTAATCTGGAAGTGACAGGCGAGTCCGGTGCTGGTCTGGTCAAAGTGACCATGACAGGCAACCACAATGTACGCCGTGTCAGCATAGACGACAGTCTGATGCAGGATGACAAAGAAATGGTGGAAGACTTAGTGGCTGCTGCTATCAACGATGCAGTGCGTCGTGTTGAAGAAGCTAATAAAGCCAAAATGGCTGCTGTGACCGGTGGTATGCAATTACCTCCTGGTTTTAAGATGCCGTTTTAAGTTGTTGTCTGACAGCGCATGAATAAATTCAGCCCTTTGCTGCAGCAGTTGATCGACGCCTTGCGTATATTGCCGGGCGTAGGTCCAAAGTCGGCTCAACGTATTGCCCTGCAGTTGCTCGAACGCAACAGAACAGGGGCCATGCAGTTGGCCAAAGCTTTGGCTGTAGCGATGGAGAAGGTAGGGCACTGCCAGCAGTGCCGTACTTTTTGCGAAACTGATTTATGTGCTATTTGTTCAGATCCAAGGCGCAGCGACAGTCAAAGCCTTTGTATTGTCGCATCGTCTTCCGACCAGTTTGCCATAGAGCAAACCGGTCAGTTTAAAGGCCGCTATTTTGTCTTGCAGGGCCAGTTGTCGCCGCTTGATGGTATAGGACCTGCAGAACTTGGCCTGGATTTACTGCAAAAGCAGTTAGGTACAGGTTCAGTGCAGGAAGTGATACTGGCGACTAATCCGACTGTCGAAGGCGATGCCACGGCCTATTACATTGCTGAGCAGTGTAAAAAGTATCAGGTGAATGTGTCCCGTATCGCCCATGGTGTGCCTGTCGGTGGGGATTTAGAGTATGTCGACGGGACTACCCTGTCGCACGCCTTTAGTGGCCGCAAACCCATCTGAGCTTCGTCCTTGAAGCTATAGCTTTGTTGGTTCCGCCTCTCGGCCCAATTGCATAGTAAGCTATGTATATTGGGGACTCGCATGCTCGCCGCCGCGCTCTAACTTTGCTTATTTTTTCTCCGGTTGCCTGATCCTCCATTTTGTTCCGGGTTTTACCGCTATTGCCCCCTTGATATTTGTGGGTATTAAACCCATATCCTTGCCAGCGTCAATTTAAAGTCATTCTAGGTAAGAAAAGGAGCTGTATATGACTGAAACAGTACAAAAACAAAAGCACGGCTTTCAGGCCGAGGTCAAACAACTTCTGCAGCTGATGATCCACTCGCTGTACTCCAATAAAGAAATCTTCCTGCGTGAGCTGGTGTCCAATGCCTCAGATGCGGCCGATAAACTACGCTTTTTAGCCTTGTCAGACAGCAGTCTGTACGACAATGACGGCGAGTTGCGGGTCCGTATCAGTCTGGATGAAGCGGCTAAAACCATTACCATCAGCGATAACGGTATCGGTATGACACAGGATGAAGTCATTAGCCATTTAGGTACTATCGCTAAATCTGGTACTAAAGAGTTTTTTGGCCAGCTTTCTGGTGATCAAACCAAAGATTCCCAGCTAATAGGCCAGTTTGGTGTAGGTTTCTATTCCGCTTTTATCGTGGCCGACAAAGTAACAGTGAAAACCCGTAAGGCCGGTGCACCGGCTGATTCTGCCGTACAGTGGGAGTCAACGGGCGAAGGTGACTACACCATCGAGCCTATTGTCAAAGCCAGCCGTGGTACCGACATCATCCTGCATTTACGTGAGGAAGAAACTGAGTTTTTAAGTCAGTGGAAAGTCGAGTCCATTGTGACAAAATACTCGGACCATATCAGCATTCCGGTGGAGATGTATCAGGAAGGCACACCAGAGCGTGACGGTGAAGACGGCGAAAAAATTCCTGCAACCGAGGGCTACTGGAAAGCGGTGAACAAAGCCACAGCACTGTGGATGCGTGATAAATCTGAAGTCACAGACAATGAGTACCAGGAATTTTACAAGCATATCTCTCATGACTGGACTGAGCCACTGACCTGGAGTCACAACAAAGTCGAAGGTAATACCAACTACACCAGCTTATTGTATGTGCCGAAAAAGGCTCCTTTTGATCTGTGGAACCGTGAGGCCCGTCATGGCTTAAAACTCTATGTCCAGCGTGTATTTATTATGGATGACGCTGAACAGTTTATGCCAAGCTATCTGCGTTTTATCAAAGGCGTGCTGGACTCCAGCGATTTACCGCTGAACGTATCACGTGAAATTCTGCAGGATACCAAAGTGACCCAAAGCCTGCGTAAAGGCTGTACTTCACGTGTGTTGAAAATGCTGGAGAAAATGGCCAAAGCTGACGATCAAACCGAATACCAGACCTTCTGGACTGAGTTTGGTCAGGTGATGAAAGAGGGCCCGGCTGAAGATTTTGCCAACAAGGAAACCATCGCCAAGTTACTGCGTTTTGCTTCAACTCACACTGATACGGCCGAGCAGAATGTTAGCTTAGAAGCTTATGTCAGCCGGATGAAAGAAGGTCAGGACGAGATTTATTTTATTGTTGCTGATAGCTTCGAAGCCGCTAAATACAGCCCGCACTTGGAAGTGCTGCGTAAAAAAGGCATTGAAGTCTTGTTGTTGTCCGATCGTATCGACGAATGGTTAATGCAGCATCTGACTGAGTTTGAAGGCAAAAAGCTGCGTTCTGTCGCCAAAGGTAATCTGGATATCAGCAAGCTGGACGACGAAGAAACCAAAAAAGCTCAGGAAGAAACAGAAAAGCAATTTGCGGCTGTGACAGAACGTTTTAAAACCGCATTAGGTGATCAGGTGAAAGCGGTAAAAATCAGCCATCGTTTAACCGATAGCCCGGCTTGTGTGGTCACTGACGAGTTTGATATGAGCACACAGATGATCAAGTTGATGGAATCTGTTGGTCAGAAAGTGCCGGACGTGAAACCTATTTTTGAATTGAACCCGGAGCATGCGTTGGTGAAACATATTGCCGATGTGCAGGACGAAACTCAGTTTAAACAGTGGGCTGAAGTCTTGTTGGATCAGGCGTTGCTCGCTGAACGTGGCAGCCTGAAAAATCCTGCCACTTTTGTCAGCCGCTTAAACGCATTACTGCTGGATTTATCGAAAAAAGCATAAGTTTTCTACGGTGTGATCAAAAGCCTCTGCTCGGACAGGGGCTTTTTTATTCGCTGCCATCCATGGCGCTCACCCTTGGGGCCAACGCTTCGCGTTGTTAAAAATGACTCCGGGTAATTTTTTATTCGCTGCCATCCATGGCGCTCACCCTTTGGGCTAACGCTTCGCGTTGTTAAAAATTGCTCCAGACAATTTTTTATTCGCTGCCATCCATGGCGCTCACCCTTGGGGCCAACGCTTCGCGTTGTTAAAAATGACTCCGGGTAATTTTTTCTAAATCAGAGGAAAGATTTCCCGCTATTGCCCTGTCTTTTATCACAACAGCATTATGCGGAGCCTGCTTGTGATACAACAAAGTATCCTGTGTTATGAAAAATTAGTGACAAAGCTGCAGCGACTGGATTTTCTTGCTTTGTTGTTACTGAGGTTATACCTGACACCTGTCATGATGCAGGCGGGCTGGACTAAGTTGGAAAACTTTGACAGTACATTAAGCTGGTTTGCTAACCCGGACTGGGGATTAGGGTTGCCTGCACCAGCTTTGTTGCTGAGCTTGGTGATTTTGCTGGAGTTAGCTGGTGGATTGGCATTGTTATTGGGGTTGTTTACCCGTCTGACCGCTGTGGGCTTGAGTATCACTATGCTGGTCGCTATGGTCACTGTACATGGCAAAAATGGCTGGCTGGCGATAGCCGATGCATCGAGCTGGTTGGCAGACGGCACTATTTTTTATAACCAAGCTGTGCTGACTGCATCGGATAAACTGGCTAAAGTGAATCAAATTTTGCAACAACAGCCTGATTACGACTGGATGCTGTCCAGCGGCAAACTGGTGGTATTGAACAACGGTATAGAGTTTGCCGCTACTTATTTCGTGATGTTACTCGTTTTGGTCGTTTATGGCGCAGGGCGCTGGTTGAGCCTGGACTATTGGCTGTCGCCTAAGGTGGCTCGAACGGTCACATCTGAGGAGGAGCGCGCTTGAGTTTGTTTCGTGCTATGCCCTATAGTGAACGGCCACAACCGGACATCCAATCAAAGATCCAACCGGATACGGTACCTTCGTCGATAAGGACAAAAAATCTGATGTGGTGGTCAACAGCGAACACGGCTGAAAAAAAACAGCGGCCAGAAAAGGAACAGCGCCAGCATAGCTATATGCAATTGGTGCATTTGTATCATGCGGATTTGTATCGTTATAGCTGCTGGATTTGCAAAAATACCGATATCGCGGAAGATCTGGTGCAGGACACTTATCTGCGGGCCTGGAAAAGTATTGATTTATTACAAAATGAGGCATCGGCCAAAGCCTGGCTTTTTACCATTTTACGTCATGAAAATGCCCGTCGTTTTGAACGTAAGCAATTTCAGTATCAGGAGGTTGAACAGGACCTGCTGTTGGATGAGCATCAGGTCAGCCCTGAACAATTGTATTCACAGCAGCAGTTGCTGAAGCAGCTTGAAAGTCTGGAGCCTGAATACAGTGAACCTTTGATCCTGCAACTGATCGGTGGTTTTAGTGGCGACGAAATCGCTCAGTTACTGTCTCTGAACCTCAATACAGTCAATACCCGTTTATTCCGCGCCCGTAAGCAGTTACGGGATTTATTAACTGATGAAAGCGCCAGGGAGCGAAAAAATGGATGAGTTAGAAGTTCGTCGCCGTTTGCTGACTGATCCCTATCGGCTGAGTGCTGAGCAGCAGGAACAGTTGAAACAAGACCCGGACAGTCAGCAATTTCATCAAGATATACTGCAGTTGGATCAACAGATCAGACAGCTATTAAGTCCGCCTGTGCCAAACACACTGGAACATAGCTTGTTGCTACAACAACATAAATACAAGCAACAGCAGCAAAAACGCTTTTATCAGCATCTGGTCGCACTGGCGGCTTCTGTCGCATTTTTAGCTGGTTTTGCCCTGAACTGGTCTTTTTTTCTGTATGGTTCACAAAGCCTTGGCGAGAACTCGCTGGCTCATGTCTACCACGAAGAGCCCTATATGCAGCAGAGAATGACCGCTTTGTCGTTAGCAGATGTGAATCTCAAATTAGCTGATTTTGATGCGCAGCTCAGTGCATCAGACTATAACGTGGTATTTGCTAATTATTGCAACTTCCGTGGCTCTCGCTCTTTGCATTTGGTGTTAGACACAGAACAAGGTTTGATGACGGTCTTTGTGGTGCCCAAAGAAAATTCTTTGAGTTTTGAAGCAGAATTCCATGATGATAAATATCAGGGACGCAGTATTGCGACCCACAAAGCGATTCTGGTGATGGTCAGTGATAAAGCTGAAACACTTCAGCGGGGTGAGCAACAGGTACTGAACAGTCTTCAATTTAAGGCTTGACCAACAAAATCTTTGGAGGTGCTTTATGTGCCTCCAAAGCGTTTTCCAATAAAATCTTGTGTTTTCTTGATCTTCATCAATTTTAACCTGACAGCTTCGTTCCGTTTCTTTTTTACTGATTATTTATCAATGACTTAATTTTAATTTGCTCTGGTTGTTATTTCAGCGGCTTCACAATTTCACTACAAGGCTGTTGAGACAGCTTTTGCTCTGCAAAGCAGTAAAGATGCACGACCTTAGTCGAATAGCCTGCTGTGTTTATTCGACTTTTTTGTCTTTTAGCTGCATTTCTACCCATGAATTAGCCCAATGTGTCGTTGTAGCAAGTTATCCTACCAAAGTAGGCTTGACGAAGGCTTATCAGGTAAGACAAGCAGACAAATTCCTTGTCTGATGATGCGCATTATGTAAAGATTCAACCCTTATAACAAATGGAACAATCCCAGGTTAATTGAGGATCTTTGTATGCGTATTATTTTGTTGGGTGCCCCGGGTGCTGGTAAAGGAACTCAGGCGCAGTTTCTGATGAACAAGTATGGGATCCCACAAATTTCGACTGGCGACATGCTGCGTGCTGCGATTAAAGAAGGTAGCGCTCTGGGTTTGGCTGCGAAGCAAGTGATGGATGCAGGCCAGTTGGTGTCTGATGATTTAATTATTGGTTTAGTCAAAGAGCGGATCAGTAAAGAAGATTGCGCCAAAGGTTTCCTGCTAGACGGTTTCCCACGTACCATTCCACAAGCGGATGCGATGAAAGCCAACGGTGTGGTGGTGGACCATGTGATCGAATTTGATGTACCGGACGATGTGATCGTGGAGCGGATGAGTGGCCGTCGTGTGCATCCGGCCTCAGGTCGTGTGTACCATGTCAGCTACAACCCGCCGAAAGTGGAAGGAAAAGACGATCTGACGGGTGAAGATTTAGTGATCCGCGAAGATGATAAAGAAGAAACAGTACGTAAACGTCTGGGCATTTATCATGAGCAAACTGAGCTTCTGGTTGGTTATTACCGCAAAGAAGCCGAGCAAGGACGGACTCAGTATCATCATATGGTGGGTACTTTACCGGTTGAGCAAGTCAGTGCTCAACTGGAAGCCTTGTTAGGATAAGTCTTAGCAGTATTGACCAAGCCCACGTTCAGTGGGCTTTTTATTAAATCGTTCAAGTGAACCCTGTCGTTGAGGGTAGCCGCGCTGTTGCGGTTCATTTGGCATCTGGACAGCGTTTATCAGCCCAAGGTTAGTGAATATGAGCTTAGCTATTACATCTTTTTATGCGGCAGTTTTAGCCTTATTTTATGTGGTATTGGCTGGATTAGTGATCCGCCAGCGCTTTAAACACAGAGTGGGTCTTGGCACGGGTAAAGACGTCGAGTTGTTACAGGCAGTGCGGATGCACGGTAATTTTGCTGAATACGTCCCATTGCTGCTTATTTTAGTCGCCTTGCTCGAACTGCAGCAGAGTGAAATATGGCAACTGCATCTGGTGGCCGGTCTTACTTTAGCGGGCCGGGTGCTACATGCCATAGGCTTATGGCGGAGCAGCGGCACTTCAGCCCCACGTTTCTTAGGAATGATCACCACTTTTGCGGCTCTTATTTTCGGTGCTGTTTTTTTATTGATGAAGTAACAGATGCAACAGACGGTACTGATGCTGCATAGTTCGCTGTCCAGCGGACGTCAGTGGCAAAGCTTGAAGCAGGCTTTAAAAACACAGTATCAGGTGCTGACTCCGGATCTGTTGGGTTATGGCCATAATAGCCTGAGCTATCCCAGGCCGATGCAACTGGCTGATGAAGCCAGACAGCTCTGGCCTTTGCTGGCAGGAAAAGCGGCTGGCTCTGTCATTTTGCTAGGGCACTCGTTTGGTGGGGCCCTGGCGTTGCATATGGCCCGTGTTCGCCCTGAACTTTTTAAAGCCCTGTTAGTGTTTGAGCCTGTGGCTTTTCATTTACTCAAAACTGCAGATATTGTGGTGTATCAACAGGTGCAGCAGTTAAGCCAGCAAATGTTGAGCTTGAGCCCGGCACAGGCTGCGGCACTGTTTATCGATTATTGGCAAGGTGAAGGCTACTTCAAGGCGTTGCCCGGCATAATGCAGCAAAAACTAACCAGTCAGGTTGGCAAAGTGGCTGCTGATTTTGAGGCGCTAAGTGCTGAACCTGCCAGGTTAACCGACTATGCCAGCTCAATCCGCTGCCCTGTGCTGCTGTTGAGCGGTGAACAAAGTCAGTTACCTGCACAACGTGTGGCCAGGCTTCTGGCTGAGGTACTACCGGATCTGGTATTTCGGCAATTAAAAACGGGCCACATGGGGCCCGTTACCGATGCAGAACTGGTCAATGCCATTTTGCTCGAGTTTATTCAGTGCCTAAAGGCTTAAGCATTGCCAACCTGGGCTAAATTATCTTCCAGTAGTTGAGGCGCGGCCTTGACAGTAGGTTGCTGATTAATGCTGATTTTGCGCGGTTTTAATGCCTCAGGAACCTCGCGTACCAGTTCAATATGCAGCAGGCCATGGCTCATTTGAGCGCCGGTCACTTTGATATAATCAGATAGCTGGAATTTACGTTCAAAGTTACGTTCTGCAATACCCTGATGCAGGAAACGGCGACCTTCAGTTTTATCGGCTTTTTGACCCCGCACCACTAAAGTGTTGTGTTCGGTTTCAATCGACAGCTCTGCCTCATCAAAACCGGCAATAGCCATGGTGATACGGTACTGATCCTCACCTGTAACTTCAATGTTATAGGGTGGATACGATGGCTGCTTTTCATTACGGGCAGCGGCATCCATCAGGTTGGCTAAATGATCAAAACCAATAAATGAACGGTAAAATGGAGTAAAGTCTAAAGTGTTCATCATCAAATCCTCTAAAGCAATTTATTTGTTCTGCTCTTCAGTTGAACGAGCAATTTCCACATAGGTTTCCTCAGTCACAGGAGGTGCAATGCAGCCTCAGGTACTAAGGAAAAGCAGGTGCCGGATGGCCACCTGCTACTTTTATATGTGCGCTTAGAAAATTTTCAAGAGCGGGAGCAGGTAAAAATTTAAGATTTTTTGCCAGTAATTTGAGCAAGGGCGGCCATGCTATGGGCATAGTCAGGCTCCTGAGCCAAAGCAGGTACTAGCTGTTGGTAGGCTAAATTCCCTTTGTTATCAATGATTAATACTGCACGCGCCAGAATGCCCATGTCTTTAATTAATAAACCGTAATTGCTGCCAAAGTCGCGCCACACTGCATCGGATAACACCAGCAACTGATCGACTTTCTCCTGCGCACAATAACGTTTTTGGGCAAAGGGCAGATCGGTCGAGATCGTCATCATCACCACATCGTCCGACACTTTGCTGACTTCCTGGTTAAATCTTTTGGTTTGTAACGAGCAAATGCCTGTATCAACACTGGGCACCACGCTGATCAATACAGTTTTGCCTTTAAAGTCGCTCAGTTTGATGGTTTTAAACTTCTCGTCCACCACCTGAAAATCCGGTGCCTGTTGTTGCAACTGCACCTGATGGCCTTGTAACTCTACCGCTTTATTACCGGCTTTGACTTCGGACAAGCGGCTTGGTAATTGGGCGTTTAAATCGATAGCCCAGACCGCAGGACTCAAGGCCAGACTCAGAGTGATAATTTTTATCAGATTTGACGACATTTAAGTGTCTCCCAGTTTGGTAATACGGCTTAAAGTGAAAAAAATAGTAGGTGTTGCTTATTTTTTGTCAGATACTACACAGGGTTAGCGCAGAGCCATCTTTCTGACTACACTGGAAAATAACAATACGTGAAGTGAGCCGTAAATGGTAGCAGCAGTTTTGATATGTGACGATTCCAACCTTGCACGCAAACAAATGGCAAGAGCTTTACCTGCGCAGTGGCAGCAAAATATCCAGTTTGCCGGTCATGGTGGGGAAGCGTTAGATATCTTGCAACGTCAGCCTATTGATCTGTTATTCCTCGATCTGAACATGCCTATTTTGGATGGTTATCAGGTGCTTGCCGCTATTCAGCAACAACAGCTCTCTGTGAAAACTGTCGTGGTTTCAGGTGATATTCAGCCAGAAGCCCGCGAACGGGTTATGGCCTTTGGTGCTCTGGATTTTATTAAGAAGCCAGTTGATCAACAAAAGCTGAATCATGTCCTTGGCTTGGTTGAGCAAAAAGCTATTGAGCAGCAACATCAAGCCAAAACTGAGCCCAGAATTCCGGCGCAAAAAAATACCGGCTCTTTTGTCCTGTCCAATGATTTAAGGGATGTGTTTCAGGAGCTGAGTAACGTAGCTATGGGACAAGCGGGTGATTTATTAGCGCGCCTGCTGAAGGTTTTTGTCAAATTGCCAATTCCCAATGTCAATGTGATTGAAGTCAGCGAGCTGCATATGGCGATTGCTTCCGTTGAGCAAAAAGAAAACACCTCTGCGGTCTGTCAGGGCTTTATTGGCGGTGGGGTGGCTGGCGAAGCACTGTTGATCCTCAATGACTCCAGTTTTGTTGATATAGCCAGGCTGATGCAATACGACGGCGAGCTAACCAGCAAAGTGGAGCTGGAGCTATTAATGGATATCGCCAATATCCTGATTGGGGCGGTATTAAAAGGATTGGCAGAACAAATTGATATGAGTTTTAGTCAGGGCCACCCTGTGGTGTTGGGACAACATGCCCCTGTTAGTGAACTGATTAAAGCCAATGCCAGACGCTGGCGCCGCACTTTAGCGATAGAAATCAGCTACGGTATTGAAAACTATAATATTAGCTGCGATTTATTACTGCTGTTTACCGAAGACAGTATCAAAACTCTGAATTATAAAGTCGAATTCCTGCTGGAAGATTAAATGTCACAAAGCAACGTAGATGTATCTGAAATCCACTGGTTGATGGACATGTTCCAGACGGTTGATGTTGGCCTGGTGGTACTCTCTGCTGATTACCGCATTCAGGTATGGAATGGTTTTATGGAAAATCATAGCGGCTTGACGCCCCGTCAGGTCCGCGACAGATACTTGTTTGATTTATTCTCTGAAATTGATGAGGACTGGTTACGGCGTAAATGTGACCCGGTGATCCTGCTAAAAAACCGTGCTTTTACCATCTGGGAGCAGCGGCCTTATATTTTCAAGTTTCGTAATTACCGGCCTATTACCGGGTCTGCTGAATACATGTATCAAAACAGCACTATATTCCCGCTGACCGATACGATGGGGAAAGTGACCCACCTTTGTCTGATCATTTACGATGTGACGGATGTAGCGGTCAGTCGCATTGAACTCGAATCGATGAATGGGCAACTACGCACTTTATCCAAAACAGATTTCCTCACCAGTTTAAACAACAGGGGCTGTTGGGAAGAAGCCTTGATTAACGAATACAAGCGGATTAAGCGCAGTGGTCATCACAGTACTCTGTTGATGTGTGACATTGACCACTTCAAGAGGGTAAACGATACCTATGGCCATGCGGCCGGAGATGCGGTGATCCAGCAGGTTGCAACTGCAGTGAAAAAAAATCTGCGAAGCACTGACGTTGCCGGGCGCTATGGTGGCGAAGAGTTCGCTGTGCTGCTGCTGGATACCACAGTCGATCAGGCGATGTTTTTTGCAGAGCGTTTACGCAAAAATGTCGAAGCTATTGCGGTGGAGTACAATCAGCAGATCTTACGGGTGACTGTCAGTATTGGTGTGGCTGAGTACCATTCGCAGATGGGGGAGTATCGCGACTGGATTGAAGCTGCGGATAAGGCGTTGTATCAGTCTAAAGCCGCTGGCCGCAACTGTATTACCAAAGCCGAATAACAACGGGGTGCTATCAGACCGTTCACAGTGAACAACCTATGACCCCCCGTTTTAAAATTTACAGCGGACAACTGCCCAATAATTTCACAGTGCCGTCGTCATTGAGCTGTTCCAATTGCACATTAAAGCCCCACAGCCTGTGTACATGTTTCAGCACCTGTTGAAAATTATCAGCCAGCGGGATCCGCTGATTTGGAATAAATCTCAGGGTTAAGCTGCGATCGCCGGTAATATCTGCACTGTACACCTGAATATTAGGTTCGATGTTGCTTAAGTTGTACTGAGCGGACAAGGTCTGGCGGATCTGTTGGTAACCCTCCGCGTTATGAATGGCAGAGACTTCCAATGTACTTTCTCTGTCATCGTCTGTGATGGCAAAGAGGTGAAAATCACGGATCACTTTGGGGGATAAGTACTGACTGATAAAGCTCTCGTCCTTAAAGTTTTGCATAGCAAAATGCAAAGTCTCCAGCCAGTTCGAACCTGCGATATCCGGAAACCATTCTTTATCTTCTGCGGTTGGTTGCTCACAGATACGGCGTAAGTCGGTAAACATGGCAAAGCCCAGAGCGTAAGGATTTATGCCTGAGTAATATTTGCTGTGGTATTCAGGTTGATAGACTACATTGGTATGGTTGTGCAGCACTTCAAGAATAAACTTGTCGGTGACCAGGTTCTCCTGATACAGATGCTGCAATATGGTGTAGTGCCAGAAAGTGGCCCAGCCTTCATTCATCACCTGGGTTTGTTTTTGTGGATAAAAGTACTGTGAAATTTTGCGTACTATACGCACTACTTCACGTTGCCAGGGCTTAAGCAGTGGCGCATTTTTTTCAATAAAATATAAGATGTTTTCCTGAGGTTCGGAGGGAAAACGGTATTCATGCTCTGCTGATAAATCGCCTTTATTTGGAATGGTTCTCCAAAGCTGATTGACCTGAGATTGTAAGTAGGCTTCACGGTCTTTCTGGCGTTTTTGCTCTTCATCCATCGAGATTTTTTGTGGTCTTTTGTATCTGTCCACCCCATAATTCATTAGGGCATGACAAGAATCCAGCATATCCTCCACTTCACTGATCCCGTATTTTTCTTCGCAGTGACTTAAGTACTGCTTAGCAAACACCAGATAATCGATAATGGAAGACGCATCTGTCCAGGTGCGGAATAAGTAATTATTTTTAA
Organism: Rheinheimera mesophila; assembly: GCF_000986865.1. GTDB lineage: Bacteria > Pseudomonadota > Gammaproteobacteria > Enterobacterales > Alteromonadaceae > Pararheinheimera > Pararheinheimera mesophila. Next base: position 30,404 of record NZ_LAVS01000086.1, read on the forward strand.
AAAAAGAGTTATGGCCATAACAGGCATGCGCCATCACCAGCGCTTGCATAGTCATGGTATTTTCTTCCATCAGATAGGCGATGCAGGGGTTGGAATTAATCACAATCTCATAGGCTAGCCCCATAAAGCCGCGTTTGTAGTTTTGTTCGGTTTGGATAAACTTTTTACCGTATGACCAGTGGTTATACCCAATAGGCATACCAACACTGGAATAAGCATCCATCATTTGTTCGGCCGTAATCACTTCAATCTGGTTGGGGTAGGTGTCGAGTTTGTATAGTTTGGCGACCCGATCAATTTCAGCCTGATACTGGCCAAGCAATTCAAAACTCCAGTCCGGACCATCGGATAAAGGTTGTTTTTGTGTGACAGAAGACATAAGCAACTCCCAGAAGTCAGTAGCTAAGCGGCCTGTTTTTTGAAGAGCTCGCGAAATACAGGATAAATGTCTGCGACTTGCCGTATCGGCTGAATGGCAAAGTTATCAAAACTTTGCTGCAGTTTCTCGTATTCCAGCCACAGGCTTTGATGAGGCCTTGGGGTAATTTCGATATAGGCGTAATAGCGTACAAAAGGCAAAATCTGTTGCGCCAATAAATCAGCACATTGTGGACTGTCATCGGCCCAGTTATCGCCGTCTGAGGCTTGCGCCGCGTAGATATTCCATTCGGCCGGGTCATATCTGTCTTTGATAATATCGGCCATCATTTTCAACGCACTGGACACTATAGTGCCGCCTGTTTCCTGTGAGTAAAAAAATTCCTGCTCATCCACCTCTTTGGCTTGGGTATGATGGCGGATATACACCACGTCGACATTCTTGTAGCTGCGGCTTAAGAACATATACAGCAGGATATAAAAACGTTTGGCCATGTCCTTGGTGGCCTGATCCATCGAGCCCGACACATCCATCAGGCAGAACATCACTGCTTTACTGGTCGGTTCAGGTCTTTTCTGGAAATTACGAAAGCGTAAATCAAAGCTGTCGATAAAAGGCACTGCATCTATTCGTTTTTCAAGCAGCGCGATTTGTTCGCGCAGCGCCATCAACTGATGTTGATCCGGCACTGGCTCGGCCTCGATCCGTGCTAACTGGGCTTGCAGTTCATGCAGTTCACGTTTTTTACCTGCCGTCATAGCCACACGGCGCGCTAAGGAACCTTGCAGTGAGCGCACTATGTCAATGTTAGTGGGTACACCTTCTGAGCGAAAACCAGCCCGTACATTTTTGTATTGCACCAGCTTATCCAACTGGTTTTTTTTCAGATTCGGCAGTTCTAAATCTTCAAACAGCAAATCCAGGTATTCGTCTTTAGAAATCGAAAACACAAATTCGTCTTCGCCTTCCCCATCGGCACTGGCATCACCCTGACCTGAACCACTGCCTTGACCACCTTGTGGTCGTTTGATTTTATCGCCTGTGCTGAACTGGTCATTTCCCGGATGCACCCGCTCCCTATGACCGCCCTGACCCTGATGAAAAAAAGGTTCAGTAATGTCTTTGCCGGGAATAGAGACTTTTTCACCGCTATTGATATCAGTGACACTACGTTTGCTGATGGCGTCAGACACAGCTTGTTTAATTTGCTGTTTGTAGCGGCGGATAAAGCGCTGTCGGTTGACAGCACTTTTGTTTTTGCCATTTAAGCGTCGGTCAATAAAATGCGCCATACAACCTCCAAAGGCTCTGACCTTACTGCGATTTGCGAACCCGTAAATACCACTCACTTAGTAAGCGCACTTGTTTACGGGTATAGCCTTTTTCCATCATCCGATCGACAAAGTCATCATGTTTCTTCTGATCGTCGGTGGAGGTTTTGGCATTAAAAGAAATCACAGGCAACAGCTCTTCGGTGCTGGAGAACATCTTTTTCTCTATCACAGTGCGAAGTTTTTCATAGCTGGTCCAGGTTGGATTTTTGCCATTGTTTTTGGCTTTGGCTCTCAATACAAAATTGACGATTTCATTGCGAAAATCTTTTGGATTACTGATACCGGCTGGTTTTTCAATTTTCTCCAGCTCAGCATTCAGTGCGGCTCTGTCAAACAACTGACCTGTCTCCGGATCACGGTATTCCTGATCCTGGATCCAGAAGTCTGCATAAATCACATAACGGTCAAAAATATTCTGGCCGTACTCGGAGTAAGACTCTAAATAGGCGGTCTGAATTTCTTTACCAATAAACTCGATGTATTTCGGAATTAAGTAACCTTTTAAGTGTTCCAGATAACGTTCTGCAACCTCGGAAGGAAATTGTTCCCGCTCAATTTGCTGCTCCAGCACATAAAACAGATGCACCGGATTTGCCGCCACTTCAGTTGAGTCAAAGTTAAAGACCCGGGATAGAATTTTAAAAGCAAAGCGGGTGGACAAACCCGACATGCCTTCGTCCACACCGGCATAATCGCGATACTCCTGATAGGATTTGGCTTTAGGATCGGTGTCCTTTAAACTCTCGCCATCATAAACCCGCATTTTTGAATAAATACTGGAGTTTTCCGGTGCTTTTAACCGTGATAATACGGCAAACTGTGCCAGCGAAGTCAAGGTTGCCGGAGAGCAGGGGGCTACTTTTAATTCGCTATGCTCCAGCAGTTTTTCATAAATTTTGACTTCTTCTGATACCCGCAGGCAATAGGGTACTTTGACGATGTACACCCGGTCTAAAAAGGCCTCGTTGTTTTTGTTGTTACGAAAGGTTTGCCATTCGGACTCATTGCTGTGCGCCAGAATAATGCCTTCAAAGGGCAGTGCAGCAAGGCCCTCAGTACCGTTGTAATTGCCTTCCTGGGTAGCGGTTAACAAAGGATGCAGCACTTTAATCGGGGCTTTGAACATCTCGACAAACTCCATCAGACCCTGATTGGCACGGCACAAGGCGCCTGAGTAGCTGTAGGCATCCGGATCGTTTTGGGCAAAATGCTCCAGTTGACGAATATCGACTTTCCCCACTAAAGAGGCGATGTCCTGGTTGTTTTCATCGCCAGGCTCCGTTTTAGCAATACAAATTTGATCCAGAATAGAGGGATACTTTTTCACTACTTTAAACTGACTGATGTCGCCGTTAAACTCATGCAAGCGTTTACTGGCCCAGGGCGACATAATAGTTTTCAGGTAACGTTTGGGAATGCCGTATTCCTGCTCCAGAATAGTGCCATCCTCATTGACATCAAACAGGCATAACGGGCTGTCGTACACAGGGGAGCCTTTAAGGTAATACACCGGGACCTGTTGCATCAGCGATTTGAGTTTTTCGGCTAAAGAGGATTTACCACCACCGACAGGGCCTAACAGGTAGAGAATTTGCTTACGCTCTTCCAGCCCTTGAGCTGAGTGCTTCAGGTAAGAGACAATTTGCTCAATCGCATCTTCCATACCATAAAATTCAGCAAAAGCCGGATAACGACCTATCACACGATTGGAAAACAGGCGGCTGAGTTTAGGATCCTGTGCCGTGTCTATCAGCTCAGGCTGACCTATGGCCATCAACAAACGCTCCGCAGCGCTTGCATAACAGCTTTTGTCTTTTTTACACAGCTCCAGGTATTCCTGAATGCTGTATTCCTCTTCTTTCGCTGCTTCATATCTGGATTTGTAGTGCTCAAAAATGCCCATAGTGCACCTCCGAAACTGGTCTGTGGGAACTGAATGCAAATAAAGCCACTGATGTAAGGTTAGACAGTAAAAAAGCGCTTCGCTCAACTAATTCACAGAAAAATATGAATTTTTTTGTAGCGATGAGTTCACGGAACAGGGAGGAACTTCGTAAAAGGGAGCTGGTTTTTAAATGGGAACAAAAAATAAAGCCCGGCGAACCGGGCTCCAGGATTTACAGCAACAGCGAATTAAGCTGCGAAGTTTTTCGCAGCAAATTCCCAGTTGATTAATGCCCAGAAGGCATTTAAGTAAGTTGGACGTGCATTACGGAAGTCGATGTAATATGCATGTTCCCACAGATCTACTGTCATCAGTGGCGTCACTGAAGTATCCGTCAGTGGTGTGCCAGCGTTGCTGGTGTTGACGATATCTAAAGTACCGTCCGCTTTTTTCACTAACCAAGTCCAGCTTGAACCGAAGTTGTTTACCGCCTTGTCATTAAATGCAGCCTGGAACGCGGCGAAAGAGCCCCACTGTGCAGTGATGGCGGCAGCTAAAGCACCTGTTGGTTCACCGCCACCATTTGGCGATAAGCAATGCCAGTAAAAAGTGTGGTTCCAAATCTGAGCCGCGTTGTTAAATACAGGGCCCTGAGAGGTACGGATGATCTCTTCTAAAGACTTACCGGCAAATTCAGTACCTTCGACCAATGAATTCAGTTTCACGACATAGGCGTTATGGTGTTTGCCATGGTGATAATCCAGAGTTTCAGGAGAGATGTGAGGTAATAATGCGTCTTTTGCGAAAGGTAATGCTGGTAATTCGAAAGCCATTGTCGTTCTCCGTAGGCGTTGTTTATGGGGTCTGCATCGCGTAGACTACAAAACCCGACTAAATTACTCAAGTTTTAGTCGTAAATTTTGCAGTTTGAATTGATTGCAATGCAGTCGTCTGCTCCCCATATTCTTGGGACGTTTTGCAAAATCTCAAGTGCGAAATGAACAAACAGAGCGTAAAATAACACAAATTTTTAAACCCAGTAGTGCCAGAGGCTGAAGATGGAAACCATTGAAAAAATTAAACAACAGTTGGCTGATAACCCAATCATTATTTATATGAAAGGCTCGCCAAAATTACCGAGTTGCGGTTTTTCAGCTCAGGCGTCTCAGGCCCTGATTGCATGCGGCCAACCTTTTGCGTTTGTCGACATTCTGCAAAACCCGGATATCCGTGCTGAATTACCTAAATTTGCCAACTGGCCAACGTTTCCGCAGTTGTGGGTGGAAGGCGAACTGATTGGCGGTTGTGACATTATTCTGGAAATGTTCCAGCGTGGTGAATTGCAGCCGCTGATTAATGAGACGGCGGCTAAGTACAACAGCGAAAGCGCAGAGTAATCTTGTGTTTGACGCAAAAAGGCAGCGCAAGCTGCCTTTTGTATTTCTGCATCTGTATTTAGAGCAGAGGCTGAATTATGCTGGATCGGATTCGGTACTTTCTTCCGGTTCACTCTCATCCAGCAGCATAGGTGGCGGCCAACCGCCGAGTTGATACCAGCGATTGACAATATAACAAAACAGCTCAGCGGTGCGTTCAGTGTCATACAAAGCGCTGTGTGCTTCTTTGTTGTCAAACTCAATACCGGCTTGTTTGCAGGCTTTGGCCAGTACGGTCTGACCTAACGCCAACGCGGATAAAGTCGTGGTGTCAAAGGAGACAAACGCATGAAAAGGAGAGCGTTTTAATTTAATTCGCTCAATAGCCGCATTTAAAAAGCTCTGATCAAAAGCAGCGTTATGAGCCACAACAACGGCACGTTGGCAGTCTGCATCTTTCTGCGCTTTACGCACAGCCCGGCAAATTTCAGTCAGCGCTTCCCGCTCTGAAACCGCACCACGAAGCGGGTTGTAGGGGTCTATACCATTAAAAGCCAATGAGCTGGCTTCGAGGTTTGCACCTTCAAAAGGTTCAATATGAAAATGCAGCGTCTGGCTTGGAACAAGCATGCCTTTTTCGTCTATAGTCAACAAAGTTGCAGCGATTTCTAACAATGCATCTGTTTTTGCATTAAAGCCTGCGGTTTCTACGTCGATAACAACAGGGAAGTAGCCACGAAAACGTTGTGCTAACGGATGTAAAGCTTGAGTCATAAGGCCTGTGTCCTGATAAGATAGGCAGGCATTATGCCAAATAAATTGCAAAGCGTCTTGTTTGAGTACCTTGTTTGTCCTGGTGGAAGTTGAAAAACAACGGGTGTTGAGATGAAAAAAGGGAAACCTATGCGATATAAGCTTTGGCTGGGGCTGGTTCTGTTTGTGGCGGTCCATGCAGAGGCTGGCTTGCGCCAATACTCCGCGACCCTGGACCAGTCCACCTGGACTTTAAAGCAAAACTCGCCTTTGTTGTGTGAGTTAAGTCACCCCGTGCCGCACTTTGGAGAAGCTTTTTTCAGAAGTACGGCCGGCAAAGAGCTGAATATGCAGTTTGAATTGAATATGCTGCGTTTACCTGATCACTATGCGCTGGCAGAAGTGCTGTCAGTGCCTCCGGTCTGGCGTCCCGGCGAGCAAGCTAAAGCCATCAGTAGCATGAAAATGCTGAAACAGTTTGACGGCGATTTAGGTAAAGCGGAAAGCTGGATTATGCTGACAGAGCTGGAGCAGGGCTACAGCCCGACCTTTTACTTCGCCGACTGGTACAGCCCTTACGATAAAGTCAGTGTGTCGTTAAACCCTGTACATTTTATTGAAGCCATGGATCAGTTTACCCAGTGTGTCAGTGCTTTGTTGCCTTATACCTTTGATGATATTGCATTTACTGTACTGACTTATGAATCCGGCGGTGATGAGCTGACCAAAGCCTCTAAAAAGCGCCTCGAGCACATTGCCGAGTATTTAAAACATGACCAAAGCATCGAGAGCATCGACATTCAGGCCTATAGTGATTCCTTTGGTGGTCGTTGGATGAACGAGCAATTGTCGATCAAACGTGCCGAAGCGATCAAAACCAAGTTGGTCAGTTTTGGTCTGGAAGAAAGTAGAATACGCACTGAAGGTTTAGGTGAAAAACGCCATGTCGCCTCAAATGAAACTTCTCTAGGCCGGGCCAAAAACCGTCGCGTAGTGATTCAAATGGAAAAGCTCTGATAATTCAGGGCTTTTCAGCGAGATTTACTCTGCTGTTTTTAACAACTTGTCATAATGACGCTCAAATTGTCTGAGTACAGCCAGGATTTTATCGGCGGTAAAAGGTTTGACAATAAACGAGGCTGCTCCCGCTGCTATGCTGGCTTTCACATTGTCCAATGTGCTGACGCCGCTGACCATAACCACAAAACATTCAGGTTTTTGCTCTTTAAAGCGTTTTAGCAGCTCAATACCTGAGCCATCAGGTAATTCTATATCGAGAAAAACCAAGTCAGGACTTTGTTGGCTGAAGGACAGCAAGGCGGAAGAGGCATTATGGGCCTGAAAATAACTGAAAGCTTTGTATTTTAAATTATGCTGCGAAAACAATGCGGTTAGATTATGCCGCAATAGTTGCCTGTTGTAGTCCAAATCGTCAACCAGCAGTATTTTCTGATCACGCAGTTTTATTTTAGTTTGCATGCCTTACACTGCTCCAAAAACAACATTGCACAAGCGCGCAGTTCTTCATCCCCGCTCTGCTCCCGACTGATTTGAAACTGATGCGCAAACTGACTGATTTGCTCCAAACCAAAGCTGCCAGCGCTGCCTTTCAATTGATGCACCAAAGCGGCAAACTCAGGCCATTTTTCTTCATGGTATAACTGCTCCAGTTGCCTTAATGCGTGTTCAACGTGCTGAATATAGGCATTTTTTAACTCCAGCGGAACCTGCAACACAGCGGACGGAGCAAGCTGAAACTGAGACAATTGCTGTTGGACCTGGTCCCAATGCAATGGCTTTTTCAACACCAAATCAAAACCAGTTTCAACCACGTCCTCGGCAGACATCGCCACTATAGGGCGATCAAACCCAAGCTGGCGAAGAAGCTGCATGGCGCTGACGCCATCCATAACCGGCATCTGTACATCCATTAGAATTACATCATGCTGGTAACTCAACGCCTGTTGGACTGCGGCATCACCATTTTCAACCCAGCACACGGCGTGGCCCGCCTGTTGTGCCTGCAACTGAAAAAGTTGCGCCAGTAAAGCATCATCCTCTGCGAAAAGTAAGTTCAATTGGATTTCTCTCGTTAAAGACTAAAGATATCTTTGGATATCAATACTATCCAGTTGTTGTACAGTTAAAGGTAGAGGTTCTTTATTCATCATACAAGCTAAAACTTCAGCCAATAAGGGAGCCCAGGTTAATCCCCTGGCACCCAAAGCACCAAAGCGCCACAGTTGGTTGTGTTTGCCAAGCACGGGCATATGGTCGGGCACTGTAGCTCGTAAACCTGCTTTGGCAGAAATAATGCTGACATCCTCAAACCAATCAGGTTTGCCTAAAGTGTGATTCACCAAATCCAGATTTTGCTGATCATCTGCCGCCCGCACTTCGCTGTGTCCAGCAGTTCGATCAAAGGTCGCGCCCACACAATGCACTTGCTGATAGGCCGGGGTGATATAACCCTGATGGCAGACGACAGTTTTTAATGGCGCCATACGATGACTTTGCAGGTGGCTGACCTGGCCACGAATTTGCCGAAGTGGGAAAGATGGTTCGGCAGCCAGGTTATTTAATTCGGCGCCTGTAGCCAAAACTACTGTTGCCGCATGCACAGCTCCGGCGTCAGTAGCCAGCTCCCAGCCATCCTGCTGTTTGATGATGTGATGGACTTTTGTGCCGTAGCGAATTTCCACACCCTGAGCACGCAGCCAATTCGCCATCTGCTGGCAATACTCCTGAGGACATAACCAGCCGGCAGTGGGGAAAAACAGTCCGGCATAAGGCAATTCAAGCCCTGCGATTTGGGAGGCTTGCTCTTTAGTGACAGCACTGAACAGGCCACTTTGAGCAAAAGATTGCTGCTGGATTTTGTGCTGGCGCTTGGCCAGGTTGTCGTTGCATGCCAGTGTTAACACACCACACCAATCGGCTGCGACCCGGAGTTTTTCCAGCCAACCGGAATAAAACTGTCTGGCGTATAAAAAACTCTGGCAACTTAACGAGGACATCCGATCGTAAGTCGCATGCAGGTTAGGGTAGACAGCGCCCTGGCGGTTATGAGACGCCCCCATACCCGCTTCTGCATCTGCACAGAGCAATTGGACTTTTAAACCTTTTTGCCACAAGGCGAAAGCCGCATTGATGCCCGCGACACCAGCCCCTATCACTGTGATGTGCTCGGACAATTCAGAGCTATAGTCGGCGGCCTGCTCTGCACTGGCAATTAACATTTCACGTTTTTGGCCATGGCCTTTGGTTTTTTGGGCGCAAAAGCCAGCTTCATTTAAACCCCGCCGGACAAAGCCTGCACAGGTAAAGGTCGAGATAGTCGTCGTGCTATGGCTTAGTCTGAACATCTGATCAAACAGATTTTGTTGCCACATGTCCGGATTTTTACTGGGGGCAAAACCATCCAAAAACCAGGCATCGACTTTGTTATGGTCTGGTACCTGCGGTAGTAATTCGTTGACATCACCCAGCCATAAATCCAGTACCACAGAGCCCTCATCAAACATCATTCGATGTGGGCCGGGTAAAGCAACAGGATAACTTTCTATCAGTAAACGGCTGAGCTCTGCAAGCTGTGGCCAGGCAGCTAATGCTTTGATTAAGTCTGGTTTACTAAAGGGGTATTTTTCAAAACTACTGAAATACAGCCGCTGACAAGTGGTTGATTGCGTTTTGTATTGACGAAATCGCAGCCAGGTCAGTAGGAAATTTAAGCCCGTGCCAAACCCCGTTTCAGCGATATGGAAAAAGGGCCGTGGGTGAGTAAACCAACGTTCGGGAAGCTGATTTTTATGTAAAAACACATAATCAGTCTCCTCCAGACCCCCATTGTCTGAAAAATAAATATCGCCAAAAAGGTCGGAAACCGGTGTACCAGCGTCGTTGTAATGAACCTGAGCCTGTTGCAAGCTAATCAAACCCTATCGAAAAACAATGAGGTATTGTAACTTAGCCGCAATACAAATAGATAATAGTGTACAACTGTGCGCTGAAAGCGGACCAGTTTTGAAAAGAAACTCCGTACAATGTGGCGCAATTAGTAAAAGACATCCGATTTTTTGTTTGGAGCAAGCATGAAAAGAGCAGTGATCACAGGGTTAGGCATAGTATCCAGTATTGGTAACGATAAACAGCAAGTGTTGGAATCGTTAAAAGCCGGACGCTCAGGTATCAAAGCGTCACAGGAATTTGCCGACATGGGCCTGAGATCACAGGTCTGGGGCCAGATTGAAATCGATACCGCCGCTTTAATCGACCGTAAAGCTTTACGTTTTATGGGAGATGCCGCAGCTTATGCCTATATCTCTATGCAACAGGCGATAGAGGATGCGGGTTTAACACCGGAGCAAGTATCAAATTTCCGCACTGGCTTAGTGGTGGGCTCAGGGGGTGCTTCGTCTAAAACTCAGATTGAAGCGGCTGACATCCTGCGTGAAAAAGGCGTGAAACGTGTCGGTCCTTATGCGGTGCCCAAGACAATGTCGAGCACTTGCTCAGCCTGTCTGGCTACTCCATTTGAAATCAAAGGTGTGAACTACTCCATCAGTTCTGCCTGTGCCACCAGCGCTCATTGTATTGGTCATGCGGTTGAGCTTATTCAGTTGGGCAAGCAAGACATTATTTTTGCCGGTGGTGGTGAAGAGGTGCACTGGACTTTAGCGATGGAGTTCGACGCTATGGGTGCTTTGTCGACCAAATACAACGACACACCTGAGCTGGCCTCCCGTACTTATGACGCCGACCGTGATGGTTTTGTCATCAGTGGTGGTGGTGGTATTTTGGTGATTGAAGAGCTGGAACACGCGCTGGCCCGTGGCGCTAAAATTTATGCCGAAATCGTTGGTTACGGTGCTACATCTGATGGTTACGATATGGTGGCGCCAAGTGGCGAAGGTGCCGTACGTTGTATGGAAATGGCAATGAAAGATGTCAAAGGCCCAATCGACTACGTCAATACCCATGGCACCAGTACTCCGGTGGGTGATGTGAAAGAATTAGGCGCTATTCAGCAGGTGTTTGGTGGTAAATCGCCGGCTATCAGTGCCACCAAAGCCATGACAGGCCATGCGTTGGGCGCTGCTGGTGTGCATGAAGCTATTTATTCGCTGTTGATGATGGAGCATAACTTCATTGCCCCTTCCATTAACATCAATACACTGGATGAAGCAGCCAAAGGACTGAATATTGTGACTGAAACTACAGCAGCTAAACTGACCACTGTGATGTCAAACAGCTTCGGTTTTGGTGGCACTAATGCCACTTTAGTGATGCAAAAATACCAGGGCTAGTTTTTCCTCTGTCAAAAAACGCTGCCTGGTGCAGCGTTTTTTATTGGTTAGTCAAAAATTAACAAATCCGATAGCTCAAAGGATTGAGCATAGTTACAATACCGCCATTCCCGCCCCGGACTGATACAGATGAAGATATACGCCGACGAAAATATGCCGTACGTCAAAGACTTCTTTGCTGAATTAGGCGAAGTGACGCTACTCAATGGCCGTACTTTAACGGCGGAGCAAATTAGGGACGCTGACGTGCTGCTGGTGCGCTCAGTGACCAAAGTGAATAAAGAGTTGTTAGCAAAAAGCTCAACGCTGAAATTTGTCGGAACCGCTACTATTGGCACCGATCATATAGATCAGAGCTATCTGCAACAGCGAGGTATTGGTTTTAGCAGTGCTCCGGGCTGTAACGCGCAGTCTGTGGTTGAATATGTACTAAGTGCATTATTTGTGCTTGCTGAGAAGTACCAATGGGATCTGCAACAAAAAACTGTGGGTGTGGTTGGTGTGGGGAATATAGGCCGGAGACTGGTAACAGCGCTTCAAGCCTTGTCCATCAAAGTGTTATGTTGCGACCCACAGCGTGCTGCGGCAGAAGCTGATTTTCCGCATATTCCATTTGAGCAGTTATTACCTCAGGTGGATATTGTCAGCTTTCATGTGCCTCTGGTGAAAAGTGGACCGGATGCCACAGTGGATTTACTCAATAGCCAGACCATAAAGTTGCTTAAGCCAGACTGTGCGGTGATCAATGCCTGTCGTGGTGAAGTGACCAATAACGACGTTTTATTGGCACAAGCACTATCAGGCAGCAAAAGACCCCTGGTGCTGGATGTCTGGGCCAATGAGCCTGAACCTGATTTACGCTTAATCCCTCATACCGATATTGCCAGCGCACATATCGCGGGACACAGCATTGAAGGCAAAGCCCGGGGCACTGAAATGTTGTATCAGGCACTTTGTGTTCAGTTGGGACTGGCCCCAACCAAGACTCTGGCACAAGTGCTGCCGGCCCCTCAGGTTTCAGAGGTGAAAATAAATTCAGAATTTGGACTTTTAGATGTCCAAAATTTAAGCCGGCTGTTATATGATGTGCGCCGGGACGATGCTTTGTTTCGTTTCTACATGATGCAAGATAATAAAACGCAAGGTTTTGACTGGCTTAGAAAGTCATACCCACCGCGGCGCGAATACAGCTCGGTGCGGCTGACAGGACAAGAGGTGCCTGAGTTTTTAACAACATTAGGTTTTAGTACCCAAATGAATTGACGTCGCAGCGCGGTGACAAGCGAGTGAGACCCCAGGAGCATAGAAGTCCTATGGGACTGGGGCTTCGATCGTAGTCAACAATGCGGCAGCGTCAAGTAAGAAGGGTAAAGCAGCCAGTAATCAGAGGGGAATAACCATGGCTCAGCAATACGATGTCGCTGTGTTAGGTGCTACAGGTTTAGTAGGCCAGCATTTAATTGAAATTTTGGAACAGCGCAATTTTCCGGTCAATAAACTTTATCCTTTAGCCAGCAGCCGTTCTGCTGGAGGGCATATCACCTTTAAGGGTAAACAAATCGAAGTACTGGATGCTGAGACCTTTGACTGGACTAAGGTGCAGATTGGTTTATTCTCCGCTGGCGGCAGTGTCTCTGCCACTTATGCCCCACGCGCTGCGGATGCAGGTTGTGTGGTGATCGACAACACTTCACATTTCCGCTACGAAGCCGATATCCCGCTGGTGGTGCCTGAGGTCAATGCGCACGCTATTGCTGAGTTTCGTAACCGCAATATCATCGCCAACCCTAACTGTTCTACCATTCAAATGCTGGTCGCCTTAAAGCCTATTCATGATGCGGTCGGTATCAGTCGTATTAATGTCTCTACCTACCAGTCTGTTTCTGGTGCGGGCCAGCAAGGGGTGGAAGCCCTGGCAAAAGAGACGGCTCAGTTGTTAAATGGTCGTCCGTTAGAAGAGGGCAGCAAATTTGCCCGTCAAATTGCGTTTAATTGCATTCCACAAATTGATGTGTTTTTGGATAACGGCTACACCAAAGAAGAAATGAAAATGCACTGGGAAACCCAAAAAATAATGGGGGATGCCAGCATTTCCGTAAACGCGACTGCAGTGCGTGTGCCGGTGTTCTATGGCCATGCCGAAGCTGTGCATCTGGAAACCCGTATGCCTATCAGTGTGGAACAGGTCAAAGCGCTGTTAGCTAATGCTCCGGGCGTAACCCTGATGGAGGACAATGCAGACTATCCAACTCAGGTCGCAAACGCTGCAGGTCAGGATGATGTATTTGTCGGCCGAATCCGTCAGGATTTCACTCATGAAAATGGTATTAACTTATGGGTTGTGGCAGACAATATCCGCAAAGGTGCTGCGACCAATAGCATCCAGATCGCCGAACATTTAATTCGCGATTATCTGTAAGCTCAGATCCAAACGAGACAAAGGCTCCTGATGGAGCCTTTGTTGTTTCTAAAGCAAAGAGCACTGCAGCCGATACCGGGATAGACAGATGTAGTTTAAGCATAGCCAGTGACATTCTTCTGGTTTACTATTCGGTTATGGAACGATGTTTGCAGTGTTTTTGTGTCAGAAAAATAATCTCCGGCCTTAAGGGATCATCGATGCGTTTAGTTGGGCTTCTTGTTTTTAGTATTTTGTTGCAGATCTGCAGTGTTCAAGCTACTGCGGACACCACTGTACGTCTCAAAGGACCCAAAAGCACGGAAAATCCGGCGCGTAGCAGGGTGGGGCCATTAACTCCAAACGATACGTTGTGGCGTATTGCGGAAGAAGTCCGGCCTCATCCGGGGTTGAATATCTATCAGGTGATGTATGCCATCTACCTGAAAAATCCACAGTCTTTCCTGGACGACAATTTTAACCACCTGAATGTCGGTTCATTTTTAGCTATCCCCAGTGTGGATGAAATACTGCAAGTGGATGCAGTGGATGCACAGCGTAAATCGGAAGAGGATGATCGGATCTGGGCTGATCGGGTGCGCGCAGCGGCCGCAGCCAAAGTGAAACAGGGTATCAACACTGCTCAGCAAAAAGATGTCGACAAAGCCAAGCAGGAAATTAAAAAAGAGCTGATCCGTGTTGAAGGACAACAACAAGGTCAACTGCTTGATTTACAGAAAAAGTTGGATGAGTCAAAAGCGACAGTTGAAGCGGTTCTGGCGGACAATACCGCACTCAAAGAAAAGCTGGATCAACTGGCCGACCAAATGCTGTTGATGAAATCTCAGGTCGACAAAGACAGTGAAATCCAGCAGCAGTTACAGTTGTTGGTAGCGCAGCAAGCCGAGATGTTGGCGCAGCAAAAAGCACAGATCGAACGGGAGCAACAAGGGACAAGTTTTGCCCGGCTGTGGCAAAATATTTCCTCCAGTAGCCTGACCTGGGTACTTCTGGCGACTTTACCCACTTTGTTTGTGTTATTTGCTGTATTAGGTTGGATCAAACGCCGTACCCGTAAATCTGAGCAGATTGTCAGTGCTGCCACCGCCGTACCGCAGCAAGAAGCGGGGTACCGTTCACCACTGCCGCCTTTAGATGAAAGCCTGGATTTTGACGAAAGTAGTCTGATGACACTGGACGAGTCTTTGCTGGACAGTGGTAGTAAAGGTATACGTCTGGATGACGAACCTATCGATTTGCATGACGATATGTTGCTCGATACCCGTGCGGATGAGTTCGATGACATTCTGATGAATGACGATGACTTGCTTGACAGTAAAGATTTGCTTGATGCCAGTTCAATGGATGATGAGTTATTGGATGATCTGCTGGATCAACCTGTCAAAGCAGAGAAGGAATTTGATCCAAATAATATTTTGTCCGGCGCTGATTTATCTGCCTTATTTGCTGAGGAACCAGAGCTGGGGGATACCGACGATATTTTTGCTCAGGCGGTTGCAGAGCAACTGGCTGAAGAACAAAAACAAAAACAGGCAGAGCAGACGCAGGACGATGATCAGGATGAACTGATCGAAGAAATTGAGCTGGATGAGCCAGATGCTGAGCTGGTAAGTCAAGGTGCCGCAGAGCAACAGAACAAGGTGAGCCTCGATGAAGTCGAAGAGGTCGAGGAAGTTGATTTTGACTCTCTGCTCGATGAGTTAGTGGTCAGTACAGAAGCGAATGACTCCGATGCCGTCACAACAAGCCTGATTGATACGAAGGCAGACAGCCCCGCTGAAGAGCTGGTTGATATAAAGGCTGAACAGCCACATTTTGACAGCTCAGAACTGGATGAATTTGCGGAGTCGCTTGCTGATGAAGAGCTGTTATCCCCAGGAACTGAGGTGCCGGAAGACAGCAATATTGATATAGATGCATTGCTGGATGGTACTGAACAATGGCCTGAGGTGCTGGTTTCAGATACGGCTGGCGAAGCGGAGTATGATGAATTTGATCTCTCTGAGCAGCCCACGCAGGGTTCTGACACCGGGTTGTCGACAGACAGCAGCCTTGAATTTGATGACGATGATTACCCACTGAGCCCTGACGATGTGGCCTTGTTGCTGTCGGATGAAGTAAAACAGCAGGAAGCAACAGATATTCCCGTTCATTTTCATGCCGATCACGCTGAACTGGCTGAATTGGAACATGACGAGGACAGCACTGCGCCGTTGAACGACACTGAATCCAGTGAGGCCTGGCAAGAACTGACGGAACAGTCTGTTGAAGCTGAGTTTATTGAGTCTGTGCCTGATGAGCTGGATTTGCAGGAAGATTTAAGCGTCAGCCGCGTATCTGCGGCAACCTTGTCGGTTGAAAACCCCAGTAAGGTGCTGGAGCAATATCCGGATCTGGAGTTCTCTGACGATGCCGCAGTGGCCGATGAGGCTGAAGACGATTTAGAACAGGAACAGGTTCGGGAGGCCGCAGTGGATCCTGCTGCTACACCACGGGCCAATCACGACATTTCAGCGGAGCTTGCTGCGTTGGAAGACACTGATTTTGATGCGCTATTGGCTGATTATGCTCAGACTGATGGTGCAACCAGGTTAGCTGACGAGCAGATAGCGGATGCCGTATTGGCTGAACTAAACCCGGTTGAGTTCGCTGTATCTGAAGCCGAATCAGCAGAAATCGACATCAGCGGACAGAGTGCAGCAGAGGCGCACGCTCCTGTAGCAGGTGTCGAGTCACATCAAGCTACAACGGCGTCACAAACCCCAACTGATGATCTGGAGCTATCGCTACTGGCACTGGATAAATTATTAGATGATTCTGAAGACGAAGCTCAGCTCAGTCAAAATTCGGTGCGCAGCCTTGATGTGGCGCTGGAAGATTATCAGGACTTTATTGCCGCACAGCATGAACCTGAATTAGATCCGGCTGAGCAGGGATTCGCCGCTGATCTGGATTTAATCCGTGCTTATATTGAAATTGGTGAGCAGGAAGGAGCCGAACACCTGATCGATAAAGTCTTAAGTTCTGCTGCGCCAGAGCACATTAAACAAGAAGCACAAAGCTTAAAAGACCAGCTATAAATCATAGGGGCAGAGCCTTGGCTCTGACCCTTGAATTCTTAAATCCTGTCATTGCGTCACGCGGCCAGAATGTCAAATCATGCAGTGGTTTATGCGGTAAGCGCATCATGTCGCCGTTAAAATTCGTGAGTTTCCCTCTGTGCCTGAGTTATACTTGGGCCCCTAATTAATGGGAGTCAGAATGCGAATTGCGTTAGGTATCGAATACAACGGTGTAGGTTTATTTGGCTGGCAAAGACAACGTGAAGTGCCAAGTGTCCAAGGTCATCTGGAAACTGCTTTATCCAAAGTAGCCAACGCGACTATAGAACTTTCCTGCGCTGGTCGCACCGATGCAGGCGTGCATGCCACAGGTCAGGTGGTGCATTTTGATACCCAGGCTAATCGTGATATGCGCTCCTGGATCATGGGGGCGAATTCCAATCTGCCGGACGGCATAGCTGTACGCTGGGCCAAACAAGTTTCAGATGATTTTCATGCCCGTTTTTCTGCCACCGCCCGCCGTTACCGTTATGTCATTTACAACAACAAATTCAGACCCGCGATTTTGGGCTCTGGTTTGAGTCATTATCATCAGGACCTGGACATCGAACTGATGCAACAAGCCGCTGTTCATTTGCTGGGTGAACATGATTTCAGCTCTTTTCGTGCTATTCAGTGCCAATCCCATAGCCCGTTTCGCAATCTGATGCATTTGCATGTAAGCCGGGTCGGGCAATTTATCGTGCTGGACGTGAAGGCCAATGCTTTTTTGCACCATATGGTGCGTAATATCACCGGTAGCCTGTTACAGGTCGGTATGGGCTTAAAACAACCGGAGTGGATTGCAGAATTACTGGCAGCGAAAGACCGGACTTTAGCCGCGGCGACAGCCAAAGCAGAAGGCTTGTATCTGGTGGATGTGGATTACCCTGAACACTTTGGTATTCCGAAAATGCCGCTGGGGCCACTGTTCCTGCCCGACAGTTTTTGCTAACTACTACGACCAGTTAGCTATAGGTTCTATTCAGGCTTTGTGCTTTAATAAGCGCCGTTAGCCGCATGATCGGCGCTTTTTTACACAATAAACTAAGTTTGGGCTCAAGCCCTACTGCGATACCAAGGAACAACTATGAGTTGGTTAGAAAAAATTCTGCCCAGAACTTCGTCGTCATCCCGTCGTAATATTCCTGAAGGGGTCTGGACTAAATGCACCTCTTGTGACGCTGTACTGTACAAGGCAGAACTGGATCGGAACTTAGGGGTTTGTCCTAAATGCGACAACCATATGCGTATCAGTGCCAGAGACCGCATCAATAATTTCCTCGATACCGGTGGTGCCGTGGAATTAGCCGCAGAGCTGGAACCACAGGATCTGCTGAAATTTAAAGACAGCAAAAAATACAAAGACCGTATTGTGGCAGCGCAAAAAGAAACCAATGAAAAAGACGCCATGGTGGTGATGCGCGGTACTTTATTGGGTATGCCAGTGGTGGTCGCCTCCTTTGAATTCTCCTTTATGGGCGGCTCTATGGCTTCAGTGGTAGGAGCCAAGTTTGTCAAAGGCGTTGAATACGCTTTAGAACACAAAGTACCTTTTATCTGTTTCTCTGCCAGTGGTGGCGCCCGTATGCAGGAAGCTTTATTGTCTTTGATGCAAATGGCCAAAACCAGTGCGGCTTTAGCAAAGCTGAGTGAAGCAGGTTTACCTTATATTTCTGTACTGACTGATCCGACTATGGGTGGGGTGTCAGCCAGTCTGGCGATGCTGGGTGATTTAAACATTGGTGAGCCAAGAGCGCTGATCGGTTTTGCCGGTCCCCGTGTTATTGAACAAACAGTACGTGAAAAATTACCTGAGGGTTTCCAGCGCAGTGAATTCCTGCTGGAACACGGTGCTATCGACATGATTGTTGACCGCCGCCAAATGCGCGATACAATTGCCCGACTTGTGGCTAAATTCATGCGATGGCCAGCTCCTGCCAAGGAACACCGCGTCGCCTAATAAGGTGTTATGACCAATCTTTTATCGCCTGCAAGCCAATCCTGTCAGACTCTGACGGATTGGCTTTGTTATATAGAACAAAAACATCCGCAACATCAGATTGAACTTGGGCTTGGCCGGGTGCTTCGTATCGCTCAGCGTGCCGATTTACATCTGCTGCCCGGTAAAAAAATTCTGATCGCTGGCACCAACGGCAAAGGCACTACAGCCCGCACGCTTGAACAGCTCTGCGCTGTGCAGGGGTTGTCTGTTGGGGTCTATAGCTCTCCTCATTTGTTGCAATTTAACGAGCGTTTACGTGTTAATGGTGACGATGTTGCCGACCGCCTTTGGTGTGACGCTTTTGCTTTTATTGAGCAATTACGCGGTGACATAGAACTCACTTATTTTGAGTTCACCACACTGGCGTCTTTTTATCTTTTGAAACAACAACAACCGGACATCTGCCTGATTGAAGTAGGTTTAGGTGGTCGTCTGGATGCGACCAATATTATCGAGCCTGATTTAAGTATTCTGACCACTGTCGATTTAGACCATCAGGATTATTTAGGGCCAGACCGTGACAGCATTGGCCGTGAAAAAGCCGGCGTATTTCGCGCTGGTAAACCCGCTATCATAGGTGAGGTTGATATTCCGCAATCGGTAATCAACTCCAGTCATGAAATTCAGGCCCGACTGCTTTGTATCAATACGGATTATAAGTACAAGGTGACAGACTCAGGTTTTAGCTGGCACGGTGTGCATAGCAGTTTGGATGGGTTACCTCTGACCGCAGTACCGCTGCAGAATATAGCCACGGCTCTGACTGCACTGGAAGCCTTAGATTTATTACCTTCACAGCAACAGGCCGCAAAGGTTTTGGCTGAATTGAGTCTGCCCGGACGTATGCAGTGGCTGAGTAAAACTCCGGGCATTTTATTGGATGTGGCGCATAACCCGCAGTCGGCCGGTTATTTGGCGGCTCAGCTTGAGTTCATTAAACAGCGTTATGCTCGGGTCCATCTGCTGGTGGGAATGCTGAAAGACAAAGATATTCAGCAGAGTCTGGCTCCGTTCCATGCCTTGGCTAACCACTGGCATCTGGTGGATTTACCCGGCGTTCGTGGGGCTCAGGCTGATGTACTAGTGCAGTATCTACCAGCCCTCAGCAGTTATTCATGTTATGCAAATTTAGAGTCCGGTTACCAACAAGCGCTGAGCTTAATGCAGCCTAATGATTTATTGGTGATTTTCGGCTCTTTTGTTACAGTGTCGGCAGTTCTAGCGCTGCAAAAGGAGACAGATGTATGACCAGCGCCTTTAAAAACCGCTTAATTGGCAGCAGCATTTTGATTATTGCCGCCATCGTTTTTTTACCTGATTTGCTGGATGGGCAAAAACAGGTGGTCAAAGATGAATTTAAAGCTATTCCACAGCGTCCTGAGTTTGCCACAGTGCAACAGGAGCAAGTCTTCACTAAACAGCAGTTAGCAGAAAAACAGCAGGAATTATTAGCTACTCCGGTCAATGAACCCGCCGCAGATGCTGGTCTGCCGGAGAATAGTTTTGCAGAGGTTACGGCTGGTGCTCCAGGCAGCGAAGCTTCGATAGACAGTGCTGCTATGCTGGCGCAGGCTGCGAATGATGCAGACACAGATCCGATTCCGTTGCCAACTGAAAATCCTTTAGCCCCTGCGCCTGTCACAGAGAGTACCACACAGAATACGACGGCCACTGCTGTGACTCCCGCTGCAGAGACGCCTGCGACAGAAAAGCCCGTTGAACCTAAAGGCAATCCGGCATTAAATGAGACGGCCTGGATTGTCAGGGTAGGCAGCTTTAGTAAAACGGAGAACGCGACCGCTTTAGTGGCCAAATTAAAAGAAGCAGGTTTTACCACTTTTACCCGTTCAACCACCAATGCACAGGGCCAGTCTATGGTCAGTGTCGTGGTGGGGCCTGAACTGAAAAAACAGCGTCTGGAGCAAAAATTACCTCAACTGCAGCAACTGACCGGAACAGCGGGGTTGAAGCTGACGGCCTTTAAGCCTATCGAAAATAATTAGGTGTTCAGGCGCGTGTTTTGATAGAATGCGCGCCGTCCTTCAGCATCCTTTGGTAGCAAATGGTTTGGATTGATTATGCCATTCTGGCAATTATCGGCCTGTCGACTGTGATCAGTCTGGTTCGTGGATTTGCCAAAGAAGCGGTTTCTCTGATTATCTGGATAATGGCCTTTTTTGTGGCCAGCTATTACTACCCCTATCTGGCGACCTATTTCACTGAATTGCAGGACGCGCTGGTGCGTAACGCGGTTTCCATTGCGGTTCTGTTTATCTCCACTCTTATTCTTGGTGCCTTAGTCAATTACCTGATTGGCCGTTTGGTTGAGTCGACAGGTTTATCCGGCACAGACCGATTACTTGGCCTGATATTTGGCGCCCTGCGTGGTGTGCTGGTGGTCAGCGCCTTGTTATTTTTTCTGGATGCTTTTACCGGTGCGGATCAAAGCGATTGGTGGCAGGCGTCCAAACTCATACCTGAATTTGGTTTTATCATCGAATGGTTTTTTGAGTACATCAAAACCCATTCCAGTTTTATGCAGCGACCCTAAGCGTGGCGAGGAAATAATCGATGTGTGGTATTGTTGGAATCGTAGGTAAGTATCCGGTCAATCAGGCGTTGTATGACGGTTTAACTGTGCTGCAGCACCGGGGTCAGGATGCCGCCGGCATAGTGACAGTAGACAACAAAACCTTACGCTTACGCAAAGCCAATGGCTTAGTGAAGGACGTATTTGAAGCTCGCCATATGCAGCGTTTATCTGGCAATATGGGCATAGGCCATGTGCGTTACCCAACGGCCGGTTCTGCCAGTACGGCCGAAGCTCAGCCGTTTTATACCAATAGCCCTTTTGGTATAGCGCTGGCGCACAACGGTAATCTGACTAACTCTGAAGAATTAAAAGACGAGTTATTCCGCACCGCCCGCCGTCATGTCAATACCAATTCCGACTCAGAAGCGCTGCTCAACGCTTTTGCCCATGAGCTGGATATTCATGCCGATATGCATGTCAATCCTGATCATATTTTTCGTGCTGTCGCCAATTTGCATCGCAAAATCCGTGGTGGTTATGCGGTAGTTGCTGTGGTGATTGGCCATGGTTTAGTGGCGTTTCGTGATCCAAACGGTATCCGTCCTCTGGTGATGGGGAAACGCGAGACAGCGCTTGGCACCGAGTATATGGTCGCCTCTGAGAGCGTGGCTTTAGATGCGGACGGTTTTACTGTGTTGCGTGATGTGGCACCTGGCGAAGCTGTGTATATCACTGAAGACGGTGAGCTGTTCAGCCAGCAATGTGCTGAAAACCCAAGTTACGCGCCCTGTATTTTTGAATATGTGTATTTTGCCCGTCCGGATTCCACCATAGACAATGTGTCTGTGTATGCCTCCCGCGTGGCTATGGGTAAAAAGCTCGGCGAAAAAATCAAAAAAGAGTGGGCGCATTTAGATATAGATGTGGTCATTCCAATTCCTGAAACCAGTAACGATGCCGCTTTACAAATCGCCCACGAGCTGGGGCTGCCGTACCGCCAGGGGTATGTGAAAAACCGTTACATTGGCCGTACTTTTATTATGCCGGGTCAGGGGGAGCGTAAAAAGTCCGTCAAACGCAAACTCAATGCGATTTGGCAGGAATTCAAAGGCAAAAACGTCTTGCTGGTGGATGACTCCATAGTGCGTGGTACAACCTCGCAGCAAATCATTGATATGGCGCGTGAAGCCGGTGCAAAGAAAGTGTATTTCGCTTCTGCGGCTCCGGAAATTCGCTTCCCGAATGTCTATGGTATTGATATGCCATCGGCGAATGAGCTGATAGCTCACGGCCATGATGTAGACAGCATCTGCAAAATCATTGGTGCCGATGGTTTGATTTTCCAGTCACTGGAAGATTTAGTCGATGCAGTGCGTACAGAGAATCCAGAGTTGAAGCGTTTTGAAACCTCGGTGTTTGACGGTATTTATGTCACAAACGACATTGATCAGGCTTATCTGAATCGTCTGGATGCGCAGCGTAATGAAGCGGCAAAAAAGAAAAAAGAAGCTGAGTTATCTGCCAGTTTAGAATTGCATAACGAAGGCAATTAAGTCGTTTGAATTTAAAGCAAAAACAAAAGGGCTCAGTATACTGAGCCCCTTTTTTATGATTTGGTAGCCTGCTAATGTGTAAACGCAGGCCCGAAACCTGAACTCCATAAAATGGCAGTCGCTGTCATCACACAAACCAGTAAAATCAAGCCTGTGGTGACCACTGAACTGGCATAAATAAAGCCCCGCTCTTCAGGAATATGCATCAAAATTGGCACACCCACATACAATAAATACACTGAATAGGTTAAGCCAGCTAAACCCACCAGCATCACGAACCAGAGTTCAGGGTATAAAGCGGCAAAGCCCACCATAAAAAGCGGCGTTGAGGTGTAGGACGCCAGTTCCAGTGTTTGGGTGTAGGTAGGTTCTGCACCAAAGGTATGAGCCATCCAATGAGCCAGATAAGCCAGTGCAAAAACACCACCAATCAACGCAACATACATGGCAGATGACAGCATTAAAGCACTGTCCGCGGTCAGACGTATAGGTTCGCCGACGCCAATACTCCACCCTATATGCACTGCCGAATAATAAGCGCAAACAGAGGGGATCAGAGCGACCAGCAGGATATGAATTAAACTGTATCTGAAACTTTCGTGACGTGCGTCTATCGTATGCCATTCTTCTTTGGGATGGGCATACAGCCCCCATAAGTGATTTAGAATCATAGTTGTTATCCTTGGCTACTACGTTGTTTATTGCAGGGCGACATAACAAACCCTTCTCTTTGTTATGGCTAATAGAAGCGGGTTCGTCAAGTGTAGAACTGAAAATCTCTGAGGTGGCGAAGACGCATCTGAGCACTGTGCTTCGTGATGCGTCTGAACAGCGAAGGGAGGCTCAGTTAGATTGTGGTTACGGGGGCTCCGCTGTGAAATTTGAAATCCGGATCCGCAGTTAAAATCAGCTCTGCTTCGAGTTGGCCAAAAAAGCGCACCCGCTCTGTGATATCTGATTTGGAGATCACCTGCGCCAGTTCCAGATAATCAGCAAAATGCCGGGCCTCTGAACGTAGTAAGGAGGTGTAAAAACTGGCCAATTCCGGATCCACAAATTCTGCCAGTCTGGCAAAACGCTCACAAGAGCGGGCCTCGATATAAGCACCACAAATCAGCTTATCAATCAGAATTTGTGGCTCGTGGGTTTTGCAGTTCTGGATCAGTGTTTTGGCATAACGACTGGCACTGATATTTTCATAGGGAATACCGCGTGCCTGCATAATGTCCAGCACCTGACAAAAATGGTGCAGCTCTTCACGTATTAACAACACCATGCGGTCGATAATACGGTCCGAGTAGGCAAAATCAGAACGGCCTATGATGCTTTTAGTCAGTTTTTCTGCCTGTTTTAAGCTCTGAATATCACCATCAAAGCGATAGGCAAAATCTTCAAAAGGTTTCAGCCAGTTCAGTAAGGTAACTGAGCTGTCTTTATCACAGGCATAACGACGCAGCAGGTACATAGCGGTTTGGGCGGCTTTGAGTTCACAAATCAAGTGATCCTGCAGTAGTACTGCCAGCCGCTCTGGTTTCTGTGCTTCCATCAGCCAGGAATCTGGTGTTTCACACTGTAAAAACTGCTGAATGGGCTGAAGTAATTCGGTAAAACTCATAAAAATCTCAGGATCAAACAGAGGAAAGGGCGTGAAAGTGCAATTGCCAGCGATCTGCTGACACATCCAAATAAGAACTCTGGCTGTACCAGTCGCCTAACACATAGCGTTGTGCTGCGCTGCCATCGACTAACTGCAACTGGTGCACAGCAGGTCTGTGGGTATGGCCATGAATTAAACGCCGTACCTGATGCTGCTCCATGACTTTAGGGACTTCATCTGGTGTGACGTCCATAATGTCAGCAGTTTTACCCTGTTTATCCATTGCACTGACCCGACGTGCTTTACGAGCTAAATGCTGCCGGTACCATAAGGGCAGCGATAAGATTAACTTTTGCCACCATTTTTGATCCCACCAGGCCCGAAACTTCTGATAACCAATATCCAGAGTGCAAAGCGAATCACCGTGCATCAATAAAGTGGGGGCGCCATACAAATCGATCACAGTCAGAGGCGCCAGCAATTGCATGCCAGAGCGCTTAGCAAATTTTTTACCGAGCAAAAAGTCGCGGTTGCCATGACAAAAATAAACCGGCACCGCCTGCGCTGTTAACGCCTGGATGGCGGTAGCCACCTCAGTCAGCAGAGGCGAGGGGTTATCATCACCAATCCAGACCTCGAATAAATCGCCCAGAATATACAGGGCATCCGCATTGGTTGCCTTTTGCTGTAAAAAAAGCAAAAACGCCGCAGTGATATCCGGGCGTTGTTCGCTTAAATGTAGATCGGCAATAAAAAGGCTGTGGCCTTTAGCCATGGATTTCTGCTTTTTCAATGATCACGGCATCATTGGGGACATCGGCATGACCAAACTTGCGGCCTGTCGACACAGTTTTGATTTTATTGACCACATCCATGCCTTCGACCACTTCACCAAAAACACAGTAGCCCCAGCCTTGTGACGTCTCTGAGCTGAAATCTAAAAAGTCGTTATTGGCGACATTGATAAAAAACTGACAGGTTGCAGAATGTGGATCGCTGGTGCGCGCCATAGCGATAGTGCCGGTTTTATTTGACACTCTGTTATTGGCTTCGTTTTTTATGGTTTTTCCGGTTTCTTTTTGTTCCATATCCACAGTAAAGCCACCGCCCTGGATCATAAAGCCATTGATCACACGGTGGAAAATAGTGTTATCGTAAAAACCTTCTTTGACGTAATTCAGGAAGTTTTCTACTGTTGCTGGGGCTTTGTCGGCGAATAACGCCAGTTTAATAACACCGAAATTGGTATGTAAGCTAACCATGATGATCTCCTCAAGCTTAAAAACGGCGATAGTGTACCGCAGCTATGTCCTATACCCAAGTATCTTCATGACGCAGCCCGTGGTAAATCACAAAGCGAGGATAGCTCAAGGCTGTTGCTGATGTTACACTGTCACGCTTTGTGACTGCCGTTTTGATGATTTTCCGAGGAGCCCATGCTACAGATTTTTAATACCCTGACCCGTAAAAAAGAGCCTTTTGTGCCTTTAGTGCCTGGCAAAGTTTCTATGTATGTCTGCGGCATCACTATTTATGATTTCTGTCATGTCGGCCACGCCCGCACTTATGTGGCTTTTGACGTGATGAACCGTTACTTACGTTTTAGCGGTTATGACGTCACTTATGTGCGTAACATCACAGATGTAGACGACAAAATTATCAAAAGAGCCAATGAAAATGGCGAAAGCTGTGACGCGTTAACCGCCCGTTATACCATAGCTATGCACGAAGATTTTAACGCATTGGGGTTAATGCCAGCCGATATTGAACCTCGTGTTACTACCCATATGGCGGAAATCATTGAGCTGATTGAAACCTTAGTGGCGAAAGGTTACGCCTACATTGCCTCTGATGGCGATGTGCTGTTTGACGTCAGCAAATATGCTGCCTATGGTCAGCTCAGCCAGCAGAATCTGGAGATGCTGCAATCCGGTGCCCGGGTAGAAATTGATCAGGCTAAAGACGATCCATTGGATTTTGTGTTGTGGAAAATGGCCAAACCCAATGAACCACGCTGGTCATCGCCCTGGGGCGAGGGCCGTCCTGGCTGGCATATCGAATGTTCGGCCATGAGTGCCAAGCATTTAGGTACGCATTTTGATATTCACGGCGGTGGTTCAGATTTACAGTTCCCGCACCATGAAAACGAAATCGCTCAGTCCTGCTGCGCCCATGACACACCTTACGTCAATACCTGGATCCATACAGGTATGGTGCAGGTGGATAAAGAAAAGATGTCTAAATCTTTGGGCAACTTTTTTACGGTCAAAGATGTGCTGGCTGATTATAACGCCGAGGCTGTGCGTTATTTCCTGATCTCCAGCCATTATCGCAGTCAGTTAAACTACTCGGCGGAAAACCTGCTGCAGGCCCATTCTGCTTTAGGCCGTTTGTACACCGCCTTACGGGACGTGACTCCGGCGACAGAGGTCGACCTGGACAACGACTATGTGAAAACTTTCCGCGCTGCTATGGATGACGATTTTAATACAGCGCTGGCTTTGCCTGTGTTGTTTGAACTGGCGCGTGATATCAATAAAGAAAAAGCGACAGATCCAGTCAAAGCTTCACAACTTGCTGCCTTACTGATCAAACTCGGTGGGGTCATGGGTATTTTGCAGGGGGATGCTGAAGCCTTTTTACAATCGGGCACAGATTCAGACGATGTGGCAGAGATTGAAGCCTTGATCGCTGAGCGTAATGCGGCACGCGCGAACAAAAACTGGGCTGCAGCCGATGCGGCCCGTGATGCTTTGATAGCGAAGGGGATTATTCTGGAAGATAAGGCGGGTGTGACAACCTGGCGTCGGGGTTAATCATCTGCAACAAAAAGGGGCGGACTTTTAGCTCTGCCCCATGTCTGAATCTTGCCATGATCTGATTACTGATCGTGGAATTGCTCGCACGCTTCCAACGTATTTTCAATCAGACAGGCGACCGTCATAGGGCCAACACCACCTGGTACAGGTGTAATAAAACGCGCATGCTGTTTGGCTTTGTCAAATTCAACATCACCCACCAGTTTACCGGACTCCAAACGGTTGATACCGACATCAATCACCAGTGCACCGGGTTTGATCCAGTCACCCGGAATAAATTCAGGCTTACCTACAGCCACTACCACTAAATCAGCGCGGCGGACATGCTGCTCAAGCTGTTTGGTGAACTTATGACATACCGTTGTAGTGCAACCGGCCAATAACAGCTCCAGCGCCATTGGGCGGCCGACAATATTGGACGCTCCGACCACTACCGCATCCATACCACGGATTTGAATTCCGGTGCTTTGCAGCAGTTTAATGATACCTTTGGGCGTGCAAGGGCGCAGCGCAGGCATACGCTGAGCTAAACGGCCTATATTGTACGGATGGAAACCATCGACATCTTTCAGAGGATGAATGCGTTCCAGAATAGCCGAAGCGTCTAAACCTGCTGGCAGAGGCAATTGCACCAGAATACCGTCTACTTTGTTATCTGCATTTAAGCTGTCAATTAATTCAAATAACTCTTGCTGACTGGTGCTTGCTGGTAAGTCATAAGAAAAGGATTCAAAACCGACTTCTTCGCAGGCTTTACGTTT
This sequence comes from Rheinheimera mesophila, assembly GCF_000986865.1. GTDB lineage: Bacteria > Pseudomonadota > Gammaproteobacteria > Enterobacterales > Alteromonadaceae > Pararheinheimera > Pararheinheimera mesophila. The sequence continues at coordinate 58,225 of NZ_LAVS01000086.1, forward strand.
ACTGCCTACATACACCTGAGAGGCAGCATCCATACCTACCAGTACCACGGCCAGGCCTGGGGCTCTTTTTCCTGCGGCAAGGCGTTGCTGAACCCTTAATGCGACCTGTTGACGGGTAGATTGAGCTACCGCTTTGCCATCTATGATTTGTGCTGCCATAAAACTGCTCTGTTGACCTGAAATCGAAGGATTTGTATTTTCGCACAGCTACGCCAGAGAGGCCAAGCAGATCAGTTTAACGAAGCTAAAAAGTTAAAAAATCAGTATATTTTTCTGCTGCGGAACCCTTTTGTAGTAAATGGGTTCAAATATTAAGCAATCAGTTTTTTAGCTGAAAAAAAGGTTTGACGCTCTGGGGCTTGGGCTGTAATATTCCGCCCCGTTGCAGTAGTGTAGCGAAGTCGGTGATTAGCGCAGCTTGGTAGCGCACTTGGTTTGGGTCCAAGGGGTCGCAAGTTCGAATCTTGCATCACCGACCATCTAGAGAGCCTAACGGCCTCGAATTTGGCGCTCGTAGCTCAGCTGGATAGAGCAACGGCCTTCTAAGCCGTGGGTCATAGGTTCGAGTCCTATCGGGCGCGCCATTGCAACAAAGAAGTTAAAGTTCTACCGTGGTGGCTGTAGCTCAGTTGGTAGAGTCCCGGATTGTGATTCCGGTTGTCGTGGGTTCGAGCCCCATCAGCCACCCCATTGAAGACAGTTCTATATGTCGGTGATTAGCGCAGCTTGGTAGCGCACTTGGTTTGGGTCCAAGGGGTCGCAAGTTCGAATCTTGCATCACCGACCATCTTCTTCTAAATACAATAACAGCAGCAATGCTGTTTTTTGCTTTTTGGCGTTCTGAAACATTTCCATATCACAGCTCCCGCTTGTAGTTACTGCTTATGCAAAGCTTGGGCTGTTGCTTGATCAGAGTCTGTTATTGTAGGTATAAAAAAGCCTGCACGGGGCAGGCTTGTTTACCAGTTGATATCGTTTAGGCCGCAGCAGACTTAGCTTTTGGCTTTGTATCAAATAATGATTTGTCTGCAGCCAGGTCCAGTGGATCAAAATCATCGACGTTAATGGTATGCAGACGGCCTTGTTCAGCCACACGCAGTTTCTCTGCTTCTGCCTCGGTGATCACACCCAGCTCTAAGCCCAGAGCAGCCACTTCGTGTAAGCGGAAGAAAGGCAGACGTTTATTGGCCGCGTGCACCACTTTATCGAAGATAGGTTCTGCAGCCAGAATATCGGTCAGGGCTTTTTCAACCAAACCGATTTGATTGTTCGGCTCCAGTGTCATGTACAGGTTGGTAGCCAAACGACTGCGCGCCTCGCAAGGAGTTTGCATGATACGTGATACCTGGTGATCCAACTGATCTGAAGGTTTACGTAAAGTGCGACCCCAGGGGAATAACAGCTTGCCCAATACCGCGCCTACGATACGATTCGGGAAGTTATCCAGCATTTCATCCAAAGCCACCTGCGCTTTGTGCAGGTTATCTTCACATGCCCATTGCACTAAAGGTAAGTCCTGAGCCGGACGGCCATCGTCGTTAAAACGCTTCAGCACGGCAGAAGTCAGGTATAACATCGATAACATATCACCTAAACGGGCGGAGATACGTTCACGGCGTTTTAAGTCGCCACCCATAGTACCCATAGCCACATCAGACATTAATGCCAACGCAGCGCTGTATCTGTTCATTTGTTTGTAGTACTTCGCTGTAGCATCTGCATAGGGGCTGGCAGAGAAGGCAGAATTACTTAAACCTAACCATAAAGCACGGAAGAAGTTGCTGATGCTAAAACCGATATGGCCAAACAAAGCACGGTCAAAAGCAGTGACTGCAGCACGTTCATCTTCTAAACCAGCAGCTTGCAGTTCAGCTAAGACAAAAGGATGACAACGAATAGCGCCCTGACCATAAATAATCATATTACGGGTCAGAATGTTGGCACCCTCTACTGTGATCGCCACAGGAGCACCCTGATAACCACGGGCTAAATAGTTGTTCGGGCCCATACAGATGCCTTTACCACCGTGGATATCCATCGCATCAATAATGGCCTGACGCATACGCTCTGTCATATGGAACTTGGTAATAGCCGAGATCACTGACGGCTTCTCGCCTAAATCGATAGAGCCGACGGACATTGTCGTTGAAGCTTCCGCCATGTAGGCATAACCACCAATACGGGCTAAGGCTTCTTCAATACCTTCCATTTTACCAATAGGCAGTTTGAACTGACGACGGATCCGGGCATAAGCACCGGTTAACAGTGCCGCAGCTTTGATCCCGCCTGTGCTGTTTGAAGGCAGCGTAATAGCACGGCCAACCGACAAACATTCCACCAACATGCGCCAGCCCTGACCTGCCATCTTAGGCCCACCGATAATGTAATCCAGCGGTACAAAAACGTCCTGGCCTTGTGTTGGACCATTTTGGAATGGTACGTTCAGCGGGAAGTGACGACGACCAATTTTTACACCCGGCGTTGTGACGGGGATCAGAGCACAAGTGATCCCTAACTCTTTTTTATCCCCTAATAAACCATCCGGATCCTGCATTTTAAAGGCTAAACCTAATACGGTGGCGATAGGCGCCAACGTGATATACCGCTTATTCCAGGTCAAGCGCATACCGATAATTTCTTTACCTTCCCACTCCCCCTTACAGACAATACCTGTATCCGGAATGGCGCCGGCATCAGAGCCTGCTTCCGGACTGGTCAGGGCAAAACAAGGGATTTCTAAACCTTTGGCTAAGCGCGGCAGGTAGTAGTCTTGCTGCTCTTTGGTGCCATAGTGCTGCAGCAGCTCGCCTGGGCCTAAAGAGTTAGGCACGCCAACAACGCTGGATAACACCATACTTTTGCTGGTTAACTTTTGCAGTACACAAGACTGAGCATACGCAGAGAATTCCAGACCACCGTATTGCTTTTTGATGATCATGGCGAAAAAGCCTTTGTCTTTCAGGTACTGATAGACCTCAGGAGATAAATCTGCACGTTCATGCGTGGTATGCCAGTCATCCACCATGGCCAGTAATTCTTCACAAGGACCATCTAAGAAGGCCTGCTCTTCCGCGCTTAAACGTGGTTTTGGATAATTGTGCAGTTTGTGCCAATCCGGAGTGCCACGGAATAAATCGCCTTCCCACCAAGTGGTACCAGCATCAATAGCTTCTTTTTCTGTGGTCGACATTTCCGGCATGATTTTACGATACAGTTTTAACAGAGGTTTGGTTAAATACTGTTGACGTATGCTGGCAATATTTAAAGGTAATGCGACTGCCAGAAACAGCACCCAACTGACCACACCCACTGTGTCAGTGAACGTTGCCACTGCCAGTAACGCCGCGATCAAGGCGCTAAACATTGTTAAACTTGCTCTGTGATAGGCCAGCACTGCGACTGTGCTAAGCAAGGCTATCCAAAAAAATAATACATCCATAAATTACTCCTGAGAACTAGAGGTCAGACCACTGTGGCTTTAGAGTAGTGTGCCTGTTGCAAAGATGCAAGTAATTCCTTACTTTGCACATGGATTGAGTGTCAACTTTTGTTGCAGCTTCTGCATCTGACAGGTTTAACTAGAGGAAACCAGCCGGTTTATGTGTGAGTTATTAGGGATGTCCGCCAACGTGCCCACCGATATCTGTTTTAGTTTTAAAGGCTTAAGAGAGCGTGGAGGCAAAACAGGTCCGCATAAGGATGGCTGGGGGGTTGCGTTTTATCAGGGCAAAGGGGTCAGCACTTTTAAAGATGCCAATCCGAGCTATCAATCTGAAATAGCGCGGCTTATCAGTGATTACCCCATTAAAAGTACGGCTGTGGTGGCGCATATCCGACAAGCCAACAGCGGCGGAGTAGGGCTGGAGAATACCCATCCTTTTACCCGTACTTTATGGGGGCGTTACTGGACTTATGCCCATAATGGTCAGCTTCAGGGCTTCGAAACCTTGCCGGTCGGACAACATTATGTGGTCGGTCAGACCGACAGCGAGCATGCATTTTGTTATCTACTCAATGCTCTTGAGCAGCAATTTCCTGTTGCACCTTTGGATATGAAACTGGCTTTTGATCACCTGGCCTCTTTGTGTCCGGCGCTTCAGCAATTAGGTGTGTTTAACTTATTGATCTCTGATGGTGACTATTTGTTGGCCTATTGCAGCACCAAACTGCATTGGATCACCAGAAGAGCGCCTTTTGGTGTCGCTTTGTTGTCCGATATGGACGTGGATATAGATTTTGCCAAAGAAACTACAGAAAAAGATGTGGTGACCATTATTGCTACCTTGCCGCTGACCTGCAATGAACAGTGGCAAGAGATGCGTTCCGGCCAGGCGCAATTATTCAGGGCAGGAGAGCCGCAATAAACGGCTCTGTGTGAGACCTTTTAACGCTTTACTCTGCAGCTTTGAAGGTTGCCAGTTGAATATCAAACTGCTCAACGTTATCTTCTGCCTGCCATAACCGCACCAATAAGTAATCCAGCTCTGGAGCAACCCAGGCCAGGACTTGTTTATCGGCGCTTGTGCCTGTGCGTTCAATCCGAATGGTTTTTACTTTACCGTAAGGCAGGGATAACCACTCTTCGCCTGCTACTTTATAACTGTATTTACGTTCGTCGCCATGACGGTTTAGCACCTGATAGACGAATTCAGTGTTGCCTGCTTTGAGATCCAGAGCTAATTGATTGTGATAACTCAATGGGTCCAACCATTGCTCATTCCATTGAACAGCTTTGAGTTTTTTAGATTTCTCCACCCTTAATTCTTTGCTGTCCCAGTTCAGGTTCAGCTCATAATAACGGTTTGGGCCAGAACCTGTGCGCTGCATCACGTAACGGCTGGGTTGAATACGGCCCTCTTTTACAGTGAAAAAAGACTGTTCTGAGCGTTTATCTTCGAAAATCAGCCAACTGATATCACTGCTATAGCCGAGCTCATAGCCTTGTTCAGTCGTTTTCAGATAACGCTTAGCCTCGCCGTGTTTTTTGCCTGAACGCAATACGTTGTAACTGGCCTCAAAGGCTGAGAGTTGGACCGAAGCTGTTGTTGTAGGTTCTTCCGCGAATAAAAGGCTGGAAAAGAGTAAAAAAAATGACGCACTAAGGCGCCATTTATTCATCATCCTGGTCATTGGCATATCCATGGTCAGATAATAAAAGGCCATCTAACAATGCCTTATCTGACTGCTGTTGTAAACGGTTCTGACAAAACCAACGCACAACCAAAGGATAAATCCGGTGTTCCTGTTCATGTACACGCTCTGCGACTGTGTCGGCGTCATCTTCAGGAAAAATGGGGACTTTGGCTTGTAATATCACAGGCCCACCGTCTAGTTCTGCTGTGACAAAGTGCACGGAACAGCCGTGTTCGGTCTCACCGGCATCGATAGCGCGCTGGTGCGTATTTAGCCCCTGATATTTGGGTAACAACGACGGATGGATATTCAGTAAGCGGCCTTGGTAATGCTGAACAAATTCAGGCGTTAAAATACGCATAAAACCCGCCAGTACCACCAGATCGGGTTGATGCTGATCAATGGTTTCAATCAGCGCCTGATCATAACAAGCTCTGTCAGGATAGGCTTTATGATCCAGCACTATCGCTGCAGCGCCGGCTTTTTTGGCCCTCTCCAACCCATAGGCGTTGGCTTTATTCGACAAAACCGCAGTGACTTTCCCGTCAATAAAGCCAGCACTGCAGGCATCTAAAATAGCCTGCAGATTAGAGCCACTGCCTGAAATCAATACCACTATAGATTTCATTGCCGGGTTTAGCCCTGGATCACAACTTGAGGCTGATCGGCTGCAACCTGATTGATTTCACCTAAATGCCAGGCGTTTTCGCCGGCTGCTTTTAATTGGGCCAAAGCTGTATCTAAGTGAGTGGCAGGAACCACCACTATCATGCCGACACCACAGTTAAAGGTGCGGTACATTTCGTGACGCTCAACATTGCCTTGCTGTTGTAACCAGCTAAAAATAGCAGGCCACTGCCAGCTACTTTCAATGATGTTCGCCTGAGTGTTTTCTGGCAGGACACGTGGGATATTTTCCCAGAAACCACCGCCTGTGATATGACACAAGGCGTGGACAGGTACGGCTTTGATCAAAGCCAGCAGGTTTTTCACATAAATGCGGGTCGGCTCTAACAAGTGATCAGCAATAGTTTTGCCCTCCAGCAGAGTTTGAGGGCTTTGACCGCTGACTTCCAGTACTTTACGAATAAGCGAAAAGCCATTGGAGTGCGGGCCTGATGAAGCTAACGCTATGAGCTGATCGCCAGCTTTGACTTTGCTGCCATCGATGATTTCGGCTTTTTCAACCACGCCTACACTAAAACCGGCGATATCGTAGTCTTCACCATGGTACATCCCTGGCATTTCAGCGGTTTCGCCGCCGACCAGAGCGCAGCCTGCCAGTTCACAGCCTTTGGCAATGCCTTCGACCACAGTAGCAGCGGTATTTACATCTAACTTGCCTGTGGCGTAGTAATCGAGAAAAAATAACGGCTCAGCACCGGACACGACGATGTCATTGACACACATAGCGACTAAGTCGATGCCTACACTGTCATGACGTTTTAAATCCATCGCCAAACGCAGTTTGGTACCCACACCGTCAGTACCTGAAACTAGTACTGGCTCTTTGTAACCAGCCGGGATTTGACACAAAGCACCAAAGCCGCCTAAACCACCCATCACTTCTTTACGGGTTGTACGTTTTACCGCACCTTTAATACGGTCAACCAAGGCCTCACCGGCATCAATATCTACACCAGCGTCTTTGTAACTTAACGACGTTTTTTGCTCGCTCACGGCAATCCCCAAATGGCTAAAAAGTGAAGGTCCAAAAAAATTGGCGGCATTTTACCTTGTAACGCCGCCAGACAAAAGGATTTACTGCTGTGCATTTTAGAAGGCGAACCTGAACCACCTGACAAAATGCCGCTATTGCATCGCATTTGTCATGGCTTGCTCTACGTAATTGCGTAAGCTGGCGTTTGGAGTCTTGGCGATCTGGTGATACACCAAAGAAGCAAAAGGAAACTCTTTGCCGTTATAACGCACACAAATATAGGGCGCATCAGGTGTGGATTCGTCGTGATACCACTCGCCGCCGACATGATGAATAAATACTTCCCCTGTATAAGCGCCAAACACGTTGCACAAGGTAAACAACAAATCATCGGCATGGCGTTGCTCTTGCTGGCGTAAATACAGCTCACTGAGTATTTCATCAACTTTGACTAAGCTATCCAGACTAAAATCCAGCAGAACCTGATGTTCTTCTGCCGCATAAACCACAGCATCTTGCGCTGTCGCTTGCATTAATTCGGTGAGTTCTTGCTTGTTCATACTGATCCCCGGCTATTCAACTTTATGTTCGGCTAACAGCAGCTCTCGTACTTGACGGCTGCCAGGTCCTAATGTCTCTTCTTTTGGCGTCACTAAAGCCAGAGGAACAACCCGGGCTGAGCTTTGCGCTATGGTCAGTCTGACCAGGCTGCCTTGTTCAAGCAGGTTTTCAATCAAATACTCTGGCAGCCAGCAAAAACCAATGCCATTTTTCAGAATATCTATAGCCTCAAAGAAGTTATTCACTGTCCAGCGTTGTTCTGCCCGTAACCAGCCGACATCTTTGGGTTTGCTGGCTGTGTCACGGATCACAATTTGTAAATACTGACTGAGTTCATTTAAATCCAGTGTGGGCTGCTGCGCCAACTGATGCTCCTTACCGACTACAGGAACCATCTGAATCACGGTCAAAGGCTCACCAATATAGCCTTTGGGTATACTGGGAGAGGCGGCAATCACTAAATCCGCTTTGTGTTCCAAAATCATTTCGGTGGAGCCTGTGATCACAGTATCAATAATCTGAATGCGGCTGCCACGCGAAATCGGATGAAATTTAGCTAAGGCACGATACAAAATTTGTTTCGGATACACCAGCTCCACTGCAATTCGGATTTCTGGTTCCCAGCCAACATTGATATTCGACGCCAACAGCTCTAAATCTTCGATCTGTTGCGTCAGCAGACGGGAGCGGCGCAGCATCACTTCGCCTGCTTGGGTTAAGAAGGCTTTGCGGCCTTTGACTTCCAGCAGCTCAACCCCAAGTTGGTACTGTAGTTTAGCCACAGCATGATTCAGTGATGACTGACTTTTATTCAACAGCTCCGCCGCCTGGGCATAGCCTCCGGCATCGACCACAGCTTGCAGTATTCGCCATTGTTCCATGGTTGATTTGGGGCGGTAGGGCATTGAATTTCCTTTCCTTTAAGCCTGAGCTACTATCACAGCACGCAGTGGGGCCGGATAACCTTCAATGGTTTTACTATGATCAGTTGGGTCCAGAAAATCAATCAGACTTTCATTTTCCATCCAACTGGTTTTGCGTTGCTCATCCACTCTGGTGACTGACAAATCCACCACTTTTGCATTGTTAAAACCGACCCGTTGCAGCCAGAGCAATAAAGCCGCCGTGCTTGGGATAAACCAGACATTACGCATTTTGGCGTAGCGGTCTGTGGGTACTAATACGGCTTGCTCGTCGCCCTCTATCACTAAAGTTTCTAACACCAGTTCGCCACCAGGGCGCAGTTGTTGTTTTAGCTGAGCTAAAAAGTCGATAGGAGAGCGGCGGTGGTACAACACGCCCATCGAAAAGACCGTATCAAAGGCTTTGAGCTGCGGCATCTCATCGATACCAATGGGCAATAAATGCACGGTTGGATCAGGATGAAAGTGTTTGATGGCCTCAAACTGACAATAAAATAGCTGCGAAGGGTCTATGCCAACCACAAAGTCAGCGCCTTCACCTTTCATTCGCCATAAGTGATAACCACTGCCACAGCCAACATCGAGTACTGTTCTGTGTTTAAGCGAACTGATATGCGGCAGAACCCTGTCCCATTTCCAGTCTGAGCGCCATTCGGTATCTATAGTCAGACCGTGCAGCGTAAATGGGCCTTTGCGCCATGGCATTAACTGACGTAATAAGGCCTCCAGTCGCTGTTTCTGGCCATCGCTTAAATCTTCGGGCAAACCAAATTCGACTTTTTGTTTTAATTCGACGTGGTTTTTTGCCGCTACGGGTAAATGATCCAGTACTTTTTGCCATTGCTTAAAATCACCATGCAGCGCATCCTGCTCCCAGCGTTTTAATTGCGCAGGTAAGGTCTCCAGCCAGTGCAGTAGTTTGTTGCCAGCGATTTGCTGATAAAAACTTTGGAAACGACTCATTGCCGTCCTCCGGCTTTAATGGCGACCATAGAGCAGAAGTTAAAGCATTGGAACCACAGACTAATGTGTTGAAAGCCTGCAGCAGACAATCGAGCCTTGTGTTCGACCAGGCTGTCAGGGCGCATGACGTTTTCAAGCGCTGTGCGTTTTTGGCTGATTTCCAGCTCGCTGTAGCCATTGGCGCGTTTAAAATCATGGTGCAAGTCAATTAGCAGTTCGTGAGTAGTTTGGTCCGTTTCGATAATTTTTTCTGACAACACAAAAATGCCACCGGGCTTTAGAGCCTGGTAAATACGCTCAATTAACCGGGCTCTGTCTTCTTTCGCCAGAAACTGCAACGTAAAGTTGCTCACTACCATAGCGGCGTTTTCCATCGCTGTGTCACGGATATCTGCCAGCAGCACAGTCGCAGGCACATCAGAGCGGAATGCCTGTAAATGGCTGGTGCAGCGCTCTACCATAGCTGCACTGTTATCCACACCAATTACCTGGCAACCCGGAACTGTGATTTGACGTCGCATGGCCAAAGTCGCGGCGCCCAAAGAACAGCCTAAGTCATAAAAATTGCTATCTGCTTGCTGATACCGTTGAGTCAGTTTGCCTATGGTCTGAATAATGGTCTGATAACCCGGTACCGAGCGTTGGATCATGTCCGGAAAGACATCCACCACAGCAGAGTCGAAACAAAAATCCTGAATATGGCCCAGTGGGTCGGCGTAAATGTGATCTTTTTGCATCAGTGGAATAACTTCATACCTTGAATTGACCGGTAGTTTATCGTATTTCCATTTGAAGACGAAATCAAAGCAAGCTTAACTGCGATTGATCTTGTGGCCAGGGACTAAGGACAGGATGTTCTATACCTAAATCCAATACAAATTGCCGCGCTAAGAGTGGGGCTGTGGCATTGTCCGGGCTATGAAAAAAGCAAAAAGGAGTTTTGCCTTCGTCCAACCATTGCCGCACTTTTTTTAACCAGGGCTGATAGTACTGCTGATTTACAGCCATATCGTCCGTGCCAACAAAACGTAGCATGGGGGTATTAGTTAATGCCACCGCATGCACGGGTAAATAAGGCTTCTTGCGCTGAGCATCCAATAAAGCTGCTGTTGTAGCGGGCACTGAGAACAAGGCTCTGCTGTCAAACATAACCCGCTCTGCTGCAAAATCCCGCAGTAGCCGGTTTAATCTGATTTCGTGCTCTGCTTTATCGAAAAATACCGGATGCCGTACCTCAACCGCGACAACAAAGGATGAGCACAACAGGTTTAGCATATGGCTTAACCAGCTTAAATGCTCTGGTGAAAAAAATGCGGGCAGTTGTAAGTGGACCAGCGCCAGTTTATCCGCCAAAGGTGTGATTAAGTCCAGCCAGCCTTGTAATTCTTCTGGCTGAAACTGCTGAAATTGATGACTTAAACGCTGAGGTACCTTTAATGTAAAGCGAAAATGAGCATTGCTTTGCTGCGCCCAGCGCGCCACAGTTTGAGGGGATGGATCGGCATAAAAACTGGTATTGCCCTCTACAGAGTTAAAATACCTACTATAGTTAGCTAGAAAGTCAGACGGTTGCAGTGTGCTGTTAAATATCAGGTTTTTCCACTGCGGGTTAGCCCAGACCGGGCAGCCGAGATAAAGCATCTATGATTTCCGTTGCCAATAACTGGTGTATTATCACCGTAATCGAGCTGTTAAACCAAGGTAAAGATCACTGCGCTGAACATGATTAAAAAGTTGCTGCTGTTGTTTGTGTTCGTCACAAGCTGTACCCTTCAGGCTCAAAACCAGGCCCAGGGCAGTCTCCTTCCGGCGTCGTTGAAAATTGGTATCTCCAGCGATACTTACCCTTACATGTTTGTCGATGAGACAGGCCAGCCCGCAGGTTTGGTGGTGGATTACTGGCAAGAAATAGCCCGGCAACAAGGTATTCGGGTCGAATTTATTGCCGCAGACTGGGCCGACACATTAACTATGCTGGATGCCGGACGTATCGATTTGCATGGTGGCCTGGGACGCACGCAGGGCCGGGAGCAACAGTATCTGCTGGGCCAGAATTATCTGGATATATTCAGTAATGTTTTTGTGCATCGGGACCTGGCCGGAGTGCATAACCTGACAGATTTAAGACCTCATTTGGTTGGGGTAGTTGAGCGTTCCACGCACATCGACAGCCTGACTCAGCGCCAATCTGATTTGGTGTTAAAACACTATGATTCAGTCACACAAATGTACGATTCAGCGCTAAAAGGCGAAATAAAAGCCTTTACCGGTCTGGATCGTTTGCCTCCGCGTTATGCGCACTATGCTGAATTGTCGTCGTTTTATCCTGTGTATAAGAAAGTACCGATCCGTAAAATCGAGTTAACCTTTGCTGTCCGGCGGGAGCATCCGCAGTTGTTACAAGCGCTGATGCAGGCCGCGAGTGCGCTGGATATTAATTTCAGAGATCAACTGGAACGAAAGTGGCTGAGCGTGGATACAGACCCTGATACCTTGTTGATAGGCGTCTCAATCGGCAATCAGCCTTACATGGATGTCAGCAGCATAGGTGACGTGCAAGGGGTTTTTGTCGATTTATGGCGCTTGTGGTCAAAAAAGACCGGCGTTGCTATTAGTTTTGTGCCTAATCAGTCGGAAGACTCACTGGCTTATTTGCGTAAAGGTCGTATCGATGTGCAAATGGCTCAGGTAGAAAATGTTGAAAAATTCACTGGCTTAAAGCCTGCCTATCATCTTTACAATATCTACTCGTCGTTATTCTATGACAGTCAATTTGATCTGACCGACCCGGCCCAGCTTCACCATGCCACCTTAGGCCTGCTGCATACTGCAAATTTCCGCTCCCAATTGCAGCAACAGTTGCCCAATGTTCAACTGAAAGTGTTTGATACCGTGGATCAGATGATTGAAGCGGTATTAAAAAAGCAACTGACAGGCTTTGTGGCCTCGGATGTGATAGTCAACAGGCGGCTTGCACAAAATAATAGTTTGCAGAGTCTGAAGCTTCTTCCCGGAATTCGTTATGAGTCAGCGGTTTACTCTCTGATCCGCCTTGACGATCAAGAGCTGTATCAAAGTATCCAGCGAGGCTTTGCCCAAATTAGCCTGGATGAGATGATGGAGATTGAAAAACGTTGGCTGGGTAAGGAGGAGGGCGGATATTTCCTGACTTTCCGTGACAAAGTACCCCTGACCCAGGCTGAACGGCAGTGGCTAAATCAGCATCAACAGATCCGGGTTGGTGTGATGAGTAATTGGCGTCCTGTAGAGTTTGTGGACGAAAAAGGTCAGGCCGCGGGTATTACAACAGATGTACTGACGCTATTAAATCAGCGGTTAGATACAGAGTTTGTCGCGACCCCCTACAGTGATTGGGAACTGCTGCTGCAGGATTACAAAGCTGGCAAATTACAGATGGTGGCGAATATTTCCGATTTACCCGAGCGGCGCAGCTTTAGTGCATTCAGCAGCGACTACTGGACTTTACAATGGATTATGGTGGGGAAACATGATGCCGCCTTTGACGCTAAAGTGGCGCAGATGCGAGGGCAACGTATCGCTATCATGCGCGAATACCAGTTTGTAAAACAACTGAAAAAAGATTTCCCGCAGCATCAGATCATTGAAGTCGACAACTTAAATCAGGGACTGGACTTGGTGGCCTCTGGCCAGGCCGAGTTCGTGCTTGATACGGTTTTGTCTTCAGGTATAGCACTGAGAGACCCCCGCTACCTTAATTTGAGGGCTTATTTACCAACGGATTTACCTGTGTACCCCTCCTACTTTGGCGTACATAAAGACTTGCCCGAGTTATTGGTGATACTGAATAAAGGTATTAAAACCATTAACGACTCGGATCGGAAAGTGCTACTGGATAAATGGTTAAATCTGGAGATCAAACAAGGGTTGGATCAAAGCCGGGTCTTCACTCTGGTGTTGCAAATTGCAGGTTTGTCATTGCTGGTGATTACAGGTTTTCTGATCTGGAACTTTTCATTGCGTCGCGAAGTGAATTTACGCCGCAAGGTCGAAGAAAAAATGCGCTTTATGGCAGGTCATGACGATTTAACTCAACTGCCCAACCGCACCCTGCTGATAGAGCGTCTCCAGACCGCCTTGCATCAACATGCCCGGCACAATGAAATGCTGGCCCTGATGTTTATCGATTTAGACGGTTTTAAGCAGGTGAATGATCAGTATGGCCATGATGTCGGAGACGAAATGCTGGTGAAACTGTCCGCGATCCTTAGCCACTGTGTACGAAAAACCGATACTGTTGCCCGCTTTGGCGGCGATGAGTTTGTGATCCTGCTGACCGGATTGGTGGACAGAGATGACGCGGCCATAGTAGCAGAGAAGATTTTAGTCTACCTGCAGCAACCGCTGCATTTGTCGGTGTGTCAGGCCAGTGTAGGCGCCAGTATCGGCATCGCTATTTATCCGCATGATGGCACAGATGCCAGCAGCTTGCTCAAATCTGCCGATAAGTTGATGTATCAGGTGAAACAGCAAGGCAAAAGCCAATATCGTTTTAGCAGATAGTGCTCAGAACTGTACCGACCCGGTAAAATTCAAATCCGTCTCATCAACAGGCTTGAAGGGCAGTGACATTAATTGTCTTTTCTATATAATTAGCGCTCATTTTCGCAGGCAGATTAAAGTTCGACTGAAAGGATAAGTTAATGCGTAGCCATTATTGCGGTTCATTAAAGGCAGAAAACATTGGTCAACAGGTGTCATTGTGTGGGTGGGTCAACCGCCGCCGTGATTTAGGTGGTTTGATTTTTATTGACCTGCGCGACCGCGAAGGCCTGGTTCAGGTATTTTTTGATCCGGATTTAACCGACTTATTCGCTCAGGCTGCCGATTTACGTAACGAATATTGTGTACAACTGACAGGCACTGTACGCGCTCGTCCTGAATCGCAAATAAACAGTGAGATGGCGACAGGTGAAGTGGAGGTGTATGCCTCCAGCCTGACAATTCTGAATAAATCCGCGCCAATCCCGCTGGATCCGAACCAGAACAATAGTGAAGAACAACGTTTAAAATACCGCTACATTGACTTACGTCGTCCTTTAATGAGCGACCGGTTAAAATTCCGCGCCAAAGTCACCAGCTTTGTCCGTAATTTTATGGACAGCCAGGGCTTTTTGGACGTAGAAACGCCTATTCTGACCAAAGCGACTCCGGAAGGTGCGCGTGATTATTTAGTGCCAAGCCGCACCCACAAAGGCCAATTTTTTGCACTGCCGCAATCGCCACAGCTATTTAAACAATTGCTGATGATGGCGGGTTTAGACCGTTACTATCAAATTGTTAAATGTTTCCGTGACGAAGACTTACGTGCTGACCGTCAGCCGGAATTTACTCAGATTGATATCGAAACGTCATTTATGACGGCTGAGCAGGTGATGGAAGTGACAGAGCAGATGGTGCGCCAGATGTTCATTGAACTGTTGAATGTTGATTTAGGCAAAATGCCACGCATGACCTACAACGAGGCTATGCGTTTATACGGTTCAGACAAACCTGACCTGCGTAACCCGATGCAGTTTGTTGATGTGGCTGACCTGTTAAAAGAGGTTGAATTTAAAGTATTCTCAGGTCCTGCCAACGATAAAAAAGGTCGTGTGGTGGCATTAAAAGTGCCAGGCGCTGCAGAAAAAGTCTCGCGTAAAGACATCGACAATTACACAGCTTTTGTCGGTATTTACGGTGCTAAAGGTCTGGCCTGGTTAAAAGTGAACGACATCAGTGCCGGTGCTGAAGGTATCCAGTCACCTGTGGCTAAATTTTTAACGCCTGAAATTATCAGCGAAATTTTAAGCCGTACCGAAGCGACCACAGGCGACTTAATTTTCTTTGGTGCTGACAGCTATAAAGTAGTGTGTGAAGCTATGGGTGCTTTGCGTCTGAAGTTGGGCGAAGATTTAGGCTTAACGGTGCAGGGCTGGAAACCATTGTGGGTGGTCGATTTCCCAATGTTTGAAGAAAACGATGATGGCAGCTTCTCCGCTGTGCACCATCCGTTCACTTCACCTTTGGATACAGCCGAGTTTTTGGCGACCGAAATGGACAAACTGGATCACAGAGCTTTGTTATCCAATGCCTACGATATGGTACTCAACGGTACCGAGTTAGGTGGTGGTTCTGTGCGTATTCACACACCGGATGTGCAGGCGAAAGTATTCCAGTTATTGGGTATTAGCGATGAAGAAGCGGCTGAGAAATTTGGTTTCTTACTGGAAGCCCTACGTTATGGTGCGCCACCACATGCAGGTTTAGCTTTTGGTTTAGACCGTCTGGTGATGTTGATGACAGGCGCCAGCTCTATCCGTGATGTGATGGCGTTTCCAAAAACTGCCACTGCTGCTTGTCCGTTGACGGACGCACCGGGTGAAGCTAATCCGGCTCAACTGGCTGAGCTGGGTATTCAGGTGGTGAAAAAGCAATAATGCAGCAGCGGCAGCGCTGTGGCGTGCGCTTTTGATAGACTAGGTTGAAGCGGCTCTTGCCGCTTCAGTTTTATCGTAATAATGGAGTTTGATGCTGATGGCTGGTCATAGTAAATGGGCTAACATGAAGCACCGTAAGGCTCGTCAGGATGCCAAACGGGTCAAAATTTTCACTAAACTGATTCGCGAGCTGACCGTCTCGGCCCGCATCAGTCCTGACGTCGATGCGAATCCTCGTTTACGTACTGCAGTGGCCAAAGCGCTGTTGAATAACATGACCCGGGACGCGATAGACCGCGCCATAAAACGCGGTGCAGGTGAGCAGGATGGCAGCAATTATGAAGAGCTGGTGTACGAAGGCTACGGCCCTTGTGGTGTAGCCATAGTGGTAGAAACTCTGACTGACAATCATAAGCGCACAGTCGCCGATGTTCGTAGTGCTTTTACTAAGTACGGCAATATGGGCACTGCAGGCTCTGTCAGCTATTTATTCAGTAAAAAAGGCATCATTTCCTTTGCGCCGGGTTTATCGGAAGATCAGGTACTGGATGTCGCGCTGGAAGCAGGTGCTGAAGACGTGGTTAGTCATGAGGATGGCAGTATTGAAGTCATCACCAGTGCTGACAGTTTTAACGATGTACGTGAAGCGTTGGAGGCTGCAAAGCTGGTGGCGGACCATGCTGAAATTACCATGGTGCCCTCGGTCAAAGCCGAAGTGGATGCAGAGCATGTGGTGAAGTTTTTTAAACTGATCGATATGCTGGAAGATTTCGATGATGTGCAAAACGTCTACCACAATGCTGACATTGCGGATGACGTGATGGCGCTTGTGCCTTAATGGCTATTATCCTTGGTATAGACCCCGGCAGCCGGTTAACAGGCTACGGGGTGGTTCGCCAGACAGGGCAGAAATTCGAGTACATTGCCAGTGGTTGTATTCGTTTGACACTCAATGATATCCCCGATCGCTTAAAGCAAATATTCGACGGTGTCAGTGAAATTATTCAGCAAACCCAGCCAGATGTTTTTGCCATAGAGCAGGTATTTATGGCACGTAACCCGGATTCGGCTTTAAAGCTGGGGCAAGCCCGTGGTGCTGCTATAGTGGCCGCTAAAAATGCTGGTCTTGAGGTGTTTGAATACTCAGCCCGTCAGGTTAAACAAGCCGTAGTGGGGACCGGGGCAGCCGATAAAACTCAGGTGCAGCATATGATCCGTACCTTATTAAAATTACCAGGCAATCCACAAGCCGATGCTGCCGACGCCCTTGCTGTGGCTATGTGTCACGGGCATACTCACCAAAGTTTATTGCATATGGCAGGGCAGGCCACGAAAACCGTACGTGGCCGTCTGCGCTGATTTTTTTAAAGACCGGAGCTTTTGACTGTGATTGGATTATTACGTGGTGTTATTTTAGAAAAGCAGGCGCCGGATTTATTGATTGATGTGGCAGGTGTAGGCTACGAAGTACAACTACCACTGACCAGTTTTTATAAATTGCCGGAAGTTGGCAAAGAGGCGGTGATCTACACCCACTTTGTGGTACGTGAAGATGCGCAGCTACTGTATGGTTTTCACACCAGCACAGAGCGGGCTTTATTTCGCCAATTGATTAAAGCCAATGGTATAGGGCCTAAGTTAGCTCTGACTATCTTATCTGGCCTTTCCGCCCAGCAATTTGTTCGCTGTGTACAGCACGACGATATCAGCACTTTAGTGAAATTGCCTGGCGTAGGTAAAAAAACCGCTGAACGTTTATTAATAGAAATGCGCGATCGCTTAAAAGACTGGGGCCTGAATATCAGCACTCCGGTCACCGATCATTTGGTGCTTGCTGGCGATGAAGTCGATTCGTTTGAGCTGGTCGAAAGTGCAGAGCAAGATGCTATTAGTGCGTTGGTGGCCCTGGGGTATAGTCAGATACAAGCTAGCAAAGCAGTACAAAAAATTAAGCAGGCCGATATGAGCAGCGAGCAACTGATTAAACTCGCACTGCGCAGTATGATTTAAACAGGAATTGTCATGATAGAAGCTGATCGTCTAATCGATACCAAGGCCAGTCACGAAGACGAGCTGATTGACCGTGCCATCCGGCCTAAGTCGCTGGCGGATTATACCGGCCAGCCTCATGTGAAAGAGCAAATGGCAATTTTTATCGAAGCGGCCCGCGGTCGTGGTGAGCCTTTGGATCATCTGCTGATCTTTGGTCCACCGGGTTTAGGGAAGACTACCCTGGCTATGGTAGTGGCCAATGAAATGGGGGTGAATATTAAAAACACCTCAGGGCCTGTATTGGAGAAAGCTGGTGATTTAGCGGCGCTTTTGACCAACCTCGAACCCAACGATGTGCTGTTTATCGATGAAATTCACCGCTTAAGCCCTGTAGTGGAAGAGATATTGTATCCGGCGATGGAAGACTATCAACTGGATATTATGATAGGCGAGGGGCCTGCCGCCCGTTCTATCAAGCTTGAATTGCCACCTTTTACCTTAATAGGCGCTACCACCAGAGCGGGCGCTTTAACTTCACCACTGCGTGATCGCTTTGGTATAGTACAAAGGCTGGAGTTTTATAAAACCGAAGAGCTGGCGCAAATCATTTTGCGTTCTGCCCATTATCTGAATTTAGAACTGGAATTACCCGCGGCGACTGAAATTGCCCGTCGCTCCCGTGGTACACCTCGTATCGCTAACCGTCTACTGCGAAGAGTCAGGGATTATGCTCAGGTCAAATCCAGTGGCTTAGTTCCGGTAGAAATTGCCTCGGCCGCTTTGCATATGGTGGACGTAGACGCCAGTGGCTTTGATTATATGGATCGCAAGTTAATGCTGGCCATTATCGAGAAATTCGGTGGTGGTCCGGTAGGACTGGATAACCTGGCTGCGGCCATAGGTGAAGAAAAAGAGACCATTGAAGATGTGATAGAACCTTTTTTAATTCAGCAAGGTTTTATCCAGCGCACCCCACGAGGCCGTATCGTCTCGCCGGCCGCCTACAACCACTTTGGTTTTGATTTACCGGAATCGAATTAAGGTTTTGTGTGAGGAGCTGAGTGTTGGCCCGGAGGGCGAAGCCGGAATTAGCATTGCCAACAGTTTGGCCATGTACGGCTGAGCGCCAGTGGCTCTGTCCACTGGCCGGATGGAGGGCAGGATGCCCGGAATAAAAAAAGCCCGCTAAATGAGCGGGCAAATGCAACAAGTTGAAGTAAATCTTCAAAATCCAGGGAACATGTTGAGAAGCAACATCATCATCTTCAAACAGACAATCACATCACCAGTATTCATCACTAAAGTTGGGCACAAGGGCCAGAACTTTTGCGCTAGCTCAGAACACGGGTGCATTTTAGGGAGTTAGTGCATTTACTTCAAACTAGAAAAATTGAGATTTCACATTACTTTTATTAATTTGAATAAATATTTGCTTTGTACGAATTTTCATCTGATGGTGGAGCTTTTGAATCTGCAGGCCTTGAAAATTAAGGGTAGCTGAACGAGTCTGTTTTTTTATCGAATTACTATTTTTTTTATGAAATTCATATGA
>NZ_LAVS01000086.1:77486-290931 GCF_000986865.1 Rheinheimera mesophila
TCGCTGATTTTTCCCTTTTTGTCGTGAACCTGAAACTTTTCAGAAATTTTTCTGCCTTAGCAGCGGATAGTCGTCAGAATGTCATAAAACCAAAATATTTTTAACGTCGGCAAGGCCCGCCCTGTTGAGTTCGGCTGTAGCCTCCAATATCATAGCGGCCAATTTGGATGACAAACGAGTATGATGCTGCAACGCTTTGAATTTCGTGTCAGAGTATATTACGAGGACACTGACGCCGGTGGTGTAGTATATTATGCTAACTATCTGAAATTCTTCGAAAGAGCCAGGACTGAGTGGTTACGAAGTTTGGGTATAGAGCAGGATCTGCTGTTGAGTCAGGATATAGGTTTTGTGGTCAAAAGTGTTCAGATGGAAAACCACAGGCCGGCAAGGTTTAACCAACTTTTGTTGGTAAAAAGCGAGATTAGACAGCTAAAAAAAGCCAGTTTGGTATTTTGGCAGGAAATCTACAACGCAGATGCACAATTGCTTTGTTCAGCGCAGGTTAGTATTGCTTGCGTAAAACTATCATTAATGAAAGCGAGTGCAATACCTCGCGATGTTTTAGGGGTGTTATCAGGTGGCAGGCGGACTATCAGTTCTTGATTTAATTCTTCACGCTAGTGTGGTTGTGCAGCTGGTTATGCTGATGTTGCTGAGCATGTCTGTCATTTCATGGGCCATGATCATTCAGCGTAACAAAGCCCTGAGTATTGCTGTGGAAGAGACCAAACAGTTTGAAGACAAATTCTGGTCAGGTATTGATCTGTCAAAACTGTATAACGAGGTCAGCGCCAAAGTCACAGTGACAGGTGTAGAGGCCTTGTTTAAAGCTGGCTTTAAAGAGTTTGCCCGCCTGCACAAAACCAGTCGTCAGTCTGGTGCCGTGATGGAAGGAACACAGCGTGCTATGCGGGTAGGGTTATCGCGTGAAGTCGAGCGTCTGGAGACTCATCTGCCATTTTTAGCCACTGTTGGCTCTATCAGTCCTTACATCGGTCTGTTTGGTACTGTCTGGGGTATCATGAATTCGTTTATTGCGTTAGGTGCTGTACAACAAGCGACGTTAGCCATGGTGGCGCCTGGTATTGCCGAAGCACTCATCGCAACAGCGATCGGTTTATTTGCCGCTATTCCTGCTGTTATTGCGTATAACAAGTTTTCTCACAAGGTGGAGATGCTGGAAAGTGCTTATGCAAATTTTGTCGAAGAGTTTGCCAATATTCTGCACCGTCAGGCGATGGCCAGCGGAGATAACAACTAATGTACGTCCGTAAAAAACGCCGTATGGTGGCAGAGATCAACGTTGTTCCTTATATAGACGTAATGTTGGTACTTCTGATTATTTTTATGGTAACAACGCCTATCATCACGCAAGGTGTCAAAGTTGAGTTGCCAAAATCAGATGCGGAACCTATAGAGCAGATGAAAGATGGTAAGACACCACTGGTTGCTACAGTGGACGAAGGCGGTCTGTATTACTTTGAAAAAGATGGCGTGAATAAAGGTCCGTTTAACGCTCAGGAAATGCAGATGGAAGTGGCTGGTACTCTGCAGCTCGAGCCTGGTACCCAGGTTATTATTAAAGGGGATGGTCGGGTAAATTATGCCGCTATCATCCAATTGCTGAATTTGCTGAAAGATGCAGGTGCCCCTTCCGTTGGTTTGATGACTGACGATGTGGAGCAAAACTAAGATGGAACCAGCGTTTAAGAAGTCGCTGATCATCTCGGGTGCCTTGCACCTTGTTGTCGCGGTATTGCTGTTTGTTAATTTTAATTTCTTCAAAAATGAAGAGATTTTAGTAGTACCTATGCCGGGTGATTTGAGCGCACCGTTAAACGCAACTACAGTCGATCAGTCTCAGTTTGATGAGCTGAAAGAGAGAAATCAGCAGAAAAAGAAAGACGAAGAAAAACGTAAAAAAGATTTAGAGAAAAAGAAACAGCAGGAAGAACGCGAAAAACGTTTGGAAGAGCAGCGCCTGAAAAAACAGGAACAAGAGAAAAAAGAAGCCGAACTAGCAGAAAAGAAAGCGGCTGAAGAAAAGAAAAAACAGGCGATAGAAAAAGAGAAACAGCAAAAGCTGGCTGCTGAGAAGAAAAAGAAAGAAGAAGAAAAGAAAAAGCAGCAAGAACTAGAGAAAAAGAAAAAAGAAAAATTAGCTAAAGAAAAGGCTGCGAAAGAAAAAGCAGCCAAAGAAAAAGCTGAAAAAGAGAAAGCTGAACAGGAAAAACGTGAGCGTGAAGCTGCGGAGGAAATGTTAGCTGAGCAGTTGGAAGAAGAAGCAGAAGCTCGTCGTGCAGCGAAAGCCGGGCAAATACTGACCGAAAAACAACGCTACCTGGCGATGATTATTGCAAAAATTCAACAGAATTGGTTTGTAGACGATACAATGCGCGGCAAAGAGTGCCGGGTGAATATACGTTTGGCCAGCAATGGTTTTGTCACCTCCAGTTCGGTACTGGGCGGAGACCGAGCGCTTTGTGAATCGGCAATGCGTGCAATACAAAAGGCGGGTAACTTCCCTATGTCGCCGGACCCTGATGTATATGACGCATTGAAGGATTTAACAACAATTTTGAGACCGGAACTGAGATAACAATATGCTGAAGTTGATAGGAAGAGGCCTGGTTGCGTTCGCACTGGTGCTGAGTGCAAAATCGTATGCCAGTTTAGAAATTGTCATCACAGATGGTGTGGACAGTGCGCGTCCTGTTGCCATAGTGCCTTTTAAATTCGAAGGGAATACGCTGCCAAATCAACGTATTGCTGATATTGTATCGGCTGACTTAATGCGTAGTGGTAAGTTTAACCCTATTGCAGTGACGCGGATGCCACAACAACCGACCAACAGCAAAGAAATTGACTATCAACGCTGGATGAAACAAGGGGTTGAGGCGGTAGTGACTGGCACCATCCGCGAAGTTGGCGTCAACAGATATGCGGTTCGTTTTGAATTAGTCGACGTATTTAAAGGTGCATCAGGTGGCGGTTCATCCTCGGCTATTATAGGTGGACAATTGACCACAGGGCTGAGTCATATTCTGGATGCGCGTGAAACGACCATCAGTGGTGACCAGTTCAGACAATATGCCCATCGCATTAGTGATATAGTTTATGAAAAATTAACTGGTGAACGTGGTGCTTTTTTAACTAAAATAGCCTATGTGTTAGTACGTGACAAAGCAGACTTTAAATATCAATTAGTTGTAGCTGATTACGATGGTGAAAATGAGCAGGTATTATTGAGAGCGAAAGAGCCTTTAATGTCGCCAGCCTGGTCACCTGATGGTACGAAGTTAGCGTATGTGACTTTCGAAAAACGTCAGTCGCAAATTTATATTCAAGATATTTATACTGGCCGTCGCAGTATACTAACCAGTTTCAAAGGTATTAACGGTGCACCGAAGTGGTCGCCGGATGGTCGCAGAATGGCGATGGTGTTATCAAAAGATGGCAATGCAGAAGTATACGTGATGGATATTGCGACTAAAGCGTTGACAAAACTGACGAATCACAGACGGATTGATACAGAGCCGAACTGGTCGCCAGATGGTTCTAAGTTGATTTTCAGCTCAGAACGTGGTGGTAATCCACAAATTTATAGCGTAAATGTAGCTTCAGGTGTCACTGAAAGGGTAACATTTGAGGGTGAAATGAATTTAGCTGCCTCTTATACACCAGACGGGCGCGGTATTGTTATGGTCAACAGAACAAATGGCCAGTATAATATCGCACGCATGGATGTTGAGAGTCGCTATTTGCAGGTGTTGACTCGCACTTATTTGGACGAGTCACCAAGCATTGCGCCGAATGGCTCAATGATAATTTATAGTACTTTGTACGGTTCGTCACAAGTACTGGCACTGGTATCCATGGATGGGCGCTTTAAAGCACGGTTACCGGCGGCAAACGGCAGAGTCAAATCTCCGGCTTGGTCACCATTTTTATAAAAAACGAAAATTTGGTTAATTGATTTACTAAGGACAACAATTATGAACTTAAACAAAGTTTTAAAAGGCTTGTTAGTTGCAGTGCCAGTGTTAACTTTAGCTGCTTGTAGCTCAACTGATGAAGTAGCTGCTACTGATGCAAACACTGGTGCAAACACTAACCAAGTAGTTGAACAAGGCCTGTCAGCTGAAGAATTGCTGCGTCAGCAATTAGAAGCTCTGCGTCAAGACAACACTATTTACTTCGACTTCGACCAGTCAGCTATCCGTTCAGAATTCGCTTCTGTTCTGGAAGCTCACGCTGCTTTCTTACGCGCTCGTACTAACATCACTGTAACTGTTGAAGGTCACACTGATGCTCGTGGTACTCCAGAGTACAACATCGCGTTAGGCGAGCGTCGTGGTCAGGCTGTTACTCAGTACTTAGCTAACCTGGGTGTTGCTGCTGGCCAAATGTCAGTAGTGAGCTACGGCGAAGAGAAACCAGCTGTTGAAGGTAACGACGAGAGCGCTTTCTCTAAAAACCGTCGCGCTGTTTTAGTTTACTAATAACTGATACGAAGCAAAGCAGTGAAAAAATCTTTAATTACTGCGCTTTCTGTTATCAGCATTGCCTCGTGGGCAGATCCGGCTCCTGTAGCCGATCTGTCCCGCGCTGGCGGTGGCGCAATCCAGACTCCAAAATACGCCTCCACGGCTGACCGTATAGCGGCACTGGAACGTATTGTTGAGGCCAGAGCTAATGCTCAGGTTGCTATGCAACAGCAAGTGTCCGCTTTATTAGACGAAGTGTCTGAATTGCGTGGCATTACTGAAATGCATTCCTACAAATTAGAAGAAATATTGCAGCAACAACGCAATATTTATCAGGAAATTGACCGGAGAATGGGCACTGGTGCCACGTCAGGTTCAACTTCCGCCACTCCTACACAAACAACCACTCCGACATCGACTGCCGAGCAAGCCCCTGTAGGTAATCCTGCTGCTGTAGTCAATGGTGCTGAGCCTCAGACCGCTGCAACAGCAACAGATGCTGCTAGCGTTGCTTCTTCCAGCCCGTCGGAAAGTGATGCCTATGAAAGTGCGGTGAACCTGGTGCTAAAAGATCGCGCCTACGATGCAGCTATTCCTGCATTTGAAAACTTCGTCCGTACCTACCCGGATTCCAGTTACGCACCGAATTCCTACTATTGGTTAGGCCAGTTGTTTTTTACTAAAAATGAACTGTTGAAAGCCAAAGCTCAATTTGAACGTGTGGTAGCTCAGTATCCACAATCAGCCAAAGCGGCAGACTCTCTGTCTAAATTGGGGCAACTGTCTGAACGTGAGGGCGATATAGCTGCTGCTAAGCAGTTTTATCAGCTTTTAGTCAGCAAGTACCCACAGTCTAAACCTGCAAAAGCAGCAAAGGCTAAGTTAGAGACACTGTAACTTAACTGTTGTGTTGAAAAAGAACCCTGGCTTATGCCGGGGTTTTTATTTGCAACGGCGTGAAACGGTGTTTTCAATGCAGATGTGGGGAAGGAGAGCTCCAGAGATTGTTACGAAAAGCTCTCGGTCAACTGCTCCACTTCTGTAGTCATAAGCAAACCAAGACTGGTGATTGTTGTATAGAAATAACAGCATCTGTTTTTTGTTTTGTCTGAACTGGCGTTTTTATGCTGGCATTTTAAGCAGTTGAGCAAAGAAAATGGCCTTTCTGGTAATTTTTGGTTGCACTGGAAATTTAAATAAGTAAGATATGCGTCCGCGGCAGGGGTCATTAGCTCAGCTGGTAGAGCAGCGGACTTTTAATCCGTTGGTCGATGGTTCGAATCCATCATGACCCACCACTCCCGCGCCAGGTACAACTTGAATTGGGTCATTAGCTCAGCTGGTAGAGCAGCGGACTTTTAATCCGTTGGTCGATGGTTCGAATCCATCATGACCCACCAATTCGACGCCTACTCTGGGTCATTAGCTCAGCTGGTAGAGCAGCGGACTTTTAATCCGTTGGTCGATGGTTCGAATCCATCATGACCCACCACTTTATCTATTCTCCTTGCATGGGTCATTAGCTCAGCTGGTAGAGCAGCGGACTTTTAATCCGTTGGTCGATGGTTCGAATCCATCATGACCCACCATGCAATCAGTCGCTTCCTTGGTTTCCAGACGTAATTTTGTGTATAATGCCGCACTTTTTCAAACCGGGTGGCCGTTATGGATCAAGCACTGCACTTTAACGAACTTGACTTTGTATTCCCGAAAAAACCTTTGCCGTTAAACGCGGATCAAAAAGCTGCCTATAAAGAACGTATCAAGCTTTTGTTACAGCAACGTGATGCGGTATTGGTTGCACACTACTACACCGACCCTGAAATTCAGGCCTTAGCCGAAGAAACGGGCGGTTGTGTATCCGATTCGCTGGAAATGGCCAGGTTCGGTAATAAGCATCCAGCCAAAACTCTGATTGTGGCTGGGGTGAAGTTTATGGGCGAGACCGCCAAAATTCTGAACCCGGAAAAAACTGTATTAATGCCGACGCTGGAAGCGACCTGTTCACTGGACTTAGGTTGCCCGGCTGACGCGTTCAGCGCCTTTTGTGATCAGCACCCGGATCGGGTTGTGGTGGTTTATGCCAATACCTCAGCGGCGGTAAAAGCCCGGGCTGATTGGGTGGTAACTTCGTCCATTGCGTTGGATGTAGTGGAGCACTTAGACAGCGAAGGTAAAAAGATCCTGTGGGGGCCGGACCGTCATCTGGGCGCTTATGTGCAAAAACAAACCGGAGCCGACATGTTGTTATGGCAGGGCGCCTGTATTGTGCATGACGAGTTTAAAGCCAAAGCGCTGATTGAGCTGAAAAAGCAATATCCAAAGGCTGCTGTGCTGGTTCATCCTGAATCCCCTGCCAATGTGGTGGATTTAGCTGATGCGGTGGGCTCGACCAGCCAACTGATCAAAGCCAGCAAGACCATGCCAAACGACACCTTTATTGTGGCGACAGACCGCGGCATTTTCTACAAGATGCAACAGGCTATGCCGGATAAGACCTTTATTGAAGCTCCAACAGGCGGTAACGGCGCAACCTGCCGTAGCTGCGCACATTGCCCCTGGATGGCGATGAACGGTCTGAAGGCGATTGAGGACGCTTTGTTGCAGTCTGAAGGCCACGAAATCTTTGTTGATGCCGATCTGCGTGAAAAAGCATTAATACCGCTGGACAGAATGCTGAACTTTGCTAAAGCAGCGCAAATGCCGGTAAAAGGCAACGCTTAAGGCTTTGTTGCTGAAAATTCCAGCAAAAAAACAGCCTTCTGTATTTAAGTCTTGCACGGCGCGGTTATTTTCAATAGGATAGCCGCGCTTGCTGTAGCAAGCCTCGGAGAGATGGCTGAGTGGCTGAAGGCGCACGCCTGGAAAGTGTGTTTAGGTTAACCCCTAACGAGGGTTCGAATCCCTCTCTCTCCGCCAGATTAAATGAAAAAGCCCCGGACTTTCGTCCGGGGCTTTTTCATTTAAACCGGAGAGCGAGGATGTGGTTCGAACCCTTCGGTTCGACAAATTCGCCGGGAGCGAATTTGGACGCGCTTCAGCGCGGCCCGCAGGGCCAGCACCATGGATGGTGCTGGCAATCCCTTAGTACAGCAAAAGCGTGGGCCTTTTTCATTTAATCCGGAGAAAGAGGATTTGGTTCGAAGCCTTAGTTCGACCGGTTTGCCGGGAGCAAACCGGAACGCGCTTTAGCGCGGCCCCGAAGGGGTGGAGGGCAGGATGCCCGGAATAATCCCGTGGTGCTGCTGTCGCGGATTAAAATTCGGAGCATATTGGTACATGGCGCAGCCACGCCCGCAGGGCCAGCACCATGGATGGTGCTGGCAATCCCTCTCTCGGAGCCAGTTTGGGTGACAGTGCTGTGGCGCACAGGGTTTGAGAAACTAGATCACAGGGTTTGAGAAATCTGGCGGCTTTAGTGTGCTCGTCAGGCCGTAAAAGCAGGGCTATTGCGCTCTGTAGTGTGCTTCGGAGGCATACATCCCACTTAATCTTCATTTGTCACTTTAGCCCCCCTCATCTATACTCCCAAGTATCTACAATGTATATCCTAACCAGAAGGTCTTTATGTCCATCGCAATATCTAAATGGGGTAACAGCGCCGCCCTTCGTTTACCAAAAGACTTGCTGGACAGGTTGTCTTTGCAGGTTGGCGACAAAGTCGAAATACAACAGCAAGGTAACCAGATCGTGATTACACCCAGTAAACCGTCATTGGAGGAATTGCTATCGAGGGTGACAGCCCAAAACAAACATCAATCCCTGGTTGATGATACTGAGGGCAGAGAGCTGCTATGAGCCCAATTCCTGATGCGGGTGATATTGTTATTATCGATTTTGATCCTCAGGCAGGGCATGAACAGGCTGGCAAAAGGCCCGCATTGGTATTAAGTCCAAAACAATTTAATAAGATCACTGGTTTTGTCTGGTTGTGTCCAATCACCAGCCAAGTGAAAGGTTATCCTTTTGAAGTAGTTGTGACTGGCTCAGAAAAAACGCAGGGCGTTATTTTGACCGATCAGTTGAAGTCTTTAGATGCACAAGCCCGAAGACTGCATAAGGTGGATCAGGTTAGTACTGATTGTTTGGCCAATGTAAAAGTATTAGTTGCGACCATTCTCTCGATTTGACTTTGAGCTATAAGCTCCGTAATTAAACCCTATTAGCCAAATATCCCATCACTCCGACCAATACCAGCTAGTCACGTTATAACGATAAGCAACAGCACTGTCACCAGATACAGGCTTTACCCAATGTTCAGAGCCTTCGGATGAAGGGTCAAACAATACACAGCGGTTGTACAAAGGGGCTATTGTCACAGGTTGCTCATTTTGGCCGATAAACACCAATTCGCCGCCGTTATGGTCCTGCCAGTCTTTATTTAAATACAGCAGCATACAAATCTCCCGACCCGGCGAGTCATCGGCATGCTGATTGACAAAATCTCTGGCGCTTAAGCGAAAAAAGTTAGTGTTAATTTCAGGCTTGGCTACATTGATATCCGTGATTTGTACATCAAAAATCTTAGATAACAACGACATAAATTCGTCACCACGTAAGAATTGCAAAAATGCCAGCGCTGTAGCAGCAGGGGAGTTGGTACAAAGCAGAGGGCGTAGCCAAAGATCCCGCTGTACAAAACGTTCAGTATCAGGCGTCTTCTGCCATGTCTCATTATTTACATAGAGCGCTGAGTAGCTGTGATGTTGTGTACTCCAGTGCTGCTCTTGCTGCAACACAGTAACCACTTCATCGAGTCTGGCCGGGTCAAACAAGCCGTCAATAACAACGAGCGAGGGAGTGGAGCGCTGCACAGCTTTTCGGTAAGCGCGGATAGCCGAACGGATAGTTTGCTGTTTATTCAGCCACATAAAGATGACCACACTGAGAGTTAACTACGACCTGAAGTGGAGGATCATACAGTATTTTTTAGACGCTTCAGGCCTTCGCTGATTGTTAGCACTCAGCCCACCCGCCATTCCAGTCCATAATGTGCAAATAGTTCGGCGTCTTTGGCAAACCAGAGTTCAAACGCCTGTACGTCATAACCTTCTTGTTGTGCCAGCCTGAAGATCCTGACTGACAGTTCCAGCAAGTCGCGGTAAACCCAGGCTTTACCCTGATAAATCAGGGTTAAATCAGGATGTTCTGCCAAGATCTCTATGGCTTTCATCGTTTGATTTAAACGACGTAATTGTTCTGTACGCCAGGTTGTATTCATCCTTCAGCTCCTTTCGTCAAAATACCGTCAGCATGTGCTTCATACCGAATGCTGTTCAATATTTATGCCATAGCAAAAAAGGAGTTAACGCAAAGCGCGCCCCAGCAAAGAAAAATAGCCCAGCCAGTGTTGGGCAAGAGCTGCCGACAAAGTGGGATCCGGGTATAAACCCGCTTTAGCCGTTTTGCTTTTTAAAGTACCACTGACTAAAAAGCTGTTTTTAACTTGTTGCTGCTGCAGCATATGCTCAAAAGCCCTGGCTGCTAGTTCTTCCGGTTTGGCGTAATAATAAATGCCATGTTGCTTATCAAAAGCTGCGGATGTTCTGACATAGTGATTCGGTTCTGTGCCGTCAGGAGATAAAAACAGCGCCGCAAAAGCGTGATCCAGATACTGATTCAGTGGGTGAGCCGAAACTTCAGCATTCGTCAGCCAACTGGAACTGGCAAAAGCCGATGCTGGCAGTTTATCGGCAAAGAGTTTACTGCAAATGTAATGATCAAAAGCGTGAAACCATTCATGTGCCAGACTGCCGCCTCCGGCATTTTTCGCTAAAGCCAGTAAGCGCCCCTGCGGCTGATAAAAAGCACAGCTACCTTGTTGACCACCAATGCCAAAATTCAGGCTTAGGCTTTGGTTCAGTGAAATGACTTGCTCCGGCACCTGCAACAGCAGCATTAGGTCCGATAGCGCATCAAAAAACAGATTGGCCGCCAGTTGTTGTTCGGCTGCGGTGACCCAACGGCCAATTTTAATACTTTGGAAACCAAAAATTTTTACTATATCCAAAAAGCTGACGTCGGCACCGGATCTATGGGCCGGGCCGTTACGAAAATAGGCTTGCTGAATACGGGGTACTAAATCGGCCATAGGGTAACTGGTTCAAATTTAAACATTTTTTAAGCGCTTATGCTGGGAAAACAGAGTTTAAGTCGTATACTGACAAGCGGTATAGTGATTTTCATTAAAACCTGATGGCTTTTGCTTACGCAAAGCCTGATGAAACAAAGAGTAATTTTATGTCCCTGCTAGAAAATTTGCTGATTATGTTGTTGCTGATCAGTGCCAGTGCCTTCTTTTCTATGTCTGAAATAGCGTTAGCGGCTTCACGCAAAATCCGCTTAAAACAATTGGCGTCAGACGGAGAACCACGCGCAGCTTTGGTGTTACAACTGCAGTCTAACCCCGGTAGTTTTTTTACCATAGCGCAGATTGGCTTAAATGCTGTGGCGATACTGGGTGGTATTTTAGGGGAAGCGGCTTTTACACCGTCAATCTTAAGCTTACTTAATTTGTTTTTTGAAAGTCCGGCCAATGAAGGCATCGCTTTTGGTTTATCGGTGTTTTTTGTCACTGCCTTATTTATTCTATTTGCCGATTTGATGCCAAAGCGCCTGGCGATGTTAGCGCCGGAGAAAGTGGCGATTTCTGTGGTGAACCTGATTTTACTGATGCTGGTCATTTTGAAACCTTTGGTTTGGTTATTTAACAGTGTGGCCAATCTGGTGTTTAAACTCTTTAACGTACCGACTCAGCGGGTTGATCAAATTACACCGGAAGACATAGTGGCGATGATGGATGAAGGCGCTCAGGCTGGGGTTTTGCAGCAGCAGGAACGCACTTTGCTGGAGAACGTCTTCGATATGGATTCCCGCACTGTCACCTCCGCTATGACAGCACGCGAAAGCTTAATTTACTTTACGTTGAAAGAATCGGCAGAGAGCATTAAAAACAAGATTGCCGAGCATCCTCATGCCAAATTTATTGTCTGTGATGACAGTCTGGATAAAGTGGTGGGTTATGTCGACAGCCGCGATATTCTGATGCAGGTATTGCATCAGCAGCCTATTAACTTACTCAAAGAAGGCATGATCCATACGCCTTTAATTGTTCCTGACTCCTTGTCGCTGTATGAGGTGCTGGCGCATTTTAAATCCAGTGGAGTCGACTTTGCTGTGGTGCTGAATGAGTATGCCTTGACTGTAGGTATGGTCACGCTGAAAGACGTAATGAGCATAGTGATGGGCGAATTGGTCAATTCGGATGAAGAGCAAATAGTACAGCGTGATGATGCGTCCTGGTTAGTTGAGGGATTAACACCGCTGGATGATGTGATGCGGGTCTTTGATATTGACAGTTTCCCGGATGATGAGAACTACGAAACCATCGCAGGTTTTATGATGTATATGCTGCGTAAAATTCCAAAACGGACTGACTTTGTGGTGTATCAGGGCTACAAGTTTGAAGTGGTGGACATCGACAGCTACAAAATTGACCAGTTGCTGGTGACCAAAGTCAAAGTGGCAGAACAAGGCGAGCAGGCTGGTGGTTAATGTCCAGACCCCGGCGGCCAAAGCAGCACTTTACCAGATGCAGCCTTGAGCTATGCAGCAAACCAACAGGCATTTGAGTCAAAGCAAAATAAATCCCGGTTTATTCACTGTATACTTAACCCTCGTTGATCAGTCAGCGTTGCTGACTCTTTGTTGTTGATGATTAAAAACCATGATTGAAAAAAACACACCTGCTTTTTACGCTGCCAGTTTTGCGCTTTGTCTGGCGGCTGTATTTGTGTTTGCCAATCTTCATATGCTGCAACCTTTATTACCGCTGTTAAGCCACGAATTTCAACTGACACCACTGCAAACTAGCTGGAGTTATGCCATAGGCACCCTGGCCTTAGGTTTGTCTTTGCTGGTCTACGGCGCTTTGTCTGATGCCTATGGTCGCCGTACTTTGTTGCTTTGGAGTCTGGCAGGTATGGCGCTTAGTACCTTGGCGCTGACTCAGGTGGAATCGTACCACTCCTTATTGATACTACGTGCTTTGCAGGGCTTTTGTCTGGGCGGATTGCCAGCCATTGCCATCGCTTATATGGGCGAAGAGTTCAGTAAAACCGCTATGGTAGTAGCGGTGGGCTATTACATTAGCGCTAATTCGTTAGGAGGCATCAGCGGGCGTTTATTGTCGGGCTGGTTTGCTGAGCTGAATCATTGGCAATGGGTATTCTGGCCTATGGGGTTGGGTAGTGTGCTTTGTACTTATCTGGTCTGGCGTTACTTACCTAAATCCAGCTATTTTCAAAAGCAACCCTTTGAGCTCAAACAAGCCATGTCAGATAACTGGTTTCATTTACGGCAGAAAACTTTGTTACTGACTTATCTGATTGGTGGTCTTAACTTTTTTATCTTTTTAAATCAGTACACTTTTGTCGCATTTCGCCTTGCCGAAGCGCCTTATTTCTTGTCAAGCGGCTGGATTGGCTTGTTATTTGTCACCTATTTAACAGGTACTGTTGGTTCGGCGTTATCTGGCAAAGTCGGACAAAAAATCCATCCGGCGTTAGGGATGGCTCTGGGGATCATGATTATGATGCTGGGCACAGTGCTGACCTTGTATGACGCCTTGCCTCTGATTGTCAGTGGGTTTTTTATCAGCGCCTTTGGTTTTTTTCTTTGCCACTCCCTCGCCAGTGGTTGGGTCAATCAACAGGCAATAAAAGCCAAAGCCAGTGCCAGCGCTTTGTATCTGGTGTTTTATTATGTAGGCGCCAGTTCTGGTGGTTTGTATTTGTCGCCCTTCTGGCAGCACTGGGGCTGGAATGGTGTGGTGCTTGGTTCATTGTTTATGTTTACGCTGACTTTATTGTTAAGCCTTTGGTTAAACCGTAGTGCGATAAAATCAGTTGTCAGCACATGAGGTGGCTTGTTAACATCTGCTCACTTCCACTTTGAGTAGCGCCGACATGAACGACTAAATTCCCGAAAATTTGTAGTGGTTATTTTACAAATCATCAGGAATGCTGTTGTTTAACAGGTACTTACTATTTTTCTCTTCGTCTGTGAGCGCAGTATTCCTGTATTTCAGGAGTCTGTATGTCTGAATTATCTACCGTATTGTTATGTCGCCAATTTCAGTGGAGCGATCCGGCTCTTGAACTGTTACATCCAGCTATTGATCTGCAACTGCAGGATAAAGCTCAGGCCTTGGTTGGATTGAATGGTTGCGGTAAATCTCTGTTTTTAAGAGGTTTAGCTGGCCTTGAGCCCCGGCTGGTTCACAAAGGAGAATTGATCTGGTTGCGACCATTTTATTATGTGTCACAACATGAAACGGCTCTGGAGCAAAGTGTCCGTAGTTATATGGGCTTAGATGCTTTGTTTGATGCTTTAGCTCGAGTAGAGGCTGGCGGTGTGGATCAAGCCGATTTTGATTGCATCGGCGAGCGGTGGTTATCCAAAACTGAGTTTCAACACTGGCTAGAGCAGCTCGGTTTACCGACCGATACGACCTTAGCTTTGGCTGCGTTAAGTGGTGGCCAATTGATGAAATTGCGGCTGGCCAAAGCCTTTGCCTCAGGTCAGTTTTTGCTATTGGATGAAGTCTCCAATCATTTGGATCAGCAAAGCCGGTTATGGCTTCACCATCAGTTAAAACAGTACAAGGCCGGGTATTTGTTGGTCAGTCATGATGTGGAGTTGTTGTCGACAGTGGATTGTATTTATCAACTGTCGCCTTTAGGGCTGGAGAAATATCAGGGCAATTACCAGGACTTTATGCTGCAAAGCCAAAGGCTGCAGTTTGAGTTGCAACAGCAAAATGACAAGTTGAAAAAACAACAACGCGCTCAGCAACAACAGCAGCAACGTTTGCTCGAACTTCAGCAGCAAAAGCATCAACAGGCTAAACGAAATCGAACACAGGCCAATCAGGCGCCGATACTGCTCGGCAGAAAAGCACAGCAGGCAGAACAAAGTCGTGGCCGTTTGCAGCTACAGGTGCAGGCGCAGCAGCAGGAGCTTGCCGCAAAGCGCCAGCAATTACAGCGACAACTGGATCAGCGTGAGTTACCCAAACTACCCGCGGTCCGCGCGGTAAAAAGTTGTAATGGGCCGGTAATTTGCTGTGATAGCCTGGTGCTGCCTTATGGTCACAGTGCGCCTTTATCCTTTCAGCTAGACGTGCAGCAACGCTGCCTTGTCAGCGGAAGCAATGGCAGTGGCAAGTCGACTTTACTCAAAGTACTGGCGGGTTGTCTTCAGCCAATACAGGGGATGGTGCAGGTGAAGCAGCAGCTTTGGTATCTTGATCAGCATTTGTCGCTAGTGCATGATTTTGACGGCGCTGTTGAGGCGATCAGAGCGCTTACAGAGGTGCAGCAGGAGTCGCAGATAAGAACGGCCTTGTCTGGCATAGGCCTTGATGCTTTGCGTCTGGCAGTTCCCACACAGCAGCTCAGTGGTGGAGAGCGGATGAAGTTGTTGTTACTGATTTTGGCATTGCAGCCTTATGCGCCTTTTTTGCTGCTGGATGAGCCGGACAATCATCTGGATTTTCAGGCGCGGGCTATGTTACAAAGTTTTTTACACCGCTATCCTGCCGGTTTTATGCTGGTGACTCATCAGCAAAATCAATGGCAGCAGTTTGATTTCTCTGCGTCGGTAAGGCTGGATTAATCCAGCCTTACCCAGACTTCTTCAATTTGCATTCCATCTTCCATGCCGCTGTGATGCCAGAGATTATCTTCGACTTTGGCTTTAAAATCATAGGTTTTATTCAGCATGGCAGCGACAGAGCCCGTGAGAGGTGTTTCCTGGTAGGAATCGCCTTTTAACTGATAAGTGCCGGTTAAGGCGCTGCTGAAACTACCATCTTTGTGGACTGTGACAAAACTGAAATGGCCTTTGGATAAGACTTTGACCGATTTGAGATCCGCGCCCGACCCTTTAATCACAGTGCCATCTGCTTTGGTATAAACCGCAGATTTTAGCGCCCAGCTACCTTGCAATAAAAAAGACTCTGAAGCCCACAGTGGCGTTGCGATAAACCAGCACGCTACAAGCAGCAAGAGGGCTAAGTTCTTCATCTTCAATCCTTTTCTGTCATTGGCTTAGGTCTTACTCTACAACAGAAAACAGCAATTGATAAGCCGCTTTAGGCTGCACCCGGCGTGGTGATTTGAAAACAACCTTCGGCTAAATCACCCAACTGAAATTGCGCCAGCCGAACACGTTTTAGCTGCAGCACTTTTAAACCTTGCGTGCGGCACATATAACGGATTTGTCGGTTTAAGCCTTGTGTCAGCACAATGTCAAAGCTGTGTTCGCTGCATTGAGTCACCTGACAAGGGCGGGATTGATAGTGATGGGGGCCGACTGTCCAACTGACACCGGACGCTAGTTGCGCTAAAGCCTGTTCGGTCAGAGTTTTATCTACTGTCACCTGATAGGTTTTTTCATGGAAAAAATCGGGGTGCAACAAGCGCTGTGCCAGTTCGCCATCATTGGTCAACAGCACTAAACCACAGGAGTCTTTATCCAGCCGGCCAACAGGAAACAGTCGCATCGGGAATTGCTGCAGCAAATGATACAGGCTGTCGGCTTTCTCCGGATTGAGATTACAGTCGATGCCAACAGGTTTATGGTACAAAACATAGTGTTTTTCCGTGGCAGCGACAAAAGGTTGGCCATCCACCTGAATCGAATCCTCTGCATCAACATGGTCGATATGATTGGCAGGACGGTCATTCACTAAAACCCGGCCTTCGTCAATCAGCCTTGATGCGGCTCGTCTTGAACAAAGGCCGTGCTCGGCCAGGTATTTGGCTAAACGAATTTTCATTCGTTTTTCTACCTGAGCAACAGCTTAAGCCGTAGTTTTCGGTTTAGGTTTAAACCGACGGCGCTGGCCTTTGCCGTTGTTATGTTCAGCGGCTGGAGTGGCCATATGGCCTGCGGCCTGTGTCTGAATACCAGGTGTTTTAGGCGCTTCAAAACGGCGTGCTGGCTTTTGACCCTGAGCTGGTTTGGCTCCGCCATTGGCTGCTGGCTTATTGCCGCCATGTTTCGGCTTGGCGTTTTCAGCTTGTGGTTTACGCACAGGACGAGGTGGCCGTGGTGCTTTGGCGATAGCGACCATGGCTTCTGGCAATGGGTTTGGATTCATCGTCTGACTGGGCAGTTTGATACCAATTAAACGTTCCACCAGTTTCAGTTGTGGTAGTTCATCCGGCGCAACAAAAGACACAGCCAGACCCGATTTGCCAGCACGGCCGGTACGGCCTATACGGTGCACATAGTCGGCAGGGGAGCGGGGCAGCGCAAAGTTCACTACATAAGGTAACTGAGAAATGTCGATGCCACGGGCGGCCACATCGGTTGCCACCAGCACTCTTAACTCATTGGCTTTAAAATCGGCCAACGCTTTAGTGCGGGCATTCTGGCTTTTGTTGCCATGCAAAGCCGCTGACGGAATACCGGCATAAGTTAGCTGTTCGCTTAAACGGTTGGCTTCGTGTTTGGTCGGCATAAAGACCAACACCTGTTGCCAGTTATTTTCGGTGATCAGTTCACACAAAGCCGCAGTTTTCTGGCCTTTGTTCAGCAAATACACCTGCTGCTCAATTTTTTCAACTGTGGTGTTCTCTGGCGTAACCTGGATCATCAGCGGGTTTTGTAACAGGCCTTGGGTCAGTGATTTTATTTCATCGCTGAAGGTTGCGGAAAACAGCAGGTTTTGCCGTACTTTAGGCAGTAAAGCCAGAATTTTCTTCAAATCGCGGATAAAGCCCATATCCAGCATACGGTCGGCTTCGTCCAGCACCAGCAGTTGCACCTGATCCAGCTTTAAGGCGTTTTGACTCAAAAGGTCCAGTAAACGCCCCGGAGTGGCAGTTAAAATGTCGACGCCACCACGTAAGGCCATCATTTGTGGGTTAATGCTGACACCACCAAACACCACATGATGTTTTAATTTAGGGCTTAATTCTTTGCCGTATTTCTGAATTTGTTCTTCAATCTGCGCCGCCAGTTCACGGGTTGGCGTTAAAATCAGCGCCTTGACCGGACGAGGTTTCTGCACAGGCTGCGCTGATAAAATTTGCAAAATAGGCAACACAAAGCTGGCGGTTTTGCCGGTGCCGGTTTGAGCGGCTGCCAACAAGTCACGGCGCTGTAATACAGCAGGAATGGCCTGTTGCTGAATAGGAGTAGGTTGGGTATAACCGGCCTGATGCACGGCCTCAACTAAAGCTGGGTTTAAACCCAAAGCAGAAAATGACATTAAATTTCTCAAATAAAAGCGCAAACCCCAATTGGCCCGCGCAAAAAGCCGCGCATTGTAACGGGAAAGCGCTGAGGCGACCAGCGCTATTGTTGATTTTTTGTGCAGCTAGCCGAATTGTATGCTGAATTAGCCAAAACGCAGCGAAGCCAGTTTGCTTAATCCCATAGCGACAGAGCCAAACTGATCACCGCGGATCACCGGCACATCAGGCAATAATTGCTGCAGCATTGGCTGGACCCCGGGCACTGCTGACGCGCCCCCTGTGACAAAAATGCGGTCAGGTTTTGCGCCCGCACTGTGTAAACACTGTTGAATCAACTTACTGATACCGGATAATTCCTGATACAAAGCATCCATCAGTTGCTGCTGCGACAGGTTTTGCAAAAGATTTGGCTCAATACGCTCCAGCACCACATCCACAGCAGCCTGTTCGGTCAGGCCGATTTTAGCTTGCTCAGCTTTTTGATTCAGGTAATAACTTAAATGTTGCTGATAGACCTGCACAAAGCGTCTTAAAAGTTGTGGTTCTGCCGCTAACTCTGTTAAATCCAGCAGTTCATCGTAGGTTTTTTCGGCGTAAAACCGCTCTTGTGCGTGGATATCGATAATATTCACCGCGTCGCTGAACAGCGCACCGGGCAAAGGTTTTCCGTCCAGCGCCAGACTCTGGCGACCAAAGAGTTTCATCAGGCCATAAATAGTCAGTTTGATGTCCATATCAACCCCACCAATACGTTTACCGCTGTGGCCTAATAAATCGCTACTGCGGTCAAAGCTTTGGCTATGCTGCGGCCCCAGGCGGATCAGGCTGATATCGCTGGTCCCCCCACCAATATCGACGACCAGCACCCGTTGCTCTTGAGTTAAGTGCCGCTCGTATTCAATGGCTGCTGCCACCGGCTCGTAAGCAAAATCGACGTCTTTAAAACCTACTCTGCTGGCGGCCTGATTCAGAATTGCCAAAGCGCGTTCGTCGCCCAAGGCTAAATCTATGCCCTGAAAATGGATAGGGCGGCCAATCAATACCCGTTCAACCTGATGGTTTAACTGTTGTTCTGCACTTTGTTTGATCCGGCTGAGCAACAAGGTAGCGACCTGAGTATAAATTTCAGTTTGAGCCGGTGTTAACCGGCTGCCGAGCATCGATTTAGGCGAGCGTATAAAGACGCCGCCTAAAGGGTCCATACTGTAGCGTTCGTGCGCGGCTTTACCGACCAGCACCTTGCTATTTTGCGCGAGTAAACGGGTCAGGCTGGCCGACAGGTAAGCGTCTTCGTCGTCCGGATCACGCTGGCGTTCGATATACAAAGCCGAACTTAAATAGCGGCTGCCGTTCTGCTCCAACGCCAGTAAATGCGGCTGTTGTTCCAGCATAAAACCTGCGGCACAGTTGGAAGTACCAAAATCAACAGCAAGGTAAGGAGCAGACATCACATCACCTGTCAGAAAAAAGGCCGGCGAGTATAACGTTATTCAACGGTATTTCCCACGACTTTGGCTTCACCGGCGGGTTGTCTGAGCAGGTGCAATAAAAACTCAAGGGCTGGTGGGGATTGGTAAGAGTTATGGCGTGAGGGCACAATGATCTCCTGTACGGCTTTGTTTTGATGGGCGCTGAAAAACGGCACTACACCGTCGCTGATTTGACTACAGCTTTTTTCATCCGTGCAGGATAAAGGCCCATTGCTACCGATAATAGAATACACAGGTCGCTGATACTCCAGCTTATTCAAACCTTGCAGTAAAGGATGGCGGGGAGACAACACCTGAACTGAATGCGGACCTCCGCCGTCGTTGAGGTATTCACGCATCGGCAGGGTCACTTTGTCTGGCCCAAGTTTCAGAATAAAATCACGGATCAGTGTGGTGAAGTTTTTCGGTAAATTAATAAACCAACTAGCAATACCGGCCAGTACTGATTCAGAGGATTCAGAGCCGCCATGTGGTGTGTCGATAAACACTACTTTGTCGATATAAGGTCTGGCATTAAAGATAAAAATATCTTTAATTTTGTCCAGTTCCTGCTTCACAGCCCCGAGCTGCTCCGGACGCTCGGTAAAACTTAAATCCCAGAGCACATAGCCGGTATTCTGAACCAGAGTTTTACTGATCACTCCTCCCATACTGTGACCTACCACAACCATGGCATCCAACTGCCTGCCGCCACCTCCGGCTTTCAGCATGCTGTGCAGTTCATCCAGTTTTTTACGTAAACGCATGGAATTGTAAAAGGGAGGCGGGCCGGACGGATAAAAAGCATGCCAGATCTGGTAACGCTGTTTCAGTTGTTCATCCTGCAGCACCGCCATCGTCAGTTCATACCAAATCAAAGGGCTGGAATTCAAACCATGGATCAGCAACAAGGGTTGTTTATCCTTATGCAGCGGGGTCACGCTGTAAATTCCCAGTTTACTGTCAGCCAGCTCTGCGTTGAATAAACCGGGCAATTCTAAATCAGCCAGTTTGGCCTGTTGCATCAGCCATAAATAACTACTGGCGGCATCATACAGCAGTGGATAAGAGGCGGAGGCGAAGTTCAAATCTGCGGCATGGTGCATCAGATGCCCTTGTAAGGTCAGTTGAATTTGCAGGTCTTTACTAAACTTGAGTTGTTTCAGGCTGACGGTCACGGCGCGAAAAATACCTTCAGGCGGGTAGAGTGTGTCCTGGCCTTTGCCGGTGTTTTCCCGTGCTGCCACCAGGCTTACGCCAAGACCAGAGTCGGCAGCGCGTTGATGGTGAGTTCTGACCGCCTGAAACTTGCTGGCCAGCATATAATCGTCAAACACCAATCCGGTTTCATCCTTAACCGGCTCCAGTTCGATGCGCAGTGCAGGGTGACGATACTTTTGTTTCGGTAGCATGGTGTGTAAAAACTGCGTCAGACTTTGATTGTAGAGCTGGGTGGCTTGCTGCAACTGCTCCCCTGACAACAGAGCAGAAGATAACCAGAGTTGGGCACAACTGAGCTGTAACAAACTTTTATTGGCGCTTTCATCAGGTAAGTTGAGCAAATCCGGGCAGTACAAAGCCAGCTCTTGTGCCGTCATCTGCTGCATACGGGCGTACTGGTAACTGAACAGCCGATTGGCTTCCAGTGCTTTTTTGGTTGATGGCAAGAGTTTTAGAAAATGCGGACTGGTACAACCGGCAAGTAACAACAGGCAGAGCATAAACAAGCTGGCTTTTTGAAGCTGACGGGGCACCTGTCTCTCCTGTTTTATCGAAAATACCTGCAGAGCAGGCTGTGATTTTGTAGCAAACTAAGCAAAATTTATATTAAAAATCAGTCACTCAGCTATAGTATGGCCACGACTGATATTATTTTGAAGTTTTTTATTCCGGCGTTTAAACCTTTTGTTGCTGTGGTTCCGACTCACTTTATAACACCAATTAAGTTGCATTTTTTCAATAGCAGGGGCGGGATGTTAAGGTCTGACTATCCAGAGCAAAGAACGCATGACATGGATGAACTGGTTTGCCTGTCGCAGCAGGGCGATCGCAGTGCGTTCAGACAACTTTATCAGCAGTATTGCGGCAGGGTATATGCCATCTGTTTACGTTTACTGGCGGATCGCAATAAAGCAGAAGATGCCTGCCAGGAAGTGTTTGTCAAAGTATGGCAACAACTGAGTCTGTTTCGCGGCGACAGTCTCTTTAGTACCTGGTTGCACAGTATCGCGACCCGCACCGCCATCGATCTGTGGCGTCAGGACAAGTTGCTCCGACTGGCTACCGAAGATATGCCTGAATTAGCAGGGGCGGAATTAGGACAAAGCAGAGAATTAGAGCAGTTGATTTTACGTTTGCCACATCAGGCAAGGGCCGTGTTCGTGTTGTTTGCTCTGGAGGGCTATCAGCATCAGGAGATTGCGCAGCTACTTGGCATAGCCGAGGGCAGTTCCAAATCGCAGTACCACAGAGCACGGCAGTTATTACGGGAGTGGTTAGATGAAAACTGAACAACAATTAGATCGTTTGATCGCCGGACTTTCCAGTGAATTAACACCGTCCCGCGATTTATGGCCTGAGCTGGAGCAGCGTTTAACGGACAACCTGCCCGCCACGGCAGAGGCAGTGAACACCCACAGATGGTTGTCTGTACCTTTTGCCAGCGCTTATATCGCTAGTGCGGCATCGGTGCTGTTGGCTGTGACTTTATTCTGGCAGCCCGCAGGTCCGCAACCTGTGACGGCCAGTCAAGCCGGTAGCGTAAACCCGCAGTTGCTGGATGCGGAGACAGCGATAGTCTACAGCTTTGAGCAAGCCAAAGCGAAGCAACTGGCCAGTATGAAAACGGTAGACCCTGTGTATGCAGATTGGCAGCAACAAATGGCGCAATGGCAGCAAGCCATAGGGCAGGTTCAACTGGCACTGAAGTACAACCCGAATGAAGCAGTGCTGCTAAAGCAATTAAGGCAATTGTATAGCCAGCAGCAGAATTATTTACAAAAAGTGGTCCAGTCGGGCCTGGTTTAATCTGGAGTAACATGATGAAACAACAACTGATTTTAGGCCTGGCTTTATCGATATTCAGCCAGCCATTATGGGCAGCGGAGTCGGTGAATGAAAACCTGCAGGTGGCAAATAATGAAAGGATCTACATCGAGAATATGCGTGGAGAAGTCCAGATCATTGCAACAGGGGAGACGCGTTTTAAAGTCTCTGGTACGTTAGACGAAAAAGCCGAAGGGTATGAACTGAGTTCTAAAAATGGTTTCACCAGTTTTAAAGTGAAAATGCCGACCATGAGTAACTACGGCAACTGGGGCGATCAGGAAAAACAGGGTTCACGCTTACAGATTGAAGTCCCGTTGGGCGCACAACTGGAGTTTCAGGGCGTCAATGCCAGTGTCAGAGTGTCAGGCGTGCAAGGCAGCACCAAAGTGACAACGGTGAATGGTTCGGTTTATGCTGAAAAGCTACAACAATTTATTCAGTTGGAAACGGTCAATGGCGAAATAACCAGCGTCAATAACAATGGCCGCATTACGCTCAATACAGTCAATGGCGAAATTGAAGACAGCGGATCTCAGGGCCGGCTTAGCATTGAAGCGGTCAACGGTAGTATTGAAAGCAAATCATCGGCCTCAGAAGTTGCAGTATCAGTGGTCAATGGTGAGGCTGATTTGGAATTGACCAATGTACAGCAACTGACTATGAGCTCTGTCAATGGAGAGCTGGAAGCTGAAGTCAAAGGCAGTCTGACGCCACGTATCGAAGCGAGCACGGTCAGCGGCAACGCCAAACTAAAACTTGAGAAAGCGGTTAGCGCTAAATTTAATCTGGTGGCCAATGCGGGGGGCTCTATCAAAAACGAATTAACCAGCCAAAAAGCAGAAAGAGCAAAATATGGTCCCCGCAGCAGCCTTGAGTTCAGCACAGGCAAAGGGGAAGGCAGTGTCGAGATGAATACTGTCAGTGGTTTGCTGAAGCTGGAAACAGAGTAAAGCGAAGGCAGCAGGCGTCAGGCCTGCTGCCTTGATTCTGCAAACTGTCTTTACATGACTTTGCAATAGCTATTTAGTATTCAGTTATAAATGATTTGTCAAAAGCTGTTATTAACTGTCTGAGTTGGTAAAAACGCTAGGATTTTCATAGGGCTATACATAATCTCTTGGCCAACGAACAACCAAGATACAGGATAGCTTAATGAACATGATACAGCGTGCCAGTCGTCTGGCTTTGCCTTTGTTTTCGCTGATCGCTCTGGCCGCCTGCGGTGGCAGCTCAGGCGATAAAGCAGAAGAGGGTTTTAATCAAGGGTACGTGCAGTTTTACAATGGTGCTGCCAATAGCGCAAACAGCTCTCTGACTGTGAATGATGTCGCGGCAGGCAGTGCCACCTTTGGTGACGCGTCCAATATGCTGGCGATTGATCCGGGAACCTACAAGTATCAGTTGAAAAATGCCACCAGCAGCGCTTTGATCAAAGAAGCGGATATCACGCTGAATAAAGGCGATAAAAC
The DNA here is from genome assembly GCF_000986865.1 of Rheinheimera mesophila. GTDB lineage: Bacteria > Pseudomonadota > Gammaproteobacteria > Enterobacterales > Alteromonadaceae > Pararheinheimera > Pararheinheimera mesophila. Next base: position 101,231 of record NZ_LAVS01000086.1, read on the forward strand.
CTTGTTACTGATGGCGGGTGATGCTGCAAACCCAAGCATTCTGACATTAACTCATAAGCGTGAAGAAAAGTTTGATGATGAGTTCCGGGTCTTTGTCGCTAACTTATCCAACAGCTATGACAAAGTTGATTTATATACTGCGGCTGAGACCGATGATTTCAGTAAAGCAACTTTGTTAGAGTCTGTTTCCGCAAAAGAAATCACTAACACCGGCAAAATGCTCAAACGTGGCAAATACAAACTCTTTATCACCACGGCGGGTAGCAAAACCCCATTTTTTGAGGCTGTCGCTTATAACTTCCAGTACACCACCAGCTATGTATTAGTGGTGCGTGACAAACTGGGTCCTATGCAGCAACAAGTGTCGTTGGATATAGTGGGCAACTCGACAGCAGTTGAGGCACTGGAACACCGCCTGGCTAAAGGTCAGGTGCGTATCTACAACAGCCTGGACAATCAGCAAGGTCAGATTGCAATCAATAACTTACCTGTTGCAGATTTAGTACAGGACACACTGACAGACTACATTCAGCTAGACAAAAACGACTACAGCATCGCGGTATTAAATGAAAACAATCAGTTATTGTTAAACAACGTATTGCTGACCATCAATGCAGGGCAAAGTAAGTCCGTATTGTTGTTCCGTGACGCTGAGCAAAAGGTGGGGCTGGTTAGTTTTACCGAGAAGAATTTGCCACAAGTGCATGAGCATGAGATTAACGTGGCGAATCTGGTTCCTGATTTCAAAAACCTGCATTTCTATTTTGTGCGTCAAAACGAAACTATTGAAAGTGCCAAATTCCATGTCAAAGCATTGGATTTCAAAAAGTACGCCACTTTGGTATTACCAAAAGATTTCTACTCCATCTCTTTGGTTCATGTAGCCGACAACGGCACCATCAGCCTGTTAGATAAAACAGAGACCTTGCAACTGGAGGCAGGCAAAAACTACATTCTGGCGGCTGAGCCGTCCACTGCTGCACCCAGTGGTTTCAAAATCACACTGGTTAAATAATTCACGGGTAGTGAAGTTGTAAAAACAAAACACGGCCACAGGAAGTGGCCGGCAGATTAATGACAAACCCCGCCTTTTTTGGTGGGGTTTGTCATTAATCTGAACCACCGTAAAAACGGTGGTTTTGACAACAGGTGGTATCAGGACAGCGGCAGAATTAAAACTTGTGGTTCCACTGCACGGCCAGAACCTGAGCTTTGTTACGGTAAGTCGCCTGCACACCAGAGTTGTAAATACGGTCGCCATTGGCGTTGTATTCGTGCTCATCGATGTTTACTTTGTTCATCCACATATAACCATAAGCAAAATCAACACTTTGCTCTGGTGTTAGAGCCCAGTTGGCGCCCCAGGTCCACCAGATGCGGTCTGCGGTCGGAACCCGGGCTGTTTTATGGCTGCTGCTGATCGGGTTTTCATCGTATGCCAGACCGGTTTTTAACGTCAGCTCGTCGTTGTATTGCACTGTAGTGCCAACAGAAAAGGACCAGGTATCGTGCCAGTGCTCAGGGATATAGCCGATATAACCGGCTTTATTCAGATTTTGTGGCAATTGCGTACTTAAAGAGATGCTTGGTGTTGCATCGTCGCTGACGATATCAATGGATTCAAAGCTGCTCCAGCCTGTCCAGTTGACGCTGGCTTGCACAGATAAAACATCGGTCAGCTTCTGATCAAGGCTAAACGCCATATTGGCAGGCGTGGTTAAATCCAGTTTGCTTTGCTCGGACAGGTAGCTGTTTGAGGCCAGTTTACCCGTTGCTAAACTGATGGCGGGCAGTTGAGGTGCTACCACGATAAAGTTTGGATTGCCTGCCACATTGGCGCCAGTGATAGGCGTATTGGTAATTTCGGAATCACCTTTTAAGCTGTATTTCACTTCTGAGTGATAGACTAACGCCAGTTTGGTGGAACCTAAATCACCATGAATACCGAGGGTATAACCTGCGGCCACGTCATCACCATTCACCTCATAATGACTGTCACAGTAGGCTGCGTTATACACATTAGCGCCATACAAGCCATTGACGTTGGTGCCCAGTTCACATAAACCTGAGTGATCTTTGTATTTCGACAAAGTACCTTCAGCATAGTTGACGTTTAAACCCAAACCAACAGACCAGTCTTGTGACAGTTTATAGGCAAGGGTGGGCTGCATAGCGACGACTTTTATTGCGGTTTCATCGGCAAAATAGCGGCCAACCCAATCGTTCTGATAGTCGGACGATAAACCAAAAGGAGCGTACACACCTATACCCCAGCTTAAGTTGTCGCTGAAGTGATCGCTGTAAAAAGCAAAAGGCACTAATTCGGATAAAGTTAGTTTGCCTGAATCACGGCCTGTGACAGGCATGCCATTGGCGCTTTGCGCGGATGCATCGTTGTAGCGGGTGGTGGCATAGATCAGGTTGACACCACCGGAAAATTGGGCGCCTTTGAGTTTAGTTAAAGCCGCAGGGTTAGAGTACACCAAAGATGCATCGGTAATTTGTGCGCCGCGGCCTGCATAAGCGTTACCTGCTGCACTGACTGATTGTTCAAATAATTTATAACCTTCAGCAAAAGCAGACTGACTGACTAAGGCAAGGCTGATGGCTAAAGGTAATGAAGCTTTTCGTAACATTGTTTTTGTACCCTGTAATAAATTCCGCGGCATTATAGGAGGACAGCGCCCTAGAGTACATGCTCTAAGTCTGGCAAATTTTGCTACTGGTCGGATCTTGCTTTGACTAAAAAGTAGTGAAATTTGCTAAATGCTTGAAGTGAACTTAGGCTGAATTTGAATTTTTATTTATTAACTAATTGTTTTTAAATGGATTTTTTCTGTTTTCATGAAGTGGCACAAGGGATGCAATCCCATCGCAACTGATTCGACTTTGCTTGTTTAAGGATAAATTATGAAAACCCGCTCATTGCTCGCTACTGCTGTAACTACCGCCTTATTGGCCGGCTCTTTGGTGTTAACTGGTTGCGGCAGCGCTGAAGGAAGTCCGGATGCTGCCAAAGTGGAGGCTGTAATTAGCATCCCGGTCGAAGCTGCTTTGGTCAGTCGCGGTGAAATCAGCAGCCTGTACCGCACTACGACGACCTTAGAAGCCAAGGAAGATGCTGAAGTGAACAGCAAATCAACCGGCATAGTGCAGCAGTTGTTTGTCGAAGAAGGGGATTTTGTTAAAGCAGGTCAGGTGATGGCCATTTTAGATACTGAACGTCAGCAACTGAACCTGGCCAAAGGCAAGGCCGAGTTGGGTCAGTTAAAAAGCGAACTGGCGCGGTTAGAAACCATGTACCAGAAAAAGCTGGTCAGTTTTGATGTCTACGACAAATTAAAATGGCAGGTAGAATCGTTATCCGCCTCTGTCGCCCTGTCCGAGCTGGCACTCAAAGAGACTCAGATCATTGCGCCTATCAGCGGTGTGATAGCCCGTCGTCATGTCAAAGTCGGTCAGTTGATCACTGAATACTCATCCAAAGCTTTGTTTGAAATTGTGTCACAAGAGCGTTTAGAGGCAGTGATCAATTTACCTGAACATCAACTGCCACGGGCTAAAGTGGGTCAGGTTGCCTACTTACACTTTGCAGCTCTGCCAGTCAAAGCCGCGAAGATTATCCGGATCTCGCCGGTGGTGGACGCTACTACTGGTACAGCCCGCGTCACAGTGGCAGTGGATAACAGCGATCTGAGCTTAAAAGCCGGTATGTTTGCCCAGGTAGAAGTGCAATATGACGCCAAAACTGCCGCTTTGTTAGTGCCAAAACGTGCCGTGATGGCGATGGATAACAGCAGCTCAGTCTTTGTGGTGAATAAAGATGGCAAAGTGGAACGCAAAACCATCACTACAGGTTATGAGTCCGACACTATGTTTGAAGTGGTGGACGGTTTAACTGAAGGCGAGCAGGTGGTGACTGCAGGTCATGCCAGCTTAAAAGAACAAAGCCCTGTTCAGGTGATTGCAAAGAGCTAATTCAATCTCCCTCCCTGGTGGGGCCTCAGCCCCACCATCCATAATAAAGATAAAATTAAGGGATCCTCTATGAAACTCGTGGATACAGCCGTTGCACGTCCAGTCACTATGTGGATGTTCACTTTAGGTATTATGTTATTTGGCCTGGTCGCTATGGGGCGACTGGCCGTCAATTTACTGCCAGATTTGTCATACCCCACCTTAACCATCCGCACTGAATACGCGGGTGCTGCGCCGGCCGAAGTGGAGCAGTTAGTCAGCAAGCCAATTGAAGAAGCTGTAGGTATTGTCAAAGGCATTCGTAAAGTGCATTCCGTCTCCAGGGCTGGCCGTTCTGATGTGATTATGGAATTTGAATGGGGCTCGGATATGGATCTGGCAGGCCTTGAAGTGCGCGAGAAAATCGACGTGCTGTACCTGCCTTTGGATGTGAAAAAGCCGTTATTACTGCGCTTTAATCCAAATTTAGACCCTGTAGTGCGTCTGGCGTTAAGCCGCGATGAGAAACAAGATTTAACACCAGCCCAACTGGTGAGCTTACGTACTTTTGCCGAAGAAGATTTACGCCGTCGTTTAGAATCTCTGGCTGGTGTAGCCGCAGTGCGGCCTGATGGTGGTTTAACTCAGGAAATTCAAATTCTGATCGACAACGAAAAACTCAGCCAGTTAAAGCTGGATATCAGCACCATCAATCAGCGGTTAAAAGAGCAAAACATTAATCAGGCCGGTGGCCGTTTAGAAACCGGCAGCCATGATTATTTAGTCCGTACCATTAACCAGTTCGCCAATCTGGAGCAAATTCGCAATTTGTATATCGCCAAAGTCGGTGAAAGCCAAATTCGGTTGTCCGACATTGCCGAAATCCGTGACTCTTTTGTCGACCGTCAAAGCATTACTTATGTACAGGGTAAAGAAGCGATAGAAATTGCGATTTACAAAGAGGGTGATGCCAACACGGTACAGGTAGCGAAAACTGTCACAGCCAAGCTGGAAGACTTACAAAAAAATCTGCCTGCTGGTTATCAGTTAACTTTAGTCTACGACCAATCCACATTTATTAAACAAGCCATAGATGAAGTGAAATCCGCCGCTGTGGAAGGCGGTATTCTGGCGATGATAGTGCTGTATTTGTTCCTACGGAATGTCTGGACCACCCTGGTGATCTCGATTTCTATTCCGCTGTCGGTCATTGCCACCTTTAACCTGATGTATGGGCAGGATATCAGCTTAAATATTATGAGCTTAGGCGGTATAGCCCTGGCTATAGGTATGCTGGTGGATAACGCTATAGTGGTATTGGAGAATATAGCCCGCTACAAAGAGCAGGGCATGGCTCCGATGGATGCGGCGAAAAAAGGCGCCAGTGAAGTAGCGATGGCCATTACCGCTTCAACCTTAACCACAGTGGCGGTGTTTTTCCCGCTGGTGTTTGTCGAAGGCGTGGCCGGTCAGTTGTTTAAAGATCAGGCCTTAACCGTCACTTATGCCTTATTGGCATCTTTGCTGGTGGCTTTAACCCTTATTCCTGCTATGGCAGCGCGTGAGCGCACCAGTTCAGCTACAGCTATCACTTCGAACACCGAATCAACAAAACTATCCATGAAACCATCGCGCTGGTATTTATGGCCGCTGGTACCCTTTCATCTGCTGTATCTGGGCGTGCGTTTGGTATTTTTAGGCTTATTTACGCTCTTCACTGTTCTGTTTCGTGCTGTCGCTAAAGGTTTAAGTTTTATCTTTAACCCACTGCTGAACATAGTGCAGGCTTTTTTACGGGCGCTGGAATCAGGTTATCGCGCTGTGTTAACTGCCGCCTTACGCGCCAAAGCTTTGGTACTGTCTGCTACTATTGGCCTTACCGCGCTGATTTATTCGCTGATCCCGGGTTTAGGTTTTGACGTGATCCCCAGCATGAGTCAGGGTGAGTTTTATGTCGAAGTGCAACTGCCTGTCGGTAGCGCGATAGAACGCACCGACAAGGTATTAAAACAACTGGCGGATGTGGCCTCACTGCAACCTGAAATTGATCGTAGTTATGCCCAGGCAGGTACGGGTCAGCAAATGACGGTGGATCCTAATGTCGGCGGCAGCCATTGGGGCCGGTTAAATATTATTTTAAAAGACAGTGCGACCAGGGCGGATGAAGAGCGTTTAATTCAACTGTTCCGTGATGCGGTCAGCACCATGCCGGATCTGACGGCGAAAATAGACAGACCAGAGCTGTTTAGCTTCAGTACGCCACTGGAAATCGAATTGTCCGGCCATGATTTAACCAGCTTAAAAGCCACCTCGGATCAACTGGTCAAAGCCCTGGCTGCCAATGACAGATTTACCGATATTAAAAGTTCGTTACGCTCAGGCCAGCCGGAAATTACCTTGCATTTCCACCACGACAGGTTATCTCAGTTGGGTTTAACTGCGGCGGATGTGTCGAAACGGGTGGCAAATTACATAGGTGGCGAAGTAGCGGGCCAGTATTCGATTAACGATCGTAAAGTTGATATCCGGGTGCGTCTGGCGGAGAACTTCCGTAACTCAGAGCAACAACTGTCGCACATTATCATTAACCCAAACAGCGAAAAACCACTGCCTTTGTCTGCAGTCGCTGACATTAAACGTGAAGTAGGCCCAAGCGAAATTACCCGTATTGGTCAACAACGTGTGGCTTTGGTGAGCGCTAATTTAGCTTACGGCGACCTGGAGCAGGCCACAGCAGCAGCCAAAGCTGTATTGGCTCAGCTGAATTTGCCTTATGGTGTTGGCGCTACTATTGTCGGTCAAAGTGAAGAGATGGAACGTTCCTTTAATTCCCTGATGATGGCATTGCTGTTAGCGGTGTTTCTGGTCTATCTGGTGATGGCGTCGCAGTTTGAAAACCTGCTGCAACCTTTGCTGATTTTATTTACCGTGCCTTTGGCTGGTGCTGGTGCTGTGCTTGGTTTGTGGTTAACCGGCACCCGGGTTTCCGTCATCGTGTTTATTGGTTTGATTATGCTGGCCGGTATAGTGGTGAACAACGCCATAGTGCTGATTGACCGTATTAATCAGCTCCGCGCTGAGGGCATGGCCGTGTCGGACGCTATAGTCGAAGCGGGGGCCACCCGTTTACGCCCTGTACTAATGACGACTTTAACTACAGTGCTGGGTTTACTGCCTATGATACTGGGCAGCAGTGATGGCGCAGAAATCCGCGCTCCCATGGCCATTACGGTGATTTGGGGTTTAAGCCTGTCAACCTTGCTGACGCTGGTATTTATTCCTGTGTTGTACCGCCTGACAGCGCGTGACGTGCAACCGGCTAAGGAGTAAGACTATGGATCATCAACCTTTAGCCATCACCCGTTTTGCCTTAACCCGGCCTGTGACTTTATGTATGTTGTTTTTGTCCTTGCTGGTGTTTGGTGTAATCGCGAGCAGAATGTTGCCACTGGAGAAATTCCCTGGCATCGATATACCGGAAATTTATGTGCATGTGCCTTATCCCAATGCCACACCCAGCGAAACCGAGCGTTTGATCACCCGGCCAGTGGAAGAAGCGCTGGCCACAGTAACCGGCATTAAAAAGATGCGCAGTTTTTCTAAAGAAGACGGTGCCGATATTTCGCTGGAATTTAACTGGGAAGAAGACATCAATACCAAAAGTATTGAAGTGCGCGAGCGTTTAGACAATATGCGTCACCTGTTGCCACGCGATGTAGAGCGGGTGATGGTGTATCAGTTTAATACCGCTGATATGCCTATTTTCCAGTTGCGTATTTCCAGTGAACGCGATTTAGCCATGGCCTACGACTTACTGGAGCGGGTGATTAAACGCCCGCTGGAGCGGGTGCCTGGTGTATCGAAAGTCGAGCTGTATGGCGTGGATAAACGTCAGGTAACGATTCGCCTTGACCCACAACGGATGCGCAATTTGCAGGTCGACCCGGTGCAGTTAGTGCAATTATTGCAGGCCAGCAATTTTGCCATGACAGCAGGCGAGTTGCGTAACCCCAGCGAAAGTATTCTGGTGAAACCTGTTGGCGAATTTGCCAGTCTGGATGAGATCCGCGCTTTGCCCATTCGTGCCGGTTTAACTTTAGGCGCAGTGGCTGATGTGATGCTGGAGCTACCCAAACGTATTGAGGGCCGGCATTTGCATCAAACTTATGCGGTCGGCATGAACGTATTTAAAGAATCAAACGCCAATCTGGTGGATGTATCCCGCGCTGCTATTGCTGTGGTGGATGCAGCGGGCAAAGATCCGGCCTTTAACGGTATCAATTTATTCCTGATGGACGATACCGCCAAAGGTGTGACGGATTCTTTGTCGAACCTGCTAGGCTCCGGTGCTATGGGCGCTTTATTATCCTTTGGTGTGTTGTATTTGTTCTTACGCCATATTCCAACTACGTTAGTGGTGGTGCTGTCTGTGCCTGTGTCTATTGCTATCACTTTGGGCGCTATGTATTTCCTCGGTTACAGCTTAAATATATTGAGTATGATGGGGCTGATGCTGGCGGTGGGTATGCTGGTGGATAACTCTGTGGTGGTAACTGAAAGTATCTTCCGCGAACGCGCGGCCGACGCTGATACCAAAAGAGCGACAGAGTTAGGTGTGCATCGGGTTAGTCTGGCGGTACTGGCCGGTACTGCCACCACGGCTATTGTGTTTTTACCCAATATTATTGGCCAGAAAGTGGATGTGACTGTGTTTTTAGAACACGTTGCTATAGCTATCACTATAGCCCTGGGGGTGTCTTTGCTGATGGCTTTGACATTAATTCCTTTTTTAACCACCAAAATTAAGCAAATCCACAGCTCAGACAATGCAGCACCAAGCAAAGTTGATAAGTTTTATAGCCGCTGTTTACGTTGGGTGATGGCATCACCAAAAGCAGCCACCGGCATCGCTTTCTTATTGCTGTTCAGTATTGCTATTCCGTTAAGCCAGGTGTCTGGTGGTGACGATGATGACGGCGACAGCAACAGAGCTTTTCTGAACTACAACGTGCAGGGCAATTACAATCTGGCCGAGGTAGAGCATGAAGTAAAGCGGATGGAAGCCTACTTATATCAGCACAAAGACGAGTATGAAATTGAGTCTGTGTACAGCTATTACACCGCCAATCATGCGATGTCGATCATTATGTTTAACGATCCACTGGTAAAACCTGTCTCTGAAATTAAGGAAGCTATTCGCAAAGGCTGGCCACAGCTAGTGCGCTCACAACCCAGTTTTGGCTGGAGTGATAACGGCGGTGGTATGCAGGTGCATTTATCTGGCCCTTCGACTGAAATGCTGACTAAATTAGCCGCCGATATTGTGCCGGTGATTTCGCAAATTAAAGGGCTGGAAGACGTGCGCTCTGAAATTGCCGATGGCCAGTTTGAAATGCAAATTCAGCTGAACAATGAAGAGTTACAACGTCAGGGCCTGGATGCCAGCGAAGTGGCGCAAGCTGTCACTTTAGCCTTGCGTGGCACCAACTTACGCACCTTCCGCTCTGACGAGCAGGGCGAGGTACAGCTTCGGGTGTTGTATGACGAAAAAGTCAGCCATTCACCGGCTGAACTGGCGGCTATTCCTGTGCTGGTAAAAGACAATGTAGTCATTACCTTAGCGCAAGTGGCTGAACTGAAAGTAGAGCCCCGGTTGTCGGAAATCCGCCGCTTTAACCGTCAGACTACGCTTGCCATTGGTATGAATATGAATAAAGACCTGACGATGGACAAAGCCCGTGAGGAGCTGACGAAAAGATTGAATCAACTGCAGTTACCGGCAGGTTATGCCTGGTCCTTTGAAGGCAGCTTCCAGTATCAGGATGAGGCGCAGGGCATTATGCAAATCAATATGTTGCTGGCGGTGGCAATGATTTATCTGGTGATGGCGGCTCTGTTTGAGTCCTTGATTATGCCAACCGCTGTCATTGGCTCCTTATTGTTCTCTTTTGTTGGCGTGTTTTGGGCCTTTTTATTCACCGGCACTTCGATGGGTATTATGGGCATGATAGGCATGCTGGTGCTGATGGGCATCGTAGTAAACAACGGTATAGTGCTGGTGGACCGCATCAATCAACTGCGTAACGAACAGCCGGATGCCGAGCTTGTGCCACTGATTATCGAAGCCTGTGAAGCACGGTTACGGCCTATTCTGATGACGGTATCCACTACTGTTTTAGGTTTATTACCACTGGCCTTTGGTGACGCCAACATCGGCGGCGACGGCCCAAGTTATGCGCCTATGGCCATTGCCATCATAGGTGGTTTGGTGTTCTCCACCTTAACCAGTTTATTGCTGGTGCCATTAACTTACTGGGGCTTAATCCGCTTTAACATCCGCTGGTCCGGCTTTTTGGCCAAAGCCAGAGTGCTGGCGAATAAGGTGATTACAGCAAATTAGTTGTGCTTTAGTTGGAAGTAAAAAGCAGGCCAAAACAGCCTGCTTTTTGCTTTAATACTCACTAAATTTAAAGCGTTTCGCCGCTGGCGAGATACTTTCTTTTGCTTCGCCAAAAGAAAGTATCCAAAGAAAAGGCGACCCCAGGTCGCAGCGAAAGCCCGGCCCAAAATCGTGCGTCCAAGGCGGCTGGGCAACTCGCTCGTCGCTACCGCTCCTCACTCAGACACTCCCAGCCTTAAAACCTTGGCCACCCAATTTTGTCCGGCTCGCGCCCCAATGGGGGATTTGGTGCCAGTAGTTGGTATGGTTTTTTTATTATGTGCTACCAAAAAGAGCAAATTGCCGAAATAACGAATACCGCAAGATCTGCCCCGCAGTTTCAAGCAAAAAGCCGACTTTTTACTTTAAGGCTATATCTAAACCGAAGCCGCTTGTGCTTGAGTTAATTAAAGAACAACTACCGTACTGCTTGTCTGGATTTTGTCGGCCATAAATTTACTGATTTCAGAAAAAACTGTTGAAATAGAGGTACATCAGCGTTAGTTTGGTTTGAGTAAAAATCATCAAAGAATGTGTGACACACGGTGTCAGGTCTTGCGTCTTGCCCTTTGAACGCAGCAACTACACACGGTGTCAGGTCTTGCGTCTTGCCCTTTGAACGCAGCGGTGACCCTAAGCACAGTTTGACGATAGCGCAGACAGAGCTTCCATCTGCGCCTTATCTGGCATAGGTGATTGAGCAGCGCTCAGAAGGATAAACGTACCCCCAGGTTCAGGGTGGTGATTTTTCCGTACTCGTAACCTGTTACCAGTGCTATGGTCGGCAGGACATACCAGCGTCCGTTTACACCGACCAGGACGTCGGATTCAAAGGGATCTGAACCGCTGGACGCGATCCCTCCAACCGAGGTGTAACGTGCATAACCCTGAAGCTGCAAAGTCGGGGTTGTTTGCCAGAGAGCACCAAGCTCCGCACCTATGCCGCTGTCGTCAGCGTCTATATCCAGATTAAAACCCGCAGCGCGTGCATCCTTGAACTCGAGCTGGTCAAGGCTGAGCCGACCAAAGTAAGTCAACATATCCGACATAGGGTATTGATATCCCACACCTATGCGCCAGCGTTCAACATCGTACTCACCTGATACAGTGCTGGTGGCGCTGCGTATTTCAAGCTCTTGGCCAAGTGCTGCATACTCACCAAACAGATGCATCTGTGCTGCGAACTGCCAGGCCCCGCCAATAAATCCACCGCCATCCGCATCGCTTTCCAGATCGAAAGGGGTGTTTCCTGTGACCACTCCTGATGTCTCTATGTCATTGACAAAGCCGCCGACTATACCGCCCTCGAGGTAGGTAAAGCCGCTATCTTCTGCCTGAGCCATCGCTGGTCCAGCCAACGATACTGCAATCATTCCTACAATCATTCTGTGATACTGAAACATGTGTCACCCCTGCATTATGAATTATCGACGTTCTGCTTCGAATGACTATAGCAGCTTGTCCGGCGACCTGATGTCAGTGTAGCTGAGGGGCATTAGTCTTGTTCTTTGCTTTTAAGTGAGGATTGATGTTTGCAAAAGACAGTGTGAGGACAGGCTGTTTTTGCGTCGCTATGGAGTTAAATTTGACAGCACAGATGGTATGAGACCGTCTATTTGATGGCTTCTGATATGAGGTAAGATTTCTGCGCGTTCGGCGCCAATCAAAGGTTGTTTTGTGAGTAACCAAAGTTGATTTTTAATAGCGGATAAGTAGTCGTCGGATTGCGCTTACCCCCACTGCTGAAGTCCGTATCGGTAGATGTCTTTCAGATCATTTTTAGCTGCAGGCGCAATGACGAGCTTATAAGCTGCCATGTGTTCAACTTTTTACGACGTCAAACAATGAATCCAGCATAGCTTGTGACTCAATGCTAATGCCTTCACCACTGTCCAATTGATCTGTGCCAATTTTCAATTGATCGCGCAGCAGCGCAAGTTTCACCTGGTGGATCCAGTCTTCGTACGTGTCCATAAAACCTAATGCTTTGCGGATCACTTCACTGGCATTATTGTATAAGCCGCTTTCAACTTTGGATTTAATGCGAGACTCTAATTCGGGCGTCAGGGAGATATGCATTATGAGCTCAAAAGATACATCTTAATCCAGGTCATGTTCGGATTGCCTACAAAGTTTGTCAATTTGTGTAGTCGGAGCTTTGCGGCATTTTACCACTGCTCCCTGACATCAAGCTGGTGCATAGCTGTAAGGTGTTTAGCGCAGTAGACGCTCTAAGCTTCAGGTGCTACTTCGTCGTTTCAGCCTGCAACTTTTCGAGTTGAGCCCACAACTCTTCTGCTTCTGCGGTTAAATCGGCAAATAAGCGCATATCACCTTTTCGCTGGGCGAGCATAGCTTGTTCAGCTTTGGCGTCGTATTGCTGGCGTAAGGCTTTGATTGGATCTCGTTTAAAGAAACTAAACATGGGCTGGGCTCTTTGAATAAAAAAGGACTGAGTGCAGTATCTACGCTCAGTCCTGTTCGTTAGCTCACTAAAAACTGCAATTCAAAACTACAGAGCTTTTAAAATCGCATCCACAGTGGCTTTGGCATCACCAAAACACATTTGCGTATTGTCTTTATAAAACAGTGGGTTGTTTACACCCGAGTAGCCAGTGTTCATCGAACGCTTAAACACCACCACGTTTTGTGCTTTCCAGACTTCCAGCACTGGCATACCAGCGATAGGGCTGGTTGGATCTTCAGCCGCAGCCGGGTTGACGGTATCGTTGGCACCTATTACCAGCACAGTGTCAGTGTCTGCGAGGTCTTCATTAATTTCATCCATCTCCAGTACAATGTCATAAGGCACTTTGGCTTCTGCCAGCAACACATTCATATGCCCGGGCATACGACCTGCCACAGGGTGAATACCAAAACGTACTTTAATGCCACGCTCTTTTAGTTTCTGGCAAATCTCCGCCACCGGATACTGCGCCTGAGCCACCGCCATGCCATAACCCGGCGTGATCACCACAGAGCTTGAGTTTCGCAGCAAATCGGCCACATCTTCAGCGTTGATTTCGCGGTATTCGCCTTGTTCTTGTTCAGCGCTTTGTTGGGTATCGGCCTGACCAAAACCTCCGGCAATCACGGAGATAAAAGAGCGATTCATCGCCTTGCACATAATGTACGACAAGATAGCACCGGACGAACCCACCAAAGCACCGGTGATAATCAGTAAGTCGTTCGATAACATAAAACCTGCAGCCGCGGCGGCCCAGCCGGAGTAAGAGTTCAGCATAGACACCACCACAGGCATATCGGCACCACCAATGGAGGCCACCAGATGCAGGCCAAACACCACAGCTATCAGCGTCATGATCAGCAGGGCTGTTTCACCTCCCTCGAAGCCGACAAAATAAACCAGCAATAGAGCTGATGCGATGAGCGCCAATAAATTCAGTTTGTGTTTATGCGGAATACTCAAAGGCTTAGAGCTGGCTATGCCGCGTAATTTGGCAAAAGCCACGATGGAACCTGAAAAGGTCACTGCACCTATAAAGACACCCAAAAACACTTCGGTTAAATGCACAGTAAGTGCTGCGCCTGTGGCTGAGTGAGTTTCAAAAAAGCTGTTGTAACCCACCAGCACTGCAGCTAAGCCGACAAAGCTGTGCAAAATGGCAACCAGTTCAGGCATTTGCGTCATTTCTACTTTCAGTGCTAATCGAAGGCCTATAGCACTGCCTATCGCCAGAGCTATCACTAATGGCACTATGGCATCCATACTAACGCTGGCAATGGTGGCGAGCAGGGCTATGGTCATGCCCAAAATACCCAGCCAGTTGCCGCGGCGGGCTGTTTCCTGTTTAGATAAACCGGCTAAGCTGGCAATAAAAAAAGCTGCCGCTACCAGATAGGCTGAAGTGATTAATCCTTGTGTCATGGCTGTTACTCCCCGCCTTTGGTGAACATCTTCAGCATACGCCGTGTGACGGTAAAGCCACCTACAATATTAATGGTGGCAATCAGTACGGCGAAAAAAGCCAGCGCCTGTACCAGCAGGGAATCGCTGCTGATTTGTAGTAAAGCGCCCAAAACTATAATGCCGGATATCGCATTGGTGACCGACATCAAAGGCGTATGCAAGGCATGAGTCACGTTCCAGACCAGGTAATAACCCACCACGCAGGAGAGTAAAAACACAGTAAAGTGCGCTAAAAAATCACTGGGCGCTGAGTAGCCTATCCACAGCAATATCACAGCCGCTAGGCCTATAAACCAGTTGGCACTGATGGATTTTTTCTCTGTTTTTGCGACAGGTGCAGCACTAGCCACCACAGGTTTGGTCGCAGCGGTCACACTGATAGCTGGCGGTGGGAAGGTGACTTCGCCCTGATGCACCACAGACATGTTACGGATAATCACATCCTGCATATCCAGTACCATCTGACCATCTTTGGTTTTGCACAAGAGCTTGGCCAGATTGACCAGATTAGTGCCATAAAGCTGTGAGGACTGCGCCGCTAAACGGCCGGGTAAATCGGTGTAGCCTATCACTTTGACACCTGATACGGTTTCGGTAATTTTACCCGCTTCTGTGTATTCACAGTTACCGCCTGTAGCTGCTGCCAAATCAACAATGACTGAGCCTGGTTTCATCGAATCCACCATTTGTTTGGTGATGAGCTTAGGTGCCGGACGGCCTGGGATCAGCGCCGTGGTGATGATAATGTCGACCTCTTTGGCCTGTGCGGCAAATAAGGCCATTTCTGCGGCAATAAATTCATCGGACATCACTTTGGCGTAACCGCTGGAGGAGGAGCCATCTTCAGCAAATTCGAGTTTTAAAAACTCACCGCCCAACGACTCAATTTGCTCCGCCACTTCAAGGCGGGTATCAAAAGCTCTGACAATAGCGCCTAAAGAGCGGGCTGCACCAATAGCGGCAAGGCCCGCTACTCCAGCGCCAATCACCAGCACTTTAGCGGGTTGTACTTTACCTGCAGCAGTAATTTGACCACTTAAAAAACGGCCAAAACTATGGGCTGCTTCAATCACTGCGCGGTAACCGGCAATATTTGACATGGAGGACAAGGCATCCAGTGACTGCGCGCGGGAAATACGTGGCACCATATCCATCGCCAGAACATTCACGCCTTGTGCTGCAAGGCGGGCTACTAATTCTGGATTTTGCGCCGGCCAGATAAAACTGACTAAGGTGCTGCCTTTTTGCAGTAAACTGATTTCCTGCTCCGTCGGCGCATTGACTTTGTAAATCAGCTCACTGGCCCAGAGTTGGTCTGGCCCAGCTATGCTGGCACCAGCCTCTGCATAAGCCTCATCGCTAAAACCTGCGGCGCTGCCTGCGCCACTTTCGACCAGTACGGTAAAACCTAATTTGCGTAGCTGTTCCGTTGTCGCCGGCGTGGCCGCCACCCGGGTTTCGTCGTGCAGTTTTTCTTTGGGTATTGCAATAAACATCCTGACCTCTTGTCCTGTTTTTTTATTTGATCCTGCTAAGCAGATGGATCTGTAGCCCCTATCTGCCAAGATAAAGGGCATAGCAGTTGAGCTGGTTACCGCTGCATACTTTACTTCTTCCTGAAGGGACTACCACTGCGCTGACATAAGGCGATGATGTCAGCACAGGCTCGGTCAGGTTGTGCTGCTGCGCCAGTCTTTGTAGTGCCGAAATTACTGTTTTTTGTAGAAAAAATCGACGTAACGACTATAGGGCAAGGTCAGACCAATTGACTAATGCCTTTTAGTTATAGCTTAGAGGATAGTCGGCAATCACAGTTTTGCCGCAGATTAACTGCAGGCCGAACAGCAAAGTAGTCAGTAAGAACAACAGCCCTGAGTGATAGGTCCGGGCTGTTGTAGTGTCGCTTTGTTAACAGTGTTATTGTGCAGTCGCTTCTGCCGCTTCAACAATAAGTTCGGCAACCTGCTCTGGTTTGGAAGTCATCACCACATGGGAAGCTCCTTTGATTTCCACAATCTTTTTGGCACCAGCACGCTCAGCCATAAATTTCATTGCTGGCGCCGGGATATTTTTATCCGCTGTACCGTAAATCGCCCATGACGGAATTTTTTTCCAGGCTGGTGCTGCTGAAGCTTCATGCAAAGCGGCTTCAGTCACAGGGCGCTGCGTGGCAGCCATTAAAGCGGCTTCTGCTGCAGGGACATCTGCTGCAAACTGGGTATGGAATTTGTCCTGCTGAATATACAAATCTTTGTTGCCGTCTTTTAATACCACAGGAGCAGCCAGAGTAGGGCCTAAAGTGCCGCCAGGGTAACGTCCTGATAATTCGGCAATATTTTCACCCTGTTCAGGAGCAAAAGCTGCGACGTAAACTAAAGCTTTTACTTTGGCCTGATCGGCTGTGACGTTGCTAATGACTGAACCGCCGTACGAGTGACCGACTAAAACCACTGGTCCTTTGGTGTTGGCTACTACATCAGACAGATAAGCTGCATCACTTTTTACGCTGCGCAGCGGGTTCGCCAGAGCTATAACCGGGTAACCCTGGTCATGTAGTTCTGCCACCACACCATTCCAGCTGGAGGATTCAGCAAAAGCGCCGTGTACCAATACCACTGTTGGTTTTTCGGCGGCAAAAGCGGCAGCGCCAAAGGTCAGGCCGAAGGTTGCGATAGCTGTAGTGAATAAACCTGATTTAAAGTTTGTCATGTTAGTTTCCTTTTAAATTTGCAAGCTTAGTTAATTGGCTGCGCTGTTTTGGCGGCGCCCGCCTCTATGGTCTCCCGCTCGCTTCGCGCCGGGTCTGTTGTTTTCCCTTTGTGAGCGGCTGTGGTTATAGTAAGGGGTGGAACTTTCTTTTTGGGTTCAAATAGTCTAATTTATGCAACAGATCGTCTAAATCATTTGGTTTTATAAAAAGGGAGATAGGGGTGGACCGTTTATCAACTTTACTGGCTCAATTTGGTATGCATGCCACCACTATCTATGGTGGGGCTCTTGGAGGCGAAATGGGTTTTGATGCCATGGACAGAACAGCCAAGCTGCATCTATTGCGTTCTGGTGACGTGGTATTTCAAATGGAGCAGCAAAAGCTCTTAGTGATCACAGAACCCAGTTTGTTATTTATCCCAAGGCCTTGTTGCCATAGCCTGAGCCCGGCAGCAGGGCGGCAGAGCGCTCAGCATCCGCAATTAGTATCGGCTGCGCTAAAGTTTGATGGTGGTTTGGATAATCCGTTAACCACAGCTTTACCTGCTTATGTACTGATGCCTCTGGCTGATGTTTCTATGCTCAGTGGCAATCTGGATTGGTTATTTGATGAAGCCTTTGCACAGCATTGTGGTAAAAACGCCGTGCTGAACCGTTTGTTTGAACTGGTGGTGATCCAATTGTTGCGTTATATGATGGCCAATCGCAGTGTATCCACTGGCATGATGGCCGGCCTTGCCGATTTACGGCTGGCAAAAGCTGTGACTTTAATGCACGACCAGCCCGCCAGAGCCTGGTCTGTCGCAGAGCTGGCCAGCGCTGCCAGTATGTCCAGAGCCAGTTTTGCCGCCAAGTTTCATAAAGTGGTAGGTATTACACCAGCTGACTATCTGGTCAGCTGGCGGGTCAGTTTAACGCAAAAATTATTACGGGAAGGCCGTCCTATAGCGCTGATAGCGGATGAAGTGGGTTATGAAAGCCCTTCGGCTTTAGCCCGTACCTTCAGACGAAAAACCGGCAGCAGCCCAAGAGAATGGCTGCAGTTACAGCAGTAAATTCACTGATAGTCATACTGCTGCCGGTGATCAACAGAGAGTAAAAAGCCCTGGTATGGGCTTTTTTGCAACAAATACAGGCAGAGAACAGGCTCAGACGGATTCAGAAGGGGCAGCTATCGGCTGATGTTCCTCTTTGTACTTTTCTTTGTATTTTTGCGCAAAAGTTAGAATGACCATACTGATGCTGCCAAAAATCAAAAAGCCTGCAGTGACAGGGATTAAAGTGCCGTTGTACAGCAGGCCAATCACAGTGCCTATACTCATCGACATAATAGATGACACTGAGCCGATGATAGCGGCCGCTATACCCGCCACATGACCCATAGGTTCCATCGCCATAGCGTTGATATTGCCAAACACCAGACCAAAACAAAAAAACAGCACAGAGGCATAGAGCACAAAAGCCCAGAGCTGAATTTCAATCACCAAATGCAGCGCTAAAAATACCGCAGAGCTTAAAATAATGCCCCAGACAGCGCGGTTGGATAAATGCTGCATGCCCCATTTTTGCACCAGGCGGGAATTCACCAGCGAGGCGGCACCAAACACAATAGCCAGTAAGCCAAAGTACAAAGTGAAAAGCTCACCGGTTTTAAATAAGTCCTGAAAAATCTGCTGTGACGAATTCAGATAACCAATAAAGCTGCCAAAAAATAAACCCATACAAATCATGTAGCAGAGGGTCGGAACATTGCTGATCACTTCTTTAAAGCCTTCAGCAAAACCCTGAGTAGTCATGGCAATACGATGTTCTTTGGGTAAGGTTTCTTCTAAGCGGCAGAAGATCCACACTACGATCAGCAGCGCATAAAATACATAAAGAATAAAAATATCACGCCATGAACCTATCCATAACACCGCCTGACCCAGGCTGGGCGCCAAAGCCGGCACCATGACAAAAATCATCATCACCAGCGACATAATACGAGCCATATCATTGCCGGCGTATTTGTCCCGCACTATAGAAATGGCCGACACATAAGGACCTGACACGCCTAAACCCTGCACAAAACGACCCAATAATAAGGTGTTGATATCAGTGGCGAAATAACAAATCACAGTACCTACTAAAAACAGCGCTACACCGCCGTTTAATACTTTTTTCCGGCCTGTGGCGTCGGACAATGGTCCACAAATCAGCTGGCCTATCGCCATGCCAAAAAACAGGGCGCTGACCACCAGTTGCGCCTGATTCGGGTGACTCATGGCTATATCAGCCCGAATAGCATCCAACGCTGGCAATAAGGCATCAATAGAGATGGCAACAATGGACATTAAAAGCGCCACCAGCAGGGTAAACTCGCCGGTAGAAATACGCGATGTGGGCGCGTGGGTGGAGTAATCAGACATCAACAGCATTCCTTGTTTAAAACGGCCCGAAAAAGGCGCGGCTAGTGTAACGCTTTTCATGGACCAAAGGTGTTGGCAAATGTAAATGAATTTGAGGCTAGTCGGTTGAGAGCAGGGGATATCGACAAGGGCAGGCGTTCGGTTGAAAAATTAATCAATAGGCGCAGCAGGCGTCGGACGGATCCGGCGCCTGCTGCCAAGCCTTGGTTGATAAGGCAAAGGTTAGTGACTGCTGATAAGCTGCAATACAGGTTGTGCCCGACGGCCAAAGTAGATTTGAAAGGTTTCCTGTTGGCCTGCAGCCAGCGTCAGCTCGAATGACAAAGGATAAATCCGGCTGCAATCGGCCATAATGGCCACTATATGCTCCTGATTAAACATACGCTGGCCGCCAGCACTATTTGTCACTGTCACAGTAGCGACCCGTTCACCGTTGTCCGCAGCCAGCAGCGCGTAGTGATCCAATACCAGGTCGCTGCGTCTGGGGACGACGTCTTTATCACGCTGGCAATTAAGCTCTGTATTCTGAAAAGGCGAAGGTTCAAACCGCAATATCTGATCCCGGTCCGGTTCATAGGCCTGCGCACTGCTGGACAACAGTGCTACCAGCAACCACTTTTTCATCATCACCTCAAAAGTTGCAAAAAAGTTAAGTTAATCGATCAGGCTTAACTTGCCAAGCAACCAGATGTTTGAAATTGTAAGCAGGATGCTGTGTTACAACTCTGCATCCGGCTGAAAATCTTTAGCCAGACTGCTGAGTTGTTTCAGCTCTAACTCTTTTTGCTTTTTCTTTTGTTGCAAACGATAGATGGCAACCAGACAAAGCGGGGCGACTATGAGACTGTAAAAAACCAGCAGCGTAGCGGTCATCTGAGCGATCTGCCACCACTGCATCAGCCATAACAAGCCTGCAAATAGCACCAATGCAGCGCAGGATAGCTGGGTATACAGGTAATAGCGCAGAGTTAATGTGCAAGCCCTGACCCGAAATTGCACCAGACCGCTGCTGCTCCAGTTGTCATATTCCAGTATGGGTTTGTGTACTGTCCAGGCGATATAAGCAGAACTGAGGGCTCCGCTTATCAGAAACAACGCAGACAGATAGCCCAGCCAGTCAGGAATGTGAAAGGCGAGCCAGAAGGCGGCAACAAGCATCACAACAGCACCCAACCACTCGCCATACATCAAGTATTTTTGTTCAGTTTGACGTTGTTTGGCTTTGCTTAAATCTGCGGCTGTGGGGGGCGCTTCTGTTGCTGTGGGTTGTTGTTGCCAGCTTTTGGCCAGAGCGGCAAAATCAAACTTATCTGCCATGGTGCATGATCTCCATCAGTTCTGTTTTGGCGCGATTTAACCGCACTCTTACTGCGCCCTGAGTTAGTTGCAGAATATCTGCGATCTCAGGGGTGTCTAAATCTTCCATCGCCAGCAAAATCACCTGACGGTTGGCAGGGGAGAGTTGTCTTACGGCCTGCAACAGCTGCTGACTTTGCTGCTGTTCTCCAACCTCTTGCGACGGACAATCCTGTAACAGCTGATGCTGGGTGTCCTCATCTAATTCCTGCCACTGCTGGCGTTTAGCACGAGCTATGTGATCAACAGTCACGTTATGCACAATGCGAAACAAATAAGCCCGAGGCAGCTCTGCAGCCTGAATACGTTCAGCCGACTGGTGTAATGCCAGATAAATATCCTGTTTTAAATCCTGTCGTGCTGCCGGATCGGCCTCTGAAGCCATCAAAGTGCGGCTGATAGCGCCCTGATTTTGTTGCCATAACTGCAGTAAAAATTGTTCCGCTGGCATAGTGTTATTGTTTGATAGCGTCAAAAAACACTCCCTGTTCAATACGTTAGCGCTATGTGTTGTCGCACGCGCAAACGTTATCACTCTGTTAGATAGAAGTCTGCCCCTGTGGCCAAAGTGTTACAAAAATAAATAAAAAAAATTCTGTAACGGCTGACGAAATAGTCCCGACTTCTTAAGCAAACACAGCAACTTTATTTCGGTTTTAAGGAGTCTTCACATGAAAACACTGCATGTAAAAAAATCTGTCGCGCTTTGTCTGATGGCCCTGTGGCCTGCATTACAAGCGTTAGCCCAGGCCCCTGTTGAACAGGCACCAAGCGTGTTGTATCACAATGCCACTTTACTCAATCCTGCGACAGAGCAACTGGTGCAGGATGGCTGGCTGCTGGTCAAAGAAGGCCGCATTCTACAAATGGGCCAACAGCAAGCGAATACAAAATTACCTGAAGCCGGCAAAACGGTGGATATCAACGATCAGTATCTGATGCCTGGGCTGATTGATGTGCATTTGCACCTGACTGCAGGGCCACATCGGGCACAGATGCAGGATGGTCAACCTGTCATCAGTGTGAAAGGTCATAGCGAGCTGACGCGCTATCACGCCATCAGCACCTTAGCCACCGGAGTGACCACAGCCTTTAGCCCGGCAGGAGAGCCAGAAGCTAACGCTGAATATGTCGCGCAGCAACAAGCAGGCCACTGGCCTGGCCCCAAGTTAAAATACGCTGGTTTTGTCTTCGAACCTACGCCAGTGTTAGGTGGCTCTGTCTATCCAAAAGACGAAGCAAGCTGGCGCGCTGAGATTGCCCGTCAAAAACAGCTGGGCGTTCACTACATTAAGTTATACGCCGGGCTGAGCAAAGACGAGGTTGCGCTCGGAGTGCGGTTAGCCAAAGAGGCTGGCCTGAAAACTCTGGCTCATCTGGATAGCGTCAGTTGGCAGTATGCAGCGGATCTGGGTATCGACATGCTAACCCATGCGTTGCCAACCAGTGCTGAATTACTGACAGGCGATACAAAACAGGCCTATTTGCTTGAACGAAAAAATCCATATGACAGCCGTTATCTGTACCGGTGGTTCGACTATGTCGACTACGACAGTGAGCCAATGCAAAAGCTGTTTAGCACTCTGGCGCGTCAACAAACCAGAGTCGACCTGACCTTAGTTGCCAATGAGTTGTTCTACTTTGGCCGTGACTTGAACAGCTTATATCCGGAAGAAAATATGTGGGTCTTTCACCCTGAAAATCGTAGCCGCTGGCGCGCCTTTTTTGCTGCGCTCAGTTATGACTGGTCAAAAGAAGACTTTGCCGCCGCTCAGCGTCAAATGCCGAAGGTAAAGCAATTGCTTAAACGTCTTTACGACGCCGGCGTGCCGCTGGCGATAGGCACAGATTTAAGCGCCAGCGGTCCTTTTTATTTGCGCGAATTGTTACTGACTCAGCAGGCAGGCCTGACGCACTGGCAGGTGTTGAAGCTGGCCACCAGCGGTGGCGCTG
Source organism: Rheinheimera mesophila (assembly GCF_000986865.1). Taxonomy (GTDB): domain Bacteria; phylum Pseudomonadota; class Gammaproteobacteria; order Enterobacterales; family Alteromonadaceae; genus Pararheinheimera; species Pararheinheimera mesophila. Next base: position 123,984 of record NZ_LAVS01000086.1, read on the forward strand.
AGCATCTGGGGCTGACTGATCATGGTCAACTGAAAACAGGTTATGTCGCTGATTTTATCGTGCTGGGTGGCAATCCACTTAAGGATTTGAACGCGCTGAACACTGTGCATACCGTAGTGCAGCAGGGCAAAGCCTGGTCTGTGGATGAGCTGAAAGCTCAGTTGAGTTCTCTGTCAAAGCTGAAACTTTAATTTAAACCCTTACACACTAATTTATTTTACAAGCTTAACGAGGATAGATGGATGGAAGCTTTAAATTACTGCGTGTCTGAGCTGAGCAATCAGGTCGCATTGACCGATGCCGAATTTCTGGTGCTGTTTATGGTGTTCTGGCTGGTGGCCGCTGTACTGCAAAACAAATTTGATATGAACAAAAACGAGGAATAACAGATGGAAACTGTACAACAATTTTTCGATACCTTTGTCCAGGCATGGCAACAGGCTGATCTGGTGTTTTTAGTAGGGTTTGGCACGCTTTTTCTGCTGATTTGGTTTTTACCCAGCCTGCTGGCATTGGCCTTTAATCGCCAGCATGCCGGTAAAATTGCCTTACTGAATGTGCCGGCTGGTTTTTCCTGGATAGCCTGGGTGGCGTTAATCGTCTGGGCTGTGACTGGCAAACTGAGCGATAAACTGGCTGAAAAGGCGCGCTTAAAGCCAGTGGTCTGATACAAGGCTGTTATAACTGTACGCTATCACCTTCATTTAAAATTAGCAGCGGCACCTGACTGTTCAGTTGTCGCTGCATATGCAATAAGCGCAAGAGTGGGGAATGTGAACTGATGTCTCCCATCTGCCAACTCCCATTACCATAGCCCCAGGGGATCATCACTTTGCAACCCAGTTCTGTCGCGGCCACCAACGCATCTTCTGGTGTGGTATGCACATAACGATACCAGTCAGCATGCTCTTCATGATGATAAGAGGCTATCGGCAACAGACAGATGTCTATATCCCCGTATTTCTGCTGAATATCCTTAAAATGCTCTGAATAGCCGGTATCTCCCGCAAAAAACAAAGTGTTTTCACCGTGCTTTAACAACCAGCCGCCCCAGAGGGCTTTATTGTCATCATTGAACAATCTGCGGTTATTAAAATGATGGGCAGGCACCAGATGGATGCTGAGCTCACCTTGTTGGCTCTGGCTATACCAGGCCTGTTCAATAATGTGGTATCCACCCTTTGGCATATAATCCGCCATCCCCAGAGGCAGGTAATAAGTTGGCTTATTGCCTATTTGTTCAATGCTCTGCTGGCTGAAATGGTCGTAATGCAAATGGGAGTACAACACGGCATCTGTTTCTGCCAAAGTGGTACTGCTGATCGTCGGGGTGTAAGGCCTTTTGATGATGCCGGCAAACCATTGTACCCAACGGACCGGCCAGTCAAACTGGCCAAATACAGGGTCCAACAGCAGTTGCTGGCCATCCGGTGTATTGATCACAAAGCTGGCATGACCCAGCCATTGCACAGCAAAACCAGTAGTTAACTCAGGTGCTTGCTGAGCTGCAGTGTAGCGGCAATCCTGACCCGGAGTTTTACACTCAACGGCCTTATGTGCCGGATAGCAGTTTGCCTCACAGTGCGCCGGATACTGCCGCTGCCCTAAAGGCGTGCGATACAGATTACGATAGGCACCCTGATGTTCACCTTGAGTGATCTGTGGCAGTACTGCCTCTTTGCTGACCTGACGCTGAACCTTATTTGGTGTGCTGCAGGCGCAAAGCAGCAGCACACCGATGAGCAACATAGCTTTTGGAACTCGCTTTGGTCTCATTAATAGCCCTTATTAACCAATGGTTTACTCGTTATTGTTGTCTTAATACCATAGCAGGTTTGCGCCCTGCAACCTGCCAGGCTAAAGCGGCTACTGTGCACCAGCAAATCGCGAAAGTAACGGCTGCCGCAAGCAAACCCGGCAGCGCTGCGTATGCTTACGTCAGCCCAGCAGCAACAACTGCAACAAGGCAAGTTTGACGGGGCGAACTTAGCGCAACTGGCCCTGATACTGCATAGCACCACTACGCATTATCAGGGCCAGTTGCAGTGGCAGCAGCAAGGCTTCACAGACCGGCTGGCGCTGAGCATTGTCTGCAGCCGAATTCAGGGGCAGTTACGTAAACTGGTGACGCTGCAAAGTATTAATCAGGCACTGCTGCAGCAAGAAGTGCAGGCTTATCAGCAACTCACCAGAGTGTTGACGCACGAAATTGCCAATTCGGTGACCCCTATGGCGTCTTTGGCACAAAGCTGCCAGCAGATTTTGCCTGTGGCAGGCACTGTGCTAAGTCAGGATGACCATGTTGATCTTAGCGAAGCACTGACGACCATCTACAGACGTGGCCAGCACTTGAGTGATTTTATCCTGTCCTTTAAACAGCTAAGTCAGCCGGTACAAGCGAATTTACAACAGACCAATCTGGTGGCAATTGTCAAAAATTGTCTGGCCTTGCAGCGTGACGCTCTCTGTAAGTCCGGAGTTGAGCTAAAAACTGACTTGCCCACTCAGGCCCTGTTATGGCTGGATGAAGCCCTGACGGAACAAGTGCTGATTAACCTGCTGCAAAATGCATTGGATGCTATGCAGCACGGTGCTCAGAAACAGCTTAGCGTGAGGCTTGAGCGCACAACACAACAGCAATGGCAACTGGAGATCAACGACAGCGGACCTGGTATACCGGCGGATGTCGCAGAGCAAATTTTTATTCCGTTTTTCACCACCAAGGCTACAGGCTCGGGTATAGGCTTGCCTTTATCGCGCGCTTTGTTGCAGGCGCAGGACGCTCAATTGGAATACAAACCCGCTGAGCCAGGCGGTAGTTGTTTTAGCATACGTTTTGGGCAATAGCCTTTGGACTGTTTTCCAAACCCTGCTGCAACCAATCCAGCAGTAAGCGGACTTTGACCGGTAAATGCCGGTTGAGTGGATACAAGGCCCAGATCCCTTCATCGGACGGTTGTTGCTCTGCTAGCAGGGCCACTAAACGGCCGTCCTCCAAATAAGGTTGCAGGTAATAATCCGGCAGTTGGGTAATTCCTAAACCTTTGAGTACTGCGTCAGTCAGCGCCACGCCGCTATTGCAGCGTAAATAAGGCTGGGGTTTAAATTGCAGCTTTTTGCCTTGTTGCTCAAAACGCCAGAAATCGACAGAGCCCACTAAACAGCGGTGTTGGTGTAGCTCGGCTACTGTGGCAGGCGTGCCAAACTTTTGCAGATAGTCGGGGCTGGCGCATAAATACAAAGTGCGTTTACCTAAAGCTTTGGCCTGCAGGCTGGAATCTGTCAGTTGACCTAAGCGGATAGCGCAATCAAAACCGCCTTGTACTAAATCCAGTTGATCGTTGGTCAGTTGCAAATCCAGTTGCACTTTGGGGTAGCGTAATAAAAACTCATGCAGCAAAGGCGCAATAAATTGCTCGCCATAATAAACAGGAGCAGTAATTTTGATCGCACCTGAAGGCTCGTGCTGCATACTGGTTAACAGTTGATTGGCTTGTTGCAGGCCGTTGACCAAAGCGCGGCACTGTTGGTAATACAAAGTGCCTTGTTCGGTTAAACGCACCTGACGGGTAGTGCGAAGTACCAAGTTGCAGTTTAGTCGCTGCTCTAATTGCAGCACAGTGCGGCTGACCTGAGCGACTGAAATACCTAAAACTTTGGCTGCTTTAGAAAAACTGCCCAGTTCTGCGACAGCCACAAATTCGCTGATGCCTTGCCATTCTTTCATTTATGCAAAACTCATTTGTTATTTGTGGGGATTATCATCGATTAAGAAAAAATTACAATGAGTTATACTCAGTGACAACTCAAACTGGAGAATTCAGATGCAAATGATCAAAACACGTGCTGCTGTGGCCTGGGGGCCGGGTCAACCATTAAAAATTGAAGAGGTGGATTTAATGCCACCGCAAAAAGGTGAAGTGCTGGTGCGTATTGTGGCGACAGGGGTCTGCCATACCGATGCGTACACTTTGTCCGGACAGGATTCTGAAGGCAAATTCCCTTGTATTTTGGGCCACGAAGGTGGTGGTGTGGTTGAGGCTGTGGGCGAGGGTGTGACCAGCGTGGCGGTAGGCGATCATGTGATCCCGTTATACACACCGGAATGCGGCAAATGTAAATTCTGTTTATCCGGTAAAACCAACCTGTGTCAGGCTATTCGCGCGACCCAGGGGCAGGGCTTAATGCCGGATGGCACCACTCGTTTTTCCAAAGATGGTCAGCCGATTTACCACTATATGGGCACCTCCACCTTTTCTGAATACACAGTATTGCCAGAGATTTCGTTAGCGAAAATTAATAAGGCCGCGCCTTTAGAGAAAGTGTGTTTACTGGGTTGTGGTGTCACCACAGGCATGGGCGCTGTAATGAATACCGCCAAAGTAAAAGAAGGTGATACGGTCGCTATTTTCGGTTTAGGTGGTATAGGTTTATCTGCGGTGATTGGTGCTGTGATGGCCAAAGCCAGCCGCATTATTGCGATAGATATTAACGAGTCTAAGTTTGATATCGCCCGTCAGCTCGGTGCGACTGATGTGATTAACCCGAAGAATTTCGACAAGCCGATTCAGGATGTGATTGTGGAAATGACAGACGGCGGTGTGGATTTCTCCTTTGAGTGCATTGGTAACGTTAACGTGATGCGTTCGGCGTTAGAGTGCTGTCATAAAGGCTGGGGTGAGTCGGTGATTATTGGTGTGGCACCTGCCGGTGCCGAAATTTCTACCCGTCCGTTCCAGTTGGTGACAGGCCGGGTATGGCGGGGTACTGCTTTTGGTGGCGTCAAAGGCCGCACTGAGCTGCCAGATTACGTAGAGCGTTATTTAAAGGGTGAGTTTGAACTTGATACCTTTATTACGCATACCATGCCACTGGAGCAAATCAATGATGCTTTTGATTTGATGCATGAAGGCAAGTCCATCCGCACCGTCATTCACTTCTAATTTTAAGTGTTAATTATTATAAAAGCCCGCTTTGTCGGGCTTTCTCTGCAGAAGGAATAGGCAATGACGCTGATTCAGTTATCCGAACATAAACTCTTTGCTGGCCGCCAGATCAAGTATCAGCATCACTCAGAGTCAGTCAAAGGGGTGATGCAATTTTCTGTGTATTTGCCGCCAGCGGCTGAAAAACAAAAAGTGCCGGTGTTGTACTGGTTGTCCGGTTTAACCTGCACAGACGAAAACTTTTCTGTCAAAGCTGGCGCACAACGTGTTGCCGCTGAATTGGGCATAGCTTTAGTGATCCCGGACACCAGCCCACGAGGCGAGGGCGTGGCAGATGATGCAGCTTATGATTTAGGCCAGGGTGCTAGTTTTTATCTCAATGCCACACAAGAGCCCTGGGCGGCGCATTACCAGATGTACGACTATATCAGCCGTGAACTGCCTGCTGTAGTGCAAGCGCATTTGCCCGTTACAGCAGCCAAATCCATCAGCGGCCATTCGATGGGCGGCCATGGCGCTTTAGTGATTGCCTTGCGTGAACAGGGGGCTTATCGCTCGGTATCGGCGTTTTCACCTATTTGTCAGCCGACCGAATGCGACTGGGGTAAAAAGGCCTTTACGGCCTATCTTGGCAGCGAGCAAAACCAGTGGTTGCAGTACGACGCGAGTTTTTTACTGGCGCAGCGCCAAAGTAGTTTGCCTATGCTGGTGGACCAGGGAGAGGCTGACCAGTTTTACCCTTCACAGCTTCGTACTGAAGCCTTAATCGAAGCCAATCAACGTAGCCAAAGCGGCGCACAAATTCGCCTGCAGCCAGGGTACGATCACAGCTACTTTTTTATCAGCAGCTTTATTGAAGAACATCTGCGTTTTCATGCAAGGCATTTAAAAGGCTAGGCAGAATGTGGTCGCCGCCCAACTTTTGCTTGCCGGGGGCCCCTAAGCGCGGCTAAAATGGCGCTGCGCTTAGGGGAGTAATTTACAAAACCGCCAGGTTTTGTGTTGTTGTCAACATACTTGTACCTCACTGTACATGGCAACAGCGTCCCGTTGATCAAGCTTGATCAGGTATTAATGAGACCTAAGACAACGGACTAACCCCAGGCGGGAGTTGGTCTGTTGTCTTATGTTTAATGATCCCGCCAGGTGCAATCTATGTATTTTGATGCCTTCGTAGCCTCCTTCGCTTCTGTTACTGTGGCTGAAATTGGTGATAAAACTCAGCTTTTGTCGTTATTTCTCGCTGCTCGTTTTCGCTCCCGTGGCGCTATTATTGCCGGTATTCTGCTGGCTACCCTACTTAATCATGCCGCCTCGGCCTGGTTTGGTGCCTGGGTGGCGCAGTTTATTCCACAAGGTTGGCATGCCTGGTTGTTAGGCGGCTCTTTTATTGCGGTGGCGCTGTGGTTGCTGATCCCGGATAAAGACGACAGCGAAGAAGTCAGCGTTTTAAAATACGGTGCTTTTTTTGCTAGCTGTATTTTGTTTTTCCTGGCAGAAATAGGTGATAAAACTCAGGTCGCCACCGTGCTTTTGGCGGCTACTTACCCCCAAACCTGGCAAGTGATTTTAGGCACTACCTTCGGCATGCTGGCTGCTAATGTGCCTGTGGTCTATGCCGGTAGCTGGTTGCTGGAGCGTATCTCCTTAGACTGGGCGCGCCGTGTCGCTTGTGCCATCTTTATGTTGCTGGGTGTGGTCACTATTTTGATGTATTAGCCCTGAGTCAGAAACGCAGTGGGAATTTTGGGTTGTTTGATTTGTGAACAATCCAACTCTGCCTTAATGTTAGTATTATCCTGCTGAGTCAAGTATAATGCGCGGCCATTTTTGGCAGGCAACACCGAGTGAAACAACAGATGCAAACGAACCAGGCCCCTTTAAGAAAATCCGCAGCAGTGGACCGCATGGCCGCCGAGCGGGGACTATTTTCTTATCCCAAATACTGGGCTGAGTCCTTTGGTACTGCACCGTTTTTGCCGATGAGCCGCGCCGAGATGAAACAACTGGGCTGGGATAGCTGCGATATTATTCTGGTGGTCGGCGACGCTTATGTTGATCACCCCAGTTTTGGTATGGCCGTGGTGGGACGTATGCTGGAAAGCCAGGGCTTTCGGGTGGGTATTATTGCCCAACCGGACTGGTCGTCCAAAGATGCCTTTATGGCACTTGGCAAACCTAATCTGTTTTTTGGCGTCTCTGCCGGCAATATGGACTCGATGATTAACCGCTACACAGCGGATAAGAAGTTACGTCACGATGATGCCTACACGCCAGGCAACGAAGGTGGTAAAAGGCCTGACCGCGCTGTGATTGTCTATTCGCAGCGCTGTAAAGAAGCCTATAAAGACGTGCCGGTGATCATCGGTGGTATTGAGGCCAGTTTGCGCCGTATCGCCCATTATGACTACTGGCAGGAAAAAGTCCGTCGTTCCATTATTTTTGATGCCAAAGCCGAATTATTAATTTACGGCAACGCTGAACGGCCGCTGGTGGAAGTGGCACATCGCATTGCCAATGGTGAAGAGATCACCAGCTTGCACGATATCCGTGGCACTGCGGTGATCCGCAAAGAGCCGTTACCCGGCTGGCGTGGCGTAGACTCTACCGCCATTGATAAAGTGGGCAAAATTGATCCTGTACCTAACCCCTATGGTGCAGACGATGTTGGATGCAGCACCTATTCTGAATTTGCCCAGCAAGGCATAGACCTCAGCAAAGCACCTGAAGTGGAGGCCAAACCTATCATGGTGCAGCCGCCACGGCAAAAGCCCTGGGAAAAAACCTATGTGAAGTTGCCAGCTTTTGAACAGGTCAGTGTCAACAAAGCTTTGTATGCCCATGCGTCGCGTATTTTGCATCAGGAAACCAATCCTGGCTGTGCCCGCGCTATCTTCCAGCGCCATGGTGATCGCTATCTGTGGGTCAATCCGCCTGCTTTTCCGTTAACGACAGAAGAGATGGATGGGGTGTTTGGCTTGCCTTATCAGCGTGTACCGCACCCAGTGTATGGCAAGGCGAAAATTCCTGCTTACGAGATGATCAAAACCTCGGTCAATATTATGCGAGGTTGTTTTGGTGGCTGTTCGTTCTGTTCTATTACCGAGCATGAAGGCCGCGTTATTCAAAGTCGTTCGCAGGAATCGATTTTAAAAGAAATTAAAGAAATTCGTGACAAAGTGCCGGGTTTTACTGGCGTGATCTCGGATTTGGGCGGTCCAACCGCCAATATGTATCGCTTGCGCTGTAAAAATCCAAAAGCAGAGCAAACCTGCCGTCGGCCTTCTTGTGTTTATCCGACCATTTGTGAGCATATGGATACCGATCAAAGCCCGACGGTGGAGTTGTACCGCGCCGCCCGAAAAGTAGAGGGCGTGAAAAAAATTCTGGTCGCCTCAGGTGTGCGTTACGACTTAGCGGTGGAAGATCCAAACTACGTCAAAGAGTTAGTGCAGCACCATGTCGGTGGTTATTTAAAAATCGCGCCTGAGCATACCGAAACTGGTCCTTTGTCGAAAATGATGAAACCTGGCATGGGCGCGTATGACAAGTTTAAAGAAATGTTCGACCGTTTCAGCCGTGAAGCGGGCAAAGAGCAGTACCTGATCCCGTATTTTATTTCGGCGCATCCGGGCACTACAGACCGCGATATGGTGAATTTAGCGCTCTGGCTAAAAGAGCGTGACTTTAAACTGGATCAGGTGCAGAACTTCTACCCAAGCCCTATGGCGAACGCGACCACCATCTACCACACCGAGATGAACTCGCTGAAGAATATCAAAGGCAATACCGAAGTGGTGCCAGTGCCCAAAGGCGAGCGTCAGCGCCGCTTGCACAAAGCTTTGCTGCGTTATCATGACCCGAAAGGTTGGCCGATGATCCGCGAAGCTTTGGTCAAAATGGGCTTAAAACACCTGATTGGTCGCGGTAAAGGGTGTTTGGTGCCGGAAGAAGGCAAAGAAGATCTAGTCCTGCGTGGTATGAAAGTACCGGGTAAAAAACCAGGTCAGGTGGCATTAACCCGTCATACCGGGGTCAACCCGGCGGCAAAAGCGGTGGAAAAAATTAAACGCTCATCCGGTAAACCCTCTTTTAGCAAAAAGGCCAAAGGGTAACAGCATGGCGATGGATGCTGTGCTTGAAACGCCGCGTTTAATTTTACGTGCCTTTACGCTGGATGATGTCGATGCCATGTATCAGCTCATGACAGTGCCTGACGTTATTCGTTATGTCGGCAATAAGCCCGCCCAGTCGAAACAGGATACGCTGGATTATTTACAGCAACATCCGCTGCGGGATTATCAGATGTATGGCTACGGCCGTTTTGCTTGCGTCTGGAAAGAAACCGGGCAGGTGATAGGTTTTAGCGGCATTAAGTATCTGGATGAAATTCAGGAAACCGAGCTGGGGTACCGTTTTTTGCCAGAGTTCTGGCGTAAGGGGCTGGCCACTGAAGCAGGTCTTGCCGTGATAGAGTTCGCAAAAAATCTAGGTCTGAATAGACTGGTTGCGGTTATTCATCCAGAAAACGAAGGCTCAAAGCAGGTCGCTTTGCGTCTTGGCTTCGCGCTGGAAGGCACCACAGCCTTGTCCTTCATAGACGAGAGCGATTTATTACTATTTTCCCGTACCATTTAAACAAGCTGCTTTAGTACTGATTCAGGCTCTGTTAAACTTTGCCGCCTTTTGTTTGGAGTTGGTATGGCGTTAAAGTTTTCGCTCAATTTACAATCTGTTGCTGCACAGTGGGCGCTCTGTCTGCTGCTGGCTGTTGCCGCTGTTTTGGCTTATCAGGCAAAACCCTGGTTGGCTTTTGCATTGCTGCCAGAGCCAATAACTCAATCTCAGTTAAAGCAAGTGAATGATTTTGAGACCAAACACCCGGAAGCGGCTCAAATCCTCCATGCCTATTTGGGGATCCGCGCCCTGATGGCTGAAGAGCAAAAGTTGTTGGCACAACATGCGGCTTGGGACGATCAGGATCGTGATGAGGGCTGGGCTGAGGCTACTGAGTATTTATTAGCTCATTTAGCGGTCACGACCACGAATAACGAGCTGCGTATTCTCGATAGCGAGTGTCGCAATACCTTGTGCCGTGTAAAACTGATGGCGCCTACACCTTTGACCAAAGAATTTACCGCCAGGATCCTCGATTACGCCAAAGTATTAAAAGCGGGTGAGCTGGAATACGATGATTTGGAAACTTTACCAGGCGCGGTGTTATTAAAGCTCAAAGCCAATAAAAGATATAAGTTTGACGAAGCGACCACGGCAGATTTGTGGCCGGAAGAACGGCAGCAATGGGAACAGGAGCTGAAAACATGGTACACAAAATAAAATATCCGGCAGTGTTCCTGCTGGTGTATCTGCTTTGTGCTCTGGTTGATTTTGGCAGCACTTATTACCGTCAGGCGAAAATTCCAGCCACAGAACACAGCAGCGCCGAACTTTCAGATGCGATGCAACAACTGATGCAACAGCATCGCCTGTCAGGAGCTGAATTATCTCAGGCGATCAGTGAAGTACAGCAGCAAAAGACCCGTTATCTTAATTAAGCGCCGCCCTGGCTCAACTTCACACAAAGCATACTTAAAGCACCATACAAAATGTTATCGTTAAACAGACTGATGTGGTCCCCATCCAGCATACTGCCAAGCACATAAAGTAAAGGTAAAAAATGATCCGGGTGAGGCACTGCCAGTCTGGCCGCTTCCCCGAAGCTCTGATACTGAGCTATCTCTTCAACCTTTTTACTCAGCAATAACTCTTTGATTTGATGGTTAAACTGTTCGGCCCATAATGGCGGCTGAGTGCTTTGCCAGTCCAGCATCCGCAGGTTATGCACCACGTTGCCTGAGCCCAGAATCATCACACCTTGCTGACGCAGTGGGGCCAGTTTTTTTGCCAGTTGCAGATGCTCAGCCGGGCTTAAATGCTGATCCAGACTCAGTTGTACGACCGGAATATCCGCCTTAGGAAACATGTGGATCAACACAGACCAGGCGCCATGGTCCAGGCCCCAGGTTAAATCCAGTTCCACCTGATGTGGGCTTAACAGGTTTTTTATTTCTGCGGCCAGTTGTGGGCTGCCAGGAGCAGGGTACTGCACCTGATGTAACTCTTGTGGAAAACCATAAAAGTCATGAATAGTTTTGGGGGCAGCCATGGCTGTCACCGCTGTACCTTTAGTGTACCAGTGTGCTGATACCATAAGGATGGCTTTTGGGGGCAGGCCTTTGACTACAGATTGCCATCGCTGTACCTGGGCATTTTGCTCCAGCGCATTCATAGGACTGCCGTGGCCAATAAATAAAGCAGGTTGAATCGACATAGTCTGGCTCTCCGAAGGTAAAAAAGCAGTATAGAAGCTATAACTTTGATTGAATATGGCGAAAATGTGCCTCTTTTGTTCGATTTATTCGATGCTTTATCGAGCTGAGAACCTTTAGATTTAAACAACAAAACCGGACTAAGCCGGTTTTGTCTGAGTTACTGCTCTGGCTTTTGTAGAGTCAGAGCTTGACCCTATGCCTTTGGTCGATTGAGTTAAAAAAACCAGGGGGCCCGTTGTTTTTTCTCAGGGTAAATCTGGTTCATTGATTCGGCGTCATACAAACGGCCATTGACCATGCTGTATTTCACTTTGTCGGTGTCCTGAATGTTTTTCAGCGGATCGGCATCAAGGATAATCAAATCCGCCAGTTTGCCTGCTGTGATGGAGCCCAGTTGATGATCCATACCAAAGGTTTTGGCCGGGTTAATAGTGGCGGTTTTCAAAGCTTCCAGCGGGCTCATACCGCCTTGGGCAAACATCCAGATCTCCCAATGCGCACCTAAACTTTCACGCTGACCATGAGCACCAATGTTGGTGACTACGCCTAAATCCGATAAGGCTTTGGCCATTTTGGCAATAGAAAAATGGTTGTAGTGGTGATCCGGCGCTTTAGGACGACGCATGCTGCGTGGCCGCAGTTCATCGGCAGGCACATACTGGCTTAAACGCGGATGTTTCCAGACATCGGTTTTATCGTACCAGTAGTTTTCGCCAAAAATACCGCCGTAAGCCACCACCAGTGTAGGGGTATAGGCGGTGTTGCTTTGTTGCCATAACTGTTTGACATCGTCATACAGCACAGCGGCAGGCAACGAATGCTCCAGTGTGGTGTGACCGTCGACCACCATACTCAGGTTATGCTGCAGCAAAGAGCCGCCTTCAGGTACCACCAGCATTTCCAGTTCACGTGCCGCTTCAATCACCTGCTGGCGCTGATTGCGCCGGGGCTGGTTGTAGCTTTTCACCGAAAAAGCGCCGACTTTTTTCAGCCGCTCTAAGTGAAATTTCGCATCATCCAGACTGTCGATATGGGAGGTATAGCCTGCACCATAAGCACCGTACAAAATAGTACCAGTGGAGAAAATACGCGGGCCTACTGTGATACCGGCTTTTTGTAATTCACTGGCCGTGAAGATTTCCTGCGTGTCATTGGATGGGTCATGAATAGAAGTGACCCCCAAAGCAAGACTGGCGTAGTTAGCATAGTTTTGTTGGGGGATCAGTTGATTCACGCCCTGAGCGCCATGGGCGTGGGCGTCAAATAAACCCGGCAATAAGGTTTTGCCGGTAATGTCGATGACTTCAGTGCTGGCTGGAATTTTCACCTCAGCCCTGGAACCTACAGCTTTGATTTTATTACCCTCGACCAGCACCACCGCATCCTGCAGCACTTTGTCGCCTTCCATGGTAATGACCTGGCCGCCGACAAAAGCGATTTGGCCCTGAGGTTTATCCATAGGCACAGTAAAGCCGATATTGCTGCCGTTTTTCGTGTCTATTTTGACCTTGCTGTTCACATCAAACAAACCGGCAATACTGTGATGATAAAGCTCTGGCCCTAAATGCCAGTACAAGCTGCTGCTGTCGGACGTCCAACTAATATCAGTACCGGCTTTGACCGAGAGCTGTTTGACCGGGAATTGGCTGTCTGAGCCGCTGATATCAATCACAGCGCCACGCTCGGCAAAAGGTGTGACATAAACCTTAAAGCGATCGACAAAAGCTAAGTACTTGCCATCCGGCGATAACTTAAACTCGGTACCATATTTGGCTGTGTATAAGGGGCGTTGCTGCTCTGTGGTCAAATCGATGCTGAGCAAAGTCGGGGATGCACCATAATCCTGGGCAAATACTCTGTTGCTGTCTTTGCCAAACATAGGTGCAAAGCCATTACGGCTGATGAGTTTGGGTGTATCGGCGCCGCTGACACTGACCGCATAAAGGCCGGTATTGAGTGACCACTTTTTATCCAGTAACGACCCTGCGCCGGATTTACGGTACACCACAGTGCGGCCGTCCGGGCTAAAGGTGGGCTCTACATACTTGCCGGGTTCTGGCGTTAAATCCCGGCTTTGGCTCGTGGCTAAATCCAGCAATTTCACCCGGCCTTGTGCTGTGTCGTGCCAACTGACATACACCAGCTTGCTGCCGTCACGGGAAAACTGTGGGTAAAACTCAAAATGCTCGTTCTGACTGGTCAGGCGTTTGACAGTTCCTGATTTTAACTCTTTGATATACAAATGACCTAAAGCCGAATACACCGCCTTTTTACCATCAGGCGAGATATGCAGGTTACCCAGCACCTTGACATCCAACTGGTCTTTATCTAAATCCTGCTTAAATTTAACCGCCTGCTGAATTTTTTTACTGCGCTCAACAGAAAATGGAATGTCTGTTTTGGTTTTGCTGGCGATATCCAGACTATTGATTTTACCACCGGCCCAATACACCAGCTTTTTGTTGTCCGGGGTCCAGCTTAAGGTAGGATAAACGCCATGAATAGCCCAGGTTTCCTGCATATCGCGGTCTAACTGGTTATCTAACTGGATATGTTCGCCGCTTTCTAAATCGTATAAAAACAGGCTGGTCTGGAAATCAACCCGGCGGATATAAGCTAAATACTTGCCATCCGGCGAAGGGGTTGGGCGAATAGCGCCACCTGCACCTTGCAGCAGCACATCAATTTTGCCGCTTTCGCGTTCAAAACGTTTTATGACATAAATGCCTTGTTCTGAGTCTTTGCTGTAATGGAAGGTTTTACCCGGCGTATCGTCCTGCGAGAAATAAATGTATTTACCATCAGGTGAAAAAGCAGGTTCACCTAAATCTTTTTCATCATTGGCTTTGGCGGTGAGCATCACACCAGCACCACCGGATTTATGGTATTGCCAAACTTCGCCAGCACCTAAAGAACGACCGGCGGTAAAGTGTTTGCGGGCGACAATAAACTCGCCATCCGGACTCCAGGCCGGGCTGTTGAGTAAACGGAAGGTTTCTTCTGTCACCGCTTTTTGCTCTGAACCGTCGGCTTTCATTACCCAGATATTGTCGCCGCCGCCCTGATCGCTGGTAAAAGCGATGTATTTGCCGTCCGGGCTGAACACGGGCTGCATTTGCCAGCCAATATCAGAGGTCAGGGCCTTGGCTTTGCCACCATTGATCGGCATGGTGTAAATATCGCCCAATAAATCAAAGGCAATGGTTTTGCCATCCGGGCTGACACTGACATTCATCCAGGTACCTTGTTGCACATCGATTTTGATATCAGTGAATTTTCCGCTTGGTTTATCGACATTCCAGGCAGGTTTTTTATCATCGGCGGCAACGGCCAAAGTGGAGCATAAAGCCAGAGCTATCAGACTGTAGTTATAGTTTTTCATCGGTGGACCTCTTGTTGTTTGACCGTACGCTGCCATAAAGCCTTGGCAGGGTAAAGCCTCAGAGCAAAAACTGCGGCTAAAAGCCCTACATTTCGGATTGATGACAGGTTAGGTGGAGTAAAACTTTGGCCTGCTTAAAAAAATGGTTACACTGGAGGGAGTTAGACAAAAAAGCCGGAGCTGAAGTGGACTCTCCTTGTGTCGCCTGTTGCAGGCTAAACGAAGATAAAATTTGTGTCGGTTGTTACCGTCATATGGATGAAATTGTCGACTGGCGTAAAAAAACGCCGGAACAGTATCAACAAATTGCATTGAATATCCAACAACGTAAAGCGCTCGCCCGCAGTGTGGGTGAGACGGTGCCCATGACCGAAGCGGAGTGGAGAGCGGCACGGGCCCGCAACGCGCAGAAGTTAGTGACAGGAGGTACGCTATGATGCTGGACCCCTCCTGGTTTGATATCAGTCCTTTATCCTGGCATGCCATAGGTATTACTTTGTTGACAGGGGCTATTGTCGGTCTGGAGCGACAGTTACGTGGTAAACCCGCTGGGATCCGCACTTCTATTCTGATCACGCTGGGCACTTACTTATTTGTCGCTTTGTCGTTGCCTTTGGGCCATGCCGTGCTTGATGCCAATCGTATGGTGGGGAATGTGGTGACCGATCCAAGCCGGATTATCGGTCAGGTGGTGACTGGTATAGGTTTTCTTGGTGCTGGTGTGATGCTAACCCGAGAGGGCATAGTGGTGGGAGTCACCTCGGCCGCTACTATTTGGGTGCTGGCTGCTATAGGGGTTGCTACAGGCTTGGGTCATTATCAGGTGGCGATTTGGTTATCTGTGGTGGTGGTGGGCGTGTTGACCGGTGTGGATATGCTGGAAAATGCCAGCAGCGCCTTGCGCCGTGGTGTGCACAGAACCGCCAAAGACTGGGTGATCCGCAAAACAGAAAAAGACTCTAAAACGCCAGAGTCCTCACAAGAGCAGCAAAAATAAAAGGATCGTTATGTTGTTAGAAGCGGTATGGATAGGTTTTGCTTTTAGCCTGGGTTTGTTGGTGCGCTTAATTGGTTTACCGCCTTTGATTGGCTATTTAGCCGCCGGTTTTATGATCACGGCCTCGGCAACAGAACTGGATCTGCCCAAAGAGGGCAATGCCATTATCGCCCATGTGGCGCATCTGGGCGTATTATTGCTGTTATTTACTGTCGGTTTAAAACTCAATATCCGCAGTTTAGGTAAACCAGAAGTTTTAGGGGGGAGTCTGGCTCATTTTGCCAGTTCGGCTTTGTTGTACACCCCTATCATTTATCTGACCTTTGAACCGGATTGGTTTCATGCGTTGATGCTTGCTGCTGCTCTGGCATTTTCCAGCACAGTGCTGGCCGCCAAAGTGCTGGAAGGCAAAAGGGAAATCCGCGCTTTCCATGGCCGGGTCGCTATCGGCATTCTGGTAATGCAAGACCTGATAGCCATGGCGCTGCTGAGTTTTACTCAGGGCATTACCCCGTCACCTTTTGCGGCTTTGGTGCTGCTGGTGCCTTTGTTACGGCCTTTGCTGTATAAGCTGATGGATTTAACCGGCCATGATGATTTACAGATTTTATTTGGCGTGATGCTGGCTGTAGTGCTTGGCGGTTCGGGATTTCATCTCATAGGTTTAAGTTCTGAATTAGGTGCTTTGGTGTTTGGCGCTCTGCTGGCCGGGCATAACAGAGCAGGGGAGTTGTCCAAAACCTTGTGGGGGTTAAAAGAGTTTTTTCTGGTCGGTTTTTTTCTGCAAATTGGTTTAGGCGGTTTGCCGGATCAGCAGGCCTGGCTTTTTGCGGCGTTGATGACCGCTTTACTGCCCTTTAAAGCTGTACTGTTTTTTGCGTTGTTGGTGATGTTCAGATTAAGAGCCCGTAGTGCTTTTTTATCGGGTTTAGTGCTGAGTAATTACAGTGAGTTTGCGCTTATTGTTGCTGCCAGTGTGATGCCACAATTTCTGATCCCGTTGGCTTTAACAGTAGCATTATCTTTTGTCGTGTCAGCCCCTTTAAACCGCTTTGCTCACCCTTTGTATGAACGTTTGGCGCACCGGCTTATTCCGTTTGAGCGTGATATTCATCATCCGGACGAACAACCTGTGTCTTTGGGGGATGCGGAAGTATTGATTATGGGCATGGGCCGCACCGGTTCGGCGGCTTATCAGTATCTGGAACACAAGTGTCATCTGGTCGCCTTAGACTCAGATCCGGCTAAAGTGACGGAGCATCAGGATAAGGGCAATAACGTACTATTCGCTGATGCGGAAGATCAGGTGTTCTGGCAGGGCTTAACCCTGGGGGGCATCAAAGCTGTGGTGCTGTGTTTAAATGACGTGGAAGCTAAAGTGATCGCCACTAAAAAACTGCGACAAGCAGGTTTTGCTGGATTGATTGTGTCGCACAGTATGCATAAAGATGAAGCTGCAGCTATCATGGCGGCGGGTGCTGATCACACTTATCTGACCATGTCAGAAGCTGGTGTAGGTTTAGGTGAAAGGGTACGGCAACATATTACCCTGTAACCTTGTAAGCGGGGGCACCGCAGTGCCCCTTGTGTACTTAAGAACTCAGTTTCAAGCCGATAATGCCTAATAAGATCAACGCAATGCTAATCAGGCGCCCGGCTGTTGCCGGGTCGCCGAGCAGGTAAATTCCAACTATCACAGTGCCGATCGCACCTATGCCGGTCCAGACCGCATAGGCTGTACCGACGGGCAAATCGCGCATCGCCAGGCCAAGCAGGGTAATGCTCAAAAGCATTGCGCCAAGAGTCCAGACCGATGGCCAGAATTTAGTAAAACCTTCAGTGTATTTTAAACCCACAGCCCAACCGACTTCCAATAAGCCAGCCGCAACAAGCAATAACCAGTTCATAAGGTATTCCAGTGTTTGAAGTTGGGGTCGTCCCCGATATAAAGATGCGCTATTGGGTCGTCCCAACAGGCCATAGTTGAAAAAAGCGCCGCAATTTTAACCATGCAGACGCTTTAAGGCAAGCTTGAAGCCCAAATCTAGTCGAGCGTCCCTGCTGCTATTTGCATATCTTCGCTGCTTTGCAATGCCACAGGCAAACAGAGTTTTAATGCCCGCACGACCATATCCACCGGCATCGAAGCGACTGACTTGCCTATAGCTTGTTCCGGAGCATAAGGGATATGTAAAAAACCTGCCCGTACTTTGGGTGTATCGCGCAGTTGGTGCATCAGCGCATAGAATACTGTGTTGCAGACATAGGTCCCTGCTGTGTACGACACTGCTGCAGGTATGCCCGCTTGCTTCAGGCTATTGACCATAGCTTTGATAGGCAAAGTGGTAAAGTAGGCGGCAGGGCCTTCTGTAACTACAGTTTTATCTATCGGCTGCTGTCCGGCATTGTCTGCTATACGGGCGTCGATAAAATTAATGGCCACTTTTTCAAAACACAGTTCAGTGCGCCCGCCAGCCTGACCTATAGCCAACACCAGTACAGGGTTTAATTCAGCAATGGCTGTTTTAAGTTGCTGCTGGCTTTGCTCAAACTCACAGGACAGTTGCCGACTGACAATCTGCACCTCATCGTCCAGTTGATAACCATCCAACTGCTGTGCGGCCAGCCAGGACGGATTGGTTTGTTCGCCACCAAAAGGCTCAAAGCCAGTTAATAAAATGCTGTGCATAGCTGCTCCGGTTTAAAACATTAACAAATACATCAGCGCTATATTGACGCCAAGCAGTAGCAGTGCGGTTGGTGCCTGAGCTTTAATCACCGCATTTTTATCCGGCAGCTCTAAAAGTGCCGCCGGCACTATATTAAAGTTCGCCGCCATTGGGGTCAGCAAAGTGCCACAGTAGCCACAAAACATGCCGATAGCGGCCATAATGGCCGGATCGCCACCGTGCTGCAGCACCAGAAGTGGAATACCTATGCCTGCGGTGATCACCGGAAAAGCGGCAAAAGCATTACCCATTATCACAGTAAATAAGGCCATGCCCAAGGCATAACAAGCCACAGCCAGCAAAGGATGATTTAAATTTAAATACAAACTGGTTAACTGCGATACAGTTTCACCGACACCGGCCTGATTAAACAACAACCCCAAAGTAGCCAGTAACTGTGGCAATAAAAAGGCCCAGCCTATCGCTTCAATCAAGCGTGAGGACTCTTTCAGAGCTTGTTGCGGTCTCTCTTTGGTCAGATACAAAGCGGCCAATACGGCAAAAAAGGCGGCTAAACCTAACGCTGATAACGTAGCGTTTTTTGCATCCAGCAAAGACCAGCCATCGCCCTGAATATGCACCAGAACCAAAGCTGAAAATACCGTAAGTCCGGGGATCATCAGGGCAGGGATAAATAATTTATTGCCAAGACGTTTAACCGAGTCTAGCCGTTGTTGCAGTGCAAGCGTCTGGTAGTTGCCACCTTTGACACCACCAAAACCCGCCACGAAAGCCATCAGCACCACTAAGCCTCCGACCAGAGCAGGCGGCATCAAATCGCCTAATAAGAAAATCAGGCCATAACTGCACCAGAACAAGGCGCTGCTGTATCTTTTGTCGTTAAAGCTAAAAAACGCTACAGCAAAAAACAGCAGCGCAGCGATGTAATACAGCAAAGTCATACTAATCATGGCGCTGTTCCCGGGTCAGTTGCTGCTGAAGCTGACGAGCCAGATAAGCGTCAAAGCGCACCAACCTGGTACCGTGGATCAAAAAAGCCGCTATAGCGGTAGGAATGCCCCACAGCGCGATATGCAATGGCTCGGTTTCAATGCCGGACTCGCGCAAGAAGGTGTGCATCAAAATAATGGCGCCAAAGGCGACAAAAATATCTTCACCAAAGAACAAGCCGATATTGTCGGTTGCGGCTGACATAGCGCGGATTTGGTATTTAATTTTATCCGGCAGGCTTTGATGTTTTTGCTCAAAAGCCGCTTCTGCCATGGGAGAAAGCAAAGGCCTGACCATTTGTGGGTGTCCACCCAAACTGGTTAATCCGGCTGCGGCGCTGCTTTCACGTAACGCCAGGTAGACCAGCAATAAACGTCCGGTAGTAGCGGCTTTGATCTGTTGGATCCAGCTCTGGGCTTTCTCGCGCAGACCATGACGTTCTAAAAGACCCACCACAGCCAAAGGTAACAACAAAATCAGCGGCAAACTGCGGGTTTTTAGAAAGGCGGTGCCTAGAGACTCCAGCCAGGTCAGTACCGGCATCTTGACCACCATGCCAGTGGCAAAAGCTGCGACTGTCACCACCAGCACAGGGTTAAATTTTAATAAAAACCCGAGCATCACCACGGCAATGCCAAGTAAAGGCCAAAGGCTGAAATCAATCATAAGGGTCCTGTTGTTAGGGGGATGCAAGACTATTGCTACACAAAATGACGGGAGAAGGCGAGTGCAAAACGCTAAAAATCAGTGGAAAAGCGATGCTTGCCTTTTGTAGTTTTTTATTCGAAACAGCGAATCTTTCGAGAGAAAAATTAGATGAAATTAGGCCGCTAAGCCGCGTCAGACCTGATGTTGTATCAAAAGCTCGACTCAACGAAAAACCCTCGCTATAATGCCGCGTCCTATATAACAGGTCTGGATTGTGTGCCTAAAGACAGAGCCCGGACAAGCGAAAAGATGGCGTAGCGAGACGCCCGATTTGATTTTGAGGTAACAAGATGCAAGTTTCTGTTGAGACCACACAGGGTTTAGAACGCCGTTTGACCATTACTGTTCCAGCTGCTGCCATCAGCACTGAAGTAGAAAAAGAATTAAGAAATATTGCGAAAAATCGCCGTATTGATGGTTTCCGTCCAGGTAAAGCACCTGTCGCTATGATCAAAAAAATGTTTGGCTTGTCTGTATTGCAAGACGTGGCGTCACGTCAGATGCAAAATCACTTTTATCAAGCCATCATTGCCAACAAACTGACTCCGGCTGGTGCTCCTACTTTTGCTCCTGGCCAATTGGCTGAAGGCAAAGATTTAGAATTCGCCGCCACCTTCGAAGTGTACCCGGAAGTTGAATTAAACGCTCTGGACAAAATCGAAGTGACCAAGCCAGTGGTTGAGATCACTGCAGACGATTTAGAAACCATGTTAGGCACTTTGCGTAAGCAACATGCAACATGGGTAAAAACTGACGCTGCTGCCGCTTCAGGCGATCGCGTGGTCATCGATTTCGTCGGATCTATCGATGGTGAAGAGTTCGAAGGCGGTAAAGCTTCTGACTTCACGTTAGAATTAGGCCAGGGCCGGATGATTCCAGGTTTTGAAGACGGCATCATTGGTAAAAAAGCCGGTGAAGAAGTGACGGTTGACGTGACTTTCCCGGCTGAATACCATGCCGAAAACTTAAAAGGTAAAGCGGCTAAGTTTGCTGTGACGGTGAAAGCAGTTGAAGCTCAGCAGTTACCGGAAGTGAACGACGAGTTCGCTAAGCTGTTCGGCCTGGCCGAAGCTACTGTGGATGCGTTAAAAGTTGAAGTGAAAAAGAACATGGAGCGTGAGCTGAACAACAGCATCAAAGCCCGTGTCAAAGATCAGGTGATCAAAGGTTTGTTAGCCACTCACGAAGTGGAAGTGCCACAAGCTCTGATCGACAGCGAAATCGATGTATTACGTCGTCAGGCGCTGCAGCGTTTTGGCAACAATCTGGATCCGAAAAAATTACCAGAACTGCCAGCAACTCTGTTCACTGAACAAGCCAAAGACCGCGTTAAAGTGGGCCTGCTGTTAGGTGAAGTGATCAAAACCAACAAACTGCAGGTGGAAGAAGCCCGCGTTCAGGCGCTGATTGAAACTGTGGCTTCTGCGTACGAAGATCCACAAGAAGTGATCCAGTACTACAACAGCAACAAAGAACTGTTACAAGGCATGCGTAATGTCGCTTTAGAAGAACAGGCGATTGACCTGGTTCTGACCAAAGCCAAAGTAACAGAACAAAAAGCCAAGTTTGACGAGATCATGAATCCACAAGCGGCAAACTAAGATTTGACATCTGTTTGTCAGGCAGTTTTAATGGCTCGAGCATCATAGTTCGGGCCATTTTTATTTTTAGCTACCTTATTCAGGCTATATCAGGCCCCTCTTTTCAATAAAGGAAACCGCATTATGGCATTTGAGCCGAGAATGAATGAATTAGTGAATGCCTTAGTTCCTATCGTGATTGAGCAAACCGCTAAGGGTGAACGCTCTTTTGATATTTACTCGCGTTTGTTAAAAGAGCGGGTGATTTTCTTAACGGGTCAGGTCGAAGATCATATGGCCAACCTGATTGTCGCTCAGTTATTATTTTTAGAGTCTGAGAATCCGGAAAAAGATATTTATATCTACATCAACTCGCCGGGCGGCTCTGTCACTGCAGGGATGTCGATTTACGACACCATGCAGTATATCAAGCCAAATATCGCCACCGTCTGTGTGGGGCAGGCCTGCAGTATGGGGGCGTTTTTGTTATCTGGCGGTACGAAGGGCAAACGCTACTGTTTACCCAATGCCCGGGTGATGATTCACCAGCCTTTGGGTGGGTTCCAGGGCCAGGCCACAGATTTTGAAATTCATGCCCGCGAAATTCTGACGATTAAAGAGAAGTTAAACCGTCTGATGGCAGAGCACTGTGGCAAAACTTATGAACAGGTTTGTAAAGATACAGAGCGTGATAACTTCTTAAGTGCTCAGCAAGCCTTGGAATATGGCCTGATCGATGCCATATTAACTCAAAGGGATGCGAAGTAAGTTTAATTCAGGGGTGGTTAGGGGCGTTCAAGTCGGCCATCCCTCTGTAGTGGAAGAGGAAGTTACATGTCTGATCATCGCTCTGATGGCGAGAAAAGCAGCAAGTTGTTGTATTGCTCTTTTTGCGGCAAATCACAACATGAAGTGCGCAAACTGATCGCAGGCCCGCAGGTCTATATCTGCGATGAATGTGTTGATTTGTGCAATGATATTATTCGCGAAGAAATCAAAGATATTTCGCCAAAACGCGACAGCAATAAATTGCCGGTGCCCAAAGAGATCCGTGCCCACCTGGACGATTACGTCATAGGTCAGGACCATGCGAAAAAAGTTCTGGCAGTGGCGGTCTACAACCACTACAAACGCTTACGCAGCATGCAGCATAAACAGGATGTTGAGCTGAGCAAAAGTAACATTCTGCTGATTGGTCCTACAGGCAGTGGTAAAACCTTATTGGCTGAAACCTTAGCCCGTTTGCTGGATGTGCCTTTTACCATGGCCGACGCCACTACTTTAACTGAAGCAGGTTATGTCGGTGAGGACGTCGAAAACATTATTCAGAAGTTATTGCAAAAATGCGATTACGATGTAGAAAAAGCCCAGCGTGGTATTGTTTATATCGACGAAATCGACAAAATTTCCCGTAAATCTGACAATCCGTCCATCACCCGGGACGTATCAGGTGAGGGCGTTCAGCAAGCGCTGTTAAAGCTGATTGAAGGCACTATCGCCTCAGTACCGCCTCAGGGCGGTCGTAAGCATCCACAGCAGGAGTTCTTGCAGGTTGATACCTCAAAAATTCTGTTTATCTGTGGTGGCGCTTTTGCCGGACTGGATAAAGTGATTGAACAGCGCTGCGCTAAAGGTTCAGGCATAGGTTTTGCTGCCGAAGTGCGTGCCACGTCACAAAGCCGCAGTCTGACCGAGAGTTTTAAAGATGTGGAACCGGAAGATTTAGTCAAATACGGTTTAATTCCAGAGTTTATTGGTCGTCTGCCTGTGGTTGCCACCTTAACTGAGCTGGATTTAGCTGCACTGATGCAAATCTTAAGTGAGCCGAAAAACGCCTTGGTGAAACAGTATGGCGCCTTATTCCAGATGGAAAATGTTGAGCTGGAGTTCCGCGAAGATGCGCTCAAAGCCATAGCGCAAAAAGCCATGGAGCGTAAAACCGGTGCCCGTGGGTTACGTTCTATCGTCGAAAATGTCTTGCTCGATACCATGTACGATTTACCGTCTATGGAGCATGTCAGCAAAGTGGTGATTGACGAAACAGTGATCCGTGGTGAGTCTCAACCCATATTGATCTATGAAACAGTAGAAGCGGCAGCTTCTGTGTAATTAAATAAGGGCCAGAGTACGATTAAGTCAGTGATTTAATTTTACTCCGGCCGCATTTTTACCGCGCTAACTCATTGAAGTGACATAAACAGCCCCCATATACTGTTCAATCGTGTCACCTGCAGTAAATAATTCGAGAGAGATTTCATGACAGTAGCAAAGACTGAACGTTTGCATATGCCGGTATTGGCATTAAGAGACGTGGTCGTCTATCCGCATATGGTGATCCCGCTGTTCGTTGGCCGGGCTAAATCCATCAAATGCCTGGATGCCGCGATGGAAAAAGAGAAACAAATCTTTTTAGTTGCGCAAAAAGACGCCACGCTGGATGACCCTAAAGATTCTGATCTGTATCAGGTAGGTACTGTCGCCACTATTTTGCAATTGCTGAAGCTTCCCGATGGCACAGTCAAAGTGCTGGTGGAGGGTGGCAAACGCGCTCAATTGGTTGAATTTACTGATACGGAAGACACCTTCGCCGCTTATGTGGATTTAATTCCGACACCGGAAATGGACAGCCGCGAGCAAGAAGTGATTTTACGCTCAGCGGTCAATCAGTTTGAGGGCTATATCAAACTGAATAAAAAGATCCCTCCTGAGGTGCTGACCGCACTGTCTGGCATAGATGATGCTGCACGTCTGGCAGATACCATGGCAGCGCACATGCCATTGAAGGTAGACGACAAGCAAAAGGTGTTAGAAATCATTGATGTGACGGAACGTTTAGAGTTCCTGATGGCGATGATGGAAAGCGAAATCGATATTCTGCAGGTCGAGCGCCGTATTCGCAGTCGCGTGAAAAAACAGATGGAAAAAAGTCAGCGCGAGTATTACCTGAATGAGCAAATGAAAGCCATTCAGCGTGAACTGGGCGAGCTGGAAGATACGCCGGATGAATTCGAAACTCTGTCGAAGAAAATTGAGCAGGCGCAAATGCCGGAGGAAGCCCGCACTAAAGCCACGGCTGAACTGCAGAAGTTAAAAATGATGTCACCTATGTCAGCCGAAGCCACTGTAGTGCGTAGCTACATCGACTGGCTGACTAATGTGCCATGGAAAAAACGCAGCAAGGTGAAAAAAGATCTGGCTGGCGCAGAGCGTATTCTGGACTCGGACCACTATGGTTTAGATAAAGTCAAAGAACGCATTCTGGAATATCTGGCGGTGCAGCAGCGCGTCAACAAATTAAAAGGCCCGATTTTATGTTTAGTCGGACCACCAGGCGTAGGTAAAACCTCACTGGGCCAGTCGGTGGCCAAAGCCACAGGCCGTAAATACGTGCGTATGGCCTTAGGTGGCGTGCGGGATGAAGCGGAAATCCGTGGTCACAGACGCACCTACATTGGCTCTATGCCCGGCAAAATCATTCAGAAAATGGCCAAAGTTGGCGTGCGTAACCCGCTGTTCTTGCTGGATGAAATTGACAAAATGGCGTCTGATTTCCGCGGTGATCCGGCGGCCGCTTTGCTGGAGGTGTTGGACCCTGAGCAAAACACCGCCTTCAGTGATCACTATCTGGAAGTGGATTACGACTTATCCGACGTGATGTTTTTTGCCACATCGAACAGCTTAAATATTCCGGCTGCTTTACTGGACCGGATGGAAGTGATTCGTTTAGCGGGCTACACCGAAGATGAGAAGCTGAATATTTCCAAACAGCATCTGATCAACAAACAAATTGAACGCAATGGCTTAAAGCCGCACGAAATTGAGATTGAAGACAGCGCTATTATCGGCATTATCCGCTATTACACCCGTGAAGCCGGTGTGCGTAGCTTAGAGCGTGAAATCTCCAAGTTATGCCGCAAAGCGGTAAAAAACATTCTGCTGGATAAAAACCTTAAAAAAGTCGTGATCAATCAGGACAATCTGGAAGAGTTTTTAGGGGTACAGCGCCATGATTATGGTAAAGCCGAAGACAGTAACCGCATCGGTCAGGTCACGGGCTTAGCCTGGACTTCTGTCGGTGGTGATTTACTGACCATTGAAGCTGCCGCTGTGGTAGGTAAAGGCAAGCTGACCTACACAGGCTCGTTGGGCGATGTGATGAAAGAGTCGATTCAGGCGGCCATGACCGTGGTTCGAAGCCGTGCTGAAAAGCTGCGTATTAACGAAGACTTTTACGAGAAGCGCGATATTCACGTGCACGTACCAGAAGGCGCCACACCAAAAGATGGTCCAAGCGCTGGTATAGCGATGGTAACAGCGCTGGTGTCTAGTTTAACCGGCAACCCGGTCAGGGCAGATGTGGCCATGACAGGTGAAATTACCCTGCGTGGTGAAGTTCTGCCTATAGGCGGCCTGAAAGAGAAACTGCTCGCAGCACACCGTGGTGGCATCAAACGGGTATTAATACCGCATGACAACGTACGGGATTTAAAAGATATTCCGGATAATGTCAAAGGCGATATCGAAATTCGTGCCGTGAAATGGATTGACGAAGTACTGGAATTGGCGCTGCAAGAGCCGCCAACGGGCATGTCGGTGCTTGAAGTGGAAAAAAATCCAGCAAAAAGCAAAAAAAGCGTAAAAAATCCGGCTTAGGGGCTTTTCAATTGCTCTGGCTGTGTTAAGTTATGGGCAGTTTCGACGCAGCCCTTGTCCTGCAAGGGTTGTGGCCTAACAGAAATTTTTGTAGAGCGTCGTTTTGTGCTTGCAAGCCCACAACAGGCTTGATATAACAAACACGCTACTACAACGAAGCAAATTACTGTAGTTGTTGAAAATAATAACAATTGAAGGGGATGATATTGTGAACAAGTCTCAACTTATCGACAAAATCGCTGCTGGTGCAGATATTTCTAAAGCGGCAGCTGGTCGTTCTCTGGACGCGTTCATCGACGCTGTTACTGAGGCTCTTAAGGAAGGCGATTCAGTAGCCTTAGTTGGTTTTGGTACATTTGCAGTTCGCGAGCGCGCTGCACGTTCAGGCCGTAATCCACAAACTGGTGAAACTATCCAAATCGCTTCTGCGAAAATTCCTTCGTTCAAGCCAGGTAAAGCGCTGAAAGACAGCGTAAACTAAGCTGAACGCCTGGCTGACCGGCCAGGCCTATGAAGCTGATGGTTCTGTCTGGATCCGAGTGTTCCCGACAGAAAAAGCAAGACGCATTAAGCCTGACGCTGCCACAGCTTTTATGAAAAAGGCGTATCTGCTAAGATGCGCTTTTTTTTTAAGACAACCAAAAGTTGCCAAAAGAGACGTAGATACAATGTTAGAAAAGATCAGAGATGGTTCGCAGGGCATGATCGCCAAAGTCATTCTTGGTTTTGTGATCCTGACGTTCGCTTTAGCCGGGGTTGGCAGTTATCTTGGCAACACCAGCGAAGTGCCTGTTGCCACAGTCAACGGCGATGAAATCACCAAAGTGCAGTTTGATACCGCTTACCAAAACGAAAGAGCCAGAATGCAGCAGCAGTTTGGTGAGATGTTTGGCATGTTGTCAGCGGACAGCAACTACATGAATAATTTCCGCAGTTCTGTACTGGAAAAATTAATTGACGAACAACTGCAGCGTCAGTTGGTGACTCAATTAGATTTAATGGTGAGCGATGAGGTGTTACGTGACACTATCCGCTCTATGCCAGAATTTCAGGTGGACGGTGTGTTTAATAATGACCGTTACATCGCACTTTTGCGTCAAAACGGCTACGAGCCGAACCAATTCCGCGATTATTTACGCGCGCAAATGTCCGCCAATCAGTTGGTAGTGGGGTTAGCGGGTTCAGAATTTGCGACTGTGTCCGAAATGCAATTATTGTCTAAATTACAGCAACAAAGTCGTGATATTCAGTACGCTGTATTAAAAGCGGCTGATTTTGCTTCCGCTGTTGAAATTAATGACCAGTTGCTGCAGGACTATTACCAAAGCAATACTAATCAGTTTGTCTCACCTGAAACTGTCGCTGTGGATTATGTGCAGTTAATAGCCGCTGATATAGCCAAGACTATTACAGTGGCTGACGCTGATCTGCAAGCCTATTACGATGCCAATCAGGCGCGTTATCAGACCGAAGAGCGTCGCCGTGTCTCGCATATCCTGTTAGAGTCTGCTGAAGACAATGCCGAGATCAAGGCCAAAGCAGAGGCCTTAGCGGCTCAGCTACAACAAGGTGCTGATTTTGCCGAGCTGGCAAAAACCCAATCTGCCGATACTTTTTCTGCCGAGAAGGGCGGTGATTTGGATTTCATCGAAAAAGGTGTGATGGATGCTGAATTCGAAAAAGCGGCTTATGCCCTAGCGAAAACAGGCGATATCAGCCCAGTGGTGAAAACTGAGTTTGGTTATCACATTATCAAGCTGACCGATATCCAGCCGGGCTCCGTAAAAGCTTTTGCTGATGTAAAAGAACAAATTCTGGCGACTGTGAAAGAAGAAAAAGCGGCAGAGAAATTTACTGAGTTGCAGCAGTTGTTAGGCGAGAAGAGTTTTGAGATTGCCGACAGCCTGCAAGAAGCTGCAGAAGCGGTCGGTATGAAAGTAGTCTCTGTGCCTGCCTTTAGCCGCGCCAATGCACCCGCTGAATTAACAGCCCCCAAAGTACTGGAAACTTTGTTCTCAGAAGACTTTATCAGTGCCGGTGTTAACAGCGATGTGATTGAAGTGGCTCCACAGCATGTGGTGGTGGTGCGGGTGAATGCACATCAGCCGGAAACCACCAAGAAGCTTGAAGAAGTCAAAGAACAGGTAAAAGCGGCGGTGATCGCAACCAAGAGCTCGGAGCTGGCCAAAGCAAAAGCCGAAGCTTTGTTGGCGGAAGTCGTTGCTGGTAAGTCTTTAGCTGATGTGGTTGCCGCTGCGAAGCTGCCACTTGAGACTAAGGCTGCCGTGACCCGTTTTGGTGGTGATATCGACTCAGATATCCGTACTAAAGCCTTTGAACTGGCAAAACCTACTGAAGCTCAACCTGTTACTGTGGCGATGTTAAATCTGGCCTCTGGTGATGCGGCGTTAGTCGCGGTCACTAAAGTGACAGAGACTGAAGTCACAACCAAGCCGCCGGTTGAGCAGTTGCAGCAGTTTGCTGAGCAGAAAGCACAAAGCAGTTTTGGCGCTTTATTGGCTGCGTTAAAAGCCAATGCCGACATAACCCGCTCCTTACCTGCGGCAGCGGCTGACGAGTAATCAGGCTTATCAGAACTAAAAAAACCAACCGCAAGGTTGGTTTTTTGTTTTCTGTCGTTTCAGCTAAGTCGTTAACTTTGTGCGCTTTTAATCAGCTTTTTACTGTAATCGTGCTGTGGATTGCTGAACACCTCATGAGTTTGGCCGTAGTCCAGGGCTTTGCCCTGATGCAATACCAACATGCTGTCGCTGATATGCCGCACCAGCCGCAGGTGGTTGGTGATCAGCAAATAGGATAAACCAGTATTTTTTTGCAGTTCCAGTAACAGGTTTACAATCTGAGCCCTTAGCGATGGATCCAGTGCTGTTAAGGCTTCATCCAGTATCAACAGCTTCGGATCCATAATCAGGGCTCTGGCCAGCGCTACACGCTGTAATTGGCCGCCTGAGAACATATGAGGATAATAATCCGCATGCTCTTCCATTAAACCTAATTGCTGCAGGGTCTGATGAATTTTATCCTGACGCTGTTCTTCATCCAGTTGCGTGCTGTATCGCAATACATCATCCAGCATTTGTCCTACTTTCTGATGCGGGTTTAACGAACGGGCAGGGTCCTGAAAGATGTAACGAATGACGTGATTGTATTTTTTATAGTCACTGATGGTGACCGCTTCACCCTCCAGCAATATTTCACCGCTGTCCGGTGTTTCTATGCCGACCAGTAATTTGGCCAGTGTACTTTTGCCTGAGCCGGTTTCACCGACTATCGCCAGGGTTTGACCAGGGTACAGGCTAAAACTGATATCTGACAACGCCTGAATGGTTTTACGGCCAAAGATACCCTGGGCTTTCTGATAACTTTTATACAGTTGGCGGATTTCCAATAAAGGCGTGGTCATCATTTCTTACCCTGCAGTGGAAAATGGCAACTGAAATAGTGGTTTTGTAAGCGATCCAGCACTGGTGTTTTGACACATTCCTTACGCGCATTGGGGCAACGAGGCCCTAAACGACAGCCTATCGGCAAGTGTTGCAAGGTTGGAATACTGCCAGGCAACGCATACAACGGCTGTTTACTGGCAAGATCTGGCTGAAACTCCGGCACGCTTTTAATCAATGCATCAGTGTAAGGATGCAAAGGTTGTTTCAAAATAGTGGCTGTCTCACCAGCTTCGACCAACTGACCGCAATACAGCACGCTTAAGGTTTGGGTGTTACGGGCTACCGTTTCCAGCTCGTGGCTGATCAGTAAAATAGACATGCCTTTGAGCTGATTAAAGCTGGCTAATAAACGAAATAACTGTGCCTGAGTGGTACTTTCCAGTGCTGTGGTGGGTTCATCGGCAATCAAAAGCTTGGGCTTTTTTGCAATCGCCATAGCAATCATGATTTTTTGGCAGACCCCTTCAGGTAGCTGGTAAGGGTAGGAGTTAAAAATCGCCTGATGGTCGCGGATCCCGACTTTATGTAGCAAAGCTATGGCTTTTTTCCGACGCTCGAATGGCCGGCCCCACCAACTGCTTTCCAGTTCTGAATCCGGGATAGACTCAATAAGCTGTTCCAGTATAGGAGCGGTTGGATCCATACTGCGGCTGGGTTCCTGATAAATCATCGCGATATCACGGCCTATGATTTTACGCTGTTCTTCATAGGAGAGCCGGAGCAAATCCTGACCTGCCCAACTGAAACGGTCTGCGGTGATATGCCACCTTTTATTCAGCACCCCAACTATGGCTTTGGCGATTAAACTTTTGCCTGAGCCAGACTCACCCACCAGGCCACGGATTTCGCCTTCTCTTATGGTCAGATTGACTCTGTCGACAGCGCGAATTAAGCCTTCAGCAGTCTCCAGCTCTATCGTCAGGTTTTTTATATCAAGCAAAATCATCAGTTTTCCCGCCGCTTTTTCATCGCTGTCCGTAAGCCGTCACCTACCAGGTTTACGGACAACACTGCAGCAAAAACTAAGATACCCGGCAAAGCTATGGCCCAGGGCGCCAGATAAATTAAATCCAGCGCATCAGCGATCATTACCCCCCATTCTGAGGTAGGCGCTTGTGCACCTAAGCCTAAAAAGCCCAAAGCGGCTATGTCCAGAATAGCGGTTGAAAGTGCCATGGTCGCCATCACAGTTATATGCTCCCAGATATTCGGCAAAACAGCGTAACGCAACACCTGCCAGTTCGAAGCACCGTCCAACCGATACGCCGCGACAAAATCCTGTTTTAAGGTGTCTTGTATCGCATTGCGGATGCCATGCACGAACTGCGGTAACAGCGCCAGCATAATGGCCCAGGTGGTGTTCCACAGTCCAGGGCCTAATACCGCCACTATAATGATGGCCAGCAGCAGAGAGGGGATAGTTAATGCCAAATCCAATACATGATTAAAAATACTGGATTTAACACCTTTACTCATGCCTGCCATAGCACCCAAAGCCAAGCCCATCAGCAGGGCTCCCATCACAGTCACCAGCGCGATACCGAAGGTGTAGGTCGCACCTTTCATCAGACGCGACATCAAATCGCGGCCTAAATCATCGGTACCAAATGGATATTGCACTAACCCCTGATCGCTCCAGGAAGGGGCCAGTAACAGCAGATCCGGATTTTGCACATAAGGATTATGTGGCGTGATCAGCGGTGCAAACAACGTCAACAACAGGAAAAAAGCAAACATCACCAGTCCAAACACTGCTGCATGCTGGCGCTGGAATTGCTGCCAGAGCTGGGTTAAGGGCCCGCGATTTTGTTCCTCGAAATACAGCCGGAATTTTTTCATTTATGCTTTCCTGGCCAGTGGATTAAACAAGGTATGCAGAATTTCTGTCAGCATATTCACGACGATCACTAAACAGGACACCACCAATAAACCGCCCTGAATAGCCGGATAATTACGCTGATAGATACTATCCAGCAGCCATTGGCCTATGCCCGGCCAGGAAAAGATCACTTCGGTGATCATGGCAAGGGTGATCAGAGTGCTAAACTGCAGACCAATTTGTCGGATCACAGGCAAGAGTGCATTACGTAAGCCATGGTGATACAACACCTCAAAGCGGCTTAAGCCTTTGGCCCGGGCTGTTTTTATATAACTTTGCTCCAGCACCGCCAGCATAGAATCGCGGGTGAAACGGATCATCACAGTCGTTGGATAAGTGGCCAGCACTATGGCCGGTAACAACAAATGCCGAAAAGCGTCCTGACTGGCTTCGGATTTATAGTCAATATCAGACAACCAGATATCCGGTAACATAAAACCTGTAGTGGTTGGAATGTCAAATAACACGCTAATCCGTCCTGCTGTTGGCAATACGCCTAAGGTCAGCGAAAACAACATGATCAGCAGTAGCGCCCACCAGAAAATAGGAATGGAGTAGGCCACCAGCGTGACTGCAGAAATCAGTTTGCCAAACACACTATCGGCCTTGACCGCGGCAAATAATCCCAGAGGGATGCCCAATACAAAAGATAAAATCAACGCGTAGCTGGCCAGTTCCAGTGTGGCTGGAAATACAGCGATAATTTCAGATAACACTGGTTGTTGGCTGGAAAATGATAAGCCCCATTCACCATCCAGAATACGGTTCACATAGGCTATGTATTGCTGCAACAAAGATTGGTCCAGCGCATAATACTGAATCAACTGCTGCCGTTGTTCCGGCTGAATATCGGTCAGGCCGGAGATGTTATTCAGCACTTCACCCGGGAACAGATAACTTAAACTAAAAGCCAATACAGTTAAGGCGACAAAAACAAATCCTATTAAAAAAGCACGGCGTAAAAAATAATGCAGCATCATAAGGATTTTCTCGCTGCGGCCATCGAAATACCGCCGTAGGGGTTAATGGTGACCCCTGTGACTTTGACACTTTTGGCCTGAAAACGTTTGGAGTGAGCAATACTGACCAATGGCATTTGCTCGTCCAGATAAAGCTGGGCTGTTAAATAGAAGCTGCGTCTTTGTTTTACATCTGCGGTTAACAAGGCCTGATTAATCAGTGTATCAAAGTTAGGATCGCACCAATTGGCCCTGTTACTGCCTGATTGGGCGGCGCTGCAGCTTAACAGTGGCCGGAAGAAATTATCCGGATCGGCGTTGTCAGCCGACCAGCCAATCAACACTGAATCATGCTCAAATTCTGACAGCTTACGTCTGAAACTGTTCCACTCAAACGACACTATGCTGGCCCGGACGCCAATTTTGGCTAAATCTGCTTGCATCAGTTCGGCCATCTTTAATGCGTTTGGGTTGTACAAACGTTGTACTGGCATAGCCCAGATATCCATACGAAACCCATTGGGGTAGCCAGCCTGAGCTAATAACTCTTTGGCTTTGACCGGATCATACTGCTGCTCAGGCAAGTCATGGTAAAAAGCCCAGGAGGTCGGGGGCAGCAGAGTTTTCGCTTTATCTGCATAACCAAAATAAACAGCTTCTAAAATCGCATCTTTGTTAATGGCATAGGCCAGCGCTTTTCGTACCAGCACATTATCAAAAGGTGCCTTTTGGGTGTTAAACGCCCAGAATCCGACATTCATGCTGATCTGACTTTGGACTTCGACATCAGGCCGCTCGGTGATGAGTTTCAGCTCTGCGTTACGCGGATAAGCCACTACATCACATTCATGGGTTAATAATTTGGCCATACGTTTGGCGTTGTCTGGCACTAAATCAAAGACCAATTGGGTCAGTTCAGTTTTACCCCGCCAGTATTCAGGATGACGGTAATAACGGATAAACTGATCCTTTTTATATTCTTTAAAGAAAAAAGGTCCTGTGCCAACCGGACGTTGATCCAACAGCTCAGGAGTACCCTGTTTGAGCAGTTGTTCGGCGTATTCGGCAGATAAAATAGCCGCAAAATCAGTAGCCAGATTGGATAAAAATGAGCTGTCGGGCCTGGTCAGTTCAAAACGTACAGTGGTGGAGTTTTCTGCTACCACAGAGCTAACCAGAGAGCCCCAGTCCACACTTTGAAAGTAGGGGTAACTGGCACCGCCGATCTGATGGTAGGGATGTTCAGTTTGTAAAATACGATTAAAAGTAAAAGTCACATCCTCTGCATTCAGAGGCCGGCCCGGAGAAAAAAAAGCTGTGTGGTGGAACTGCACGTCTGGCCGTAAAGTAAACCAATAAGATTTACCATCCGGACTTAAACGCCATGCGGTGGCTAATGCGGGCAACAATTCCCCTGTCGCCGGGTCAATGTCCAGCAGGCGGTCATAAAGCTGCTGACTAATTGCATCAATAGTAGTGCCTGAGGTGACCCGTTGCGGGTTAAAACTCTCTGGAGAGCCTTCGGCGCAGTACACCATACCTTGCTGGATAGTTTCCGGGATATCAGGCTGACAGGCACTGAGTATCAAGAGTGAGCCACAAGGTACCATCAGGCTCAGTAAGGCTTTGATCATTGTTGGCTGTCCAGCAGTTTGTACTTTTTCATATAACCACGTAACTGATGATAGGTCAGATTCAATGCTTCAGCGGTTTTCTTCTGATTAAACTGACAGGCAGCCAGCGCCTGTTTGATCAAATTCATTTCAAAGTTTTCCGACAAGACTTTAAAGTCCTGCACTTGATTGAATTCAAAAGCAGAAGCTGGGTTGACTGTGCTTGGCTGATTATCGCTGCTTTGCTCTTTATTGGCTACCACTGCTTTATCTGCCTGTGGCTTACGGTCCACAGTACGCACCCGGGTTCTGGGGCGAAATGGCGATTCAAAAGGGTCCAACTGAATGTGATGCACCGGCACATAAGGATTATTAGTGCGGTAGACGCTGCGCTCCACCACGTTTTTCAGCTCCCGCACATTACCCGGCCAATCATAGTCTAACAGCGTACGTTTGGCCTTTTCGCTAAAGCCGCTAAAGAGTTCAAACCCCAGCTCGCGTGCCATATTAACGGCAAAATGTTCGGCCAGCACCAGAATATCTTCTTGTCTTTCCCGCATCGGGGGCAGAGTAATCACATCAAAGGCCAGCCGGTCCAGCAAATCAGCACGAAATTCGCCCTGTTCAGCCATCGAAGGTAAATCTTCGTTTGTCGCGCATATTAAACGCACATCCACTTTGACCGAACGACTGCCACCGACCCGCTCAAATTCGCCATATTCAATCACCCGTAATAATTTCTCCTGCACCATAGCGGGTGTATTGGCAAGTTCATCCAAAAACAAAGTTCCGCCATTCGCGCGCTCAAAGCGTCCCTCGTGACGTTTCGCTGCGCCTGTAAAGGCACCGGCTTCATGGCCAAAGAGCTCACTTTCCAGCAGATTCTCGTTCAGCGCCGCGCAGTTAAGCGTTAAATAGTTTTGATCCCAGCGCTGGGACAGGTAATGTAGACGGGCTGCGATCAGCTCCTTACCTGTGCCTCGCTCTCCGATGATCAGTACAGGTTTGTGCAAAGGTGCGATTTGCGACACCTGGTCCAATACGTTTAAAAAGCTGTTGGATTGGCCTATTAAATTGTCTTGTTGAAAACTTCTGCTCATCTGGGGTCACGAAGTGGTGAAATTAACTAATAAGTAGTGTATTTCATAACATGAACTTGGCATAGTCTTTTTGTGATATAAATAAATTGCATATAAAACAATGATTTAAATTATTTTGGCAAGTTGGCAAGAAACCTGAATAGATAATAGCGAATCCAACAAGTCATTTAGAGGTAAAACAGTATGGGTATCTTCTCTCGCTTTTCAGATATCGTAAATTCCAACATCAATGCTTTATTAGATAAAGCAGAAGATCCGGAAAAAATGGTCCGCCTGATTATTCAGGAAATGGAAGACACATTGGTTGAAGTACGTTCAACCTCAGCCAAAACCATTGCAGAGAAAAAAGAACTTCAACGTGTGGTGGCTAAGTTAGAAGCAGAAGTCGCCGACTGGCAAGCCAAAGCTGAGCTGGCCTTAAGCAAAGAACGTGAAGACTTAGCCCGTGCTGCGCTGATTGAACGCCAGAAAGCGGCTGACCAGGCTGCAGCAGTGGCTGCCGACATTACTCATTTGGATGAGCATGTCAGCAAGCTGCAGGATGAAGTAGCTCAGCTTCAGGATAAGCTGGCGGATGCCAAGGCCCGTCAGAAAGCCATGCTGATGCGCCAGAAAACAGTATCATCCCGTTTGGATGTAAAACGCACCTTAGACAGCACTCGTTTAAACGATGCCATGTACAAGTTTGAGCGTTATGAGCAAAAAATCGATTCACTGGAAGCTCAGGTTGAATCCTACGATTTAGGCAAAAAGACCTTAAAAGATGAGTTTGCAGAATTGGCCTCATCTGACAAAATCGATAACGAACTGGCTGAATTAAAAGCTAAAATGTCTAAAAAAGATAACGCCTGATCATCAGGCGTTGTAGGAGCTAAAAATGGAAATTAGTGAGGTCATTGGTATACCGTTCATCCTGTTCATGATTTTTGTCGCACCGCTGTGGGTCTTTATGCACTACAGAAGTAAAAACAAAATTGGTGAAGGTTTGGGTGACAGTGAACTGGCTCAACTGAATGAGTTGTCTCATCGCGCCGAAAAAATGGCAGACCGCATCAAAACGCTGGAAGCGATTTTAGATGCGGAGTCACCGAAGTGGAGAGAGAAACATGACTAAAATACGCAAAGAGCTGTTGCGGGATGACCGCAACGGCAAACTGGCCGGAGTCTGTGCTGGTATTGCAGACTACTTCGGCTGGGAAGTCTGGTTAGTGCGCTTGATTGTCGTCACTTCGGTGCTGTTGGGTTTAGGTGGGTTATTACCGGTATTGTATGTAGCTGCCTGGTTTATTCTGGAAAAAAAATCAGTGCATGAAGCGAAAAAAGGCCTGACTGAACCTTCCTACGATGAACGGCCAGTGGAAGTTAAAACCAGAGTATGGCAACGTGGCGAAGCACCAAAATCAGCGCTGCACCACCTGACCAATCAATTTAACAGTCTGGAATTACGTTTACGCGACATGGAAACTCATGTCACCTCTGCCAAGTTTCAACTGAACAGAGAACTCAGCAAGTTATAGTTTAAGTACAGAGCAACTCTGTCGAAAACACACCCACTAGGAACACTGCATGGATTGGTTAACAAAGGCGCGCTGGCACTCAGAACAACTGGCAAAGCGCACCTTTCACCGTCAGCTCAGATTAGGTGTGACCGGCTTAAGCGGCGCAGGAAAAACTGCGCTGTTAACCGCCATAGTGCACCAACTTACTCAAAGCAACGCCACACAGTTGCCCTTTTTTTCTGTGATGCAGCAGCGCTGGCTAGGCGCACGTATTGATGATAATCAGTTGCCCCAGTTACCGCGTTTTGCTTTTGAAAAAAATTTAAGTTATCTGCAGCAGCAGCCTGCCCGCTGGCCGCCATCAACAGTACGCTGGAGTCAACTGACCTTAACGTTGCGTTATCGACCTGGATCGGGTTTACGGGCCCGTTTTCAGGAGCATCAGGAAACTGAACTGGTGCTGGTGGATTATCCTGGTGAGTGGCTGCTGGATTTACCCATGCTGCAGCAAAGTTATCAAGAGTGGTGTGAACAAAGCTGGTCACTCTTTGCTCAACCCCATAGAGCTGCTACCGCAGAGAGTTTTAGGCAGCGCCTGCAGGCCATTGATTTAAATGATACCTCAGTGCTTTTTGTGCAGGAGCTGTGTGCTGAATACAGCCATTTACTGCAACAATTCCGCGACCTGGCTGGTGCGTATTTAAATCAACCAGGCCGATTGCTGGTGCCCGGTGAATTTGCTGGTACACCTTTGTTGCAACTGCTGCCGTTGTTACCGGAACAACTGGTACAAGGTGGCGCGCTGGTGGATTTGATGCAAAAGCATTTTATCAGCTACCAGACGCAGGTGATTGAACCTTTTTACCGCCAGTATTTTTCCGGGTTAGACCGTCAGGTGGTTCTGGTGGATATTCTGGGGGCACTCAATGCCGGTGAATCGGCACTTTTGGAGCTGAAACAAAGTTTGTTGCTGATTTTACAAAGTTTTGATTATGGCCCTGAGCATTGGCTGCGGCGTATTTTTAAACCAAGGATCAGTAAAGTGTTGTTTGCGGCCAGTAAGGCGGACCATGTGACCCCGGATCAGCATCAGGCGCTGACGTTGTTATTGCAGCAACTTCTGCTGCAGCATCTGCAGAGTGTGAAGTTTCAGCTTTGCCCTTACGAAGTGATGGCCATAGCGGCCATTAAAGCCAGTGAGGCAGGTTTTGTGAAACAAAATGGTGTGCAGCAGGCTTGTTTACGCGGTTTTAGTGCCGAGACAGCAGAGGCGCTGACCTATTATCCGGGCGATGTACCTCGCTACTGGCCAGATCATCAGCTTTTTAGCGCGCATCAGTTTGAATTTCAGCAACTTTCGCCTTTGCCATGGCCTAAACAGCAACTGCTGCAACATATCCGTTTGGATCACCTGCTGGAGTACCTGCTAGGAGATAAATTGACATGACTGATCTAAAACAAGCCAAACGCTTTAAGGACGCTGATTTTATCGGCTCTGAGCAGGACTCAGGGCTGCCGATGACGAAGGCTGTGCAGTTTGACCCGGCAGATTTTTCGGTTG
This sequence comes from Rheinheimera mesophila, assembly GCF_000986865.1. GTDB lineage: Bacteria > Pseudomonadota > Gammaproteobacteria > Enterobacterales > Alteromonadaceae > Pararheinheimera > Pararheinheimera mesophila. Next base: position 162,340 of record NZ_LAVS01000086.1, read on the forward strand.
AACCCCAAGCTGAGCCTGCACCGGCAAAATCAGGGCGTCTATCTGCGTTCGTCTGGGCTGGGCTGTGTAGTGTGGTGTTATTAGTGGCTGTGGCTTTGTACAGCGCTGTAACCACTATCGGGCAGGCTTTTACCGCTCCGGGGATCAGTACTGTGCTGAACGCCCTGTTCTGTGCGGCTTTACTCATCTTCGGCGGTCTGCTGGTGGTGCGTGAATGGCGTTTGTGGCGACGACTTGCCAAAACCCGCAGTTGGCAGCAGGCGCATCAGCGTATTCATGCCAGTATTCAATACGGTGAAGCCGAACAACTTTGTCTGGATATTGCCGCTGTATTACCTGAATCAACCAAACAGGATGTGGCAGATTGGAAAGTACAAAAAAAGCCAGAGCACAGCGATCAGGAGCTGTTGGATTTGTTTGAACTGACTGTACTGAACAAGGCGGATGCAAAAGTACGTCAGCAAATTCATCAAGCCTCTGCTGATGCTGCTATGGCCGTGGCTATCAGTCCTTTTGCTCTGGCTGACATGCTTTTGGTGCTGTGGCGCACCAGCAAATTATTGCGGCAAATGGCTGAAACTTATGGTGCCTCTTTAGGGCAACTGCGCAGTCTGCTGTTAATCAAAAGGCTATTTGCGGCCTTGTTATGGGCGGGAAGTTCAGAGCTGGCGCTGGACCTGGGCTCTGATATGCTGGGCGCTGAACTGACCGGCAAATTATCGATGCGGGCAGGGCAGGGCTTAATAGCGGGTATGCTGGTGGCTCGTTTAGGTTTAGCCGCGCAGCAGCTATTACGGCCTTTGCCTTTAGCGCAACATCAAAAGCTGAGCCTGCTGGATTTAAGCAAAGCCTTAGTGCGCCGTTTACTCGGCAAGGCCGAATCGTTGTCAACTTAACGCTACATCTCCTGTTATTTCTACTGCAACTGACGGTGCTGCCACAGACCGTCAGATGTCTATATGCCTTGTCGCTGATATAACCTTTTGTTTAGATAAAATAAAAAAACGCATAACAAGTAAATACATACCCAAAGTAATTGGTGTTGCAACCAGGCGACAAGCGAGCGAGACCCCATAAGCATAGTTGTGCTATGTGAATGGGGCGAGGAGTGCGGTCAACAACGCTGCAGCTTCAAGTACGAAGGGTATCCAGCAACAGGTGTTTTATGAGTAAGCAGTACAGTCATCCGGATACAGTATGTATCCACGCCGGAAAAACCGGTTTAAACCCCCACGGCGCTTTAGCGACGCCTTTGTACCAGACCTCTACTTTTGTTTTTGACAGCGCCGAACAAGGCGCAGCGCGTTTTGCTGGTGAAGAGCCGGGTTACATTTACACCCGTTTAGGCAATCCCACCACACGAGAGCTGGAGCTGAAAGTTGCAGCATTAGAAGGCATGGAGGATGCCGCGGCGACAGCCACTGGCATGGGCGCTGTTGCTGCTGCCACCATGGCTTTTTTACAACAAGGCGATCATTTGATCGCCAGTAAAGCTATTTATGGCTGCAGCTTTGCACTGTTTAATCATCAGTTTGCCCGCTACGGCATCGAGGTCAGTTTTGTTGATATGACAGACCATGAGGCGATCAAACAAGCGCTTCAAGCTAACACCAAAATGATCTTTGCCGAAACGCCCATCAACCCGACGTTGACTGTGCTGGATTTAGACTTTATCGGGCGCTTTGCTAAGCAGCACCGCTTGGTTTCGGTGATCGACAATACCTTCCTGACGCCTTTACTGCAAAAACCAGCCGACTACGGCATCGACCTGATTTTGCATAGCGCAACCAAATACCTGAACGGCCATGGCGATGTAGTGGCTGGCATTATTGTCGGCAGCACTGAGCACATTACCCAGATTAAGCTGACGACCCTCAAAGATATGGGGGCCACCATTAGCCCGCATGATGCCTGGCTGATTATCCGAGGCTTAAAAACCTTGTCGGTGCGGATGGAGAGGCATTGTCAGAATGCGCAAAAAGTAGCGGAATTCCTCGAAGCTCATCCGGCGGTAGGACAGGTCTATTACCCTGGGCTAAAGTCGCATCCTGGCTATAAATTTATTGGCAAACAAATGAAAGCAGCAGGCGGTGTGCTGGCGTTTGAGCTCAAGGGTAGTCTGGATGATGGTCGTTATTTTATTAATCAATGTAAGTTGTTTAGTCTGGCGGTGAGTCTTGGTGATGCGGAGTCGCTGATTCAGCATCCGGCTTCTATGACGCACAGCCCCTACAGCGCTGAAGAGCGACAGATGGCTGGTATCAGCGATGGTTTAATCCGTATTTCGGTGGGGCTTGAGCATGTCGAGGATCTGATTGCAGACCTGACGCAGGCGCTGAGTCTGATGCAGCAAAAGCAGCAGAGGAGCCCCTTGTCGTTGTAACCATTGCTTTACAAAAATAGCAGAGTTGACGTTCACGTCAACTCGACCATGGGTTAACAGTCGTTGTCCAATCCTCTAGTATCGGCCGCAACTAAAAGGTTGATCCAACCGTGATGAGATCGAAACAACAGGGTGCTATGAGCAAATCAAGTCAATATGTGTCGCACCAGTCGGATGAACATGGCTTTATTCACTGGTCGGCAGAAGAGAATCAAATCTGGTCTGAGTTAATGCAGCGTCAGCTATCCTGCATTGAGGGCAAAGCCTGTGATGAATACCTGGATGGACTGAAAAAACTCAACTTGCCATTGGATCGTATTCCGCAGCTCTCTGAGATTAATGCGGTGCTGCAGCCTGCGACTGGCTGGAAAGTGACCGAAGTACCTGCACTGATCAGCTTCGATCGCTTTTTCCAACTGTTAGCCAACAAAGAGTTCCCTGTTGCAACCTTTATTCGCTGCAGAGAAGAGTTTGATTATCTGCAGGAACCCGATGTTTTCCATGAAATTTTTGGTCACTGCGCCATGCTAACCCACCCGGCTTTTGCTGAATTTACCCATACCTACGGCAAATTGGGCTTAGCAGCGAGCAAAGAAGACAGGGTATATCTGGCACGTCTGTACTGGTTTACTATCGAGTTTGGTTTGTTAACTACCAAGGACGGCTTGCGCATCTACGGCGGCGGTATTTTATCCTCGCCCGGTGAAACACAATACGCTATAGGCTCTGATATTCCAGAGCGCAAAGCTTTTGATGTCGTCGATGTACTGCGTACCCCTTATCGCATCGATATTATGCAGCCCGTGTATTTTATGATTAACTCCATCAATGATTTGTTTGATGTGTCACAACTGGATTTGATGGCGATGGTTCAACAAGCCAAAGCCCTGGGCTTACATGCTCCTAAATTTCCGCCTAAAGAAAAAAAGGCCAGCTAACAGCGGCCCATCACAGAGAATTAAAAAATGTCTGAATTAAAACAAGCCAAATGTGAAGCCTGTCGTGCTGATGCTCCGAGGGTATCGGATGACGAATTAGCTCAGTTGATGCATCAGATCCCAGACTGGACGCCAGTCGTGCGCGACGGTATTTTGCAATTGGAACGCGAGTTCAAGTTTAAGAATTTTAAGCTGGCCTGGGCCTTTCATCAGAAAGTGGCGCAGTTAGCGGAAGACGAAGGTCACCACCCAGCCTTGTTGCTGGAATGGGGCAAGTTAACAGTCACCTGGTGGTCGCACTCGATTAAAGGCTTGCATAAAAACGACTTTATCTGCGCTGCTAAAACAGATGCATTGTTAGCGTCTTAACACCGACCTTGATGGCCTGCCTCTGCAGGCCTTTTCTTTGTTGGTCCTTACTCCCTCTATACCCGTTATACCCCCATACCCCAAAGTAATTGATGTTGCAGCAAGGCGACAAGTGAAAGAGTCCCCATGAACATAGTTGTCCTATGTGTAATTGGATTGAAGCGAGAATGCGCAAGTCACGCTAAAAGTGATGTGTTCAACCTATTGGGGCGATAGAGCGCAGACAACGCCGCTGCGGCTTCAAGTACGAAGGGGTTGTGCATATTTCTTTACAAATAATACTGGTCTGCCCGAGCCTCTTTACCGTATGATTAAACCTAAGCAGAAGCATGAGGTGGTTTTGTATCATGAGGTTAGAAATTCATTGCCAGGACCGACTGGGGATCACTCAGGAAGTGCTGAATATCCTGGTGGGTTATCAGTTGGATTTGCGTGGTATTGAGGTTGATCCGACTCTCGGCCGGATTTTTGTGTCTTTTCCGACTGTTGAATTTGAAAAGTTTCAGGAGCTGATGGCGAAAATCCGCCGTATTCCTGGTGTAGACGACGTCAAAACCACAGCTTTTATGCCGTCTGAGCGTGAACACAACGAATTGTGTACCTTATTGCGCACTTTGCCTGATGGCATCATCGCCGTTGACACCCGTGCTAATGTCACCATTATCAATGAAGCTGCGCTGGAGGCCCTGTCAATGGAGCGCAGTGCCATTGAAGGTCAGTCGCTCACCGCTATGGTCAAAGGTTTTAATTTAAGCCGCTGGCTGGAGAGTGAGGATGTACTGGCACAAACCCGCAAGGTAGAAATTCAAAATAAACGTTTTATTGCTGATTTATTGCCCGTGCTGGTACCGGATGATTCTGGCAAAGATATTCTGGCTGGTGCTGTACTGAACCTGAAATCTGAAAGCCGCTTAGGCGAGCAGATGGTGGTGTTCAAAAAAGGCGATCAGGAAAGTTTTAACAACCTGCATGCCCATAGCAATTTAATGCGTAAAGTGGTGCGTGAAGCGAAAAAAATGGCTCAGTTAGACGCCCCCATTCTGATCATGGGTGAGACTGGCACGGGCAAAGAAGTACTGGCTCGCGCCTGCCATGCGGCCAGTAGTAGAACAGGTAAACCTTTTTTAGCGGTCAACGTCGCGGCCATGCCGGATTTAGTCGCTGAGTCAGAGCTTTTTGGTCATGGCCCTAACGCCTTTCCCGGCGCCAGTGAGGCGAAAAAAGGTATTTTTGAGCAGGCCAACAAAGGCACTGTGTTCCTTGACGAAGTCGGCGAGATGTCGCGTGAGCTGCAAACCAAGCTGATCCGTTTTTTGCAGGATGGCAGTTTCCGTCGGGTGGGGGATGAAAATGAAGTCAAAGTCGATGTGCGGGTGATTTGCACCACACAAAAAGACTTACCTGCCATGGTGCAGGAAGGTAAATTCCGCGAAGATTTATTCTATCGCCTGAACGTGCTGACCCTGACGTTGCCGCCGCTACGTGAACGTAAACAGGACGTGGTTCCTCTTGCTGAGTTTTTTATTGCCCGTTTTGCCGCCCGTTTGGGTCGCAAAGCGCCAAAACTGACCGACTCCTGTGCCAATTTTCTGCAGCACTACCCCTGGCCTGGCAATGTGCGTCAGTTAGAAAATGCTTTATACCGCGCTGTGACTTTACTTGAAGGGTACGAGCTGGATAAAGAGCATATGCAGCTCCCCAGTTACACCAGCGACTTTGGTTATCTGGAAAAAGACTTTGACGGCACCCTGGATGAAGCGGTGCGAAATTTTGAAGCTGATTTGCTCAGAAAACTTTATCCGGCTTATCCAAGCTCACGTCAATTGGCGAAAAAACTGGGGTTAAGTCATACCGCTGTTGCGAATAAATTGCGTGAATATGGTATTAACCGCAAGAGCGTAAAAATTTAAATACGTATTGTGTGATTTGCTCTACAAATAAAAGGCCCTAAAGCTCGTTTTAGGGCCTTTTTGCTTCATATTTAAGCGAAATGATGTTTTTGTCAGGTTTTATGTACAAAACAGGCCTTTTTAAGCGGTTTAGTCATCCTTCGGGCCGCTCTTTCTTTTTTTTCCGGCAAGCGCAAGATAAGCACAAATGTGCCTAATTTTGTCTGGAGACTTTTATGTTTGACCCTATTAACCCTTTGGGTACCGACGGTTTTGAGTTTGTTGAATACACTGCCGCCACAGCGCAGGGTATTGCAGATCTGAAGCAGCTATTTAAGTCGTTAGGTTTTACTGAAGTGGCCAAACACCGCTCAAAAGAAGCCTGGTTATACAAACAAGGTGATGTGAATTTTATTGTGAACGGTCAGCCAAATTCCCAGGCGGAGCAATTTGCTGCTGAACATGGTCCAAGCGTTTGCGCTATGGCTTTCCGGGTCAAAGACGCCGCAGAGGCTTTAAAACACGCAGTGGCGAACGGCGCTAAGCCGTATCAGAATCAGGTCGGCCCTATGGAACTGAATATCCCTGCAGTCTATGGTATCGGCAGCAGCCTGCTGTATTTTGTTGACCGTTATGGCCAGAATTCTGTCTACGATGTTGATTTTAAGTTCCATGATAACTGGCAGTCCGAAATGGCAAAAAATCAGGTGGGTTTAGAAGTCATCGATCACCTGACCCATAACGTACGTCGCGGCAATATGGCGGTTTGGGCTGGTTTTTATGAGCGCATCGGCAATTTCCGCGAAATCCGTTATTTTGACATTGAAGGCAAGCTAACAGGCTTGGTGTCGAAGGCGATGACAGCGCCGTGTGGCAAAATCCGCATTCCAATCAACGAATCTTCAGATGATAAGTCTCAGATTGAAGAATTTATCCGTGAATACAAAGGTGAAGGCATCCAGCATATAGCGCTGACCACAGATAATATTTACGAGACAGTGCGCACTTTACGCCAGCGGGGTATGGACTTTATGCCAACCCCTGATACCTATTACGAGCGTGTGAACGCCCGGGTGGAAGGCCATACTGAAGATCTGGAACAGTTAAAGCAGTTGCGTATTCTGATCGACGGTGCGCCAATGAAAGACGGTATTTTATTGCAGATTTTTACCCAAACTGTGATCGGCCCTGTATTCTTTGAAATCATTCAACGTAAAGGCAATGAAGGTTTTGGCGAAGGCAACTTTAAAGCTTTGTTTGAATCCATTGAAGAAGATCAAATCCGCCGTGGAGTGATTTAACTATGCGTAAATGGGCGTCTTTTCCGCTAAAAGAAGGCGAGATTTCCCGTCAGGCTCATGCTGATTTTCCGGACAGAGCCATCTATGAGCGTGAAGTCGGTCGCAGTGGCTTTTTCGGCCCGGCAACCCATTTCCATCACACCCATGCGCCAACCGGCTGGAGTGACTGGGAAGGGCCGTTAAAACCACGTTTGTACAACTTTAACAACATAGCGGGTAATCAAAACGTGTCGCCATGGCAAGTGCCGACTTTATTGCACAATGCACACTGTAAAATGCGCACCTGGCGTTTAACAGAGTCGATGGATTATCTGGTGCGGAATGCCGACGGTGATGAGCTACTGTTTGTCCACGAGGGGGCGGCAGAGCTGTTTTGTGACTATGGTCATTTAACCTTGCGAGATGGCGATTATGTGGTGATCCCACGTTCGACTATGTGGCGGTTAGAAGTCACGGAGCCGCTATTTTTGCTGATGATTGAAGCGACCAATGATTCTTTCCAGCTACCGGAAAAAGGTTTGGTCGGCAATCATGCGATTTTTGATGCGGCCATGATCGACACGCCAAAAATAGATGAGGCCTTCAAAGCGCAGTACAGCGAGCAGCAAAGTAAGGTGCAGGTGAAACGTCACGGTGAGGTCTCGGTTATTACTTATCCCTATAATCCACTGGACGCCATTGGCTGGCACGGTGATTTGGCGGTGATGCGGATCAACTGGCGTGATATCCGGCCTTTAATGAGCCACAGATACCACTTACCACCATCGGCGCACACCACTTTTGTCGCACAACGTTTTGTGGTCTGTACTTTTGTGCCTCGTCCTATCGAAAGCGATCCGGGCGCATTAAAAGTGCCGTTTTACCACAACAATGACGACTACGACGAAGTGCTGTTTTACCATGCAGGGGATTTTTTCAGCCGCGACAATATTGAACGTGGCATGGTGACTTTCCATCCGGCAGGGTTTACTCATGGACCGCATCCAAAAGCCTTTGCGGCAGGTCGTGAGTATAAAAAGAAATTCACCGACGAAGTAGCTGTGATGCTGGATACCCGCGATGCGCTTTCTGTCGGCGACGCGGCTTTAGCCACGGAAAACCCGGACTATGTGAATAGCTGGAAAGTCAAACCGGCTGCTGTGTAAGGATTAAAAATGAAGTTAGCAAGTTTAAAAAACGGCCAGCGTGATGGCCAGCTCGTGGTGGTCAGTCGTGATTTGTGCCGTTGCGTCGCTGTATCGCATATTGCCGCTACGCTGCAGCAGGCCTTGGATCAGTGGTCTGTAACAGCTCCGCAGTTAGCTGAAGTCTATCAGGCACTGAACACTGGCTCAGTGCAAGGCGAACAGGTTTTTGATCAGGCACAGTGCGAATCGCCTTTGCCGCGCGCTTATCAGTGGGCAGACGGCAGCGCTTATGTCAATCATGTCGAGTTAGTACGCCGTGCCCGTAACTCAGAAATGCCACCAAGCTTTTGGACTGATCCTTTAATGTATCAGGGCGGCTCAGACGACTTTATTGGTCCACGCGATGCAATTGAAGTGGTCAGCGAAGACTATGGTATTGATTTTGAAGCTGAAGTGGCTGTGATCACCGACGATGTGCCTATGGCCATCAGTGCTGAAGAAGCCCGGCATAAAATCCGTCTGGTGATGCTGGTCAACGACGTATCGTTACGGGGGTTAATCCCGAATGAACTGGCAAAGGGCTTTGGTTTCTTTCAATCCAAACCAGCCTCTGCGTTTAGCCCAGTCGCGGTAACACCGGATGAATTAGGCGCTGACTGGCAGGATGCCAAGTTACACTTGCCATTAGTGTCGCATTTGAACGGTAAGCTGTTTGGCAAACCAAACGCTGGGGTGGATATGACCTTTGATTTTGGTCAACTGGTGGCTCATGCCGCAAAAACCCGCAATTTAGGTGCCGGTGCTGTGATTGGTTCCGGCACTGTGTCCAACAAACAAGGCACAGACTACGGCACGTCCATTGATGAAGGCGGTTTGGGCTACAGTTGTATCGCTGAAATCCGGATGATTGAAACCATCCGGGATGGCGCACCTAAAACATCCTTTATGAAGTTTGGTGACAGCATTCGGATTGAAATGCTGGATAAAGCGGGCCACTCCATCTTTGGTGCTATAGAGCAAAAGGTAGTGAAATACGGCGCTTAATTTGGTTAGAGTGATAAGGCCAGTCGTTTGACGAGTGTGAGACGACTGGCTTTTTTGTATCTGCCTCACAGGGATATTACAGAATGAAATTACATGGTTACTGGCGCTCCAGCGCCGCCTACAGAGTGCGTATTGCGTTAAATTTAAAAGGTCTGCAAGTTGAACATTGTCCTGTGCATCTGATCAATAATGGCGGCGAGCAGCACAGTGCCGGGTATAAACTATTAAATCCAGCGGAGCTGGTGCCTACCCTGGAAGATGGTGAGCTGAGCCTGAATCAGTCGTTGGCCATTATTCAGTATCTTGAGGATAGCTACCCGCACGTTGCTTTATACCCTGCAGATCCAGCACAAAAAGCGGCAGTGATGGCCTTTGCGCTGGATATCGCCTGTGATATCCATCCTTTGAACAACTTGAGGGTGCTGCAGTATCTGACCGGACCTTTGGCTTTATCAGAAGCAGAAAAAATGCAGTGGATAAAACACTGGCTGGCGATAGGTTTCACAGCGCTTGAGAAACGTCTGCAGTGTACTGCAGGGCGTTATTGTTTTGGGGATACAGTGACAGTGGCTGATCTGTGTTTGGTACCACAAGTGTACAACGCCTTACGTTTTCAACTGGAGATGACGGATTATCCACTGATCAGCGCTATTTATCAGCGTTGTAATCAACTAGAGGCTTTTCAAAAGGCGGCTCCTGAACAGCAATCCGATGCGGTTTAAGTCGCATAGTTTTGTTGCTTTTGTTACTCTGCTTTTGGTGCAGTGGTAGGAGAGAGCAGCATGATGAAATTGCCAAAAAAACCTGTGAATGCGGTTTTGTTTTACATGGGAACTCTGGGCTTGTTGACACAAGTGTTACTGAGTTTCTACCTGCTGACCCAGGGCCGCACTATGGATTGGCATTGGTGGTTTCACTGGATGGCCCCCACGCTCTGTCTGTTGTGGGGCATTATTCCGCGGTTGCAGTTGCAAAAAGAGGATCAATCTTAGCCAGCGGACTGTTAACGACCCGGAGTGAACATACCCTCGATACGCACTTCGCTGACACCATCTCTGGTAAAGTGAAACTTAATTTGTGCCATGTTCTTATGAAAAAAGTAGGGCGTCTTGTCAAACATCAAGACATAACCGCCGCGTGCTTTGTCTTGGTATTTCGGATCCGTGTTTTTACTGAGCTTAAAACTGTGTTTACCCAGCGTCCATTCAAACCCCTGTAAAGGTTGATTGATCCAGTCTGTTACCCAAATTTGTTCATCCTGATGCAACACCAGGGCCAGAGTGTATTTGTCTGGTAATTCAGCCACTTCGACTTGCTGTATTCCGGCCTGAAATACGTCAGTGCCGTTTTTCTGGGTAAAAGCAAAACCAAACTGTAAGCTTTGTCTGGACCCATCCAATAGCACCAACTGGCCATGACCTGGCACAGTGAAGTAGCCCCATGACTTGGGCAGCCATAGCAAAAAGAGTAACAACAAGCTCATTTTAACCATACAACACCTCAACCTCTATTCACCACGTCTGCCTTCAGCTCGCCAGATATAAGGTGAGTTCTTGTCCGGGCTGTAAGTACTTATTTGCTTTAATATTATTCCATTTCACAATATCAGCAACCTTTACTTTAAATCGCTGGGCTATGCTGGCTAAAGAGTCACCTGCTTTGACTTTATAGGTCATACTTTTGCCGTTAGTAGTCGATTGTTGTCCTGACTTGGTGTAGTAAGTTAATGTTTGACCTGGCTTGAGTTGAGTTTTGGCGGTGAGTTTATTCCATTTTGTCAGTTGTTCCGTACTGACTTTCAGTTTTTGACCAATTTCCCATAAGTTATCGCCACTTTTCACTGTATAGGTTTGAGCCGCAGAGCGGCTGGTGGACGTTTTACCAAAGCGAGCTTTGGCTGTGGTCTGTTCCATAGCTGTCTGACCGGGAATAATCAGTTGCTGGCCTATCTTCAACTGGCTATTGGTTAACTGATTGGCCTGCTGTATGGCTTTAACTGAGGTTTTGTGAGCCGCGGCAATTTTACTTAAGCTATCGCCTGATTTGACCTTGTAGCGGCCAGATGAAGCCACAGGTGCGACCTTGACTTGAGGTAAAGCTGCCAGTTGCTGACCAATAGTATCTGGACTGCTGACAGGTACGACTAACTGATAACTGGCGCTTGGCACTGTGGTACTTTTAAAGCCAGGGTTCAGGCGCCTGATTTCGGCCACACTGATATCCAACAGCTCTGCTGCTTTGTTTAAATCCAGCCCCCGGTTAATTGAGATCACTTTAGTTTGGGGTTGGTTAGCAAGCATAGGCATTGGGATAGCGTATTTCTCCGCATTTTTCAGCAGCTCCGCTATCGCCAGTAATTTGGGGATATAAATGCTGTTTTGCTTCGGCAGATTCAGCGACCAGAAATCTGTCGGTTTTCCGCGGTATTTATTGCGCTCAATCGCCTTAAATACTCTGCCTTCTCCGGCATTAAAAGCGGCGACTGCACTGAGCCAATCCTGTTCAACATTGCTATACAGATACTGTAGATAATCCATCGCAGCGCGGCTGGATTCAATCACGTCCCGACGGCCGTCATACCAGGCATTTTGCTTTAACCCAAAGTTACGTCCAGTCCCCGAACTGAATTGCCAAATCCCCAATACACCAGAAAAGGAGCCTGCTTTGGGATTATAGGTGCTTTCCACTATAGGCAGCAGGGCAAGCTCAAGCGGCATATTGCGCCGTTCTAGTTCGGTGACAATGTGATACAAAAAAGGTGCAGCGTTATCAGAGGCTGTTTTCAGCAGCTTTTGGTTACGGATAAAAAATCGCTTTTGCGTTTCGATATCGTCATTATCTGGCACTGTCAACGTCATTTGATCCGCGATACGCTGCCATAAGTTGTCGTACTGAGCTAACTTAGCGTCGGGTTGGAGCGGCGAGTTGTGTTTCAACAAGGCATTGGCGACTTGCTGAGCCGAAGCCGCTTTATCCTGAATAGGAGCATCCGAGCTCTCATAGTGCCCGTCAGCAGAGTCTGCTGTTTTATCCTGTTGGGTTGGAACGGCACAACTGGCCAGCAGTGCAGCCGCTACCGCGACAGATAATTTTTTCAGCATTCGCTTTTCCCAAAATAAAAAATCCGCCTTATGTTACCTGCTCAGCCTTCAAAAGCAAGGTTAGGGATCAAAATCGATCTTTGGCGGATCGTAATGCAGTGAATAGATCCACGGCATTATGTTGTTGCCAGCGGTGTTGCAAATCGATATCTTCAGCCCTTAAAAAGGGGTTGATTTGTCGTTGCACAGCAAGGGGCGTTGGCAGCGTAGGTTGCTGCTTTGCTCGTTGCTGTTGACACCAGTGTTTGTAGCTGACCAATGTTTTGTTATCCGGATCTGCCCACAGGGCGAACTCCAGATTGGCCAGGGTGTATTCGTGTGTGGCGTAAATTAACGTTTGGTCGGGCAAGGCCAAAATACGTGACAAACTTTGCCACATTTGCTCCGCAGTGCCTTCAAACAAACGACCACAACCTGCGTTAAATAACGTATCACCACTAAACAGAACGGGCGCTGAATAGTAGGCAATATGACCCAGGGTGTGTCCAGGAAGTTGCATCACGTTAAAGGTTAAATTGAAATCAGTCAGTTCAAGCTGTTGATTTTCCTCCAACCATTGATCGGCATAAGGAATTTTATGTTGCTCCGCTGCCGGGGCATAGACCACCGCCTCAGGCCAGAGTTGTTTCAGTTCCAGAATGCCGCCCGTATGATCCGGATGGTGATGCGTGATCAGGATCACTGCAAGCTGCAACTGCTGCTGTTGCAAATACTGTTGCACTGCCAAGGCGTCGCCCGGATCGACCACCAGGGCCAACTTCGCTTGGCGCAAGCACCAAATATAGTTATCCTTAAAAGCCGCTATGGCGATGATATCTTGCATACTAACTATCCATGGCTGATGTTCTGATAAGGGTGTAGTGTACCGGATGAAACCTGCGTTAAGTTACCACAGTACAGTAGTCCCCAGACAGTGGCAGCAATTGCCGCAAGGGGAGCTCATGGCCAACGCCATAGAAAGACAATTGAATCAGTGGTGGCCGAAAATATTCGGCTACCATCTTTTGAAAGTGGGCAGTTTAAGCTGCGCTTTAGATACATCAGCCTGCACTATCAAACATCAGATCCACTTAACAGAACAGGCTGAACAGGCCTCAGTGGTCGCAGAGCCCGATGCATTGCCTTTTCTGGAGCAGTCGATAGATGCTGTCTTGTTGTCACATTGTCTGGAGTTTTACCCAGACCCACACCACATAGTCCGGGAAGCTCATCGTGTCCTGATGCCGGATGGTTACCTGCTATTGAGCGGTTACAATCCGTTAAGCAGCGCCGGACTGATGAAACTCTGGCCTGGTGTAAAACAACAATTGCCTTGGGCTGGCCGGTTTTTTACCCCATCCCGGGTTAAAGACTGGCTGCATTTATTAGGCTTTGAAGTGATGTATGAGCAACGTTTTTTCTGGTCCAGTTTACTTGGCAAACATAAACCGGAGAGCAGGTGGCAGCAGTGGTGTGAAACTTATCTGGGCTATTTTGGCGCTTCGTATTTGCTGGTTGCCCGTAAAAGGCTATTGCCTTTGACGCCCATCCGGCCGAAATGGCAACGCACTCCGGCTTTTCAAACCTCCGTCAAAGGCATCAGCGCCCGGCAGGGGCTCTATCACGATTAACTGGTTTTGGTCTGCTTTTGCAGCCACTGATCCAACTGATTGGCAAACTGTTGCTTGTCCTGCGGACCCAGAGGCGCAGGGCCAGACAGTTGCACACCACTGCTGCGCAGCTCTTCCTGTAAATTTCGCATCGTCAGTCGGTCACTGATATTATCTGGTGTCAGTAATCGGCCTTTGCTGGTGATGCAAAGCGCTCCTTTGGCGACAACGGCGGCGGCTAGCGGAATATCGTTGCTGATCAATAAATCACCGTCGCTTATCCGCTGTTCAATATAGCGGTCTGCCACATCAAAACCATGTTCTACCTGCACAGCTTTGATATAAGAGCTGCGGGGGATCGGTAAGCTGTGATTGGCCACCAGATACAAAAGCATTTGTTTTCGCTCTGCGGCTTTAAACAGTATCTCTTTTAATACTTTGGGGCAGGAGTCTGCATCAACCCAGATTGGCATCTTGATGGTCCTTCAACAATTGTTTTGCCACTTTACGGCTTAATTTCATAAAAAACAGCAAGGGATCGGCCACGCCAGGTTGTTCGGCTTCGACAAAACCTAATTGTTGGTAACACTGCACTGCGATATGGTTTTTACGATAAACAAACAACGAAAAGTCCCGTTGAGGTTGCTGCTGCAAACCTTGTGCAATCAGTCCTTTGATTAAGGTTTTACTATGGCCCTGGCCTCTATGGTCCGGATGCACCAGTAAACGGGCCAGATGATTGCAGTCAAAACGGTCGCAAAGCTGACCAAAGGCAACACGTTGTCTGTGTTGATACAACCAATAACTTTGAGTCCCGGGTAAATACAATTGCTGCAAAAACTGCAAAGCACGAATCGGAAACACAAAACCTTCACCGCCCCACTGATCCAAATCTTGTTGTGAATCAAACCAATTATGCAGATAAGCTGATTGTTCAGGAGTAACCGGACTGAGCTGATAAGGCGGATGTTTCATAAGCTGCCTTGTACTTTTGTGATTTGATATCCCTGTTGTGCAAGTTGCTTAATCAAGCCATCGTTGCCTGCCAAATGCAAGGCGCCTACCACAACAAAGACCGGGGTCTGATAACGAGCCTGCAGCAATTGTTTAACCCAGGCATTGTTTCTTTTCACAATCAAGCTTTGGTAGATGGCTGGATAACTCTTTAAATCATCCAAATATAAATGCTCAAGTTGTTGCAAATCACCACTGCGCCAAGCTTTTCGCATTGCATCAAAGTCTTCGCTGCTGTCAGTTAAATCTTCCATGGTACTTTTAATCAAGGTTTCAGCACCGCTGTTATTCAGTTCGGTCAGCACAGCCAGATGCTGTTGCATAGTTTCAAGCCCCGTTACTTTTTTCCCCGCTTTTTTCGCTTCCTCTTGCAAGTAGGCATCTACTCCGGGAGCTGTAGCCCCTTGAGCCCGAAGCTGAGTGGTCGTCAGCATCACTGCGGCAAAAGCGGGTTTAAAACGTGTGATCTGCTCAAGCGGAATATTATTCTTTTTGCAATAGTCGGCCAGTTGTTTGGCTAAGGGTTCAGATAACTGTTGCAACAGATTCTCACCTGAAGGGTAGGAGTTTAGCCTGATCATCTGCTTGATACCCAGTGGGCTTGAGAGTTGCTCCAAGTCGGTTTCCAGCAGCAGAGTGTCACTGTTTTTCAGCGCTGTCAGGTATTCAGGTGGTAGAGGATAATCGTCAACACTGAGCAAATGAATCGAGCCCGCCAGATAAAAATACTCAGGGCCTTTGCTGACTTTCCAGACCCCGTCAGCGGATACAGCATGACTGAGTAAGACGAACGAAAAAACACACAAGATACGGAACACTACCAAAAACCTCTGATTAATCATAAGCGCCTACTTTTCCGCGCAATTTTTTGCGTTCTTTATGCTGCGTTTTCTGTTTCAGCCTGTCCATGCGGGCACCAAAAGTGGGCTTAGTGGCGCGTCTGGTTTTCGCTTCAAAACTGGCGGATTGTAACAGTTGCAGTAATTTTGCTACTGCATCCTCTTTATTCATCTCCTGGCTACGGTGAGCCTGAGCTTTTATCACAATCACGCCACTTTTGCTGATCCGATCGTCCGGATACTGCAGTAGTTTTTGCTTAAATTCGTCGGGTAAACTGCTGCGCCCTATATCAAAACGCAGTTGTACTGCGGTCGATACTTTATTGACATGCTGGCCACCACTGCCCTGAGCCCGAATATAGCTGAGCTCCAGCTCGTCCAAATCAAGTTCAAGGCCGGGTTTAACCTGAGCTAAAGTTACCACATCAAATCATCCGGAATTTGATAAGCCGCGTAAGGATCATCCTCCGCCTGCACTTCGGCACTTTGCCCTGTGTTATGCAGCACTATGATGGTTTCTGCTAAACGTTGCTGGATTTTTTCTGCCACTTTGACCGGGATCACATAATACTGCTCAGCCAGTTTGGCGATAGCGGCCTGACCTTTGGTTAATTCGGCATGGATACGGTTGCTGACGTATAAACGTTTCACCAGACTACCGTCGGTGAAGTTAAAGGCGGTTTCACCTTGATGTGCAATAGTATTGAGCTCTATCAATTGTTTGACCTGAGCCGCCAGAGCTTTTTTATCCTGTTCGGCTTTACGCTGACGGTTTAACTCCTGATCGCGCTGCAATTGCTGTTGTCTGGTTTGTTCGGCAAGCACCGAAGCTTCATTCACCACGGTGCCGTGTTTGCCCGCCTGCACCCGCTCTTTGTGCTTCTCTTTTTTTATCGCTTTTAATTTTTTCTCGTTGCCAAGGCCTGCTTTGAGCAACTGTTCTTGCAGTGATTTACTCATAAAAATGTCCTGTCGCTTTTAGCGCGTTATTGTTTCATGTTAAAGCGGCGCTGCAAAGAGCGGAAGGCCAGACTAACAGCGCATGCTAAAAATGCGTTATGATAAGGCACTTTTATCGAATTTGTTCGGGACCTTATCTTGTTATTTCACGATCTTGCGTTAGACCCTCGTTTAGTCCGTTCTATCCAGCACCTTGGCTTTGCGAAACCAACGCCAATTCAGCAGGAGGCTGTGCCTGCCGCTATGACAGGCAAAGACTTGATGGTTTCTTCGCAAACCGGTTCAGGAAAAACTCTGGCGTATTTGCTGCCGATGATGCAGCGCCTGCTGCGCAGCAGACCTTTATCGAAACAAGATGCCCGGGCTTTGATTCTGGTGCCAACCCGTGAGCTGGCGCATCAGGTCTATGCCAAGCTGCGTTTATTTGTTGCCAATACGCCTCTAACCAGCGCTTTGATTGTAGGTGGTGAAAACTTTAACGATCAGGAGAAAATCCTGAAACGTCAGCCAAGCATCATAGTGGCTACGCCGGGCCGTTTTGTTGATCACTTGCAGCACAAAAGCTTTTTTATTCAGGGCCTGGAAATGCTGATTTTAGATGAAGCTGACCGGATGCTGGATTTAGGTTTTATGCCGCAGCTCAATGAAATCAACAAAGCTGCCGATCACCGTTTACGTCAGACGCTGATGTTCTCTGCTACTTTGGATCATGCCGAAGTGAATGAGCTGGCGATGTCCTTGTTAAAGTCACCTCATCGGGTTTCTGTCGGCGCTTCATATCAGCAGCATGAAGATATAGAGCAGCGCTGTTATTTTGCTGATCACTTGTCTCATAAAGAAGCGTTATTGGCTTATTTGTTGAAACAGGAACAAATAGGTCAGCTGATCATTTTTACTGCAACCCGTGAAGATACAGATCGTCTGGCCAAACTATGTGACTCTTTAGGTTATCCGGCTGTAGGTTTAAGTGGCAAGCTTACTCAGGGGCAGCGCAATACAGTGATGCAGGGCTTTGCTGCCAATAAACATCAGGTGCTGGTCACTACAGATGTGGCCTCC
The DNA here is from genome assembly GCF_000986865.1 of Rheinheimera mesophila. Classification (GTDB taxonomy): domain Bacteria; phylum Pseudomonadota; class Gammaproteobacteria; order Enterobacterales; family Alteromonadaceae; genus Pararheinheimera; species Pararheinheimera mesophila. The sequence goes on from NZ_LAVS01000086.1 coordinate 179,953, forward strand.
CGTGGTCTGGACTTACTGCAAGTCAGCCATGTGGTGAATTTTGATTTACCTAAACATGCAGAAGAGTATGTACACCGAATAGGCCGCACCGGCAGAGCTGGAGCGAAAGGTATAGCCATTTCTTTTGTAGGACCCAAAGACTGGGCTGCTTTTTGCGCTATAGAAAGCTTTTTACGCCGTCCTTTGCCTATGCACAAAGTAGAATCTTTGCCGGCTAAATTTAAAGGTGTAGACCTGAATGCTCCGGCAAAAGCAGTGAAGAAACCTAAGGCTGTGGTGAAAAAAGCCAAAGCAAAATCAACAGATGTAACGCCAAAAGCCAAGCCGGCCGCCAAACCTAATTTTTATCAGGCCGGTGATGATGGTATGACGCCTGTAAAGAAAAAGATCAAATAATTTACAGTAGTATGTTTTTTATTCGGAAAATAGTGCTACACTCAAGTCGTTACTTTGTAGATTTGTTCGACAGTTTTTATTGCAAGCAATTGTTTTGGCTGAAGAATTATTTAGAGTAACTGGAACGGCCAAAGCCAGAAAAACTATTTTTCTGTCGGATCAGTAATAGCTATTGACCATGTTGTCGGGTTCACTGATAATGGGGTCGTAATATGTACTAGCTCGAACACGGCCGGTAATATTTAAGTCGCCAAACAATTGGCAAATTTAGTTAAAGTAAGAGAATGTTATGTCACAATTAATTTCCGGTACCGTTAAGTGGTTCAACGAAGATAAAGGTTTTGGTTTCATCGAGCGTGAAGGCGGCAAAGACGTATTCGTACATTTCCGCGCTATCAATGGCACTGGCCGCAGAACTTTAGTTGAAGGTCAACGCGTAACTTTCGAAGTTACTGAAGGTCAAAAAGGTCCTCAGGCTGAGAACGTAACTGTTACCGGTTAATAGTTTTCTGAAAAAGAGCCAACTTTAAGTTGGCTTTTTTTATGCCTGAAATTCAGTGATTGAGACGCTGGAACTATGTTTCTTGTAATTGGTTTCAGATTTCGTTTCAGGTTGTTATCAAAGCTCTAATGACAGCTGAGCCTGAGCTTCCTGGGCTTTTAATCCGACATGAATACCAACCAGCCGCACTTTTTTACCCTGACCTCTATGCCAAGCTTGCTCTAACAACTGTTTCAAGCTGGCCATATCTAATTCGGGTTGTTGTTTCTCAACAGTAGTTTGCTGAAAGTCGGCGAACTTCAATTTAATGCCAATTTTTTGAATATGGGCTGCAGCTTCACAGCGCTCAATACGGCGGCGCAGTTTAGGTAACAGTTCGGACAAACTTTGTTGGCCTGCATCCAGATCCGGTAAATCTTCAGTATAAGTGTGCTCAACTGCGACTGATTTACGCGGATAATCGTTCTGCACCTCACGGCTATCGCGGCCAAAACTACGTTCTATCAAAGTGTCAGCAAAGCTGCCGAAGTGCTTCACCAATGTATGCAAGGGCGCATTTTGAATATCAGCACATGTATAAAAGCCTAAATTTGCCAGGCGCTCTGCGGTTTTTTTACCGACTCCAGGGATTTTATGTAAAGGCAGGAATTTGACAAAGTCGCTGACTTTTTCCGGAGGCAATACAAATAAGCCATTGGGCTTATTTTCATCACTGGCGATTTTGGCAAGAAATTTATTCGGCGCGACGCCAGCCGAGGCTGTTAAGCCTGTTTCAGCAAAAATGACCCGACGAATATCTTCAGCAATGAGAGTGGCACTGCCAGAAAATAAGCTGCTATCGCTGACATCCAGATAGGCTTCATCCAGGGATAAAGGCTCTACTTTGTCGGTGTAGCGATGAAAAATAGCCTGAATTTGCAGGCTGGCAGCTTTGTATTTTTCCATATTGCCATGTAATAACAGCAAGTGAGGGCAAAGTTTTAATGCTTGTCCTGTTGGCATAGCAGAGCGCACACCATAAACACGCGCGGGGTAGTTACAGGTGCTGATCACACCACGCTCAGTGCGACTGCCACCTATTGCCAGCGGAATAGTGCGCCAGTCTGGCCTGTCCCGCATCTCTACTGCCGCGAAAAAACAGTCCATGTCGATATGAATGATTTTTTTCATTTTCAAAGCACTGTTGGTTTATACAGTTACATGATTGACCAGTTTTGGTTTTTTGTAAAGTCAGACACTGGTTATATTTACAGCTTATATCATTACTCCACCGACCACCCATCCGAAATCTGTTTTTGGAAGTTTAGATGGCTATTTTATAGCTGCATCTTTGGCGGATTCCATGTAGAATACAGCGCAGTTTTTTTGTAAATAGCCTGGCCCTTTTGGCCCCCTGGGAGCAAGCATGTTAAAGCGCGAAATGAACATTGCCGATTTTGATCCGGAATTATGGCAATCCATTACCAATGAAACCCAACGTCAGGAAGATCACATTGAACTGATCGCTTCTGAAAACTATGCCAGCCCACGCGTGTTGCAGGCTCAGGGGTCTCAGTTAACGAACAAATATGCTGAAGGTTACCCGCATAAGCGTTATTACGGTGGTTGTGAGTACGTGGACGTGGCTGAAGATTTAGCTATCGCCCGTGCGAAAGAGTTATTTGGCGCCGATTATGCAAACGTGCAACCGCATTCAGGCTCTCAGGCCAACTCAGCAGTATTCTTAGCTTTATTAAATGCAGGCGATACCATTTTAGGTATGAGTCTGGCGCACGGTGGTCATTTGACTCACGGTGCTACGGTCAGCTCCTCAGGCAAGCTATACAAAGCGGTACAATATGGCCTGCATCCTGAAACTGGTGTGATTGATTATGCTCAGGCTGAAGCTTTAGCCTTGGAACACAAACCAAAATTAATTATCGCTGGTTTCTCTGCTTATTCAGGCATTATTGACTGGAAGAAATTCCGTGAAATCGCCGATAAAGTCGGTGCTTACCTGATGGTAGATATGGCGCACGTGGCTGGTTTAGTGGCCGCTGGTTTGTATCCAAACCCGGTGCCAGTGGCTGATGTAGTCACAACGACGACTCACAAAACTTTAGCTGGTCCCCGTGGTGGTTTGATTCTGGCCCGTAAAAACGAAGAGATCGAAAAGAAACTGAACTCTGCGGTTTTCCCTGGTGGTCAGGGTGGTCCTTTGATGCATGTGATCGCTGCTAAAGCCGTTGCGTTCAAAGAAGCGCTGCAACCAGAGTTTAAAGTTTATCAGCAGCAAGTGCTGAAGAACGCTGTGGCTATGTGTGATGAAATGATCAAACGTGGTTATAAGATCGTGTCTGGTGGTACGCAAAACCATTTATTCCTGATGGATTTAATCGACAAAGACATCACAGGTAAAGAAGCGGATGCCTGGTTAGGTCTGGCTCATATCACAGTGAACAAAAACTCTGTGCCCAATGACCCACGTTCGCCATTTGTCACCAGCGGTTTACGCATCGGTACTCCTGCTATTACCCGTCGTGGTTTTAAAGAAGCAGAAGCCCGTTTAGTGGCAAGCCTGATTTGTGATGTGTTGGACAGCCGTGGTGATGCTGGCGTGATTGACAAAGTTCGGGCTCAGGTGTCTGAAGTCTGTCGCCGTCTGCCGGTTTATGCCTGATAGTCCGCGATGACTGAACAAAGATAGAGTGTTATGATGGCCGCTTAATGCGGCCATTTTTTTCGGAGAAATTCCGTGTTTTGTCCTTTTTGTCGTGCCGACGATACCAAAGTTATAGACTCCCGCTTAGTGGCGGACGGGTCCCAGGTAAAAAGACGACGTGAATGTGGCGCCTGCCATGAACGTTTTACCACCTTTGAAGCTGCCGAACTGGTGATGCCCCGCATCGTAAAACGCGATGGTTCCCGCGAGCCTTATAACGAGGCCAAGCTGCGCAGTGGGGTGATGCGTGCACTGGAAAAGCGTCCTGTGCCTACAGAGCAAATTGAATCCCTGATCAGCAAAGTGGAGAGTTTATTACGCGCTACAGGTGAGCGCGAAGTACCAAGTCAGTTATTGGGAACACTGATTATGGATGAGCTGGTGAAACTGGATAAAGTAGCGTACGTGCGTTTTGCATCCGTCTACCGCTCCTTTAAAGATATCCGTGAGTTTGGAGAAGAAATTGCCCGGCTTGGAGACAACTAAGTGAGTTTTACTGAACTCGATCATCAGTATATGGCCCGAGCCATCGAACTTGCCTCAAAAGGCCGTTTTACCACAGCTCCTAACCCTAATGTCGGCTCTGTGATCGTGCGTGATGGTGAAATAGTAGGTGAGGGTTACCATCGTCAGGCCGGTGGTCCGCATGCCGAGGTATTCGCCTTGCGTCAGGCCGGACATCTCGCCTCTGGTGCTACCTGTTATGTTACGTTAGAGCCTTGTAGTCATTATGGCCGAACCGGGCCTTGTGCTTTGGCGCTGGTCAATGCTGGTGTGAAAAAAGTCATAGTAGCTATGCTGGATCCGAACCCTTTAGTGGCTGGCCGTGGTATTCAAATTTTAAAAGATGCAGGTATAGAAGTGCAGGTGGGTTTGTTAGAACAGCAAGCCCGTGGCTTAAATCCCGGCTTTTTAAGCCGGATGGAGCGGCAAACCCCTTATATCCGGCTCAAACTTGCCGCCAGTCTGGATGGGCGTATTGCGCTTGCCAATGGTAAAAGCCAGTGGATAAGCTCTGCAGAGTCCCGTTCTGATGTGCAACTGATGCGCGCTCAATCCCATGCCATTTTATCAACGGCCACTACTGTGCTGGCTGACAATGCCCGCTTAACAGTACGAGCTGAAGACCTGGCTATTAGCACTCTGGATGATGGCTCTGTGCGTCAGCCCATCCGGGTTATTTTAGATCGTTGCCTTAAATTAACAGGCCAGGAGCTTTTGTTTTCACAAAATGGCCCCATAGTGCTGGTGCATGATAAGCAATTCAGCGCCGGATTTGAGCATCCGCTGGTGCGTTTTATTGCGCTGGATGCCGATGAGTCAGGCCTGAATTTAAATCAATTAATGTCTGTGTTGGCCAAAGAACAAATCAACGACTTGTGGGTTGAAGCCGGAGCCGTGCTGGCCGGTGCTTTGTGGCAGGCAGGCTTAGTGGATGAATTGATTGTCTATCAGGCACCTGTGTTGTTAGGAGACAAAGCCAAAGCCATGCTGCAGTTACCTGACTACCAAGAGCTTTGTCAGGCTCAGCATTTTGCCTGGACTTCAGTGGAAACACTGGGGCCTGATCTAAAATTAACAGCAAGGTTAAAGTCATGTTTACCGGAATAATAGAAGCCACAGGTCGGGTCAGCGCCATTCAGGTTTCAGGTGTGGATTTAAAACTGACGATTGAATCCCACAGTCTGGATTTTTCTGATGTCAAACTGGGCGACAGTATTGCCAGCAATGGCGTGTGTTTGACCGTCACTGCGTTACATGGCAACAGCTTTAACGCCGATGTGTCGGGGGAAACGGTAAAGCGTACTTTGTTTGGACAGTATAAAATAGGGCAGTTACTGAACTTAGAAAAAGCCTTACTGGCGACGGGGCGCTTAGGCGGCCATTTGGTCAGCGGCCATGTCGATGGCATCAGTAGTGTCGAAAAAATTGAGAAATTTGGCGAAGCCTGGCAAGTCTGGATCAAAATGCCAACAGACTTAGCCCATTACATTGCCGAAAAAGGTTCTATTACGGTGGATGGTATTAGCCTGACCGTTAATGAGTTAAGTGCCAGTGCTTTTCGTTTAACCATAGTGCCACATACGGCACGTGAAACTACGTTGATGAACCTCAAAGCTGGCAGTCAGGTACATCTGGAAGTGGATTTAATCGCACGTTATTTAGAACGTTTGCTACAAGGCCGTCAGCAGTCTGGTAGCAAAGGTTTAACTATGGATTTATTGCAACAACGTGGTTTTTTATAACGCTCTAGGGCCTAAGGTAAAGTATGCAACTGAATACACCAGCAGAAATTATTGAAGATATTCGTCAGGGTAAAATGGTAATTCTGATGGATGATGAAGACCGCGAAAACGAAGGCGATTTGGTGATGGCGGCTGAATACGTCACGCCTGATGCCGTCAATTTTATGGCCACTCATGGCCGGGGTTTAATTTGTTTAACCCTGACGAAAAAGCGCTGTGAGCAGTTAAAGCTGCCTCTGATGGTGGATAAAAACTTATCGCCATTTTCTACGGCTTTTACCTTATCGATTGAAGCGGCTGAAGGCGTGACCACAGGCATTTCAGCAGCCGATCGGGCTCGCACTGTCAAAGCTGCTGTCGCCCGTGACGCCAAGCCAACAGATATTGTGTATCCGGGTCATATCTTCCCATTGATGGCGCAGGACGGTGGTGTGTTAGTGCGTGCTGGTCATACCGAAGCAGGCTGTGATTTAGCCCGTTTAGCAGGTTTAGAACCTGCGGCTATGATTGTTGAAATTTTAAACGAAGACGGCACTATGGCGCGCCGACCAGACCTGGAAATTTTTGCGCAAAAACATGGTATTAAAATTGGCACCATAGCGGATTTAATTGAATACCGTAATTTGCACGAAACCACTATTGAACAAGTGGCCAGTTGTCAGTTACCGACAGAATTTGGCGAGTTTAATCTGGTTACGTTCCGCGACACCATCGACAATCAAATTCATTTTGCTTTAGTCAAAGGCAAAGTGGAGGCAGAGCAGCCGACTTTAGTCCGGGTGCATTTGCACAATACCTTCAGTGATTTGTTATTGTCTGACCGCGGTGCTAACCGCAGTTTTTCTTTGCACTGCGCGATGAAGCGTATCGCTGATGAAGGTGGAGTGCTGGTGCTGTTGGGCAAAAACGAGAGCAGTGCTGAGTTGGTGCAGATGGTACAAAACTTTGAGGCCGAGGATAAAGGCGAAAAAGCCAAAACTGAACTTTGGAAAGGCACCTCCCGCAATGTCGGCGTGGGCTCTCAGATTCTGGCCAGTTTGGGTGTGAAAAAAATGCGCCTGCTCAGTGCGCCGAAAAAGTATCACGCACTCTCGGGCTTTGGCCTGGAAGTTGTCGACTATGTGTCTGAATAAGACTCTGTAACAACTGCTGCAGAAACAGTAGCAGGCAACGGGCTATCTTGTGTTATCATGGCGCCCGTTTTTTTGAATTCTGGTGTTTAAAACCAATTTTTTGCAGCTAAATTGCAATAAGGACCTCCAATGCAGGTGATTGAAGCAGGGTTAACCGCTAAAGGTAAAAAATTTGCCATCGTTGTGGCCAGATTCAACAGCTTTATTGTCGAAAGTTTATTAGACGGTGCTGTGGATACCTTAAAGCGTGTCGGCGATATTGCTGATCAAGACATCACTGTAGTGCGTATCCCTGGCGCTTTTGAAATGCCGTTGGCTGTGCAAAAGATAGCGGCCAGTGGCAAGTACGATGCGATCATCGCCTTAGGTGCTGTGATCCGTGGGGGAACACCTCATTTTGAATATGTAGCCGGCGAATGTACGAAAGGTCTGGCTCAGGTCATGATGCAGCACAGTATTCCTGTGGCTTTTGGTGTGTTAACGGTCGACAGTATTGAACAGGCCGTAGAACGTGCCGGTACTAAAATGGGCAATAAAGGTGGCGAAGCCGCTATGTCTGCTTTAGAAATGGTAAACGTTCTTTCTCAGTTGTAGGATTTGTTGATGAAACCTAATGCACGTCGTTTAGCTCGTTCTTTGGCCGTTCAGGGTGTTTATAGCTGGCAAGTCAGCAAAAACCCTGTAGGGGATATTGAGCAGCAGTTACTGCTGGAGCAAAACACCAAGCACCTGGATGTAGGCTATTTCCAGGATATTCTACGTGGTGTGGCTGTCAATCATCCGGTATTGGATGAAGCGGTAAAACCATTCTTAGACCGTCCGTTTGAAGAGATTGATTTGGTCGAAAAAGCCATATTGCGTGTTTCTGCTTATGAGTTGAAATATCGTTTGGATGTGCCTTACAAAGTGGTGATTAACGAGGCTATCGAATTAGCCAAAGCCTTTGCCGCTGATGACAGCCATAAGTTTGTCAACGGCATACTCGATAAAGCCGTCAAACGCCTGCGAACCGAATAAAAAATGGAGAGCCGGCGTAAGTCGGCTTTTTTATGGGTGAATTTGAGTTAATTCAGCGTTGTTTTGCCGAAGCCGGCCGTAAACGTACAGACGTTGCCATTGGTATTGGCGATGACGGTGCCGTATTGCAGGTGCGGGAAGGCTGTGATCTGGTGATCACCACAGACAGCATGGTCGAAGGTATCCACTTCTTCCCGGATGTGGATCCACGTTCGCTTGGGCATAAATTGGTGGCGGTGAATGTCAGCGATCTAGCCGCTATGGGGGCCGAACCCTGCTGGCTGTCGCTGGCGTTAACTTTGCCTAAAGTGGATGAAGCCTGGTTAACTGCTTTTGCCGAAGGTTTAAGTGAAACAGCAGACTACTACAACTGTCAGTTGATAGGCGGTGACACCACCCGTGGTCCTTTAAGTTTAACCATGATTGCCAAAGGTGTTGTGCCTAAAGGTAAAGCCATTACCCGCGCTGGTGCGCAAAACGGCGATTATTTGTATGTAACCGGCACTTTGGGCGACGCCGCTCTAGGCTTACAGCTCGTACAAAATAAGGTGGAAATCAGTAAAAAGCACCGCGCTCATATTCTGCAACGTTTTCATTATCCAACGGCCCGTGTGGCTTTAGGCCAGGCACTGCGTAATATCGCAAGTTCGGCCATGGATGTGTCAGACGGTCTGGCCGGTGATTTATTACACATACTGCGCCGCTCAAAAGTGGGGGTCGTGGTGGATGTAAATAAATTGCCCATGTCTCAGGCGCTGAAAGATAGTTGCGATGCCGAACAAGCCTTAAAATATGCTCTGTCCGGGGGCGAAGATTACGAACTGTTATTTACTGTACCTGAGAATCGCCGCGGCTCCTTAGAAGTCTTGTTGTCGCCTTATGGTGTGCCTGTGACTTGTATTGGCCGCATTACAGGCGCTGTGGGCAAGCTGGAGTTTAAGCAGGGCGAACAGCCTTTTGTCTACCAGCATCAGGGGTTTGAGCATTTTTAATGGCAACCACCGAACACAAAAAAGCTGCATTTGACCTGAGAAAATGGACCCATTTTCTCGCTTTGGGCTTTGGATCAGGACTGGCGCCGAAAGCTCCAGGTACTTTTGGTACATTAGCTGCGTTGCCTTTGATTTATCTGCAATCCCTTCTGACGGCGCAGTTTGCATTGATCTGGGTATTATTTGCTTTTGTGCTGGGGTGTTACGTTTGTGGTCAGACGGCCAAAGATATTGGTGAGCATGACCATGGCGCTATCGTCTGGGACGAAGTGGCGGGGTATAGCCTGGCGATGTGGTGTATTCCGTTTGAATGGCACTTTTTGTTATTGGGTTTTTTACTCTTTCGCTTTTTTGATATCGTCAAACCCTGGCCGATCCGCTTATTGGACAAAAAAGTCCATGGCGGCTTTGGCATTATGATTGACGATATGCTGGCAGGTTTCTTCAGTTGGTTGATTCTGTTCGCGCTGGTGCAGTGGCAAGCTTTTAGTTAAGATAAATTTTTCCCTGCGACCTGGTGATTTTTGTGCGTTTTGCGCCTTTGGTTTTTTTAGTCTTTTTCTGCTTTTGCCTGTCGGCGCAGAGCCAGACAGGCTCTGTGTATGATTTTGATATCAAACACTGGAACAGTGCCGACGGTTTGTCTTCCAACTCAGTCCGGGCCATCAGTCAAGATCAGCAGGGCTATTTGTGGATCGGTACCTTGTATGGTTTAAACCGTTTCGACGGCCACCATTTCACTCAATTCAGCACCAAAAACAGTCGTCAGCTTGCCAGTAACTCCATCAATAAATTGCTGTTGGATCAGCAAGGTTATATGTGGGTTGGCACCAAGGCGGGTTTATCCGGTTTTAATCCACAGACCTTAAAATTTGACCGATACCCTATTCTGGCCGAAGTGACCTCTATAGTGCAGGTGGCACCAGATGAGTTATGGGTTGCGGCTGAGAATCTGTTTAAGGTTAAACAAGGTAAAGTCAGCCGTATTCACAGCGTAAAAGAGGCTGTGATGCAGATGGAAAAAGCCGGAAACGCGGTTTGGATCAGCACGGCCCGTTCTTTGTATAAGCTGGATCTACAAGGCCAAACTCAGCGCATCCCGCTACCTGAAGAGTTACAGCAATACCCGCTCTATGATTTAAGCTGGTTTAGTGACAGCCTGCATTTTGCCAGTGAGTCGGGTTATTTCCATCTGGATGAGCAACAGCAGGTGGTGCGTTGTGAGCTATCCGGTGCCGATAATTCTGCCATTTATAAACTGTTCCGCGATAGCTCCGGTAACGATTGGATCTCAGGTTACAACACACTCTATCATCGACAGGCGGGGCAGGATTGGCAGCAAATCAGTGCGGAAGAGCTGGGGAGCTCGCCCTGGTTTAGCGATATCTTTGAAGACAGAGACCAGAATATTTGGATGGCAAGTTTCAGTGAGGGCCTGTATCGGGCTTCTCCCGGAAAAATGCGTCGTGTGATAGGGCAAGGCCAGCAGGATATGGTCGTGCGTAGCGTGCGTTATTCTGCGCGGTTAAACAGTCTTTTGGTGGCTACGCAAACCAATGTTGGATTATTAAAATCAGATCAGCACTTCATCGAGCTGGTGGACCATCAGGCGCTGGGACAAAGCACAGTGTTTGATTTTTATGATAGAAATAACCAGCTCTGGCTCGGCACAGACAATGGCTTACTGCTGTACAATTTTGATGATCAAAAAGTCAGTCGTCCTTTTAAAGAATTAGCGTCCAGCGCTATTCGGGTTGTACAACCTCATGCGCAGGCTGGCCTTTGGTTTGGCGGTGCTGGCGGGCTTTATCACTACGATGGCAAGACGCTGACGGCAGCTCCGTTTAATGCGGATCTGGAGTCTGGTTTTGTCACTGTGATTGAAGCTCAGAAGCATGATCTGCTGATCGGTACGACCAGTGGTTTGTACTGGTATCAACAGGAGAAACTTAACAGAGTCGGCTTGGGCACGCCGCTGTTCGGTGCTTATATCACCAGCGTATTGACTTTGCCTGGGCAGCACATGCTGGTCGCAACCCTGGATGATGGCCTGTTTATTAAAACAGCACAGGGACAATGGCAGCAATATGACAGCAGTAATGGTCTGCCTTTGGATCCGGTGATCAGTTTATGGTACGACCAAGATACGGATTATGTCTGGGCCAGTAGCTTAAAAGGCGTCTTCAGATTTACTCCCCCGCAAAAAGCCGATGGCAGTCCGCTGTTAAATTTCGAACTGATCTTATCCCCTTATGACCGGCAACTGGGAACAGCGCCCGGACGCTGTTGTAATGGTGCAGGCCACAGCAAAGTAGCTAAGTGGCAGGATCAGTTATGGTACCCCAGTTTAAAAGGTTTAGTGGCTGTGCCATTGCAGTTAAAAATGGCACCGGACAGAGCGTTACAACCTTTGCTGCAGGATGTCACCGGGCAAAAATCTTATGCTCTGCTACCGGATCAACGTCAGTTGGTGTTGGATACCTCCGATCGCAACATCAGTATCAGCTATAGTGCATTGGAATTTATCAAAGCCAACGCTATTGAATTTCGTTATCAGCTCAAAGATTTTGATACCGAATGGCAACACGTAGGCCAACGCCGTGAGGCTATCTATACCAACCTGCCACCAGGGCGTTATCAGTTTGTTGTCCAGGCCCGTTATAGCAGTCAAAGCTGGACTGATCAGCAACAACTTCGTTTAGATCTGGTTGTGCCACGGTTATTTACCGAAACTGTGGTCTACAAAGGGTTGTGGCTATTGCTGGTTGTACTGGCCTTATATGGTTTGGCCTGGTTGTGGCGGCGCAATGCGGTGATGCAGCAGCAGGAATTGAGCAAACTGGTACGTTTGCGCACTGCTGAGCTTGAAAGCAGTAATGCGCGTTTGTATGAACTCAACGAGCAGCTATCGCAACTGACCCACAAAGACACCTTAACAGGGCTTCGAAATCGTCGTTTCCTGTTTGAGCAGTTACCCAAAGACATAGAGCAATACCAACACAACAGAGATGCCATGCTGCAACAGGGCAAGTGTATCGCCTTGTTGCAACTGGATATGGATAATTTTAAATCGATTAACGATCTGTATGGCAACAGTGCAGGGGATAGCGTGTTGCAGCAAATCAGTGGCTTACTGCTGCGAGAAAGCCGTGGCGCCGATTATGTGGTGCGTTATGCGGGCGAGCAGTTTGTACTGGTGTTGCGGGATGTGGAATTTGCATCAGTAAAGGATGTGGCATTACAGCTGAATCAACTGGTGGCTCAGGCTCATTTTCAGATCCCGGATGGCCGTACTGTATCTTTAACCTGTTCCATTGGCTATAGCTGCTTCCCGCTGGAGTTAGTCGGTGGACAGCTCATCTCCTGGGAGATCTCATTGCAGTTATCTGAAATCGCCCTTCGCAAAGTCAAACAATCAGGTCGTAATGGCTGTGCTACGTTAGGTTTTGATCCGCAGGTGGATGCGTTTGAGTTTGAAGATTCGGGGCATATCGATGTACAGATTGAGAAGCTGTTGGCAGACGGTCTGGCCTGGTTTGAAGTCAAACACTACTTCGGTTGATTGCTCTGACTGCTACCGCCCGGCAAAGGGCAAAGGGCAGAGGTGCGGTTAAACCGCGCCTCTGCCCTTTGCCGACAGTTATGAAGCGCTGAGAAAGGCTGTCACCTTGGCCTGAATGCCTGCGGAGTCTAATCCCAGTTCGGCGTAGATCTGTTCCTGAGTCCCATGCTTGATGAAAATATCCGGCAAGCCGATATTCAATAGCTTCACCGGCAATTGTTCAGCGATGCAATACTCATTGACTGCGGAACCAGCTCCCCCCATTAATGCATTGTCTTCAATGGTGATAAAGTGACTGTGAGTTGTCGCCAGTTCAGTCAGCAGTTGCTGATCCAATGGTTTTACAAAACGCATATCCACCAGAGTCGCGTTCAGTTGTTCCGCCACTGTGTGGCAGGCTTGTAATAATGGCCCAAATGCCAGCAGCGCCACTTTTTCGCCCTGACGGCGGATCACGCCTTTACCCAAAGCTAATTCAGTCATGACAGACTCAGGCGGCTCACCATTACCGCTCCCTCGTGGATAACGCACAGCCGCAGGGCCTTTGTGCTGATAACCGGTGTAGAGCATCTGACGACATTCGTTTTCATCCGAAGGGACCATAATCAGCATATTCGGAATGCAGCGCATAAAACTTAAATCGAAGGCGCCCTGGTGAGTCGGACCATCGGCCCCTACGACACCCGCTCTGTCGATCGCAAACAATACGTCCAGATTTTGAATGGCAACGTCGTGAATGAGCTGATCATAACCCCGTTGCAGAAAGCTGGAGTAAATAGCCACTACAGGTTTTAAACCTTCAATCGCCATACCGGCGGCTAAAGTCACCGCATGCTGTTCCGCAATGGCCACATCAAAATAACGATCAGGGTAATTTTTTGAAAATTGGACTAAGTCTGAGCCTTCGCGCATCGCTGGTGTAATACCTTGCAGCTTCGGATCCACTGCGGCCATATCACAAATCCACTGACCAAAAATATTGGAGAAGGTGGCTTTACCGGCTTTTTTGGCGGGCTGACACTGAGCCGCGGGGTCAAATTTACTGACCGCGTGGTAACCAATGGGGTCTTGCTCAGCAGGGAGATAGCCTTTGCCTTTTTTGGTCACCACATGCAGCAATTGCGGGCCTTTCAGATTACGCATATTGCGGATGGTATCGACCAGGCCTTTCACATCATGACCATCAATAGGTCCTATGTAGTTAAAGCCTAACTCTTCAAAAAAAGTACCGGGAGTGACCATGCCCTTAAAGTGTTCTTCAGCACGGCTAGCCAACTGATGCAAAGGCGGCACACCACTTAAAATCTTTTTACCACCTTCACGCAGGCTGGTGTAAAAATTACCAGACAAAATCCGGGCAAAATAACGATTTAACGCGCCGACATTCTCTGAAATCGACATTTCGTTATCGTTTAAGATCACCAGCATATCGGGTTTCACTTCGCCAGCATGATTCAGGGCTTCAAAAGCCATACCTGCTGTGATTGCGCCATCCCCGATCACCGCCACGACTTTGCGGTTTTTCTGCTCGGCACGGGCTGCAATTGCCATCCCCAAAGCCGCACTGATCGAAGTACTGGAATGACCAACACTCAGGGTGTCGTATTCACTTTCTTCCCGCCACGGGAAAGGATGTAAACCATCTTTCTGGCGGATGCTGTGCATCTGATCGCGACGACCGGTCAGAATTTTATGTGGATAGGCCTGATGACCCACATCCCAAATCAGCCGGTCAAACGGCGTGTTGTAGACATAATGCAGAGCCACGGTCAGCTCAATAGTGCCAAGGCCTGAGGCAAAATGGCCACTACTTTGGCTGACGGTTTTCAATAAAAACGCCCGTAATTCATCACTCAGAGCGGGTAGCTCATCCTGTGGTAACTGGCGCAATTCGGCTGGCCAGTTGGCTTTGTGAAGCAGAGGGAAATCCTGACTAGTTAATGTCATGAGAATGCCTGTATCTAAAACTGTCTGGCAATAACGTACCGGGCCAGTGCCACCAGTTCGTCTGTTGCATAAGGAAGTTCGCGTAAAGCGGCTAATGCCTCTTCCACTAATAACTGTGCTTTTTGTTTGGCCTGGTCCAGACCCAACAAGGCTGGATAGGTCGCTTTATTGGCTTTTTGATCCGAACCTGCGGTTTTACCCAGAACCACTGTGTCGCCTTCAATGTCCAGAATATCGTCTTGCACCTGAAAGGCCAAACCTATGGCTCTGCTGTAGCGAACTAACGCGTCCAAATGTGCAATATTATCTACTGGACTGGCCAGATAAGCAAAACGTACCGAACATTCAATCAAAGCGCCGGTTTTTAACTGATGCATTTGCTCCAGGGCGTCAACCGACATTCTCTGATTGGTATGGGCCAGATCGATCGCCTGACCACCACACATCCCGCTGTACCCTGCATGCAGCGCCAGTTGTTGGATCATAGCGACAATGCGCTGCGGCTGAACCTGCTGATAATCATGGCTGCTGATGAGTTCAAAAGCGA
This sequence comes from Rheinheimera mesophila, assembly GCF_000986865.1. Taxonomy (GTDB): domain Bacteria; phylum Pseudomonadota; class Gammaproteobacteria; order Enterobacterales; family Alteromonadaceae; genus Pararheinheimera; species Pararheinheimera mesophila. The sequence goes on from NZ_LAVS01000086.1 coordinate 194,996, forward strand.
AGCTTTGCAGCGCGTCGCCAGCCAGAATAGCCGTTGCTTCATCAAACGCTTTGTGACAGGTGGCCTTGCCACGACGTAAATCATCATTATCCATAGCAGGCAAGTCGTCATGAATTAAAGAATAGGTATGCAAAGCTTCTATCGCGGCTGCCGGACCATCTAAATCTGTTAACGAAGCCCCTAACATCTGACCACAGCTATAGACCAAAAAGGGCCGCATGCGTTTACCACCAAGCAGTAAGCTGTACGCCATTGCCTGATGCAGGCGCGGGTCGGTCAGAGATTTTTTATTTAATTGCTGCTGCAGTACCTGTTCCAGTCGTTGCTGATACAAGCGTAAAGAATCTAACGTCAAATCATTCACCTTCGGTGGTTACAAAAGGTTCCAGCCGCTCTTGCCCGGCGTCCTGGACTAATAACTGGACTTTCTGCTGGGCAGCCTGCAGTTGCTGTTGGCTGGTGCGGGACAGTTCAATACCCCGTTCAAATTGGTGTAAGGCCTGATCAAGACTCAAATCGCCTTGTTCCAACTGCTGTACTATCTGCTCCAGCTCAGCAATACTCTGCTCAAAATGGCTGAAATCTGTTTTCTTTTTTGTCATATTTTCGCCTGATAATGGGTGTCTGACCAAGCCCAGCGCGCTATTATGAGCAATCAGGACCGCGTTGGGAAAGGATAAATTTGTTTGAGGCCTGAATTTATAGTTAACTATCCCATACTTTTGCCGATAACTCACTATAAGCTAAGATAAAACCAACTTTACGCTGGTATAAAATCAACGATTTGCATTCAGTTTTCCGGGAGATACAGAGTGGATTTAGCAACCGTCATAGGATTAGTCGCAGTCATGGGCATGATGGGGTGGGCTATGTGGCTCAGCGCCAGTGGCAACATCGCGATGTTTTACGATTTTGTGTCTATTGTCATCGTGTTTGGTGGCAGTATAACGGCGGTGATGATCAAGTTTACCTTTACCCAGTTGGCAGACTCAATGAAAGCTGCCGGTAAGGCATTTATGTTTAAAATCGAGTCGGCCGAGGAGTTAATCGAAAAGGCGGTACAACTGGCAGATGCGGCGCGTAAAGGTGGTTTTTTAGCATTGGAAGAGGCTGAAATTCCCAATGCGTTTATGCAAAAAGGCATCAATATGCTGGTCGATGGTCATGATGCGGATGTGGTACGCGGTACCCTGGAAAAAGATATTGAGTTGACCTATGCCCGCCATGATGTGGCGATTCAGGTGTTTAAGCAAATGGGCGATCTGGGCCCAGCTATGGGCATGATCGGTACCTTAGTCGGACTGGTCGCTATGTTATCTAATATGTCCGATCCGAAAGCCATAGGCCCGGCGATGGCTGTTGCTTTATTGACCACCTTGTACGGTGCTATGCAGGCGAACTGTATTTTTTTACCGCTGTCAGAAAAAATGGCGGTGCGTAATGAGGAAGAAAAAACCAATAATGAACTGATCCTTGATGCCATTATGGGCATTCAGGATGGACAAAATCCTAAAGTAATAGAGGGCATATTACGTAATTATTTGCAGTCGAAAAAACGTGACCCGGCAGCTCCTGCCGCTGCTGAGTAGGGTCTGATATGGCCAAGTGTAAAAAGTGTCCGCCTCCGGGGTTACCCTCCTATATGGGAACCTTTGCTGATTTGATGTCACTGCTGATGTGTTTCTTTGTATTGCTGCTGTCATTCTCAGAAATGGATGTGTTGAAATTCAAGCAGATAGCGGGTTCTATGCAATACGCTTTCGGTGTACAGAATAAAATTGAAGTCAAAGACATTCCTAAAGGCACCAGTGTGATAGCGATGGAGTTCAGGCCGGGTCGTCCTGATCCGACTCCTATTGATACCATTCAACAACAAACCGTTGAAATGACACAGCAAATGTTAAATTTTCAGGCTGGTAAAGAAGATGAAGCCGGTGGCCGGCAGGAGCAACGGGAGGACAAAACCGGTGGGCAGTCCACCAGTACGGCTGAAGAGCCTCTGGATTCTCCTGAGGTTGCAGCAGCAGGGGAGTTGCAGGAACAAACCAACGAGCTGTTGAAAAAAATAGCCGAGCAATTAGAAAAACAAATTATGGATGGAGCTATTGAGCTGGAGTCATTGGGGCAGCAGATCATTATCCGTATTCGTGAAAATGGCTCATTCCCGTCCGGTTCTTCATTTTTACAACCCAAATTCAAGCCAATCATTCAGAATATAGGTGCTTTGCTGAAAGAGGTACCGGGTGAGATCACTGTATCGGGTCATACTGATGATGATCAGGTGTCTGATGAGTTACACAGCAACAACTGGGACTTATCGGCTCAACGGGCGGTGTCTGTTGCCTCCGAAATGATTAAAGCTCCGGGTTTTGATAAAAACCGCTTAGTAGTTGTTGGTCATGCAGAAACCCGTCCTTTGGTGCCAAATGACACAGAAAACAACAGAAAACGGAATCGCAGGGTAGAGATATCTATCATGCAAGGCAAAGCGAAAGAATCTGAGCCGATCAGTCTGGAACCTGCCGCCCAGGGCAACCCGAACCCCTAGCCAAAGCCATAATAAAACTAAACTGTTTCACCAAGGCGCGGTATAATCCGCGCCTTTATTTTTAGCGAGCTCTTTGTGATGGAATTTTTAGTCAAACTGCACCCGGAAATATCGATTAAAAGTAAATCGGTCCGGAAACGTCAGACCATGCTATTGGAGCAGAATCTGAAAACTATTTTGTTGCGGTTAGACTCTTCTGTCACAGTAAAAAATAACTACGACCATTTACTGGTACAGCTTGACTCGGACAGCTCCAAATTGCGCCAACAGATGATTGATCATTTAGCCTGTATTCCCGGCATAGTGCAGTTCATGGAAATGCAATCCGGTAGCTACAGCTCGTTGCATGACATCTTTGAGCAGGTCAAAGCTGTGTTTTCAGCGAGGCTGGCAGGGAAAAGCTTCTGCGTGCGGGTCAAGCGCACTGGCGATCATGAATTCAGTTCGTTGGAAGCCGAGCGATACATTGGCGGTGGGCTTAATCAGCATATCCCTTCAGCCCGTGTGCAACTAAAAAATCCGGATGAGGTGGTGCGCGTTGAGATTAAACGTGACCAGTTGATCATCGTTCGAGAGGTGTTTGATGGTATGGGCGGTTTTCCTTTGCCTAGTCAAAGTGATGTCCTGTCGTTAATTTCCGGTGGCTTTGATTCTGCGGTCGCCAGTTATCTGATGATCCGCAAAGGTCTGCGTACTCACTACCTGTTTTTTAATTTAGGCGGTGCAGCGCATGAAACTGGTGTGCGTCAGATGGCGTTTTACCTGTGGCAAAAATTTAGTTTGTCGCACAAAGTTAAATTTATCAGCGTAGATTTTGCTCCTGTAGTGGCGGAAATTCTGCAGAACGTAGAAAACGGTCTGATGGGCGTTGTGCTCAAGCGCCAGATGATGCGTGCCGCTGCTATTGTCGCTGAGCGTTTGGGCGTTCAGGCGATAGTGACCGGCGAAAGTGTCGGTCAGGTGGCCAGCCAGACTATTGCCAATTTAAGTGTGATTGACAAAGCCACAGACATGCTGGTGCTGCGTCCACTGATTTATCAGGATAAACAAGAGATCATTGATTTGGCACGCAAAATTGGTGCTGAAGATATGGCAAAAACTATGCCCGAATACTGTGGAGTGATTTCGAATAAACCTACCATCAATGCTGAGTTAAGCAAGGTTTTGCAGGCAGAACAACAACTGGATTTAGCTGCGCTGGAAAAACTGGCGCTGCAGGCCAATGTACTGGACATTCGTACCGTTGAATTTCAGGCCGAACAACAAATCAGCACAGTGCTGGATGAAAGGGGGATGGCAGAGGATGCGATTATTCTGGATATCCGGGCGCCGGACGAAGTGGACGTCAAACCTTTAACAGGCGTCAGCCATCAGGTGCTGCATCTGCCTTTTTACAAACTAGCCAGTCAGTTCGGTCAGCTTGATCAGACACGGCACTATTACCTGTATTGTGAACGCGGCGTGATGAGTCGTTTGCAAGCTTTGCTGCTCAAAGAGCAGGGCCACCCGAATGTGGGAGTTTATCGCGGCGACTTTTGACTTAATAGCTGATAAATCGCCTGGTGAGCAGGTAGCTGCAATTGATGTTGTGCTGCCTGCCTGAGTAAAAATCCGGTGATGTAGTCAAGCTCGCTTGGACGGCCTTTGGCAAAATCCTGTTGCATCGAGGAATAATTATCAGCGGTTTGTTCAATCACTTGGTTGACTCTGTGGTGTAGAGCTCCGACACTGAAATTCTGTCCTGACAGCGTTGCAACCTGCACAAATTCCTCAATCAGCAGCTTTATCGCCGCGCTGTAGTTGCTGCTTGCCAGCTCGCCGTTTTTGCACTGATGCAAAGCCGTCAGCGGGTTAATCACCGCATTGACAGCCAACTTTTGCCAGAGTGATGGCCAGATATCAGTTTGAAGCTGCAGAGGACCTAAAGCGGCTTGCATCGCTGCTTCAACATTGTGTTGCTGCAGCAGAGCTGCCTTATTGAGCGCACCCAATACTGACTGTCCTAGGCCGCTGTGGAGCACGGTTGAACGATCTGGTTTGTAAGCGCCGTGGCTGGTGCTGAGAAACCACAGCCCTTGTTCAGGCTGCAGCAGAGGCAACACCTGCTCCACAGTGCCCATCCCATTATGACTTAACACCAACTGAGCCTTGGCTGCCAGCAAAGGTTGTAACTGCTGCACTGCTTCTGCAACCGCATAAGCTTTGACAGGGAGAAGGATAAAACAGTAGGGGCTGTGCACTGTGTTGGGCAACGACAAAGAGACAACCGCATCCATCGAGCGGAGGGTAAAAGCGAAACTGCCGGCACTACGACGATGCAGTTGTACCGGATAGCCTGCCTGATGTAAGTGGGCTGCCGCCAGCAGGCCGATAGCACCTTCGCCTACGACAGTCCACGGCTGCGCGATCATCGGCTGCGATGGCGCCATGCTTTGACTGCAACGTAGCACAAATAAAACGCAGCCACACCCAGTATATCGGCTACCCAATCGAGCAATTCGGCTCTGCGGTAACTGGTCAGATAATTCTGCAGAAACTCAATAGCAACGCCATATGCAGCCATAATAACGACGGCTTGCCACAATTTAGGTTTGTAGCTCCACTGCAACAGAGCGGTAAGACAAAAAAAGATAAGAAAATGCAGATGCTTGTCGTAGCTGTTCAGGTTGATGCCACTACTTTTCACTTCAGTCAGAAAACCAAAAGTTGCAGCGGTAAAAACCAGCAAGCATATCGCATGGTAGAGATGACGCTTCACAAGATACTCTTCTTTGTAAGACCTGGCCGGATTGTATCAGCTTTAGGATTACAATCTCCAGCCTCAAAGCCACAGAGGTTGCTGTCTGGTGCTGCGGATCTGTTAAAAAGTGATCGCCAAAAGAGGCTGAGCCGGCAAAACATCAGGAGAGATCCGGCTAAACCATGTGATGGTCAAGCCGATGGCAAGAGCTATCGCCTTGAGCCAATAGCTCTTTGTCACCGCCCTGTATCAGAGTAAAACTTAGTCTCTGAAGTTTTTAAACTGGAAGGGTTGACCCAGATTGCTGCTTCTGACTAACTGCATGACCTCTTGCAGATCATCACGTTTTTTTCCGGTAACGCGCAGCTCTTCACCCTGAATAGCAACCTGCACTTTAATACCGCTGTCTTTGACCAGTTTCACGACCTTTTTGGCCATCTCTTTGTCAATACCTTGTTTGATTGTGATATGACGGGTGATGTATTTGCCGTGACGGTCTTCTTTTTCAATTTTGAAACTGCCGATATCGAGCTGAAGCTTGCTGGCTTTAGTGGCAAAAATATCGAACAGTTGCATCACTTGCTGATCCGCCTCGGCAGTCAACTCAATATGCTCTTTGTTCAGTTCAATTTTGGCATCTACGCCACGAAAATCGAAACGGGTTTCAAGCTCGCGTTTGGCGTTTTCAACTGCATTTTTGGCTTGATTCAAATCAATTTCAGAAACAATATCAAATGAAGGCATAGCGTTCTCTTTTTTCCATTGAAAGTTATAAGCCCATTATAAGCGAAAGAACCCGCAGATCGAACCTCCTGTGTAGCGAATTCAGGCTGATGAGCCGGCCCGGATGCAAGCTGGACAGTGCCCATGCTGTAATTGTCTGGTCGAAACGCAGGATAAAGACGTCTGGATTTCTGTTGACTTTCATCGGCTCAGAGCTACACTGACGCCGCGTTTTTCAGGTGCCTGCCAAATGTTTGTCACATTTGAGGGTGAAACGGGAATCTGGTGAAAATCCAGAGCTGCCCCCGCAACGGTAAAACAACAGAGAGCTTGGCTCTGGCTTTGATCAAACCACTGTCTTTGGATGGGAAGGGATGAAAGTCGCTTATATATCCTTTGTAATTGAAGCTGCAGCTTTGTTGACTGCAACCGCAAATGCTTCGGATATCTATGACCTGTTGTCAGCCCGGAGACCGGCCTGAAAAGTTTATTCACTATTCAGGACGCGGTGGGCGTCTTTGGGAGACATCATGTTTAAAAAATCTTTGCTGGCGACAGTAGTCGCTGGCCTGCCTGCTTTTGCACTGACTGTCCAGGCTGATGACAGCTCAGACGATCCACTGGAACATATCAGCGTGTACGCCACCCGTCAGCCTGCGCCTGTGCAGCAGATCTTATCCTCAGTCACTGTGCTGGACCGTGAGCAAATTGAACAGGCTCAGGTATCTGATCTACCCGCTTTATTGCGTCAGGTATCTGGTGTACAAATCAGCCGTTCTGGTGGCAAAGGCCAGACCAGCACTGTGTTTTTAAGGGGGGGTGCGGCAGGTCATACGCTGGTACTGGTTGACGGTGTCCGTACTGGCTCTGCCACTTTAGGTTATGCCTCTTTAGCTGAACTTTCTTTGCAACAAATTGAACAAATAGAAGTCATTAAAGGGCCAAAAGCCGCTTTATACGGCTCGGATGCATTAGCTGGTGTGATTGCTATCACTACGCGTAAAGCAGAAAACACCTCAGTGCAGTTAAAAACCGGCCGGTATCAGAGCCATGAAGCCGATATCGCCACCAGCCAGCAGTATGGCGCTTTGAAGGTACGGACGAATTTAGGCTGGTCTGACTCTGAAGGTTTTGATGTGCGTCCGGGCACACAAGCGGACAACGATGGTTTTGATCAACGTTATGGCAAGTTAGGTGCAGAGTACAGCACAGAGTACGGCCTCTGGTCTGCCGATCACCATGTCCTAAGAAGCCGCGGCCAGTATGATTTTGACCCGGCATGGGGCCCTGGCGCTGATCAGGTGGAAACGAAAACCAGCCAAAGCCGTGTAGGCTGGGCATTGGATGGCGACAAAGCCAGTCAGAAACTGAGTATCTCTGAGAATCAAACAGAAGACTTAAACTGGGGCGAAGATAGCCCTGCCAGTTTGTTTGCAACCAAGCGGCAGGAGCTGGATTATCAATACAGCCGTGCATTGAGTCGCAGTTTCACGGCATTAACTGGTGTGAACTGGTATCAGGAAGATGTGTCAGACAGTGATGTGGCTTATGAGGTTGATTCCCGCATCAATAAAGCCGTATTTGCCGGCGTCAGTTATCAGTCCGGTGTCTGGTTGGCCGATGTCACGGGCCGTCATGACAAACAAAGTCAGTATGGTCATTCCAACACCTATGAACTGGGTTTAGGTTATCAACTGAGCAACGAGTTATTGCTACGAGCCAGCCGCAGCAGTGCGTTTAAAGCGCCAAGCTTTAACGACCTGTATTATCCATCCGGTGGCAATAAAGAGTTGACGCCTGAAACCGCAACCTCCAACGAGCTGGGTATAAAGTACCAGGCTGGTGATGTGCAGATTGAAAGCTCAGTGTATCAGCAAAAAGTGAATAACCTTATCCAGTGGGCTCCGGCGGAGGATGGCAACTGGGTGCCACAAAACGTTGGTGAAGCCGAAATCAAAGGAGCTGAATTCAGTATCAGCCAGAGCTGGCAACAGCTCCATCAGCAACTGGCTTACAGCTATACGGATGCCAAAGATGAAACCACAAATCAGCCTCTGATCAAACGTTCTAAGCATACAGTGCATTGGCAGGGGGCTTATCAGTGGCAGGATTGGCGGCTATTTGTCACCTCAGACTACCAGAGTGATTTCCAGACTGGTGATTTTGCCACACCACAACTGGGTGGATACACCTTATGGGGAGCCGGTGTCAGTTACCAGTTAAGCAGCGAGCTACAAATTGCGGCTAAAGCGGACAACCTGACCAATAAAGATTATCTATACTTGCCAGGTTATGCCACAGCAGGCGCTGAATGGTCTGTACGTTTACACTGGACCCCTGATTTTTAATCACCAGGGTCGGAGCCTTGGCTCTGACCCTCCCTTTTGTTGCTGATAATTTTACTCTAAGCCGAATTGTTTTAAGCCTTTAGCAAACTGGCAAAGGTCTGGCGGAATTTAGCCAACTTAGGCGTGATCAAAAACTGGCAATAGGGTTGGTTGGTATTCTGTAAATAGTAGCCCTGATGATACGCTTCAGCCGGATAAAAACTACTGGCCGCGGTCACTTCTGTCACTATAGGTAAATCGAACAATGGCTGCGCCGCTTTAATCAAAGCAACTGCCTGCTGATGCTGTTGCTCTGAATGGTAAAATATCGCAGAGCGATATTGAGTACCTATATCATTGCCCTGACGATTAAGCTGAGTCGGGTCATGTAGAAAAAATACGATCTGCAACAACTGCTCAAAACTGATCTGCTGCGGCTCAAATTCCACCTGCACCACTTCCGCATGGCCAGTGGTGCCAGTGCAGACCTGACGGTAGTCCGGATTGCGCGTCTGGCCTCCCATATAACCACTGATTGCGGTGTTGACACCGCGCAATTGATTGAGCGCCGATTCAATACACCAGAAGCAGCCAGCTCCAAAGGTTGCTATTTCTGTCTGAGCCACAGGTTTGTCTCCATCGTTGATCTTAAGCTTATGATACAGCGTAAGTTCGATATCAGTTCAACACTAAGTGATCGATGTAAAGAAATACAACCATGAAAAAAATAGCAGTGTTAGGGGCCGGCCTTACGGGAGCTGCAGCAGCGGCAAGTCTGGTTCGGCAAGGCCATCAGGTCACCGTATTCGACAAAGGTCGTGCCGCAGGTGGCCGTATGAGCAGTAAAAGGACAGAACAAGGCTACCTGGATATGGGGGCTCAGTATTTTACTGCCCGCAGCGAAGCATTTACACAGCAGGTTAAGCAGTGGCTTGAGGCAGGCCAGGTTGAGTTATGGCGCTGCAAGACCGCACTTTTATCCGATGATGAAGGAGTGATTTCCCTGACGGCTTCAGAAGATAAACAACAGCGTTTTATCGGGATCCCGTCAATGCACAGTCCGGTCACTGCTTTACTACAGGACATACCCCTGATCACCGGCTGTCGTGTCCTGAGGCTGGACTATCAACAACAAGGTTGGACACTGCATAGCGACACTGGCCAGGACTATAGCGATTTTGACGCTGTATTGCTGACCCTACCGCCAGTGCAGGCGCAGCAGTTGCTGAAGCAAAGTGGTTTGCCTGAACTTTTTCGCTCTGCATCTGATGTACTGGAGCCCTGTTGGGCTGTGGCTGTGCAAGCCCAGTCTATCCCCTGGGGCGATGCTATTTTCTGTCAGCACCCTCAACTGAGGTTTATCAGTCATCAACAGCATAAGACCGGCCGCAGTAGCTGTTACATTTTGCATTTTAATGCCGCATTCAGCGCGTTACATCTGGAGCAGTCTGCAGACTTTTGGTTTGCAAAAGCCACTGACATTTTACAACAGGAACTTGGTGTGCAGGGCGAGATCAGGGCCTTGGTGGCGCACAGATGGCTTTATGCCAGTCAAAGGGACCAAGTACCCCTGCCGGGATTATTGGCTTTGCCTGAGCGGCCGTTATGGGCTGGTGGTGATTGGAGTTATGGCGGGCGGGTTGAGAATGCTTATCTGGCCGGGCTGAGTTTGGCGCAAGCCGTGCTGACCTACGCCGAACAGCAGGAGGGGACAGAGTGAGCGCAGTACTGATTATAGGCGCCAGCAGTGCGATAGGGCAGGCGCTGGCGATGCATTATCTGCAGCAAGGTTTGCCGGTGATTTGGTTGTCCCGTCACAGCCCAGAGCTCAGAAATCCGCAGCTTCTGGTGATCCAGGCGCCTGATCTGGCGCAGACGGCAGACTGGACGTTGCATCAAGGCTTTTTTAGCGCCTTGATCAGCACTTTGCAGCAATACCAGGTCGGATTGGTGTTCAATTGTATCGGCTGGTTGCATCAGCAGACTGAGCCAAAACTTTCGCCGGAAAAAAGTTTAAGTCAAAGCAGCGCTCTGTTGCTGCGTAAAACTTTGCAACTGAATCTGGAAGTGCCAGTGATGTATTTGCAGGGGCTCTGGCCTTATTTAACTAAAACTTCAGCGATTCGTTATCTGCAGTTAAGTGCTAAAGTAGGCAGCATCAGTGACAACCAACTAGGCGGCTGGTACAGCTATCGCAGTGCCAAAGCAGCGCTGAATCAATGGATAAAAACCGCCAGTATTGAACTCAAACGCAGCAATAAAACAGCCGCCGTGGTCACACTGCACCCTGGTACGACAGACTCCGCTTTGTCTGCGCCTTTTCAGCGTAATTTACCGGAGGGGCAGTTGCAGACGCCGGCCCGGACCGCTCAGAATCTGGCACAAGTGGCTCAGCAGCTCCAGGCTGAACACAGTGGTTTATTACTGAACTGGGATGGCAAAGTGCTGAGTTTTTAGTCCTTGCGCTAAGTCTGAGGCAAAGATAAGCTCAGGCATACAGGTATGAACAAGGAATACAGATGGGACTTTTTAGCGGTTTATTAGGTAATGCAGGACAAATTGACCTGGCTGATATTGAAACTGAATTCAGCCAGATTTTATTGCCGGACGAGAAGCTGCAACAGGCCTATCAAGTGATACGTGATCTGATTGTATTTACTGACCGGCGTTTGATCCTCGTCGATAAACAAGGCTTAACCGGGTCAAAAAAGCAGTTTATGTCCGTGCCTTATCGCTCTATTGTGCGCTTCAGTGCCGAAACCAAAGGGCACTTTGACCTGGAATCTGACTTACATATCTGGCTGAGTGGCACCGACAGCCCTATCAGCAAAACCTTTAGTAAAGACAGTGCTATTTTGGATGTACAAAAGGCTTTGGCTCAGTATTGTTGTCGTTTGTAGCAGAACACACAGTCCGGTCATCGATGGCGCGGGTCAAGCAGGCGGCTCAGCACTGCTGGCGATAGTGTGCACGCCGCGCCTGCAGCGTCGGCTGCGCCATTGCGGGGAGTTGTTGTGAGCCATTCATTCAGACATCACATCTTGTCAGGACTGTTGGTCCTGTTGCTGCTGTTAACTGGCTGCAGCGTCAGCCAACCAGCACCTGCTGAAGGTCAGTCCATGGTCGCTTTGCCGCCAACATTGCTGGAAACCTCAGGGTTACACTGTGAGCAGCAGGACTTTATCAGCTTTAATGATTCAGTGGGGAAGCCGGTGTTGTACCGGTTTGACCGGACCGGGGCGGTCAAGCAACAGCTAGAGTTGTCAGTCAGAAACAGCGATTGGGAGGCGATCACCTCAGATGATAAGTTTTTCTATCTGGCCGATACCGGCAATAATGCAGGCCATAGAACAACTCTGTTTATTTATAAAGTACCGCTGAACTGGTCTGGTTTAAAGCAACCTTATCGGCCTGAACGGCTGGAGATACTACTGCCAACGGCTGGAAAACCTGAGCCGTATCAACATGATTTGGATTTTGAAGCTCTGGTGTATCAGCAAAACACTTTGTGGCTGATCAGTAAAAGCTGGCAAAGCCAAATTCCTGCCCGCTATAAACTGGATCCTGAGTTGACACAGCAAAAGCTTGGCGAAGCTATGCCTTTTGTCAGCCCCGGCTTTTTGGTCACAGATGCGGTATTTGAGCAAGGCACACAAGAGTGGTGGCTGGTAGGGTACCCGGATCCACGTAAAGCGATTTGGGCTTATTTAAGCAATGCTGGTTTTCAGCCTCAAATCGCCCGTTATGATAACAAGCTGCAAGTGCTGGAGACGAAAGCGCTACCTACTACAGGTCAGGTAGAAGGAGTGTGTATTGATCAGGATAAACAGATTTGGATCAGTGAAGAGGGCAATAAAGCGAATCCTGCGCTGTTGATTCAAACAGCTTTAAGCAGCGGTAAATGAAAAAAAGAACTGGCCTTAAAAAGCTAAGGCCAGTTTAAAAAACCGCTGGTTTCAAGGCTTAGACGAAACCAGCACGTCAGGAGTCATAACACAGCAGAAGTCACTTACACTTTCACTGAAAACCGCAGTTCGCTGCCGGTATTGGCGGCAACAGATTCAGATATATCCTGATCTTCTGTGGTTTTATCAGGGTTTAAAATCATTTCACGGAATTTGGCGAAACCATCCTGAATAAGCGAGTAAGTGCTGTCGATGTCTTCGGCAATTTTGCCATTTAGCACACCTAAACCATCCAGAACACTGCGGGCATCTTCAAAACCTTTGTCGACACCACCGCCCACTAAAGCGAGGAATTTGTCTAAACGTTCTTCCTCCGGCATATCCGGGTTTTGCTCTGCGTATTTCTGATAAAAAGCAGTGGCGAAACCGACAATACGATCGGCAGTAGCCTGTGGCGAGGTATCGACACCGCTGTTTTTAATTTTTTCAGCGGCATTGGGGCCAAATTCAGCTTCCAGTTCTTTGTTAATGCCTTCAAGTGCAGTTTTATAGAGTAACTTCATCGAGTTATCGTCTTCACCTGCGCTCAGTTTAAGCTGGTTTTCCATAATGGCGGCATTGAGCTTTTGCTTGTTCATACGGGAAGCATCGTAACCCGAGAGTTTTTTCTCTTCGGTTTTTTCACTGCTTTCTGCTTTGTTGGCTTGAGCCTGGGCTGAAGCATTTGACGCGCCGACACCGTTTACAGATGACATACATACACTCCCTTGGGGGCTGAATACTGTTCAGTATAGTTCTGACTAATCAGCCTATCGGCGTGTGCTTGAATAACTTTAGGACTTTTTGGCAAAAAATTGCCGCGTCTTGTCAATGTCGGCGCAAAGTTGCCGCACTCCCTGCAGCATTCTGCTGGTGGTACGATGCACCAGATCTGAATTAGGTTGGCTAAATTGTTGGTATTTAACGGCCGGAATGGCTGGCCAGTTGCTCCAGTCGAGCAGAGCACGCGGCTCATTGACTGACACCGGCTGAATAATCAGTTGCGGCTGACTGGCGATTACATGCTCCAAACTCACCTGAGGGTAATCCCCTATGGCATTGGCAAAAGGGTTGGCGGCACCACAAAGCTCCAGTTGTTGCTGTGGCCAGGCTTGTTGCGCCACAGTAGACAAAGGTTGTTGCCATAGTTCGTAAAACACTGTGACTTTAGTTTTGCCTGCGTAGTTTTTCTCTAGTTCTTCCAAGCCTTGTTCCATCAACTGTGCTTGTTGCTCAGCTTCAGCTTCGGCTCCTGTCAGTTGGCCTAACAAACGCAGCTCTTTGGCTATATCGGTCAGTTGCAATGGATTCGAATCCACTAGGGTTAAACCTAGCTGGCGTAACTTAGTTAAATCCGCTGGCGGATTACCGTCTGTCCAGGCCAGAACCAAATCCGGTTTTAGCGCCAGAATTTTTTCGATTTGCAAGTGCGCATAATTGCCAACACGAGGAATGTTTTTCGCAGCCTCAGGGTAATCGGCATGGTCTGTCGTGCCGACAATTCTGTCACCAACACCAAGGCTATAGAGCTGCTCAACCAGATGAGGCGAGAGCGCTACAATACGTTGAGCCGGTTTGGCTTGCACAGCCGCTGTAAATAGCGCGCAGCAGCACAGCACCATGCGTAGCATCTTCATTACCAGTCCACTCCTTTTTGCACTTGTATGCCAGCGTCGAAAGCATGTTTGATTGACTGCACTTCACTGACGGTATCGGCCATCTCGATTAAAGTGCGATGGGCAGCGCGACCTGTGATCACCACATGCTGAGTAGAGGGCCTGTTATTGAGTGCATTCACCACTCTGTCTAATTCTATGTAGTGGTAACTCACCATATAAGTCAGCTCATCCAGCAATACCAGTTGAATACTGTCATCCTGTAAAAACTGTTCGGCCTTAGCCCAAACCAGTTCTGCGGCGGCAATATCGGCAGCTCTGTCCTGGGTATCCCAGGTAAACCCAGTGTTCATGACCGCAAATTCCACCCCGTGTTGCTGTAATAAATTGCGTTCACCACAGTCCCATGTGCCTTTAATAAACTGGGCGACAGCGGCTTTTAAACCATGGCCTACTGCCCGGGCTACAGTGCCAAAACCAGCAGTAGATTTACCTTTGCCATTGCCGGTGATCACCAGCAATAAAGCTTTGTCGGTGGTGGCGGCGGCGATGCGGCTATCGACCTGTTCTTTCAGTTTTTGCTGGCGCTTTTTATGGTTGTGTTGTTTGAGATCGGTCATGAAAAATCCTGTTGTAAAAATGAGAAGCCCGGTGCGGCAATACAATGGATTTGCCACGGACTTTGTGCGTTGTAACGGCTGATCCGGCTGACACTGCCATAGCCAATGGATAAGTGTTGTAGCCAATGGCTTTGTCTCAGATCGATATGAAGTAAGTGAGCCAACAGCAGACGGATCACACCACCATGCAGCAGCCATAATGCCTGACCATTCTGATACCGACTCTGTCGTGTAAAGGCCTGTAACAGCCGCTGCTGAAAATCAGTTAAAGATTCACCCTCAGGTGGGGTGACTGCAAAAGGCTGCTGCCAGAAGTCTTGTTGTAGCGGCCACTCTGGGCTTTGCTCATCAAAAGCCACACCGTCCCAACGGCCAAAATTCATTTCTTTAAAATCCGGCTCAAGCACAAGTTGCAGCCCCAGACGTTTTGCCTGAGTTTCGGCACTGTGGCGACAGCGTTGTAATGGTGAGCTCAGCACCTGCTGATAAGCTTGTTTGTTTAACCACTCAAGGCAGGCCGGGGCAGATTGACGTAGCGCTACGTCTGTCCAACCGTATAAAGCCGCAGGACCAGCGACAGGACCGTGACGGACTAAATCAATCTGCTGCATCAGTGCCTCGTTTTAAATACAGCGGCAACCCGGCGGCAACAAAAATCACCTCATCGCATACCCTGGCAAGCTGCTGATTCAGCCAGCCTTGCTGGTCGACAAAAATACGATTTAGCTCGCCTAAAGGCACCAGCCCCATACCTACTTCGTTGCTGACCAAAATCAGTTGGCCTTCAAACTGTGCAACAGCATCAGCGAGCTGCTGGCGTAACAGCGCAAAGTCTTGATCCGGACTATGATAAAGCTGATTATTCAGCCAGAGGGTCAGGCAATCGACTAGCACTGTTTGGCCCGAGGCTGAAAGCTGAGTTAAGGTTTCACTCAGTATTAAAGGGCATTCGACTAGTTGCCAGTGTTTGGGTCTTTGTTGCTGATGCAGTTTTATCCTTTGACTCATTTCGACGTCAAAAGCTGTGGCTGTGGCGATGTAACAGATCTGCTCTGATGGTGTCGCAAGCTGTTCTGCCAGGCTGGATTTACCGCTGCGGGCGCCGCCTAAAATCAGCGTCTTTTTCATCCCTGTTGCCTCCACCAAACCAGCCAGACCAAATAACAACTCAGTTCAGTGACTTGCTGCGCTGCACCTAATAGATCACCTGTATAACCCTGTAACTGGCTTCGATAATAAACAAACAGCAGTGCAAAACATAAGATAAGCGTCACAAGCAGAGACAAGGCTAAAGATACAGGCAGCAAAGACAAAAGTGGTAGAACAAACAGCCAAATCCAGACCAAAGCACGCTTTTGCAAAGAAGTGGCGATAGGTTTGCTTTTACTGACCGCATCCAACTGTTGATAAGGCAAGACAAAGGTCAGGCTGACTGCAGTGGCGCGCGATAATCCCGCCACCAGCACTAAGGCCCAAACCGCTTGACTGTCTAAAGCCTGCAGGCTTTGCCATTTGATTAAAAACACAGAGAACAGCGCGACCAGGCCATAAGTACCGACTCTGCTGTCTTTCATAATCTCCAGCTTGCGTTCCAAAGACAGTCCGCCACCTAAACCGTCGGCTGTATCGGCCAGACCGTCCTCATGAAAAGCACCGGTTAACACCAGACCTGCGACTAAGCTAAGCAGCACAGCGATGGAAAAGGGCAGCAGTTGGGCTGTGGCAAGCAATAGCAAAGCTTGTACTGTTCCTAATAACAGGCCGACCAGGCTTAAATAACGACTACTTTGATTCAGTAGTTCAGGGCTATAGGGAGTTGATGCGGGCACTGGAATACGGCTGAAAAATGCCAATGCCAGACAAAACAGTTGCCATTGCCGGAGCGACCAGTTGAAAGCATGACTAATCACTGCTGTCTACCACTTGGGTTACACCGGCATCAGCGAAACTGGCCATATCGTTGTAAAAACTGATGGCAGCACGCAGCAGTGGCACTGCCAAAGCGGCCCCTGTGCCCTCACCTAAGCGTAAAGCTAAATCCAGCAAGGGGATGGCATTCAAGGCATCTAACACCGCCTTATGACCGGCCTCAGCGCCCTGATGGGCAAAAATTAGATAATCGCGGCAATTCGGTGCTATCTGACAAGCTAATAACGCCGCCACTGAGACAATAAAACCATCAATTAACACAGGTGTTTGCAAAGCAGCCGCACCTAAGATAGCGCCACAAAGCTGAACCAGTTCAAAGCCACCAAATTCCGCCAATATGGATACTGGATCTTTGGCATAAGGCCGCTCTAAAGCCTGTTTGATTAAACTCAGTTTGAGCTCAAATTGTGTATCGCTGATACCGGTCCCCCGACCGACACAAGTTTCAACCGGCAAACCAGTGGCAGCGGCCAGTAAAGCTGCGGCACTGCTGGTATTGGCGATGCCCATTTCACCCAACAGCAGTAGATCACACCCAGCCAGAATATGTTGCCGCGCGATATGGCGGCCTAAAGCCAAACCTGCGTCGACCTGTGCCAGTGTCATGGCAGGTCTCTGACTGAAATCTGCGGTGCCAGAGCCTAAGGATTGTTGAATTAAACCCGGTGCGTCGGGCAGGGCAGATAAGATACCGGCATCTATCACAGCTAACTCAATGCCATTGCTGCGGCAAAAACAGTTGGCTGCCGCACCCCCGGTTAAAAAATTGCGCACCATCTGCTGTGTCACGGCGCTGGGCGCTATGCTAACGCCATGCACATTGATGCCATGATCGCCGGCAAAGATCAGCAGCACGGGTTTATTTAGTGATAAAGGGCTTTTGTTTTGGATCAGCGCCAGTTGCAGCGCCAATGCCTCCAGCTTCCCCAAAGCCCCTGCAGGTTTTGTTTTTAAATCAATACGTTGTTGTATTGCTGTGGTCGCCGTTTTATCCAGAGCAGGTATTTCAGCTAACATCATAAAAAACTCCGTTTAACCACGCCGGTATTTAAATAACATCGACAAAAAGAACAGACTACCAATAGCGGAGGTGACGACACCTATAGGTAATTCCTGATCCGGCAACAGGCTGCGCGACAAGGTATCAACGAGCGCCAAAAACACTGCGCCTAACCAGACTGAGCCCAGCAACAAGGCGACACTGGATAAACCAAACAAGGAGCGCACCAGATGCGGGATCATCAGCCCAACAAAAGCTATACCGCCACAACAGGCGACAATAGCAGCGCTGACCGCAGCACAAAGTAGCAGAATAATGAAACGCAAGGGCTGCACATTCACCCCTAAGCTACGAGCACTTTCATCGCTCAACACCAACGCATCAAGCTGGCGGCGATACAACAAACCCAGCAGCAAGGTGAGCAATACCAGTGGGCTTATCAACGCCACATGCGTCAGACTGGCCTGACTCAAACTGCCCATCAGCCAGAACATCACACGATTGGCAGCAAAAGGTTCAGATAAATACAACAAGGTGGTGGTGATGGCGCTGAGCATAAAGCTGACCGCAACACCACAAAGTAACAGGCTTTCCAAGCGTTGCCAGCGGCTGCTGGCACCTATCAGTAGTACCAGAAACACCGCCAGCAAAGCGCCAACAAAGGCAAACAAGGCGGTGAACAACTGCCAGTCGGGGAGCAGAATAGTCGCTATGGTCGCCCCTAAAGCTGCCCCTGAGACTATGCCAAACAAATAAGGATCAGCCAGCGGATTGCGGCTGGCATTTTGTAATAATGCGCCGCAAAGAGCTAAACCGGCGCCAGCCAGCAACGCCAGCAACAAACGCGGAAATCTGAGTTGCCATAATACTGTGGATTGCATCTCATCCAGAGCTGTAAAGCCGAATAAGCCTGCAACAGAGACGGACACAGAACCTGTAGTTAAAGCCAGCACTCCAACCAGCACAAACAAGGCGATAGCCAGTAAAACAACGAAAGGCACAGGCAAGGCGGCTAACCAGATTTTGCTCATCGAATGTCCTTGTAACCAAAGCTAACCCGTGGGCAATCACCAAAAGGATTTTGGTCTATTAAACAGGGAATACGGAATACCTCGGTCAGTAACTCTTGTTGCAGTACGTGCTCCGCTGTGCCATCAGCCACCAGTCGACCTCGGTTCAGCAGCAATAAACGGTCGCAATAACGCGATGCCAGATTTAAATCATGAATACTGGCAATCACAGTAATATTCAGTGCTTTGGCAATACGCAGCACCTGATGCTGGTAATACAAGTCCAGATGATTGGTGGGTTCGTCCAGCAATAACAACAGCGGTTTTTGCATCACAGCTCTGGCTAATAACACCCGTTGTTGTTCACCTCCGGATAAATGAGCAAAGGAATGGTGTTGTTTAGCCGCCAGGCCAACCAGTTCCAGACTGTGCCTGAGTTGCTGCAGGTCCTGCTCTGTATTGGTTTGCCATAAGGCTTTATGCGGAATCAGCCCCATCAGCACCACATCAGCCACAGTTAAATCAAATAAAGGACCGGGCAACTGACTGACCAGCGCCACCTTAGCCGCCAGTTCAGATTGGCTAAAACTGCTCAGTGGCTGGCCTTGTAATTTAATCAGGCCCGAGCTTGGCTGATACTCTTTTTGCAGTAAACGTAATAAGCTGGTTTTGCCTGCGCCATTGGGACCCAGCAAAGCGACAAACTGCCCCTGAGCTATAGCAAAACTCAGCTCTGTTAAGATCTGCTGTTGATGGATGCACAACTGTACCTGAGAAAATTCGACAACCGGGGTCTGGCCCACAACAAAGCTCCATAAAATAACGGGCAGGGACCAGGAAAAGCGGTTCAATACCGCAGAGTTCCGGCACAGTGTAAGCCCGCACTGTGTGTCACAAAACATTGCGACGCCTGAGGTTTGTAAAGGCAGGACATCTGACTTGCCGGACTCTGGGTAGAGTGGCTTACAGTTGCGGGTACAGTACAGGATTTGCACCTGTTTCCCTTTTCAGTTCATTGCAACAGTCTCACACTGTCGCAGAACACCTTCAACAAAACTAGTGCAGTGTAGCAGAGCACGACACCGGACGTCAGCAGAAATGTCCGGCGGTCTGGATGTCTTTAGCTTGAGGGAGGGTTACTCTGCAATGACTGTTTTCGTCAGTTCAGTACCATCGGCTTGTTTAATTAAAAAGCTGACAGACTCACCTTTATTCTTCTTCAGCAAATCTTTGGCATCACCGGCAGGGCAACCGGGAATAGCACAATCTGCAATCTTCAGAATTTGATCGCCTACCAAGACTCCAGCCTTTTCCGCTGCGCCTCCTGCAACAAGACTTTTTACTTTGACTGTCGCCAACTTCGAATTAAAAAAGCCTCCTTCAACCGCAATATCCAGCGATAACCCAATTTTTCCTTTTTCAGCAGCCAGCGCTGTTGTGCTGGTAAATACCCAGCAAAAGGCTGCGGACAACAGTATTTTCTTATTCACTTTGATGATTCCCTATCTTTGTATTAATGAATGAAACTAAATGTTTACATAATCGACAATAAAACGAATGGAAAGAGGAAACAAGCCATGACCCAGATATTTATCTGTGCAGCCAGCCTGTGTCTGGTAAAGCAAATGATGTCGTGTAATAGTAGAACTGGTGTATTGAATCAACAGGATCAGGAATGCGCAAAAGGTTATTGTCTGCGTTAGCTGCCACTGTAGTGCTTTGTTCTGTCAGTGTGCAGGCTTGTGTGCTGCGGATGGCTGCAGAAACAGACTTTCCTCCCCATTTGATTTTAAAAGAGCAAGGCTGGCAAGGACAGAGTGTAGAGTTGCTGCAACTGTTAGCCAGGGAGGTGGGGTGTGAGCTGACGTTTATCAATAGTCCCTGGTTACGTTCCCTGGTCCAGATCAATAGTGGCGAACTGGATGTGGTCAGTCATTTGTCCTACAGCGAAGCGCGAAAATCCGACTTTGCTTTTATTGGTCCTCATCATATCGAATCCATTTGGTTAATTGGTGATCCCGACACTTTGCCTCGGATATCGACACTTCAGGATTTATCGCAAGATGTTGATCTTGGCCGAATTGCTGAGCTCAATGGCGCCTATTACGGTGAAGAGTTTGAGCTGTTAAAACAAAGTCCATTTTTTGCCCGGCAACTGGTCAGCATCAGCAGTATTCAGGACAAGCTGGCGTTGCTGGAGGCGGGCAGGGTCAATGCGATTTTAGAAGATGTGTCGGTGCTGCAGTACTGGCAGACCCATCAGTATAAGAACGCGAAAAAGTATCAACCTTTAGTGCTGGTGTATCAAAGCCCGGTTTATTTTGGCTTTAGTAAAAGGACATTATCCAAAGCTATGTTGGTGAAACTACAGCAGGCCTGGAAAAAACTGCATGAGCAAGGCCTTATTGACCGCACTGTGCAGCGTTATCAGCGAAAAAATATAACGACACTGACCCCATCGAGCCGATTGTAATCAGGTACAACGCAGCGACTGTCACTTGTCAGCAGGCTCTATGCGGATATAAAAAAAGACCCCGCGTTGCGCAGGGTCTTGTCAGCAGTTTTTATCGGACGCCTTAGTGCTCGGGCGCCTTATCTGCCGCTTCTTTGTCCAGCAATTCCAATTCTTTACTGATTGCCAGCGGTGAGCCGGTATTGCGGGCCAGCACCATATAAGCCACTGGTACTACATAAATGGTCAGTAAGGTCGCCACACCGACACCAGCAAAGATCACCATACCTATCACCATCCGGCTTTCAGAGCCCGGGCCTGTGGTGATGATCAGCGGAATAGCACTGAAGACTGTGGTAAAGGCGGTCATCACAATAGGACGTAAGCGTAGGGCAGAAGCGCGTTTGATGGCTTGTTCAAACTCTACACCGGCATCGCGCAACTGGTTGGCAAATTCAACGATTAAAATACCGTTTTTCGCCACTAAACCTATTAGCATCACCAAACCTATCTGACTGTAAATAT
Organism: Rheinheimera mesophila; assembly: GCF_000986865.1. Taxonomy (GTDB): domain Bacteria; phylum Pseudomonadota; class Gammaproteobacteria; order Enterobacterales; family Alteromonadaceae; genus Pararheinheimera; species Pararheinheimera mesophila. The sequence continues at coordinate 216,430 of NZ_LAVS01000086.1, forward strand.
TCAGCGTCATACCGGCTAAATACAAACCAGCCAAAGCACCAACTAAACCCAGTGGTACTGTCAGCATAATGACAAAAGGATGGATAAAACTTTCGAACTGCGCTGCTAACACCAAAAAGGTGATGAGAAGTGCCAAAGCAAAAATCAGCACGGTCGATTCGCCACTTTCTTTAAACAGCAGTGACTCACCTTTGTAGTCAATACCCACTGTGCCTTCGATATTGTCTTTGACGGTTTTTTCCAAAAACTCCAGCGCTTCGCCTAAGCTGTAGCCCGGCGCCAGGTTGGCAGTAATAGTGATACTGCGCATTCTGTTGTAGCGGTTTAAGCTGGAGGTGGTGGCTTCTTCTTTCAGTACCACCAGATTATCCAGAGGAATAAGTTGGCCTGATTCTTTAGCCCGCACATAAACATTGCTGATACTGCCGGGTTTGGCAAAATCTTTGTCTTCACCTTCCAAAATCACATCGTATTCTTTACCTCTGTCCAGGAAAGTAGTAACCCGACGCCCACCCAGCATGGCTTCCAACGCCTGACCTACGGCACCGACAGAAACGCCCAAATCGGCGGCGCGTTCACTGTTAATTTCCACCAGCACCTGAGGCACGGTTTCTTTGTAGTCGTGATCCAGCATCTGCAAGTTTGGATTTTGTGCCGCCTTGGCCAGCACTATATCGCGCCACTGCACCAATTCCTGATAGGTATTGCCCTGAATCACAAACTGCACAGGACGACCACCGCCCCGACCGCCGCCTAAGCCGCTGCGCATAAAGGTGAAGGCTTTGACATCAGGCAATTCATTCAGTTTGCCACTGACTTCCTGCATCAGCTCTGAAGTGCGTCTTTTGCCGTTATTCCAGTTTTCGGTGCCTACTATCGCCACACCACCTGAATTGCCCCAGCCCGGAACCCGGATCAGCAAGCGGTTAAACTCACCTTTTTCGTAGTAGGGCATCAGTAAATCTTCAATCAAGCGCATATTGCGGCTGTTATTGGCGTAACTGGCGCCTTCAGCGCCACTCATATTGACAAAAAAGGTGCCTCTGTCTTCCTGTGGCGCCAGCTCGGACGGAATTAATTTCAGCAGCAGCACAGTGGCGACAAAACTCATCACCAGCACCGCCATAGTGGGCCAGCGACGGACTATTACGGCGTTGAGCTGATGACTGTAAAGCTCCTCCAGTTTGGCAAACCCTTTATGCATCGCGGCACTGAAACGGGATTCACGTTTTTTATGGGTTAATAACTTACTGGCCAGCATAGGGGATAGGGTTAAAGCGGTAATGGCCGAAAAGGCCACAGCCGCCGCGACGGCTAACGCAAATTCAGTAAAGAGTTTCCCCAGTTCTCCCTGCATAAATACCAGCGGCACAAAAACCGCAATTAACACCAGAGTTGTGGCTACAACCGCAAAACCTACTTCGCGGGCGCCTCGGTAGGAAGCCAGTAACGGATGTTCACCTTCCTCAATCCGCCGATAAATGTTTTCCAAAACGACTATGGAGTCATCCACCACTAAACCTATGGCTAATACCATCGCGAGCAGGGTCAGTAAGTTAATCGAAAAGTCCAGCGCATAAAGCACGGTCACCGCCGCCACTAAAGCCACAGGCACCGTAATAGCCGGGATAAAAGTGGCGCGTAAATTACCAAGGAACAGGAAGATCACCAGCACCACCATGCCCATGGCAATCCCCAGAGTGTTGTATACCTCTTTAATGGATTCAGCGATAAAAAGCGACGAGTCATAACCCGGTTCAATAGTGGTGCCAGCAGGCAAGGCGGCTTTAATTTTTTCCATTTCAGCACGGGCATTTTGCACCACATCCAGCGTATTGGCTTTGGATTGTTTAATAATGCCGATACCCAAAAGATTTTTGCCATCGCCGCGGAATTCGTTTTCTTCATCCTCCGAGCTCAGGATCACCTGTGCCACTTCGCCCAAACGCACCAGATAATTGTCTTCACCCCGTTTAATAGCTAAACGTCTGAAGTCTTGCTGTGTTTTGTAAGTCCGAACCACCCGGACTGTAAAGTTGCGGTCTTCAGATTTGATGTTACCAGCCGGTAGTTCCACGTTTTCAGCGCGCAGCACAGTTTCAATGTCCTGCACTGTCACCCCCCGGGCGGCCATGGCGTCTTTGTCAAGCCACAAGCGCATGGCATAACGACGTTCGCCACCAATCTGAATACGTGCCACCCCATCGACGACTGAAAAACGCTCGACGATGTAACGGTCGGCATAGTCGGATAACTCCAGGTTGGTCATGGTTTCGCTGTTCAGTACAAACCAGGCGATCGTATCGTCGTCGCCGTCGGCTTTAAACACCTCAGGCGGGTAGGCCTGATCCGGCAGGTTGTCCAGAATACGCGACACCCGCTCACGCACATCGTTGGCTGCTGCGTCTATGTCGCGGCTGATGTTAAATTCAATGGTGACGTTGGAGCGGCCATCCCGGCTATTGGAGTTGATATTCTTAATACCCTCCACGCCTGAAATCATATCCTCAATAGGCTGGGTGATTTTGGTTTCAACAATTTCAGCCGAAGCGCCCGGATAGTCGGTACTGATGGTGACGATAGGCGCGTCAATATCAGGGAATTCCCGAAGTGGCAGCATAGTGAAACAGACAATACCAAAAATCAGTAAAATCAAATTCACTACAGTGGCAAAGACCGGTCGTTTGACCGAAACATCAGATAACCACATGCTTATAGCCCCGCTTTACTGACAGTAGGAACGACCACAGCACCAGAGCGGATTTTGGTGGTGCCTTCAATCACTATCTGATCGCCGGCCTTTAACCCTGAGACAACTTCCACCAGACCCGGCATACGTTGTCCGATTTGAACTTCAGTTTGGGTGACAGTGTTGTCCTGATTGACGACAAACACATACTGCTTGTTTTGCAGCGGTACTAAGGCTTTTTCTGATACTTGCAGTGCCTGCACCTCTGCCAGAGTGACGCTGACATTCAGCAGCATACCAGGGCGTAATTTCATCTCATCATTGCTGATTAAGGCATGCACTTTTACCGAACGGGTGACAGGGTCTAAGCGGGTATCTATGGCTTTGATTTGACCAGTAAAAATGCTGCCCGGATAGGCTACATTGCTGGCATGGACTGTCATACCTGGTTGTAGCTGAGCCAGATAATACTCCGCCACACTGAATTCCAACCGGATTTTGCTTAAATCATCCAGTGTGGTGAGCACTGTGCCCGCTGTTAAATAAGCACCTTCACTGACCTGACGTAACCCTAAAACACCGGTAAAAGGTGCACGGATGGTCATTTCATTTAAACGGGCTTTGACGGCGTCCAATTGTGCTTGTGTGGTATTGACCCGGGTTTGTTGCTCATCCAGTAACGACTGAGCTGTGGCCTGAGTTTTGGCCAGATTTTTTACTCGTTCCAACTGACGTTTTTGGTCAACCAACGAGGCTGACAGTTCAGCGACCCGGGCGCGTTCCTCGACATCATTTAACTGCGCGATGAGCTGGCCCTTTTCAATGGTTTTGCCTTCGTTGATATGAAGCTCGATCAAATAATCATTGGTGTTACTGACAATTTGCACCGATTCATTGGCAAGTGCAGTACCAAGACTGCTGACCTGACGGACTAAGGCTGAATGAGTAACCAGTTGCGTCGTGACTAAAGTGGCAGAGCCTGACGCCCGTTGTTCCTGCTCAGGTGATTGATTTTGAAAGAAAAGATAAATAACAAATACAGCGAGTCCACTAAATAACACCCATATCAGCTTCGAATTTTTTTGCGTCACGGCAACCCCAGTCTGGTACTCTTAGAATAATGGGCTTTATTGTAGGGAATAATAGCTAGCAAAGAGCACAGGTTATCGCAATGACTCAGGTGTTGGTCGTATCGGAGTAGTGAATGTCGGAACAAAAGTGTGAGTTTTGTCAGAATATGCGGTTTTACCTTGTATGGCTGGTACTGATGGCCGTATTTTATTTCTGGTACATAAGCTGATGGATAAATTGCAATACAGAGCGGCCACCGCCAAAGGGGGGGTTAAGACTCTGCTGGTCAGCAGTGCAGCTCTGTTGCTATGGCTGCTGTTCTTGCTGCTCACGCCGGATCTGTTGCACAGTTCGGCCTGGGTTTTGCTGCTGATTTGTTGCGTGCTGGGGCTGATTGCCGGTTATGCCAAATTGACAGAGCCGTTGTATGTGGTCGAGCTTGACCAGCAAGGGTTTTGTTACATTCATCATAAAGGCTGCTGGCGTATTCCCTGGCACGGATTTGGATTTATCGCCGTGCCTGAGCTGGACGGTAACGAAATTGCTTATGTAGGTGTCAAGCTTAAAAATTATGATGAGTTTCTTAATCAACTGCAGCCGCGTTTAGCTGTGCATCTGATGGTTGAACAACGCCACCTGTTGATCGCTGCACTGGGCAGTCAGTGTCCCTCCGGTACCTGTCCTACAGAGCTGATGGTCGAAGTCGGGGAATACAGGGGCCAGACGCGCAGTTACAGCGGTGCTATTGCAATGTTCGCCCGACGCATGCAATTATTGAGGCAATTTACTGGCTTTGATCTGTTTATTCCTCTCAGTGCTATAGGTGCAGAACCTGCTGAGTTTTGCCGAAAAGTGAATCAAATCCGGTTACAATGTTTAGAGAATACAGTCACCTAGACACTTGACGTGCGTCTGTATCATAATGACGCGATAAAACGAAATTAAAAACGGTATGTCAGTTATGAATAATTACGAAAAATCATTTTTGGTTAGTGGGCGTAACACTCTGATCCATAAGCAAAAAAAGGTCGATTTAGTCATAGTGAATGATACGGGTGATCCGGTTATTGTTGCCACTCGCCATGGCGTAAAAATATTTACTGAAGAAGTGCCGTCTAGCAAAGCAGACGCAAAAGCCCGTTATCTGGAATTAGTCGATATCGCCAGCTCTGATGTATTCAGTGAAAATAAGACATTATTGTTTGTGCAGGCATTAAACAATAAAGAATACAAAGTCGATTATAGTAAAGCAGGAACAGATTTATTTATCCGTATCCATCAAGAGAACTATATTTAACGGGTGATCAGGGACAAATTCGCCAGCGGTTGCGGCCGGGTGAATTTGACAGGATGGTGGCTTGTTCTATTTCAGTGGTAATTGCTTGTGACAGTAAATGTGTTAGCGTGTCAGTTTAGCCTCCAGGACGATTTAGTCTTTATTCACATGCCTGTGACTCAGACCAATCTGACCATCGATGTACTGAAAGAGCAATTACAACAGGCAGGCTACGGCCGTTGCCTGTTATTGCAGGACCAAATCAAAAATTTACTGCTGGAATACCAGCAAATTCAACAGAAAATTAAGCAGCAGTTACAAGCTGAAGGCTATGTATTGAAATACAAAGTTGCTCAGCGCGTGCATGCTCAGCTTAAGATTGAAATCAGTAGCGATGCAATGCACGCCACTGCTGAAATCACCGCTGCTTATGGGGGTAACCCGGTTTCTGCCAACGACGCGGTAAAAGCAGGGCAGGAAGCGGGTATTGTCTTTGGTTTTCAAAAAGAGCAGATCCTGCAGTTAGTAGCTCAGGCCAGTCGTGCAGAGCCAGGCAGTAAAATCAAAGCAGAAATCGCCGTAGGGCGTTTACCTGTTCCCGGTCGCGACTCGGTGTTTGAACTACTGATCCGCGATATGTCCAACCGCAACAAACAGCCCGTTGCCCGCTCTGAGGGCAAAGTGGATTTACGCGATTTTGGTGCTATTGCGTCAGTAAAAACAGGTGAAGCGTTGATGCGCCGTCTGCCACCTACCAAAGGTAAAGAGGGCATGACGGTGACCGGAACCCGTTTGTCTGCTTTGGACGGCCAGCAGTTGCCCTGGGGCGCGGCTGAGGGATCAGAGATCAGTCCCGCTAACCCGGATCTGTTAATCGCCAGCAAAGATGGCATGCCACGTTTGATGGATGCCAGTGTCGCTGTCGACGAAGTGTTTGTGATCAACAAAGTTGATGCCGGTTCAGGTCATATTATCTTCAAAGGCGCTGTAGTGATTAACGGCGACGTGGCCGCTGCGATGAAAGTTATTGCCGGAGGCAATGTATTTGTCAAAGGTCTATTTGAAGGTGATCTGATTGAATCTGGCGGTGATATCACCATAGGTGGTGCGATCATTGGCCATCAAATAGGTGAAGTCAGTGAGCATACCGAGCTGAGTACTCAACTCAGGGCCAAAGGCCATATCCACTGTACTCTGGCACAATATGCTGCTCTTAAATGTGAAGGACGTCTGACAGTATCCAAACAATTGCTGCACTGTCAGGTCGAAGCAGATTCAGTCTTGGCAGGCACGGAAGAAAAAGCTAATGGTAAAATCGTCGGAGGCCGTTATTACCTGGGCAATGGCTTACGTTGTGGCAATCTGGGGGCTCCGTCCGGCAGTTTGTTGCAAATCATATTGAATAAACAAATGGATCCGTTGATCGAAAAACAGACTGTGTTAAGAGCCAGCCTGGCCAGCTTAAAAGCTGAGATGGAACTGGTGAAACAGCATGTTGAGCAGCTCAAGCAAATGGAAAAATCTGCGGCTGTACAAGAACAAATGGCCGCTATGGTAGAAGAGTTTGAGGAGCATCGCAGCATTGCTGCGGCCTTTATTGCTGACATTAAACAGTTGGAAGAGCAACGACGGCAGTTGTTATTGTCGGTCTGCGTTGAGGTGACTCAGCAACTCTTTGCCGGCGTGGAGAGTAGTTTTGGCAACGAGGTGCTGAGAACCAAAAAAGAATATGGTCCGTCCCGTATCCGGTTGTCTGAGCAGGGTGTTGTTGTCGAAGCCTTGTGATCGCCTGTCTAATCGCAGTTTTGCTTTAACTTAAGGCAAAACTGGCCTGTCTTTTGCTTCAGTTTGTTAAATTATTTCTGATGTCAACTTTTTGCTGTTGTTGGTGCTGATGGGCAGCACTGACGCCAGCCTGTGGTGGAAACAAGACAATGCTCCGAACACAACGATGGTTTATTTTACTGTTATTAACTGCTGCTTTGGCTGGTTGCGGTGGTGGCGGCGGTGATGATTCCGGATCGACAGGCTCCGCATCCAGTGTCAATGCCGGGGTCGATCAGACGGTTAATGAAACAGATAGTTTCACACTAAGCGCTTTGGGTGATCCATCAGGTGGAACTTTTGCCTGGCGGCAATTATCCGGCACCGCAGTTACAGGCATGCCGGCCAGTACGGCAGCCGTGACTCTGACTGCGCCTCAGGTCAAAGCTGACAGTATTTTAGTGTTTCAGGTGACCTACACCACACCTGCGGGACAGAACTTAACAGATGAAGTGCAGGTTATAGTTAAAGCTGAAAACCAGGCGCCTGTTGCTGTGTTGCAAATTACCCAGCCTTCGATATTGCCGGTCGCACAGGGGCTCACCGTCAGTATCAGCGCTGCATCCTCTTATGATTTGGATGCAGATGGTGCAGTGGCCGCTTACCAGTGGACTCAATCCTCGGGCCCGACAGTGACCTTAACAGGGGCTACTACTGCAACCCTTAGTTTTGTTGCCCCTTTGGTAGCGACTCAGACTGATATTGAGTTGACATTGACGGTCACTGACGATGAAGGTTTAACAGCTCAGGGCAGTATTAAAGTTCCAATACGCGCCAGTACACAACAAATTATCGCCGATGCCGGACCCGATCAGCAGGTGCGGGAATTTGCTGAAGTGCAGTTGGATGGCCGCGGTACCCGCACTGTGAGTGGCAGCTTTGGTTGTCGCTGGAGTCAGTTAAAAGGTCAGGCATTGGTGCTGATGAACCCCACCTCCTGTCAGGCCTCATTTATTGCACCGGATATCTCAGGTACCAGTCAGTTGGAACTGCAGTTAACCGCAACAGACAGCAATAACCAGACGTCCACGGATACGATGCTGGTGACGGTCAGCAATGCGGTACTGGGGGATTTGCCTGACACTGGTGTGGTGAATTGTTATGACCTCTCCGGCGTGATCCCTTGCGGTGATGACAGTTATCCGCGCCAGGACGGCGATGGCGGACGTGACAGTGTTGTGCAATATCTGCGTAAAATCGGCAAAGGTGAAAAAGCTTTTGATTTTACCAAGCTGGATTCGTTTGGTGATGAGTTACCTGACACCGCCAATGAATTTGCCTGTGTACGGGATAATGTCACCGGACTGATTTGGGAGCTTAAAGAGCCCGTGATCTCAGCTCCCCCGGCAAGTACCTTACGTGCGGCCAACAACAGATACAGTTTTGTTAATACCAATGCCGGTAACGGCGATGAAGCGGGTGTACCGGCAGCCGCTTTAAGTACCTGCCCAAGTGCAGAGAATTGCGGTATTGAAGTGTATGTCGAAGAGGTAAACGAGACGGCGTACTGTGGTGGCGCAAACTGGCGTTTACCCACTTTGGAAGAGTTGATGTCTATCGCTGACTTCAGTCGTATAGGTCAAAATCATTTGTTAGACCCGGCTTTTTTCCGGTTTGAACCCGATTATGCCATCCAAAACAATATGTTTTACTGGACCGCTCAAACCAGCGCCGAGGGCGGCGGCGGGATTTCCGCCTGGGTATTTGATATCCGCAACGGCAACGACAATACCTTGCCAAAACAGCAAAATCAGTTGGGTTATGTGCGCCTGGTGCGCTCGCCATAAGGGAGTTTTATGTCAAAGTATGTTCTGATCATGCTGATGGTGGTATTACCCGCCCATGCAGCTCAAGTATGTTACAGCGATATTACCACCACTAAACCTATCAGTCGTTTTCAGCTCAATGCAGACGGTACTGTGTTGGATACAACGACTAAGCTGATGTGGTCCCGTTGTCTGGTCGGACAAAGCTGGGACAGCTCCAGCAGTAGTTGTACCGGAACAGCGCAGCAACTGGATTGGGCCGAGGCTTTAACTGAGGCCAAACGCAGCACTCTGGCAGGGTTTAGTACCTGGCGTTTACCCAACGCCAAAGAAGTACTGACGCTGGTCGAGCGTAGCTGTGTTGACCCTGCGATTAATCTGACTGCATTTCCGGCCAGTAACAGCGAAAATATGTGGACAGGCACCACGCTGGTCAATCAGCCTGACAGGGCATGGGCCATCGCAATGTACAGTGGTAAAAACAATACGAAAGAAAAGATTATTCGGCTTTATGTTCGTTTAGTCCGGTTCAGTGACGAATAAGGCTGTCTGTGCTGTGGTCTTTTCGATGAAAGACCACAGCAATGCGTTACTTCCAGATGATTTTGCCATCTTTTTCACCTAAGCTAGGCGTCATTGCCAGACTTATACGCTTGAAAGAGAGTTGATATTTTGCGCCTTGTGTTGATCCTGTTTCTGATGTGCTTTAGTGGGCAAGGTTTTGCGGCTGAATGCACTATGGCGTTTCGTCACGGTATTCTGATTTCACCGGAACAAATCCGTATCCAAAACACCAACCGCACTGTGTTTCAGATCAATCAGGACAAAGACCTATTTATTCGTGGTGAGTGGATCACGTTAAATCCTGCTGAGCAGGAGTTGGTTCGCCAATATGCCCAGGGATTACGCAAGTTTGTACCTGAGCTGGTCAGTATCGCAGTAGACAGTGTCGAACTTGGTTTAACGGCTATTGAAAATATGTTGGTCGGTATTGGCAGCACAGCGCAGCAGGAAGAGTGGCAGGCGTTGATCCGGGAAACCACCTATCAGTTGACATCACGCTTTGTCCGAAGTGGCGAGCATTTTTATTTGGCACCACAGAGTCTGAATGAACTGGACGCTTTTTTACATGGTGAGTTAAAAACTCAACTGAAAGATCTGGCCAAATATACGGTGGGTGCGGTTTGGGATGCACTGCGCGATGCGTTGCGTCAAAGTGAAGATGATTTTGAACGGACCGAAAGTCAGAACTGGCAACCTGCAGATGAATTATTAGCAAAGATTAATACAGGGCTGGATTTAAAAGCCGACGAGTTGGAACAAAAATCTGTATTGTTTTGCCAGCGCCTGATTGAGCTTGATCAAATAGAAACGCAGCTACAACAGCGTGTCCCGCAACTGCTGCCTTTTGATGTGGTCACGATGAAATAGTCCGGTACTGAGCTCAGGGAATATGGCTCAGTCCGTCAGATGTTTCAGGTCTGCTATCCCTGTTAAGCGACTGTCGACCCGTCCGCTTGTCCCATACATTCCGCCACTGGTTGAGCTCCACTGCGTAGTTGCTATCAATTAGTGGTAGTAAATACCCAGACAAGGGGGCGATATGAACAAATTTCTGACTATTCTATCCGGTTTGATGCTTTTCAGCCTGCAGGCGGCAGAACTGCAGGTGTTATCAGCAGAGCAGCTCAAAGCAAAAGTTGCAGAGATCACCCAGGCACAAAATAAGGTGATGCTCAAAGGCTCCACCAGGGCTGATGTTGATCAACTTTTTGCATTGTATAGCGACGACTTTGTCTATCGGCATGACGTCTATGGTGGCAACTACAGCAAAAAATAGCTCTACGACAATACACTACGGCTGCAGGCTTTAGGAAAGTATGACAAAACTGCCCCCCGTTATCGTATTCTCAGTCAACTACCGGGGTACAACGTTGTGGCGGTAGAGCGGCAGGAAGTCCACCAGGGGGTGATACAAAATCATTTGGCTGTGTTTGAGTTTCGCGCTGACAAAGTGATAAAAATCAGCGAATACTGGAAATAGTGAGTCAGGTTTGGCCTGATGTGGGCCGGAGCGGCTATAGTGATCTTGTGCTCTTCCATGTAGAATGCGCGCCGGCCTACCCATTCAGGATTTGTAATGAAAAAAACCATAGCGTTAACCCACCCTAAACTGCAACCGGCCCGTTGGGTGGATGCCATCAAATACGATATCAAAAAGTATTTGAAAAGAGAGCGCCGTAAAACTCTGCCCGCTGGTATGGATTACTGGACCTTCGACTGCCGTTTTGGTGCCTCAGAAGATAAAGCTAAAAAAGTATTCACCTCTGAAATCAATAAACATATTGATGCTGCTGTAGAACAACAACTGGAAAGTTTCTATGTGGAGATCCTGGCCAGAGCCTGTAAGCATCAACCACGGGAATTTGATTTTGACCGTGACGACCTTGACGAAAGCTAAAAGGAAAGCGGCTTGTCGCTGCAGATAAGCATTTCACTTTTCAAGGAAAATCAACTCGATTTCACAGCCGGAACCATACAGCAACGCCGGATGAAACTCTGCCAATGGCAAAGAATAGTCTCATCAGGCGCTAAAATGCTGTATATTCTGCCCTCATTTTTTACTGTAGCTATTCTACAGAGGAACTCTTTATGCAATTTTCATCTTTAGATTTGGCTCCGGATCTGCAACGTGCTCTTGTGGAATGCGGCTACAGTACTATGACTCCGGTGCAGGAGCAGGCCATAGTGCCGGCGCGCCGTGGCAAAGATTTGCAGGTAACAGCGCAAACCGGCACTGGCAAAACTGCTGCTTTTGCGATCCCAGTGTTACAACGCATGCTGGATAAACCTAAAGCGACTGTAGCACAGCGTCCACGCGCGCTGATCCTGACACCGACCCGCGAGCTGGCAGAACAAATTGCCGAGTCTATCTGTGCATACGCTAAATTTGTGCCGATCAGCGTAACTGCGCTGTACGGTGGCGTCAAAATGGGTGGGCAGGCGAATAAATTACGCACTGGTGTTGATATAGTGATCAGCACACCGGGCCGTTTGATTGAGCATATGGCGCTTGGTCATGTGATTCTAACTGATGTTGAATTTGTGGTGCTGGACGAAGCCGACCGTATGCTGGACATGGGCTTTGTCACAGACGTGCTGAAGCTGATACAAATGACAGCAAACCACCGTCAAACCCTGTTGTTCTCTGCTACCACTTCACCAGCAGTAAACGAGCTGTCGCATAAAATTCTGAAAAATCATCAGCAAATTCGCGTGGCCAAAGCCAACAGTACAGCGGATACCGTCGAGCATCTGGTATATCCGGTGGAAGAGAGCCGCAAAATTGAATTGTTTGAGCAATTGCTGCTGGAAAATAACTGGTTCCAGGTGCTGGTCTTTACCAGTACCAAAGAGCAGGCCGACCGCTTATTGGCGGGTCTGCAAATGAAAAAAATAGACGCTGCGGTCTGCCATGGCGATAAAAGTCAGGGCGCCCGCCGTCGTGCTATCGCCGACTTTAAATCGGCAAAGTTACAGGTACTGATTGCCACTGAAGTGGCGGCCCGGGGGCTGGACATTCAGGGGCTGGATTATGTGGTGAACTTTAACCTGCCTTATCTGCCGGAAGACTATGTGCATCGTATAGGCCGCACCGGCCGTGCTGGCGCAGAAGGATTGGCGATTTCCTTTGTCAGCCGTGAAGAAGAGCAGACCTTAGAGCGTATTCAAAAGCTGATTGGCAGTAAAATTAAGCGGGTGATGGTACCAGGCTTTGAGGTCAGTAATCGGGAGTCGTTGTTAAAAACTATTTCACGCAAGGTGTTATCAGGCCGTTCGAACAAAGCCAGTGAAACCCGGATTGATCTGGACAGCGCCAACAAGGTAAAACCTAAGGCTAAGCCAAAAACCAAGCCACGCACGACGAAATAACCTGCTTTGCTTTGACCAGTCAAAGTGGACGTGCTTTGACTGGTTTCTTTCCTCTGCAGCAGCCTTACATATAAGCTTTGCTAAAAGCCTCTTTGGACTGTTTGATATAACTTCTGGCTTTTTGCGCGTGTTGCTCCCAGGCCGCTTTATCTTTGGCGTCCGTAAAGGGGTTTTGATCCGGTGCGACCGAACGTTCAAATCTGTCGTAAAAAGTAATAGCCGACGAGGTGATTTGGTTAAAACGTTCTTTAAATTCCTGCATGCCCTCAAGCTGCTCTGAGGTTTTTAACATGTACTGGATCAACTGCGTATTGTCATTGGCGGCCAGATAGCCCTGAGCTTTAGTGGTGACATTTTCGCCTACTTCGTTGATCACCAAAGCACGAATGGATTCGTCTTTGCTCATCACTCTGCTGTAGTTTTCCTGAGTGCGGGCAAGACCAGCATGCTGCAGATAATCGCGCAGGTGTTTATCTAAATCCTTGCGGAATACTTCCACCATTTTCAGCATGCTTTGCAAATCGTTTTCCAACGCCGAGACCTGCACCAACTCTTTTTCCAGCTCGTTTAAAAATTTCTCCGCCTGCTCATAAATTTTTAAGCCGTTTTCTTCGGCGAACTTACGATCTTTGCGGTTTAAATCGGCATTCTCATAATTGGATTTATCAAAAGCTGTCGCCAGAAAAGACTTAAAAGGCTCGGCAAAAGCGGCATACAAACCGCCGCTGACCACAGTTAAAGTGGCGGTGGTTAAATCACCAAAAGGCTTCACCATCGAATTGAGCCGGGCTTGCTGCAAAGGCGAGGTGACTCTTTTGGTGTCGGCCAGGATAGTGCGGAACGACGCATAAGCCATCGGATTCGACATTTTATTGCGCTCTGAACTGGCCAGCGCAAAAGTGATGGTTGAATAAATAGCGTTGGCGTATTCCAGATACTGGCGCTGGCTTTCCAGTTGTGCTGCATAATTTTTGCCAATGGTGCGGAAAGACTCGCTTTGTAGCTGGTAGTTCTTGTTGGTTTGCAGTTTATCCAGAATGCCACTGATAATTTTCTGCTCGTTTTTTTGCAGCGCCGTGTCGAGCAAAATACGGTCCAGCGTGACATCATCCAGTGCCAGACCACCGTGTAAGCTTTCTATATCTAAGCGCAGGTATTTGCGGCCCGGATCATCAATAGACACCCGATGGGCCATATAGGCTTCGTTACCTGCAGGCGCTTCAATTAAACCAACCTGTTGCCACTGCGCATCCAAAGCGACAGAAGACGAGGTTAAAATATTAATACGATAACTGGCAAAAGCGGACTGAGGCTTGACCCAAAACTCCAGTAAACCCAGCTCAGATACCGGGTAACGGCTGACTAAAGAGCTGCTGCCATCCTGACAAAACAAGCTGCTTGCGCCAGTACGCGCCATCTCAGAGCTGCGCTGACAACCAGCGAGAATATTCCATTGATGGGCATCCTGTTCAAAGTCGCTGGAAAATACCAGTTCACCGGGTTTAGCAAAGGCAATACCACTGAATAAACACAGCAAAATAACAGAAAAACGACGCATAGAATCCTCAATTGGAATAGGGCAAGCCAGAGTCCCTGTACAGGGCTCTAAGGCTGACAGAATGAATATTTATGGTAGCTGAATTGAACAGCCAAAACAGCGCTAATTTTTGTTTTCTAATCAACAGCTTTGAGCCGCACCCTGCGGTTTCTGTTCTTGCTATTCCAGTAAATTGCCCAGTATGCTTGTCGCTTCAACTAGATGCCCGGCAGGGGCCGCCCACAGAGACAAGTGCGATGAAATCACAGGGGATTAATTTTTATCATCCGTTCGCCTTCTGGCTGGGATGTATTGGTATCACGTTGGGGGTGTTAGCGCATATCCCGATGTTTATCCATGCATCTCATATGAATTATCAGATGGTGGGTATGCCGATGGACAGCAATATGCTGGTAGGGATGGGCCTGATCCCACTGGGATTAGTGCTGGCTGTCTATGGCCTGATGCCACGGCTGGACCAACTGCGCAGCAATGACAACAGCAGATTACACTTTCACGTCGCAGACCAATTGCCACTGAATAAGGAGCATTGGACTTTGGTGATGGTACTGATGGCGGCGGTGATCGTGGATGTAATGAAACCAGCTACTTTAGGTTTTGTCATGCCGGGCATGAAAGACGAATACGGCATCAGCTCTAAAGAAGCGGGTGTGTTGGCGTTGGTGGCTTTGACAGGCACCACCATTGGCTCAGTGATTTGGGGGCTGATGGCGGATTTGTTTGGCCGCAGAGCGGCTATTTTGTTGTCTGCCTTAATGTTTATTGGTACCGCTATTTGTGGTGCTATGCCGTCTTTTGAGTGGAATCTGGTGATGTGTTTTTTGATGGGCATGTCGGCCGGCGGCTTGTTGCCTATTACCTTTACCCTGATGGCTGAAACTATTCCGGCGGCGCACAGAGGTTGGTTACTGGTGGCGCTGGGGGGTTTTGGCACTGCGGCAGGCTATCTGGTAGCGTCCGGTTCTGCCGCTGTGCTGGAGCCGCTGTTTAGCTGGCGTATTTTATGGATGCTGGGGTTGCCAACAGGTTTATTGGTGATTTTTTTAAACCGTTACATTCCTGAATCGCCGCGTTATCTGGCGAGCAAGGGCTTAACCAGCGAGGCTCGTTTGGTGCTGCAACGTTTTAGTGCTGTGCAGGCGCAGGATCAAAGCAGCATCGTAGTTGAAGAACAACCTGCAGCGCCAAAGGCCGGGTTTAAGCAGCTACTTGAAGGGCATTATGCTGGTATTACTTTAGGTTTAGTGGCCGCAGGTGTGGCTTGGGGCTTGGTGAACTTTGGTTTTATGTTGTGGCTGCCGACTAATTTAGGCGAAATGGGTTTAGCAGGGCAGGCCAGCGCTATTATTACTAAATCGGCTTTTTTTGCGTTGCCCGGTGTGGCTGTGGTGATCTGGCTGTATCATAGCTGGAGCAGTATCAAAACCCTGTTGCTGTTTATTCTGCTCACAGCCTTGTCTTTGCTGAGTTTCTGCATTTTTGATTGGCTTGACAGCCGTTCAGTGACACTGCTTTCCGTATCTATTGCACTGCTGCTGGTCAGCTCCAGTGGCGTTATTGCCATGCTTATTCCTTATGCCGCAGAGATATATCCGGTGCATTTGCGTGGTACAGGATCAGGTATTGTCGCTGCCAGCTCAAAATTCGGCGGTATTTTAGGTGCTTTGCTTGGTGTCATCGGGTTGTTTGATCAGATGGCATGGTCAGGCCTGGTGATTATGGCTGCGTTAGTGATGGCTGCTTTTTTATTGCAACGTCATGGTATTGATACCAGAGGGATCCGGCTGGAAGATATGCATGCTGCGCTGGAAAAAAAGTCTTAAATTAAAGCCCACAGCAATGTGGGCTGTTCGCCGGCAAACCTACAGCGCAGCTTTTAGTTCTGCTGCGATAGGATAATGTTGTGCTATGGCTTTCTCCAGTAACAATTGGCCTTCAGCTTTCTGCCCCTGCACTATTTTTCTGACGCCACTCCAGGCTTGTACTTGTGGATCATTGGCGCGAAGCAGATAGTTTTCCCAGCGTTCAGACACCATAGCCAACTGGCGCTGGGCGTCTACATTGCCATTTTTGGCCGCCATGGTCCACCAATAGCCACCAGTATGTAATTCTGAAACGTAAACAACAGGTGTGATGTAGGCCGCTTTACCCGGATCAGCCCAGAGCCTGAAAACGCCATCGCTGGCATCCTCATTTAACTGTTTTCCAACTAACAGAGTAGTGGCCTGCTGCTTGGTCATTTTATCGGCATTGAGCACTGCAGTCACGGTGCCTTTGGCATCGGTTTTTACCATAGCGCTGCCCGAAAAGCCTTCGATAAGCCGACTGAGACCGGATCTGCGTTTAAAAAACTGCTCAGGTAATTCAGCCGCAGGGTCCAACGCCAGCTTGGGATCTGACTGCACAAAGTAGCTGGAGTTCGTTGCCAGCATATCCATCAGAGTCCCCAGCAGAAACTGGTGTTGAGGTGAACCAGCTACCGCGTATTCCATCAACTTATGCTGCTGCATAAAGTGTTTGACCTGATGAGGTTGCAATGGACCCAGGCTATAGTGAAGTATTACCTTACCTGTATGCTTTTGGCCTGAGGCTGCGTATTTCCAGGATTTGATTGCTCTGATTGAGGATTTATTGAAGGACTTATCCGGAAAGGAACCCAGCACTTCCACAGTACTGACCTGGCCTTGCTCGTCTATTAAATACTTCATCACTGTGTAGCCAAATATACCTTTGTGAGCAGCTTCAGACGGATAAGCCGGCTCTTTACGACTGATCACCTCGGGCAACGCGGTTAAATCTACTTCGTCATCCTGTAAATCGTCGATCTGCACTGTCCTGAACAGCGCCTGAAATTGTTCAGCCGCCTGCTGCTGTTGTGCAGGCCCTAGTGTAGCGGAGACTGAGGTGGCTAAAGATGCCGCTCTTTTATCGCCGAGCCGGTCTGCCAGTTGAAAATAGGCCAGCGCTTTGACAGGGTCGGCTGCGTTGCCTTGTCCCTTGTAATGCATCACGGCCAGATTAAAAGCAGCCAGTTCATTTCCAAGCGGCAAGAGCGCAGAAAACTCTGTCGAGGCTTTATGGTAGTCTTGTTGCTCGTAGTGTTTTAAAGCATCGAGCATATCAGAGTAAACCTGCGGACTAACAGCAAGGCTGGTAAGCAGCAGCAAGGTGCGCATAGACGAATCCTTTCATAACATAGTGTTGTCCCAAGCGGGACCAGGCAGAGTGTTTGTTGAACCTGACCTTAGGTTCAACTTATTTACAATAATTTGACATAAAGGTCGTACCAAGGTCAAGAGCAGGTTAGGGCGCGCCTTACTCCTGCTCTGAACAGAGGATGAGAAATTAACCGAAATGATTAAAGCAAAGCTTATTACCGTCTAAATCCCGCACATAAGCACCATAAAAGGTGTTAGGGATCCGTTGTCCGGGGGCGCCTTCACAGCGGGCTCCCAGCGCTATCGCTTTATGATACAACTCGTCTACTTTTTCTTTGCTACCTGGTGCAATAGACAGCATAGTTCCATTGCCCGGAGTGGCTGGTTCTTTGTTGTACGGGATACAAATTGCCAGCATCGGGCTTTGCATACTCTTGCCAATAAATACGATCCGGTCCATTTTAATCAGTGTTTTTGCACCTTGCTCTTTTAGCAGCTCCAAATAAAAAGCGACTGACTTATCCAGATTGTTTGAACCTAAAGTGGCATAACTGAACATAACATCATCCTGTTGTGAGAAAAACCTTAGCTAATACGTAAACACAGAGGGGCTGGTTGTATGCTGAGGCAGATTTGCAAAAAAAAATGGCCCGGTCAGGGGCCATTTCAGACAATCTAATCAAGGCTTAAGCTGCTTTTACGCTATCGACCCAGTTCTGCACCCGTTTTTCCAGCACTTGTAACGGCAATGCACCGCCACCTAAAACAGTGTCATGGAAGCCTTTGATATCGAACTTATCGCCTAACTGCTCTTTGGCCTTAGCGCGGATTTCCAGAATTTTTAACATACCAATTTTATAAGCCGTCGCCTGACCCGGCCATACCAGATAACGTCTTACTTCAGACACCACAGCGCCTTCAGCAACAGGAGTTTTTTCTTTAAAGTATTCAATCCCCTGTTGTTCGGTCCAGCCTTTGCTGTGCATCCCTGTATCGACGACTAAGCGCACGGCACGCCACATTTCTGTGATTAAGCGGCCAAAGTCTGAGTAGTCGTTCTGATAAGCGCCCATTTCTTTGGCCAGCAGTTCTGAGTACAGAGCCCAGCCTTCAACGTAGGCGGTAAAGCCTGCCTGAGTACGGAAAGTAGGCACTGAGGTCAGTTCCTGCGCAATAGAAATTTGCATATGGTGACCAGGGCTACCTTCGTGGTAAGCGATCGCCTCCATTTCATTTTTCGGCATTTGTTTCATGTCCGATAAATGCGCGTAATAAATGCCAGGGCGTTTACCATCTGGTGTGCCAGGGTAATAATGCTGAGCAGCGCCCGGTTGTTCGCGGAAGGCTTCAACACGTTTTACCGTTAAGGCTGCTTTGGGCAGAATACCAAAGTATTCAGGCAGTTTTTTCTCAATAAAGGCTAAGTACGCCTCTGAGTCTTTGATATAGCCCTGACGGCCTTCATCTGTATCCGGGTAAAAGAACTGGGCGTCCGTTTTGATAAAAGTGAAGAACTCTTTCAACGAGCCTTTAAAGCCCACTTTATCTTTAATTGCGATCATCTCTTTGGTCAGACGATCAACTTCGTTTAAACCTATCTGGTGAATTTCATCTGCAGTCAGATCTGTGGTGGTTGACTGAGCCAGGCGATGGTTGTAGTACGCCACACCGTTGGGCTGAGTCGATACACCCGTCACATTCACCTGAGTTTTGTCCAACTCGCTGGTTAAAAATGCTGATAAAGCCTCATAAGAAGGTTGGAATTGAGTGGTTAAGGCCGATTTTGCATCCGCCAGTAACTGTTCAGCTTTTTTATCATCCAGTTTGTCGGCTTTTTTCAGGGCTTCGACTTTGGCTTTGGCATCCGCCCACAACGGTGCATCTTTGTCACTTTGTTTAAAAGGCGCGCCGTCTAACAGATTATTGACTTGTTCCAGTACACCTTCGTAGGCAAAACGGGGTGGCCGTACCCCAGCTTCCGCATATTTAGCGGCGCGTTGCTGTAAGTCGGCAATAGCTTTGGCGATACCGCCAATACGTTTGACATAAGCCTCCATATCGACCACTTCGTCTACTTTATGGAAGTTCATCAGCACTTGAGGCAGTAAGGCGTGCACCCCTTGCATCTGGTTAAACACATAACTATTAACGCGGAATGCGGCGGCATCGCGGCTTTGTTCATACTGATAAATCCATAAGTCGTATGAGGTTTTAGCTTCAGTATCTAACTTGTTGTAGTCAAACTGAGACTTTAATTCTTCCACAGAAGCTGCAGCCCAGGCCAGTTGCTTGTCTTCGGCTTCTTCAGTCACATCGTCAATCTGGTCCTGCTTATCTTTACGACCTAAGAAAGTCATCTGCAGCGGACTCATTTGTAACTGTTCTTCGTATTTGGTTTCAAACCATTGGTTTAACCGTTCTGATTCAGACAACGCTGCTTTAGTTTCTGCGGCGGTGACAGGTTCTGCTGCAGCAGGTGTGGTGGTTTTGCTATCTTGTGCCGGATTACAGCCGGCCAATAAGGCGGCGATGCTAAGAGCTAATAATGAATGGCGCACGTTGCGTTTTCCTTTTAGTTATTGATTATGGAACATCATCGGTTTGAAACAGCCGGACTGAGGATGTGATAGTCAGACTAACCTGATTTTGCTTCTGAGTCGAAACTCATTTGTAACTTTATCTTACAAAAAGGCCTGCCTGAGGCAAGCCTTGGTTTGTATTCTCTGAAGCCTCATTTAGGGTTTGGGCATCAGGTCCAGCAAAGCGACAACAGTGGCCTCTACGCCAGTTTTAATGGCAGGCTCTGGTGCAATTTTAAATAATGGACTGTGATGGCTCGGCACTGGAGCGCCGCCTTGTTTCTCCCGCTCAAAGTCCGCTTTGGGGGTACCGCCAATCTGGAAATACACACTCTGGATGGTCGGGTTCATAATTAAAAACGGATAATCCTCAGCGCCCATGCCTAAACGTTTGTAATTCTGATCCAGGATATCTGCACCAAAATGACCGACCCAGCGCTGCTTTAACCTTTGCGTCAGTGCAATATCATTGACTGTAGGCGGGGTGGTTTGTGGGTCGACTGTCACTTCTGGCAGTTTGTCTTCAGGCAAACCCGCGACCCGGCCCATATTGGTGGCCACTCGTTTAATAGCGCTAATCAGTTGCTCGCGGGTTTCTAAGGTATCGTTGCGCACTGTCAGCTGTAAGTGTGCTGAATCCGGAATAATATTGTGCTTTGAACCAGCGTGAAACGAACCGACGGTAATGACACTGGGCTCTTTGGGGGCCACTTCGCGGCTGACAATAGTCTGCAGTGCCAGTACGATTTGCGAACCCAACACTATCGGGTCTTTGCCCCGATGTGGGCTGGCACCATGAGCGCCAACACCATGAATATGGATATCTACTGAATCGACACCCGAGTAGGGCGAACCTTCGACAGCGACAATTTTACCCGCTTCAATTTCACTGGAGACATGCAGCGCCATCGCATAATCCGGTGTGCCAAAACGCTGCCAGATGTGATCGTCGCGCATACTTTGGGCACCGCCCACATATTCTTCGGCAGGCTGGCCTATCAGCATCAGGGTACCTTGCCACTGATCTTTGATTTTGACCATCTGACGCGCCGTACCTACTAAACTGGTGATGTGCATATCATGGCCACAGGCATGCATCACCGACACCTCATTGCCATGCCAGTCTTTAGTTTTTACTTTCGATGCGTAAGGCAAACCACTCTTTTCCTCCACTGGCAAGGCGTCCATATCCGCTCGCATCATCACCAGTGGGCCTTTACCATTTTTTAGAATCGCCACCACACCAGTTTTTCCAACGCCAGTGGTCACTTCAAAACCCGCGTCTTTGAGCTCTTTGGCTAAACGCTCAGCGGTTTTAAACTCCATAAATGACAGTTCTGGGTTTTGGTGAAAGTGCTTAAACAGCGGCTCCAGATGCTGTTGGTAATCGGTATGAATAGCGTGAGCTAACTGCTTTGGCACGGCAAAACTACTGGTGCTGATAAAAGCAGAGCTGATTAAACAGGCGAGGGGCAGCAGGCGCATTCTGAAATCCTTTTTTTTCTTTTGAACCAGTGGGTCGTTCATCATCACAGCATAAAAAAACCACCCAGGACAAGAGATGGACATAGATATGCGCTTAAATTCAGCCTTTTAAAGATGATTGGTACTTCAGAGCAAAACACGATAAGCTAAAAGACTGAAAAATCTAATTTTTTGACTAAATTTGTCAGGCTCTGCTGCTGATCCGATGGTATGATCAAGCCACCAAGCTAACGAGCTCTGTAGATCAAGGGGTTATTTCTCTTATGTGTTCAGGTGGCTGACAATGAAGCCGTTAAGTTTTATTGCGCTGTTCTTTTATCTAAGTTCGCTGTTCCCTTCAGTGCAGAGTTTGGCTGCCGATCAGTGGCTGGCTTCACCTCAAAGTTCACCCACTCATAGTGTGGCCCAACTCACCTCTGTAACATCATCACCTGTGAAACATTTGATGTTATCAGATGATGATGACCAGGGGCTGGCGCAACTGTATAGCCACGTCATCGGGCCAGCCTTGAGCCAGAGCTATAGCGCATTAACTACGGCATATTATCCCCAGCGGGCTGTGGCCTTTTTAGCGCGGGCTCCTCCGGTGGTACTGAATAAACTGACTATTTTTGCCCGGTAGTATCTAGCTTCTGAAACTAAAAAGTCTGGTGCTACCCAATAAAGTTATGCTGTAGGTTTGGCCTGTAGCCTCAATACGAGGAACCTATTCATGTTTGTCATCGATCAAATTATTTTATTAGCCGCGATTCTGATTATTTTCGGCATTTTATCCAGCAAGTTGTCGGCCCGCTTAGGTTTACCTGTGCTGGTGCTGTTTTTGATGGTCGGTATGCTGGCCGGGGAAGACGGCCCGGGCGGCATAGTGTTTGATAATGCGCAAATTGCGCATGCGCTTGGCTCGTTAGCATTAGCTATTATTCTGTTTGACGGCGGTTTGCAAACGCCTATGGCGTCTATCAAACAGGTATGGAAGCCGGCCTCTGTCCTGGCCACTTTGGGGGTTTTGGTGACCTCAGCTATCACTGGTGTGGCGGCCGCTTATATTCTGGACGTATCGTTATTTTACGGCTTACTTATTGGTGCCATTGTCGGTTCTACCGACGCTGCTGCTGTATTTTCCTTATTGCGTAATGCCGGTATTCATATCAATCCGCGGCTGAAATCGACGCTGGAAATTGAAAGTGCAACCAACGATCCTATGGCGATTTTTCTGACCGTGGGCTTGTTAGAAGTCATGGTGAAAGGGCTGGAACCCGGTACTGGTTTATTGATGCTGTTTGTCCAGCAAATGGGCATAGGGTCTGCCGTAGGTTTACTAGGTGGCTGGCTATCCGTGCGTATCATAAACCGCATTCATTTAACCACCTCAGGTTTATACCCTGTGATGGTTGCGGCCTTTGGTTTATTGGCTTTTGGTATCGCAGCCAATCTGGGCGGTAGTGGTTTTCTTGCCATTTTTATTGCTGGTGTGGTGATAGGCAACAGTAGGTTTGTATTTCAGCGCAGTACCTTTTTGTTTCACGACGGTTTGGCCTGGTTGGGGCAAATTATCATGTTCGTGTTTTTAGGTTTGCTGATTGACCCCTCTTCTTTGCTTGATGTCTGGTTGGAAGGTTTGCTGATCGCTGCAGTGTTGACCTTAGTAGCGCGCCCTTTGTCAGTGATTCCTGTGCTGAAACTTTTTGGCTTTAATGCGCGGGAAATGACCTTAGTATCCTGGGTGGGGTTACGCGGGTCTGTGCCTATTATTCTGGCGATTTACCCGCTGATTTATGGCTTACCCGGTGCCAACCTGATTTTTAGTGTGGTGTTTTTCGTGGTGCTCATTTCAGCCACTATACAGGGCTCAACTTTACCCTGGGTGGCCCGTACTTTGGGTTTAACCGAACCCCCTCCGGTAACACCGGCAGCTACACTGGAGATCACCGCTTTGGGGGATGTAGATGCGGATATAGTGGAGTATCAACTGGGTGACAATTCACGGGCGTCAGGTCGTCGTTTATCCCAGATGGCGTTGCCGGACGGCACTGTGGTGGCGATGATCACCCGTGGCAATCAGGTGATCCCACCCCGGGGGTCAACCTTGCTGCATGCCGGTGATCATTTGTTTATTGTGATGAAACCTGATGTGCGTGAATTTGTTGACTTGGTATGTGCCGGAGTGTCTGAAGCCAGCCATCAGGAGCTGCCTGCTGGCGAATTACGCTTAAAAGGCTACACCAAAGTGGAGGATTTACAGCATTCCTATGGCATCGAACTGTCGGCTGAAGCTGGTTTATCGCTCGATGAATTATTACGTCAGTCTTTTGCTGGTGCGCCTGAAAACGATCAAAGCAAAGATTTCGGCGAGGTCAGGCTTTATGTGCGGGATATGGTTGGGCAACGTATTGCCACTGTAGGCATAGTAACCACAGCGGCCATCAGTTAAAGACAATCGCCTCAGACAGGCCTTGCGGGTCTGCTCTGAGGCTGTTTTATACGACACCTAAAATCGAAGGCATAGCCGCATCCACTTCGTCTGTGATGGCGTCCAGCGTTTTCTCTGCTTCATCCAAAGAGCTTACTTCGGCTATATGGAACAAAGCTTCACCTTCGTTCACCAGCGGTAAGTTATTGCGGCCTATTACTATGCCATTAAAGCTGGCTTCAACCGCCACTTCAAAGTCGGAGTAGGGACTGTAGATATGCGCCAATACGTCACCTTGTTGTACCGTCTGCCCTAGGCCGACGTAATACCGCGCTATACCGTCGTGTTCTGCTCTGATCCAGCTACTTTTTTTACTAAATAAAGAGCCGGTTTTCACCGCTTTCTTGCTTGGGCTGAACATACGGAGGTCTTGCATCACATTTAAAATGCCGTGCACACCAATTTTGATCGACTGTTCATCAAAACGCAGCGCTTCACCTGCTTCGTACAAAATAATAGGAATACCCAAGGCGTTAGCTGTGCCACGCATGGTGCCTTCCCGGCTGGCTGCTTTGATAATAATAGGGGCGTTAAATACCTCAGCCATTTGCAACGCCACTTTGTCTTTGGCACTGGCCCGAACCTGAGGCAGGTTGCTACGATGAATAGCGCCTGTGTGTAAATCAATGACATGGGTGCATTGCTTTAAAATACGTTCGGTAAACTGATAGGCCATACGGCTACCGAGTGAGCCTTTTTCACTGCCGGGAAAACTGCGGTTTAAGTCGCGTCTGTCGGGTAAATAACGCGATTGCTGGACAAAACCATAGGTGTTAACGATAGGAACCACCACCAAAGTGCCACGTAACTGGTTGAGCTTAGGCATCTTCAGCAGCCGACGGCAAATCTCCACGCCATTGATTTCATCGCCATGCAAAGCTGAGGTAATGAGTAACACCGGACCAGGTCTTTTGCCATGCACTACATGAGCGCCGATATTCAGCTCAGTGTGGGTATATAGTTTGCCAAAAGGAATATCCACCACGGCACGCTGGCCCGGCTGGATCACTGTGCCCCCTAAGCTAAAAGGCTGTTGTTTTTCGGGGGCAACTTTGCTTTCTGCTGTGGACATGGGCTATTTCACCTGCTTTTTTTGCTGCGCTTTTTGTTGCATCCGAGCCTGATGCAAAGGCACATGTTTCTCCAGATATTCAATCATCCGGCCTGCGACATCTATGTCGGTTGCACCTTCTATACCTTCAAGACCTGGCGAGCTGTTGACCTCCATCACTACAGGGCCATGGTTAGAGCGCAAAATATCTACCCCGGCCACATGCAGGCCCATGGTTTTAGCCGCAGCCAAAGCTGTGCGTTTTTCCTCAGCGCTGAGTTTAACAACAGAGGCTGTGCCACCGCGGTGTAAATTGGAACGAAACTCGCCGGCTTTGGCCTGACGTTTCATTGATGCGACTATTTTATTGCCAATAATAAAGCAGCGGATATCCGCACCATTAGCTTCTTTGATGTACTCCTGCACCAGAATATTAGCGTTTAAGCCCATAAAAGCCTCAATCACACTTTCGGCGGCAGTGCGGGTTTCGGCCAACACCACGCCAATACCCTGAGTACCTTCTAAAAGTTTGATCACCAGCGGTGCGCCACCGACCATCTCAATTAAATCAGGGATATCACCGGGTTTATCGGCAAAACCTGTAATAGGCAGGCCTATACCTTCGCGGGCCAGAAGTTGCAGCGAGCAGAGTTTATCGCGGGCGCGGCTGATGGCGCTGGATTCATTCAATGCATAGACGCCCATCATTTCAAACTGACGCAGCACAGCAGTACCATAAAAGGTAATGGAAGCGCCAACCCGGGGGATCACGGCATCAAATTGCTCCAGCACTTCACCTTTGTAGTGAATACCGGATTTGGTTTTATTGATGTTCATGTAGCACATCAGCGGGTCTATCACTTCTATCTGATGACCCCGTTCTTGTGCTGCTTCAACCAGCCGGCGGGTTGAATACAACTCACTATTGCGCGATAACACCGCAATTTTCATAACAACACCTTCAATTTTTTTGTTATGAGTATTCTAGTGTGCTTTAGCAGCCAAGTATCTGTATAAAATCAAAAAATTTACATTAAAGCCATACCGCTTTAAAGTAAGAACAGCGAACCCAGGCCGAGGAAGGCAAAAAAACCTATCACGTCTGTCACCGTAGTTAAGATCACTGAACCGGACAGGGCCGGGTCTATTTTCATTTTTTCCAGCCAAACCGGGATCACCACGCCACTAAAGGCCGCGACGCAAATATTGATCACTATGGCCAGGCTAATGACAGTGGCAATAATCCAGTCACCAAACCAAAGATAGGTAATACCAGCAATCACCAAAGCCCAGAGCACGCCGTTAATAGCGCCAACCCCAAGCTCTTTGCGCATCAAAGTCCAGTAGGTTTGTGGGGTTATTTGCCCCAGGGCTAAACCCCGGATAATCAGAGTTAAAGTTTGACTGCCTGCGATGCCACCCATCGAAGCCACTATCGGCATCAACACCGCCAAAGCCACCACTTGCTGCAAGGTAGCTTCAAATAAACCTATGGTCCATGCCGCTAAAAAGGCGGTCAGTAAGTTAATACCCAGCCATAAAGCACGGCGTTTGGCGCTGTTGATAATAGGAGCGAATAAGTCTTCCTCTTCGTCCAGACCCGCCGTATGCATAAACTGGCCTTCGAGGCTACGACGCACGTTTTCTAAGGCCTCACCTATAGATAAACGGCCTAACAGTTTGCCTTCGCTATCGACCACAGCCAAAGCGCTGTAACCGGAGCGGGCCACTAAATCCGAGCCTTGATCCAGCTCCATATCACCTTGCACCACTGGGGCTTCGGCGTCGATAAATTCCACCACAGGCATATGGTTCGGCTGGCCTAATAAACGTATGCCCTGCAATAAACCGACATAACGGCCGGTGCGGTCGACCACAAACAAGGCTTCCTGATATTCAGCATCTTCGGTTAGTTTTTTAAATAACCGCACCGCATCCCGCACTTTGGCGTTTTTGCTTAAGATCAGTACGTCGTGGTCAGCATAACGACCACATTGTTCGTCATCGTAGGTTAAGGCCTGATCCAGCCAGCGTTTTTCACTTTGATCCAATCGTGAACAGGCGTACTGATAAATAGCGTCCGGTAATTCATCCAGCAGTTCAATCAGATCGTCAACATCAATTTCTTCAACCAGTTCATGCAGTTGTGCTGTTTCGAGCTGCTTAAAGATGTTGCTGCGCGCATCCACCCTCATGTAGGTTAAGGCGGCGATTTGTTGTTCTTTTTCCAGTGTCAGCCAGGTGCCAACCCGCTGTTCCAGCGGCATGGCTTCCAGCGCAAAAGCGATCTCTTCCGGCTCCAGTTGGTCCAGTTTTTCCGCCAGCTGTTCAGTTTCGTTTTCATCAAAACTGTCGCGGACTATCTCTTCAATATCCAGTGGACTATTTTCAACCATCAATGCGCCTAAACCGCTTTACCACCAGCGGCGGATTTTAAATAAAGTCAGTAGGCCTAATGCCAAAGCCAGCATTAAGCCCCAGGTAATATAATAGCCGGACGGGTTTTCCAGCTCGGGCATGTACTTAAAATTCATGCCATAGACGCCCACAATAAAGGTCAGCGGAATAAACACAGCGCTGAGCATGGTCAGCACTTTCATTTTTTCGTTAATTTGATGCGAAGAGGTCGACATATACCCATCTACTAAATCACTTAATTGATCGTAATACATTTGGGTCATACTGTGCAGGCGCTCAAACTTCTCGTAAAAATCGCGTAATTCTATCGCCTCAAAATGACGTTTAAATGGATGGCTGGCGTCTTCTTCATACAAAAGATCAGAAAACATTTCTTTTTGGTACGCCAGATTGCGGTCAATTTTACGAAATACCGAGCGATACTTCATAATTTGCGCCATTTTTTGATCATTGCCATTGCTTTGCATGCTGTCTTCCAGCTCACCTAACTCATCTTCAAACTGCAGCAGTTTCTCCAGATAAGTGCCGGAGACTGCATGAATGTATTTTTTCACCCAGTCTTTAAATCTGTCGAGACCGCTAAACGAAGAAAAGGGCAGATCAATTTTGCTGTCATTCAGTGGGCAATGGTATTTCACCAGAATCACCTGATCGTTAAACAGCACAGAAATCTGACTATGCCCCGGATAATCGCTGAAATCAGGGCCAGAAAAGCCACGTAAAATCAGCAGGCTAAAGCTGTCACTGAATTCCATCTTCGGCGGATGGCGCTCACGTAAAAAATCCTCAGCTATTACAGGGTGAATGCGGAAAAACTCCAGCACCTGGCGTTGTTCCATCTGATTGGCGGCCGTTAAGTTGATCCAGATTTTGGTATCAGTGAGCAAAGGGTAACGCAGCGCCTGAAAATCGCTGATCTGCCATTGTTGTTGCTCGGGGCAATACTGGTGAAGTTCAATCATGCTGCTGGCCTTCTGAATACTGTTGGCAGCATAAGCAAAAAGGCAACAGGAATGCAAATGCTGTTGTGGATCTTAGACTTAGATTAAAGACTTTGATGGAAAAAACAGCAGATGTTTGAGTCTAGGGACCTGCAACAGCCAGTGGATTTTCGACTAAAGGTTAGTTTGGTTTCTCCGGCTCCTGTTCTTTTGGAATGGTACGAACAGCAAAAAGTACCAAAACAAAATCCAGGACTAGATATTTCAGTAGGCTGGTATAAAACACTGTAGTTCCGGCCAGATACTGGCTGCCTCCTGAAGAAATGACATAACCCTGTGCAATTTTATCTAAGATCAGATCAGCAACAACAAAAGCCAGAGCAATAAAAACCAATCTGATGGGCCAGACATAAGTTTTAGACACTTGAATACTGATCATTAGCTGACTCCTTGGTTTTATTTTTCAATGGCTTAAGTTTCTTGTTGAGAGCAATGTTGAGCTAGCCAGCCGAGCCATCCGGTTTTCAGCTTTTCGGCTGCATCATGCCGTGCATTTTTAGCCAACTGCTAAAGGCACTCAACCAGCCTGTACTGGTGGTTTCTTTCGGGTACATGCCAAAGCCGTGGCCGCCTTGCTCGTACAAATGAAACTCGATCGGTTTTTTCGCCAACTGCCAGCTTTTGATCAGGCCAAAGTCACCATTGGCGAAAAATGGATCGTCTGCAGCAAGAGCTACGAATAACGGTGGTGCATCGGCAGGTACTTTGACTTCAGCCAATGGGCCATAGATATTGGCGATAAAGGCAGGTTTAGCATCTTTACCTACAAGCGTTGTAGCCATAGTCAGCATGGCGCCTGCAGAAAAACCTATCATGCCAATACGGTCCGGGTCGACCTTCCACTGCGCGGCACGCTTACGGATAAGCGCAAAGGCCGCGCTGGAGTCTTCCAGTTGCGGTGCCAGACGCTTCACCATCTCGGCCGGATCAGGGCGGGGTGGGCGACGGGCAGTACCGGAAAACATTTGCGCCATTTCTTGCTCAAAGGCTGCCATATCGGCCGGTGTTTGGTTTAAACGATACTTCAGTACAAAGGCGGCAATGCCCTGACTAGCTAAAGCTTTGGCGACATCCCAGCCTTCGTTGTCCATCGACAAAGTGCGAAAGCCTCCACCTGGTGCCACTATGACTGCAGCGCCGCTGGCTTTGTTTGCTTCAGGTAAAAAGGGCGTGAGGGTGGCGACTGTGACATTACGCGCAAAACGGCTGCCGTACTGCGAATGCCAGGATTCCTGCGCCTTGGCATCTGGCAGAGGGCCAGTACCAAGCTCTATCGCATTGCTTTGATCGGGCGATGGGATAGGTGTCATAACATCGTTGGCCTGCGCCACTGCCTGTGCTGTCCATAAACAAGCGGCCAGCAGAAAGCCCAGCCGGAACTTACTAACACCTAACGAGCTGAGCTGTATCATTGGATCTTTCATCTCATTCCTTTCCTTTTTTATCGTCTGAATAAACAGATTTTATGGTTATTTCTTAGAAGTCCGGGCTATCTCTTAGACGTTCTCACTATTTCTTAGAAGTTCTCACTATGGGTTTTATCGTGCCGTCTGTATTGAAATACACCCTGTCCAGGCTGACTGAACGGCGGTAATTGCCACCTCCTGGCAGGTCGGCGCTGTGATAGGCAAGATAGGTCTGGCCGTTAAAATCAAACATGGCCGGGTGAATAGTGGTGGTGTTCGGTAGCGGCTGCATAATGATGCCCCGGTACTGCCAGGGGCCGGTTGCTGATGAGCTGGTGGCATAGGCCAGACTTTCCGGAAAACCTGCCGCATAGACCAGATAATAAATACCGTTGTGTTTGGAAAGATGCGGGCCTTCTTCGAAATTCGGCAAGGTATCGACAGCATGGATTTTCACCTTGCTGGCATCGCGGTTTTGCATCCGTCCTTCTGCATCCAGGCTGTAGCGTTCGCCTTTCAGATGGACTAAATCGGCTTCCAGTTCCACCCACCATAACTGCTTGTTGCCCCAATACAGATAGGCTTTGCCGTCGTCATCAACAAACACCGCCGGGTCTATATTACGCCAGGTGTGGTCTTTGTATTGTGCTGTATCTTCCAGCAAAATCATCGGCATACCACGGGCGTCTTTAAAGGGGCCTTCAGGGCTGTCCGATACGGCGACGCCGATAGAGAAACCAAATTTCCCGCCGGTTTGTCCGCCTTCTACTGCGGCATAGAAGTAGTAGTTGGTTTTGCCTGAAGCATCTTTATGTTGGATCACATGATGGGCATAGGCGTTGCCGGTTTTCTGATCGCCTCTGGCCCAGGCAAAGTCAGAGTAGCGAAATACCGCGCCTTTGTTTTGCCAGTTGACTAAGTCCTTGCTAGTCCAGAGCCGGTAGTCGTACATCCGGTAATCTTTACCATCCGGCAAGGCCTCGTCGTGTGTACTGTACAAATACAAAGTGTCACCCAGCACCAAAGCGGCCGGATCTGCGGTGTAGATCAAATCTCCCACCTGTCGGGTTGGGTCCTGGGTATCGTATTTAATAATAGGATTATCGAAGCTTGTGGGGGCCGTCTCTGCCCGTGCCGTAGCGCAGGCCAATAAGCCTGAAAAAGCGAAAGCCAGGCATAATGTCGCCCCAGGTTTTTGGGGCGTGCAGAGCATAAAAGCAGTAACCATGAAAGCCTATCCTTAAGTCATAACAATGGAATAAGGCATAGTCTGTAGAAATTTTCGGCATAACGAAACGGCAAAGCTGTTACGAATCCGGTTAATAGCTTTACCTTATTTGATCACTAGCTGGGCAAGCCAAAGTAAGGTTTTGCAGGTAGAAGCTTGATTTTTAGTTGTGGGTCGTTCAGACCAAAAGGGCGCCACAAGGGCGCCCTGACTAAAAAAGTAGATATTAAACCGCAGCTTTTGCCGACTGAATATACTGATCCACTAACTGCTCCAGTACGTCCAATGGCACAGCGCCGTTTTTCAGCACTACGTCATGGAATTGGCGGATGTCAAACTTGTCGCCCAGCGCTGTTTTAGCTTTTTCACGCAGCTCCAACAGTTTCAGCAGGCCGACCGTATAGGCGGTAGCTTGTCCAGGCATCACGATGTAACGCTCAATAGCGTTGACGGCCTCGCCTTTGGAGTTTGGCGTATTGTCGACCAGATACTGAATCGCCTGCTCTCGAGTCCATTTTTTGTCGTGTAAACCAGTGTCGACCACTAAACGGCAGGCGCGCCACAGCTCCATCGCTAAACGGCCAAAGTCGGAGTAGGGATCCTGATACATACCAATCTCTTTAGGCAGCAATTCAGTGTATAAACCCCAGCCTTCAATATAAGCGGTATAACCACCAAACTTACGGAACTTAGGTACGTTGTCTAGCTCCTGCGCTATAGCGATTTGCATATGGTGGCCTGGGATACCTTCATGATACGCCAAGGCTTCCATCTGGTACTTCGGCATACCACTCATGCGGTACAGGTTGGCGTAATAAATGCCAGGGCGGCTACCGTCCATTGAAGGTTGTTCGTAAAAGGCTTTACCGGCCGATTGCTCACGGAAAGGCTCTACCGCTTTGACCACCATATCGGCTTTAGGTTTGACGATAAACAGCTCGTCCAGCCGTGATTTCATCGTATCGATAATACGGGTAGCTTCGGCTAAATAGGCCGCTTTACCTTCTGCGGTGTCCGGGTAATAAAACTGCGGATCGTCACGCATAAAGGCAAAAAACTGCTGTAAATCACCTTTAAAACCAACCTTTTTCATAATGGCTTGCATTTCATTATGAATACGGGCCACTTCAGATAAACCCAGGTTGTGGATCTTTTCAGCGCTGTAGTCGGTGGTGGTGATACGGGCTAAGCGGTTAGCGTAAAATTTATCGCCGTCTTTAAAGCGCCAAACGCCATCTTCAGTACCAGCTTTTTCTTCCAAAGCGAGCAGTAACTTGATCAGGCTTTCATAAGCGGGTTTTACGCTGCCAATTAAAGCCAGTTCAGCTTCTTTGATCAGCAGATCTTTTTCTGCTTGTTCCAGTTTTAATTCCTGCACTTTGCCACGAAAATCGGCTAACAGTGTGCTGTCGTTGCCGCCGTCAAAAGGTGCGCCGCTGATAATATTACGGCTGGCCCCTATCACATGAGCGAAGACAAATTTCGGCGGCAGAATGCCAGCGTCAGCCCGTACCTGTAGTTGTTGTTCCAACTGTTTAAAGTAGGTGGTGACATTTTTTAAGCGGCCAATATAAGCTTTGGCGTCGCTTTCATTGCTGATGCTGTGCTGGTTAATCAACAGCGACGGCACATTAGAGTGAGTGCCATACATTTGATTCACAGGGTAGCTGTATAAGTCCCATTTGGCGTCGTCTAAACGTGCTTGCAGACGGGCCGTCAGTAGCTTTACGCTGAGTTGACGGCCGGTGTCGAGGCTTTGCATATTCAGCGCTTGTACCTGCGCTAATTGCTGTTTAGTTTGCTCTAATTCCTTTTGACGTTGGCCTTCAGAGAGATCATCCCACTGATCATAATTCGTTTTTAAACCCAAGCCGGTTTGAGTCTCAGGGCTATTCTCGACGGATTGCTGGAAAATTTGTTCAAACAGCGCATCAGCTTTTTGGTTTTCAGTTAAAACCACAGTAGCTTCAATCACTTTGCTTTGATCAACAGGAGTAGAAGCGGGTTTGCAACCTGCTACTATTGCTAAACTTACCGCCAGCGCCAGTGCTGAATAACGTAAATGCATAATTGGACCTTCATTATTTTTTGTAGTTAATTGGATCAAATAAATAGCGACAGCAAATCATTCAGGTAGCGCGCACCTTTCGGGCTGATTTGCCAGTCTGTTTCAGTACTGCTAATTAACCCCAGTTGCTCTGCTTTGGCAAGCGCATCCTCCACAGATGTGATGGGCAGGCCGGTATAAGCGCTGAAATCCTGTTTAGGGCAGGCTTCGAGTAAACGAAAGCGGTTCATAAAAAACTCAAAAGCTCTGTCGTCCGGAGCGACTTGATTGCACTCATCCAGATAGCCTTTGCTGATATCCATATAACCTTTGGGGTGCTTGATTTTGACCGGCCGGATAATTTGGCCAGTCTCTGGCATAGTAATTTTGCCATGAGCACCACAACCAATACCTAAGTAGTCACCGTAACGCCAGTAGTTCAGGTTGTGCCGGCACTGCTGACCTGGCTGGCTGTAGGCCGAAATTTCGTACTGCGTATAATCATGTTGCTGTAATAGCCGATGGCCTTGCTCTTGAATATCCCACAAGGCTTCGTCTTCTGGCAGCACGGGTGGGCGGGAAGCAAAAGCTGTATTAGGTTCTATCGTCAGTTGATACCACGATAAATGCGGTGGCTTTAACTCTATCGCCTGCTGCAAATCGGCCAAAGCTCCTGTGACATCCTGATCCGGCAGGCCATGCATTAAATCCAGATTAAAGCTTTGAAGCGGCAAAGTTGCGGCCAGTTGGGCGGCTTTTATCGCTTCCTCACAGTTATGAATACGGCCTAAGGCTTTGAGCTGTTCCGCCTGAAAACTTTGTACACCTATAGAAAAACGGGTGACTCCTGCGCCGACATAAGCTGCAAAACGGGCGGCTTCGACAGTGCCTGGGTTGGCTTCCATGGTGATTTCGCAATCCGGGCTAAGCTGAAGCTCTGTGCGCACGCCATCCAGAATGGCCTGAATGCCTTCGCCGCTAAAGGTACTGGGCGTGCCACCCCCCATAAAAATCGAGCTAATCTCACGACCCTGCACATAGGCTAAATCCTGATGTAAATCGGCCAATAAGTGGCTGATGTATTCCTGCTCAGGGATGCCTTGTTTTACTGCGTGGGAGTTAAAGTCGCAATAAGGGCATTTTTGAATACACCAGGGAATATGGATATAAAGCGCGAGCGGCGGCAGTTGCAGCTCTGTGGTCAATGCCGGGTTCATTCGCCTTGTTCGCCTTTTAATTGTTCACCTTTTAATAAGGCCACCAATAAACGCAAGGCTTTGCCTCTGTGGCTTAACTGCTTTTTCTGCTCTGCAGTTAATTCAGCCGCTGTGCCTTGGCTATCGTCAGGCAGAAATATCGGGTCATAACCAAAACCACCGGAGCCTGCGGCTTCAAAAGCAATCTGACCATGCCAGATACCATGAGCAATCACAGGCACCGGATCGTCGGCATGGCGGACAAAGGCCAGCACACAGTGAAACTGAGCGGCACGTTCGCCTGGTGGTACATCTTTTAAATCGACCAGCAATTGCTGCAGATTTTTTAAATCGTTGCCATGTTCACCAGCATAACGGGCGGAATAAATCCCTGGCGCGCCGCCTAAGGCATCGACAGCTAAACCTGAATCGTCGGCAATCGCAGGTAAACCAGTTAAACGGCTGGCGTGGCGGGCTTTGATCAGGGCGTTTTCAATAAAACTTAAACCATCTTCAATCGCATCCGGCACCTGAAAATCGGACTGCGGTAACACTTGCCAGTCAAAAGGGGCGAGTAGGGCAGATAACTCGGCTAATTTGCCTTTATTGCCAGTGGCTAATACAAGTTTTTGCATAAGGAAACCTTTGAAACGAAAAAGGCTCAGGGATACTGAGCCGTAACAAGAGGATTAATCTATGTAGAAGACCTGAGAAAACTCCAACTTCTGATTCTCTGTGCCTTGCCAGATATCCAGTTTAAAGTTCAGATGTTTTTGGTCATGCACCGGCACCTGCGCCAGATAATAAATCGCATCGCCTTCTCTGACTTCACGAAAGCTCAGTTCAATCTGCTTCTGCGTTAAATCAGTGGCGGTGCCAGAAATCCGCACTTGTTGCGCTTTTTGATCGCTGCTATTGAGCACCGAAATGTTCAGCACCGCCTGATATTTGCTGCGCTGTAACTGGTAACTTTGGGCGACTTTGGCGTCAATCATAGTGCTGTCAAACGCGATGTAATGCACATCCCAGGGCCCCAGTACTTTTTTTTGTTCGGCGTGAAGCGGACTGAAAAACAGGCCAACAACCAGGCTGGCAGCAAGCAAATAAGTTTTCATCAGAACTCCAGATAAGGTTGTAAGGCGTCTGGGACAGTGCAGGGCGCGACAATGCGCCACTTTTTCTGCCTGCTCAGTTCGCCTTTTTCCAGCAGCACCTGACGTTTGGCCACGTCAAAACTTTGCGCCAGAAATTGGTGTAAATGGGCATTAGCTTTGCCATCTACAGGTGGGGCTTTAATCGCCACTTTGATCGCATCGCCATGCAAGCCTAAAAACTGATCCCGGCTGGCACCCGGCTGTACATGCAAGTGCAGCAAAATATCGCCGTTGGCCAGTCGGATTAACATTTAGAAACCACGTAACATATTGCTCAATAGGATCTGGATAAACTGAATGCCTAACAGGACGACCAATAAAGATAAATCCAGCCCGCCCATAGCTGGGATAACGCGGCGTACCGGACGTAATAAAGGTTCGGTCAACTGATGCATCACCAGCTCCACTGGATTACGGCCCTGACTGAACCAGCTCAGTAAAGCGCGGATCACTAAAATCCAGAAGGCCAGTTGCAACGCTTCGGTGATCAGCAAAACCAAAGCACTCAACGGCAGATAGACATAAATCACCTGACCTAACTGCAGCAGTTGCACTATGGCAACATGCAACACACAAATAGCAAAGGCAAAAATCCAGCTAGCGCTGTCAATGGGCCCCATACTTGGCAGAAAACGACGCAGCGGGATGATCACCGGATTGGTGGCTTTGACAATAAACTGGCTAAATGGATTGTAAAAATCGGCTCTGGCGCTTTGCAGCCAAATACGCAGTATCACCACCATCAGATAAAGTTTGATCAGGCTACTTATCAGAAAAAAGAATGCTTCGGTCATTGTGAGTCCTCAAAGAGTGTTTGCCATGTCTTCAGCACGGCGTATCGCTGCATACATGGCGTCTTTGACCATGCTTTCAAGCTTGTGGTGTTTAAAAGTTTCAATGGCTTCATGGGTGGTGCCTCCTTTGGAGGTGACCTGAGCACGCAATGCTTCAAAACTAAGTTCGGACTGACCGGCCATAGTGGCCGCGCCTAAGGCAGTTTGCGCCACCATAGCTTTGGCCTGTGCTTCATCAAAGCCCAGCTCCAGTGCTACCTGCTGCATCGCCTGCATAAAATAGAAAAAATAGGCTGGTGCGCTGCCTGTCACGGCAATAATGGCATTAATGTCTTGTTCTCTCTGCAGCCAGACGGTTTTGCCTGTGCCTGCAAATAGCTTTTCAGCAAAAGATTGCTCATACACAGAGCAGCGGCTTGGGAATAAACCAGTCACACCCAACCCAACCAAAGCCGGAGTATTGGGCATAGCGCGGATAATCCGCACCTGGCCCAGCAACTGCTCAAAACGTTCAATTGAAATACCGGCAGCGACGGAAATAAACAGTTTTTCCTGAGATTCAGGCGCCTGTTCTATGATCTGCTGGCAGACCTCTGCCATCATCTGAGGTTTGACCGCCAGCACTATCACATCAGCTTTAGTCACTGCCTCGATATTATCTGTGGTGGTTGCTATCTGGTATTGGCTTTCTAAGACCTTTAATTTTTCCGCATTACGATTGGCGGCAATAATATTTTCAGCAGGATAGCCCTGCCGAATCATAGCGCCGATGATGCACTGCGCCATATTGCCAGCGCCGATAAATGCGACCGTGTTATCTATCATCAGAATGTGTTTCCCGGGCTCCGAAAATGGCCGTGCCTAATCTTATCATAGTAGAACCAAAGCGCAGAGCCTGTTGCCAGTCATCTGACATGCCCATTGAAAGTTCTTTGGCATCAGGATAGTGCTGTTGCAATTGCAGTGACAGCTTTTGCATTTGCTCGAAGGCTTCTGCGCTGTTACCGGGCTGTGGAATGGCCATCAAACCTTTCAGTTGAAGCTGGGGTAACTTAGCTACCGCAGCGGCCAATGGCAATAACTCGTCGGGTTTTATGCCTGATTTGGACTCTTCCGCGCTGATATTAATTTGTAACAGGACCCGCAGTGGGGCTTTATCAGCAGGGCGCTGCGCCGCTAACCGTTCGGCAATTTTTAACCGCTCGATACTGTGGACCCAGTCTGCGTATTGGGCTATGTCTTTGGTTTTATTCGACTGAATAGGGCCAATAAAATGCCACTCTATATCCGCAAGCTGCTGCAACTCTGTCGCTTTACTCACCAGTTCCTGTACATAGTTTTCACCAAAAGCGCGCTGACCTGCCTGATAGGCCGCAGCCACAGAAGAGGCTGGTTTGGTTTTACTGACCGCAATCAGGCGGCTTTGTTGGCTTAATTGCTGTTTTGTCTGAAATTCTGTGATGGCGTTGTAGGCTGATTTCAACGCTTCTGCTATGTTGTTTGTCATATCAACTCTGTTTTTAGCCCTTGCTTTGGAGTGTTTTCCACCATGGATATTACCGAATTACTCGCCTTTAGTGTGCAACATAAAGCCTCTGACTTACATTTATCTGCTGGAGTGCCGCCACTGATCCGGGTGGATGGGGATGTACGGCGCCTGAATATTCCGGCTTTGGATCATAAAGCAGTACACGCTTTGGTGTACGACATTATGAACGACCGTCAGCGTAAAGAGTACGAAGAAAAACTCGAATCCGATTTTTCTTTTGAAGTGCCGGGGCTGGCGCGGTTTCGTGTCAATGCCTTTGTACAAAACCGCGGCGCTGCTGCGGTGTTTCGTACTATTCCAAGTGAGGTGTTAAGTCTGGACGATTTGCAGGCACCAGAGGTGTTTCGCAGTATCTCAGACAATCCCCGCGGTTTAGTGCTGGTGACAGGGCCTACAGGTTCAGGGAAATCGACCACTCTGGCGGCGATGATTGACTACATCAACACCACCAAAAACCATCACATTCTAACCATTGAAGATCCGATTGAGTTTGTGCACCAGAATAAACTTAGTTTAATTAACCAGCGTGAAGTACACCGTGATACCCATAGTTTCAGTAATGCGTTGCGCTCGGCGTTACGCGAAGATCCCGATGTGATTTTGGTCGGCGAGCTGCGCGATTTGGAAACCATTCGTCTGGCGATGACTGCGGCTGAAACCGGTCATTTGGTGTTTGGTACTTTGCACACCACTTCAGCGCCCAAAACCATAGACAGGATCATTGACGTTTTCCCTGGTGAAGAAAAAGCCATGGTGCGTTCTATGTTGTCTGAGTCCTTAAGAGCTGTTATTTCACAAACCTTACTGAAGAAAAACGGTGGTGGCCGGGTTGCAGCTCATGAAATTATGCTGGGGGTTCCGGCTATTCGAAACCTGATCCGCGAGGACAAAATAGCTCAGATGTATTCTGTGATCCAAACCGGTGCAGCCCATGGTATGCAAACTATGGATCAATGCCTGATTAATCTGGTCAATCGTGGTGTGATCAATCAAAAAGATGCTCTGGCCAAAGCGCAGGATAAAAATTCCTTTAACAGCATGGGTACTATGGGCGGCATGGGCCGAATGGGGTAACAGCAATGGGCTTAATCGACTATCTGCATAAAATGGTGGCGGCTGGCGCTTCGGATTTATTTATCACCGCAGGTTTGGCTGCTTCGGCGAAAATTAACGGTGAACTGCAGCCTATTGCCGAACAGCAGCTAAGTGCAGAGCAAGCGCTGGCTTTGGTGTTATCGGCCATGACGCCAAAACAACAAGCCCAGTTTCAGCAAGATAAAGAGTGCAACTTTGCCATCGCCAACGACGCCGGACGGTTTCGGGTCTCCGCCTTTTGGCAGCGCGATCAGGCCGGTATGGTAGTGCGCCGTATTGTCACCACCATTCCAAAAGCCGATGACCTGGGCCTGCCCGCTGTTTTGAAAGACATCATTATGTCTAAACGCGGACTGGTGCTGTTTGTCGGCGGCACAGGCGCTGGTAAATCGACCTCCTTGGCGGCTTTGCTGGGTTATCGGAACCAAAACGCCCGGGGCCATATTTTAACCATCGAAGATCCCATTGAATTTGTACACGAACACCAAAAAAGCCTGGTGACGCAGCGTGAAGTAGGGATAGATACCGAATCCTTTGAAGCGGCGCTGAAGAGCTCGTTACGTCAGGCGCCGGACGTCATTTTAATAGGTGAGATTCGTAGTCAGGACACCATGGAATACGCCTTGTCTTTTGCTGAAACCGGCCACTTATGTATCGCGACTTTACACGCCAACAATGCCAATCAGGCGATAGATCGTATTATGCATCTGGTACCTAAGGAAAAACACGGCAAGCTGCTGTTTGATTTATCGTTGAATTTACGCGCTATAGTGGCGCAACAACTGGTGCCTACGGCGGATGGCAAAAAGCGGGTGGCTGCAATTGAAGTGCTGCTGAATTCGCCGCTGATTGCTGATTTAATTAAACGCGGCGAGATAGGCGAAATCAAAGCTGTGATGAGTAAATCCAGAGAACTGGGTATGCAAACCTTTGATCAGGCGCTGTACGATTTATACAAAGCAGGCCAAATCAGCCATTCAGATGCATTGCATTTTGCCGATTCGCCCAATGATTTACGTTTAATGATGAAATTACAGGAGGGGAGCACTGGAGCTGGCTTGCTGGCAGGGGTTACAGTGGCTGGTTTAACGGATAATGATTCATAAAATGGGGATAACAGGCGCCGAGACTTAAGCTCTGCGCCTGACGCTCATAAAGTTATGGCTGTTGGTAAGGTACCAAGCTCCGCAGGCGCTTGCTGTGAAACAAAACTAAAGCGGGGCACCAGTTCGCCAGCGACTTCCACGTTGCTGATAAACATTTCCAGCGGTCGCACCCATAAGCCAAAGTCACCGTATAAAGCGCGGTACAGCACCAGCTCTTCGTCGGTTTCACTGTGTCGTACCAAGGCCAGTACCTGATAAAATGGCCCTTTGTAGTGGCGATAGAAACCAGTTTTAATCGCCATAAGCACCACCGTTTTCAAACCAGCTCTCTAAAATCAGTTTAGCGGACAAACTATCAACCAGCTCTTTACTGAGTTTTTTAAAGCCACCTTCGGCAAACAGTTGCGAGCGGGCGTCCACTGTGGTTAGACGTTCATCCTGAGTTTTTACCTGCAAGCCATAGCGGCCATGCAGGCGATTGACAAACTTATGCACCCGGGCAGTAAAAGGTTGTTCTGTACCATCCATGTTCAAGGGTAAACCCACCACCAGAAGCTTAGGTTGCCATTCTTTGATTAAGGCTTCGATCTGAGCCCAGTTTGGTGTGCCATCCTGCGCTTTTAACGCTTTGAGCATAGTGGCTGTGCCTGTCATGCTTTGGCCTACAGCCACCCCAATGCTTTTTAAGCCATAATCAAAGGCTAATACGGTAACGCTACTACTCATCAGGCGTGACCTGCTTGCGGGCTTAATTGCCAGACTTCAATGCCCATCGCCTGGGCCGCACCTTGCCATTTTTCGGCATGACTCATTTCAAAAATGATGTTGTTGTCGGCTGGGATCATCAACCAGCTATTTTCTGCCATTTCTTTTTCCAGTTGACCAGCGCTCCAGCCGGCATAACCTAACGCCAGAATAAACTTCTCGGGTGCATCTTCCGTGGTTAATTTTTCTAAGATATCCCTGGAGGTGGTCACCATCAAATCGTTATTTAAACGCATGCTGCTGGTATAGCCCTCTTTGGGGGTATGTAACACAAAACCTCTGTCACTTTGCACCGGACCACCGGCACAGACATGAGCTTTGGCTGCAGCGCTTTCGGTATCATGTTCGATCTGCAATTGGCTCAACAGTTCTGTGACTCTGACCGGCATGGGATGATTAATCACAATACCCATCGCTCCTTCGGCATTGTGCTCGCAAATGTAGGTGACACTGCGTTTAAACATCGGATCATCCAAACCCGGCATCGCAATCAATAAATGATTCTGAAAATTGTCCATAGTACCGCCTTAGGACTGTTGCTGCTTCTGCTTTAACAGTAGTTCAATCTGGTCAAATAACATGCCTGTGATACTGACCGGAAACGCTGCTTCAATCTCACGAATACAGGTGGGGCTGGTGACATTTATTTCAGTTAACCGGTCACCAATAATATCCAGACCAACAAAAATCAGGCCTTTGGCTTTGAGTGTCGGGCCGACAGCACGGGCAATGGCCCAATCACTTTCCGTCAATGGGCGTGCTTCACCACGACCACCGGCGGCTAAATTACCGCGCGTTTCACCGCTGGCAGGAATGCGTGCCAGGCAATAAGGCACAGGTTCACCATTGACCACCAGCACACGTTTGTCGCCGTCTTTAATTTCCGGAATAAAGCGCTGCGCCATGGCATAACGGCTGCCGTGTTCGGTCAGGGTTTCGATAATGACGCTGACATTGGCATCGTCCGGCTTTAGGCGGAAAATAGAGGCCCCCCCCATACCATCGAGCGGCTTTAAAATCACATCCTGCTCTTGCTGATAAAAGGCTTTTAAGCGGGCTGCATCGCGGGTGACCAGAGTTTTTGGGGTGTGCTGTGCAAACCAACTGGTGTAGAGCTTTTCGTTGGCATCACGCAAACTTTGTGGTTTGTTGACGATCAGCGTGCCTTCGTCTTCGGCTCGTTCCAAAATATAAGTGGCGTAAATAAATTCGGTGTCAAAAGGTGGATCTTTGCGCATTAAGATCACATCCAGATCGGACAAGGCGATATCCTGAGTACCACCAAAATCATACCAGTGCTCACTATTTTGCTGAACGGACAGTAAACGGCTACGGGCACGGGCCTGGCCTTCGATTAAATACAGGTCATTCATTTCCATGTAATGAAGCTGATAACCTCGGGATTGTGCCTGCAATAACATGGCAAAACTGGAGTCTTTTTTGATGTTGATGTCCGCGATAGGGTCCATCACTATGCCTAATTTAATCATCTTCACTCCTGTGTGATCGGCTCAGGCCAGATCACCAAATTGTAACTGTAATGCGCTGATCGCGGTTAAGGCTGCTGTTTCTGTGCGTAGTACTCTGGGTCCTAACCGAACCGCCAGAAAGCCGGCGTCTTTGGTTTGGGCGACTTCATGGTCGGTAAAACCGCCCTCAGGACCTATGACAAGGCGAATTGCCTGACTGCCTGTGATGGTCTTAATGGAGTCGGAGGTCCAGGGATCCAAGGTCAGCTTTAAATCTTTTGTCTCCTGTGCCAACCATTTGGTCAGGGGTAACGCGGTATGGATCACCGGCACTACACTGCGTCCTGACTGCTCACAAGCGGCTATTGCAATTTTTTGCCACTGCTCTGTGCGTTTGGCCAGGCGTTCCGCATCCAGTTTGACACCACAACGTTCGGTAAACAGCGGGGTAATTTCAGTGACGCCCAGTTCCACTGCTTTTTGAATGACAAAATCCATCCGATCACCACGGGAAATGCCCTGGCCTAAATGCAGTCTGAGCGGTGACTCTACCGGATTATCGGCCACGCTGATGGCTTTTACCCGCAGTTGTTTTTTTTCAACCGCAGTAATAACGGCCTGATAGTTCTGACCATCGCCGTTAAATAAACAGAGCTCGTCACCGTTGTGCATACGTAACACACGACCTATGTGATTGGCACCGTCCTCAGCCAGGGCAAATTCTTGTTGCAGCGGGATGCTACCTGGCTGGTAAATTCTGGGAATACGCATAAAAATCGCTTCTTAAGCAACTGACAGGCTGCATATGGTAGCAGGCAAACGCTGGGCTGTGTATGGCTTGTGATGCAACAACTGCATCACAAGCCACTAAAAACACAGGGTTAAGGGGCAGGGTAGACGTAACTGGAGCCTATGCCTAAAGGTAGCCCCAGCATCCAGTATAAAATCAGGAAGCTGGTCCAGCAGACTAACAAGGCGATGGAATAGGGTAACATCAGCGCGACCAGCGTACCTATGCCTGTGGATTTCACATACTTCTGGCAAAACACCACAATAAGCGGGAAATAAGGCATCAGAGGTGTGATGATATTAGTGGACGAATCGCCAACCCGATAAGCAGCTTGAGTTAAATCAGGTGACACCCCTAATTGCATCAGCATCGGCACTAACACAGCACCAATCAGCGCCCATTTTGCAGAGGCTGAACCTATCAGTAGGTTCACTGTGGCGGTCAGCAACACCAACCCTATCAGGTTAACGGCCATAGGAAAGGCCATTTCCTGTAAATAGTTTGCCCCTTTAATTGCCAGCAAAGCGCCTAAGTTCGACTGACCAAAGGCGAAAATAAACTGAGCGCAGAAAAATGCCATAACGATATAGTAGCCCATACCGCTCATGGCTTTGGTCATGCCTTGCACTACATCTTTATGAGTTTTTACTTTGCCTGAAACATAACCGTAGACAATGCCGGGCAGCAGGAAAAATACGAAAATAAGCCCAACAATAGACTGCATCAGAGGTGCAGACGCCGCAGTCAGCTCGCCTGTGCTGGCTCGCCATGCAGAGTTCTCCGGCCACACGACCACAACCAATGCCGCAATAGCTGCCAGCATGGAGAGCAAGGCATACCGCAAACCTTTGCGTTCATCATCTGTCAATGGATCCATAGAGGGCAACTGGTCCGGATCACCATCGACTTTGGTTTGTTGCAGGCGCGGTTCAACAAATTTATCTGTCAGTACCCAACCTACGATCACAATCAGCAGCACTGAGGCTGTAGTGAAGTAGTAGTTATTTAACGGATTAATCACCAAACTGGCGGCAGCGGGGTCGGCCGATAAGCGGGCTGAAGCCTGGGTTAAACCTGCCAGCAGAGGGTCTAAACTGGACGGCACAAATAAAGTGGCCGCAAAACCGCCTGATACACCAGCAAAAGCGGCGGCAATACCAGCTAAAGGGTGACGACCAGCGGCATAAAAAATCACAGCGCCTAATGGGATCACCAGCACGTAACCAGCATCCACGGCTACATGGCTTAAGATACCTACTGCAATTAAAACCGGGGTCAGGAGTTTTTTTGAGGTGACGGCTAAAATGCTGCGAAGTCCTGCGTTAATAAAACCAGTGTATTCAGCAACTCCTAAACCCAACATAGCGACCAGTACCACCCCCAAAGGTGGGAAAT
Source organism: Rheinheimera mesophila (assembly GCF_000986865.1). Taxonomy (GTDB): domain Bacteria; phylum Pseudomonadota; class Gammaproteobacteria; order Enterobacterales; family Alteromonadaceae; genus Pararheinheimera; species Pararheinheimera mesophila. Next base: position 260,703 of record NZ_LAVS01000086.1, read on the forward strand.
TGACAAAAGTGCTGACCATTTTTGCCATGAAATCTGCAAAAGCCGCACCTTCTAACAGGTTTTTTACCTGAAAAGGCTGGCCTGTGCGCGGGTCTATATCAGTGAAGGTCACACCAGACAAAGCCCAGGACAGGCCCCAGACAAAAAACATTAACAAAGCAAATAAAATTGCAGGGTCGGGCAGTTTATTACCGATACGTTCTATAGCATTAAGGCTGCGATTGAGCCAGGAAGTTTTTACGGCACTGGATGTCATGGATACTCCGTGTTGATGTTTTAGTCATCTGCTGTGACTGTTTTTTTCTGGTTTTACCTTAGCGTGCTTTGTTGAGATGGTAAATAACAAAAGGAGAGCCTGGCTCTCCTTTTGTTATTTTTCTGTGTATAAAAACAAAAACTTAGATTTTTGCCTCAGAGCGCAGAATCTCGGCTTTGTCGGTTTGCTCCCACGGGAATTCATTGCGACCAAAGTGACCGTAGGCCGCTGTAGCGCGGTAAATAGGACGCTCTAACTGCAACATCTGGATCAGGCCATAAGGGCGTAAGTCAAAGTGACGGCGGATTAAGGCTATCAGTTGATCTTCGCTTAATGTGCTGGTGCCAAAGGTTTCTACACTGATTGACGTAGGTTCAGCCACACCTATAGCGTAAGACACCTGAATTTCACAACGTTCAGCTAAACCAGCAGCGACAATATTCTTAGCCACATAACGGGCAGCATAAGCAGCAGAGCGGTCTACTTTGGATGGATCTTTACCAGAGAAAGCACCACCGCCGTGACGTGCCATACCGCCGTAGCTGTCGACGATAATTTTACGGCCTGTTAAACCGCAGTCACCCATAGGACCACCGATCACAAAACGGCCTGTTGGGTTGATGAAAAACTTGGTCTTATTACTCAACCACTCGGTTGGTAACACAGGCTTGATGATGTGCTCCATGACGGCTTCACGCAAATCAGCAGTAGAGATGGTGTCACAGTGCTGAGTGGATAACACCACGGCATCAATGCCCACTGGTTTGCCATTTTCGTAGACAAAACTGAGCTGCGATTTCGCATCAGGACGTAACCAGCTTAAGGTGCCGTCTTTACGCACTTTAGCCTGCTGTTGTACTAAGCGGTGAGAATAAGTAATAGGGGCTGGCATTAACACATCAGTCTCATTGCTGGCATAACCAAACATTAAGCCCTGATCGCCTGCGCCTTGTTCACTTGGATCTTTTTTGTCCACACCCTGATTAATATCTGGCGACTGTTTACCAATGGCGCTTAACACAGCACAGGAGTTGGCATCAAAGCCCATGTCTGAATGGACATAACCTATATCACGAATAGTGCTGCGGGTTAACTCTTCGATATCGACCCAGGCTGAAGTGGTGATTTCGCCACCTACTAACACCATGCCTGTTTTTACGAAGGTTTCGCAGGCAACACGGGCTTTTGGATCTTGTTCTAAAATCGCATCCAGTACCGCGTCAGAAATCTGATCAGCGATTTTATCCGGATGCCCTTCAGAAACAGATTCAGAGGTAAAAATGTGTTGTGCCATTTACGTATTCCACATGTTGGTTGTTATCGCGCCTGGGCGCTGTAATTTGGGGCGGCTATTTTAGTGAAAGCCACTGGCCATTGCCAGAACTTTCTGCCGCCCGGACGTCTTTAATGCTAAAGCTTGTCGATGTATCGGCCAAAGCCCGGAAAACTTTGCTTTGGCATGGATTAAAATTTGCGATTTGGTCGATGCTCTGTGAAAATAAGCCCAGCTTTGCCGTATCCATGTAAAAACAGCGCTTACCCGCTTAGCCGCCAATTGGGTCAAGACAAAAAGAGCAGCGCGAGAATACGGGTAACCCCACCCCTTGGATCAAAGTCATATAAAGTTAATCAAGCAGGAGAGAAGATGCCATCTCGTAAACAACTCGCTAATGCCATTCGTGCATTGAGTATGGATGCAGTGCAAAAAGCGAAATCAGGTCACCCGGGCGCCCCTATGGGCATGGCAGACATTGCTGAAGTATTGTGGCGTGATTATTTGGTTCATAACCCACAAGACCCAAGCTGGGCCAACCGTGACCGCTTTGTGTTGTCCAACGGCCATGGTTCTATGCTGTTGTATTCTCTGTTGCATCTCTCCGGCTACGATTTAGGTATTGAAGATTTAAAACAATTTCGTCAATTACATTCCCGCACGCCTGGTCACCCTGAATATGGTTATGCGCCCGGTGTGGAAACCACTACGGGTCCTTTAGGTCAGGGTATTACTAATGCGGTCGGTATGGCCATAGCCGAGAAAGCTCTGGCGGCTCAGTTCAATAAGCCAGGCCATGCTGTGGTTGACCATTACACTTATACCTTTTTAGGCGATGGCTGTTTGATGGAAGGGGTATCCCACGAAGCTTGTTCTTTGGCCGGCACTTTAGGTTTAGGCAAGCTGATCGCATTCTGGGATGACAATGGTATTTCTATCGATGGTCATGTCGAAGGCTGGTTCACTGACAATACGCCTGCACGGTTTGAAGCCTACGGCTGGCATGTGATTGCAGGCGTGGATGGCCATGATTCTGCGGCTATTGCTGCGGCTATTGAGCAAGCACGTGCTGTCAGTGACAAGCCGACTTTAATCTGCTGCAAAACCATTATTGGTTACGGCTCACCGAATAAATCCGGTTCACACGACTGCCACGGCGCACCTTTAGGCGATGCTGAAATTGCCGCAGCCCGTGAATATTTAGGCTGGGAGCATGCTCCTTTTGTCATCCCACAAGACATTTATCAACAGTGGGATGGCAAAGCCAAAGGTGCTGCAGCGCAGCAAAGCTGGAACGAAAAATTTGCCGCTTATGCCCAAGCTTATCCTGAACTGGCGGCTGAATTTAACCGCCGTATGGCGGGCGATTTACCGGCCGACTGGGCAGAGAAATCTGCAGCTTATATTCAGCATCTGCAGGATAACCCGCAGTCTATTGCTACCCGCAAAGCCTCTCAAAACAGCTTAAATGCTTTTGGTCCTTTATTGCCTGAGTTATTGGGTGGCTCAGCCGATTTGGCGGGTTCAAACCTGACCATTTGGTCTGGATCTAAAGGGGTCACAGCAGAAGATGCCAGCGGCAACTACCTGTATTATGGTGTGCGTGAGTTTGGTATGTCTGCCATCATGAATGGTATAGCTTTGCACGGTGGTTTTATCCCCTACGGTGCAACCTTCCTGATGTTTATGGAATATGCCCGTAACGCAGTGCGTATGGCTGCCCTGATGAAACAACGGGTGATTTTTGTTTACACCCACGATTCTATTGGTTTAGGCGAAGACGGCCCGACTCACCAGCCGGTTGAGCAGTTAGCGTCATTGCGTGTAACGCCGAATCTGATGAACTGGCGTCCCTGCGATGCAGTCGAATCTGCGGTGGCGTGGCAGGCAGCGATTGAACGCACCGAAGGCCCAAGTACTTTAATCTTCACCCGCCAGAATCTGGTGCAACAGCCTCGCACAGCGCAGCAATTGGCTGATATCCGTAAAGGCGGTTATGTGTTGCTGGATTCTGCCAGCACGCCAGAACTGATTCTGATTGCGACTGGTTCTGAAGTGGAGCTGGCGGTACAGGCGTACCATCAGTTAACAGCGGCGGGCCGGAAGGTTCGTGTTGTATCTGTGCCTTCCACTGATGTATTCGAAGCGCAAAGTGCGGACTACCGTGAATCTGTATTGCCTGCTGCCGTGACCAAACGGGTCGCCGTGGAAGCCGGTATTAAAGATACCTGGTATAAGTACGTCGGCCTGAGCGGTAAAATCATTGGGATGGACAGTTTTGGCGAATCAGCTCCGGCTGAGCAACTGTTTGAACACTTTGGTATTACCACTGCTGCCGTGGTTGCAGCGGCCAATGAGTTATTAGCGTAAAGTGAAAAGGGGCCTTGGGGCCCCTCTTTTTAATCAGTAAATGCGTGAAGATTGAGTAGCAATGACCATTAAAGTGGCAATTAACGGCTTTGGCCGTATAGGTCGGAATATCCTGCGTGCTGTATATGAGTGTGGTTTAACGGAGCAGGTTCAGGTGGTCGCTATTAATGAACTGGCAGACGCCAAAGGGATAGCGCACTTATTAAAATACGATACCTCGCATGGCCGTTTTGCTTTTCCGGTTGAACTGAATGAGCAGGGGCTGCTGGTCAATGGCGATGCCATAGCATTGTTTTGTCAGGCCGATCCGGCTCAGTTGCCCTGGGATGAGTTGCAGGTTGACGTGGTTCTCGAATGCACAGGGGTGTTTCATAGCCGCTCAGATGCGCAGTTGCATTTAGATGCCGGAGCCAAAAAGGTGTTGTTTTCTCACCCCGCCGATGCAGATATTGATGCCACCGTCATTTATGGCATTAACCAACATTTATTAACAGAGCAAATGACCGTAGTCTCTGCTGGTTCTTGCACCACCAACTGTATAGTGCCGGTGATCCAGGTGCTGGACCAGCATTTTGGCGTCGAAAGTGGCACCATCACCACTATACATGCCTCTATGAATGATCAGCAGGTGATCGACGCCTATCACGATGATTTACGTCGTACCCGGGCGGCCAGCCAGTCTATTATTCCGGTTGATACCAAGTTAGCCCGCGGTATTGAACGCATCATGCCGCATTTAGCCGGACGTTTTGAAGCGATAGCAGTGCGGGTGCCGACGGTGAACGTCACGGCGATGGATTTGAGTGTCACCTTGCATCAGGACGTGGATCTCACTCAGGTTAATCAGGTACTAGAGCGTGCCAGAGCAGGGGAGTTGGCCGGTATTCTGGATTACACCGAAGAGCCGTTAGTGTCTGTCGATTTTAATCATGATGCGCACTCCTGTATTGTCGACGGTTCACAAACCCGGGTTAGCCATAAACGTTTGGTGAAATGTTTAGTCTGGTGTGACAACGAATGGGGCTTTGCTAACCGAATGCTTGATACGGCTCGCGCTATGATGCGTTTTGTCTGAACTCATTAAAATTAAATAGTAAAAGTTAATCAAATCACAGGAGTCTGGTATGTCAGTTATTAAAATGGCGGATGTCGATTTAACAGGGAAGCGGGTGCTGATCCGTGAAGATTTAAACGTACCGGTAAAAAACGGCAAAGTGACCTCAGATGCCCGGTTAAAAGCCGCTATTCCTACCATCGAACTGGCGCTTAAAAAAGGTGGCAAGGTGATGGTGTGTTCCCATTTAGGCCGCCCTGATGAAGGTGTGTACGCCGAAGAGTTTTCGATGGCACCTGTGGTAGATTATTTAAACGACGCTTTGTCTGTGCCTGTGCGTTTGGTCAAAGACTATCTGGATGGCGTTGACGTCAATGCCGGTGAAGTCGTGGTGTTTGAAAACGTGCGCTTTAACAAAGGCGAAGGTAAAAACGACGAAGCGTTGTCAAAAAAGTTGGCTGCGTTATGTGATGTGTTTGTGATGGACGCTTTTGGCACAGCCCACCGCGCTCAGGCAACCACGCACGGTGTGGCAAAATTTGCCCCAATCGCCTGCGCTGGTCCTTTGTTGGCTGCTGAGTTAGACGCATTAGCCGCAGCGCTGAAAAACCCCAAACGCCCATTAGTGGCCATCGTAGGTGGCTCTAAAGTGTCGACTAAGCTGACTGTGCTTGAATCTTTATCCGGTATTGTCGATCAGTTGATTGTCGGTGGTGGTATTGCCAATACATTTATTGCTGCACAAGGTTATCCGGTAGGAAAATCTCTGGTGGAAACTGACCTGATCCCTGAAGCCAAGCGTTTGATGGCTCAAGCCAAAGCCAATGGTGGTTCTATTCCGGTACCTACAGATGTAGTCACAGGTAAAGCCTTTGCTGAAGACACACCGGCAACAACCAAATCTGTGTCGGACATCAGTGACGATGATATGGTGTTTGATATAGGTCCTGACAGCAGTGCCGCTCTGGTCGATATTCTGAAAAATGCCGGCACCATCGTCTGGAACGGTCCTGTCGGTGTATTTGAGTTTGCCTCCTTTGAACAAGGAACCAAAGCCTTGGCCTTAGCCATAGCCGACAGCAAGGCATTTTCGATCGCCGGAGGTGGCGATACCTTGGCCGCTATTGATAAATATGATTTAGCTGACAAAATTTCCTATATTTCTACCGGAGGCGGTGCATTCCTCGAATTTCTGGAAGGCAAAACTTTACCCGCAGTGGAAATTTTGGAACAACGTGCGAAGGCGACAGCCTGACGCTGCTTATTACAAATAACTACAAAAATCTGAAAAGAAAACGACCGCAGGCGCTGTATAACTAAAGATCACCTCAGGTGACAGCAGAGTCCGCGGTTTTAAACACAACCCTTACCCTACACAAAGAGAGAGGATCTCATGGCTCTGATTTCAATGCGCCAAATGCTGGACCACGCTGCTGAGTTTGGTTATGCAGTACCAGCGTTTAACGTCAATAACTTAGAACAAATGCGTGCCATTATGCTGGCCGCTGATGCAACAGACAGTCCGGTGATAGTGCAGGCGTCCGCTGGTGCACGTAAATATGCCGGAGCACCGTTTCTGCGTCATCTGATCCTGGCCGCCATTGAAGAGTTTCCGCATATTCCTGTGGTGATGCATCAGGACCACGGCACCTCTGCTGCAGTGTGTCAGCAAGCCATTCAGCTGGGTTTTTCTTCAGTGATGATGGATGGCTCGTTAGGAACTGATGGCAAAACGCCGACAGATTATGAATACAATGTGAATGTAACGCGCCGTGTTGTAGAAATGGCGCATGCCTGTGGTGTTTCGGTGGAAGGCGAATTAGGTTGTTTAGGCTCACTGGAAACCGGGGCTGCAGGCGAGGAAGATGGCATAGGTGCTGATTGTATTCTGAGCCATGACCAAATGTTAACTGACCCGGAAGAGGCTGCCCAGTTTGTGAAAGCAACAGGCGTCGATGCGCTGGCTATTGCCTGCGGTACGTCCCACGGTGCTTACAAGTTCAGTCGTCCACCAACAGGGGACATTCTGGCCATTGATCGGATCAAAGATATTCACGCCCGCATCCCGGACACTCACCTGGTGATGCATGGTTCGTCCTCTGTTCCTCAGGAGTGGTTAGCTGTAATTAACGAATACGGTGGTGCTATCCCTGAAACTTATGGCGTGCCCGTTGAGCAAATTCAGGAAGGGATCAAGTATGGCGTGCGCAAGATCAATATAGACACGGATCTGCGTTTAGCTTCCACAGGCGCTATTCGTCGTTATATGGCGAAAAACCCTGCAGAATTTGATCCGCGTAAGTATTTGCAGGAGTCAGTCAAAGCTATGACTGAAATTTGTAAAGATCGTTATCTGGCGTTTGGTACAGCAGGTAATGCATCAAAAATAAAGGCCATTTCGCTTGAGCAAATGGTCAAGTTGTATGAGTCGGGAAAATTAACACCGAACATTAAATAAGCAAAAAAATTAATGGATTATTAATGCGGGAAAGCTCCCGGTTTTGCTTAAGATAAAAAGGGTATAACTCATCGTTAAATTGCAACAAAACTGTCATCGCTGACTGTCGTTGTTATATTGACAATACGCGAGTTTGCTGCAATGATGCGGGCGGTTTACCCTTTAACCGGGTTATCTTTTGTTACAAAAAATAACCTTTCAAAAACAGGTTACGTTAATCAGCAATTATTGGTTGGGAACTATGTCTAACAATAACATTCGTAAGAGTCTGGTTGCTTCTGCTCTGTTTGGAGCATTCGCATTGGCCAGCACCTCAGTAGCAGCAGATCCACTGGTAGAACTGCAGAAAGCGGGTCAGCAAAATATCCGCGCTTCAGTCCAATCTCAGGAAAAAATTAACAACATTTTTGACCAAAGCCAGGAATTACTGGCCGAGTACCGTCAATTAGTTGAACAAACTGAAAACTTAAAAGTTTACAACGACCACGTTGCTAAATTAGTTGCCGATCAAAACGCGTCTCTGTCTTCTCTTGACAAGCAAATCGGTACTATCGAAGGTACGAAGCAAGGTATTGTTCCTCTGATGTATCGTATGGTAGATACCTTAGAAGCCTTCATCAAAGCCGACATGCCAATTGACCTGAACAACCGTTTAGCTCGTATCGAGCGTCTGCGTTCAGTGTTAGGTAACTCAGCGGTAAACACCTCTGAAATGTACCGTTTAGTGATCGAAGCCTACCAGGTTGAAAAAGACTTAGGTACAGCTCTGGTGACTTACACGGACAAACTGGCTGTTGATGGTAGCGAAATTACCGTGAACTACGTTTACGTAGGCCGCGTTGCGTTACTGGCTCAATCTCTGGATGAAAAACAAGCCTGGATGTTCAACAGAACTACAGGTCAGTGGGAAGCTCTGGGTCAAGAGTACCTGGAATCTACCAAGTTAGCGATTCGTGTTGCGGGTAAACAAGCTGCCCCAGAATTGTTAAAACTTCCAGTGTTAGCAGCGGAGTAAGCATAAATGAAGAAAGTTTTTAAAGGTTTAGTAATTGCAGCTGTGGTAACTATGTCTGCAGGCGTGTGCTTAACTGCAGCAGCAGATACAGCCAAGCTGGATCAATTATTAGAGCAAGTTAAGAAATCACGCACCGCTGAAGGCAAAATCAACCAGCAACGTGAGCAAGAGTTCTTATCTGACCGCGCTGACAAACAAGCCCTGTTAAACAGAGCGAAAGCTGAATTTGCGGCTGAAGAAGCTCGTGGCAAGTCATTAACTCAACAATTTGCTGATAACGAAGGCAAACTGGCTGCAAAAGAAGCTGAATTAATTGCTGCCCAGGGTACTTTGGGTGAAATGTTTGGTATCGTTCGTGGTGCTGCAACTGAAACTATCGGTTCTATCGCTACCTCAAACATCAGTGCTCAGTACAAAGGCCGTGAAGAACTGCTGAAAAAACTGTCAGAAGCTAAAGAAATCCCAGAAATCAAAGAACTGGAAGAACTGTGGATCGCTCTGCAAACTGAAATGACAGAGTCAGCCAAAGTAGCTAAGTTCGAAGGCAACGTTGTTGGCTTAGATGGTAACGGTGCAACTGCTTCTGTCACTCGTATCGGTGCATTTAACCTGATTTCAGACATCGGTTACCTGGTGTTCAACGCAGATACTCAGGAAATGCAGCCTCTGGTAAAACAACCTGAGTCTTACATTGTTGCCGATGCGATAGCGTTCAAAGATGCTGCTCCAGGTACTCTGATGCCAGTATACATCGACCCGACTGGTGGTAACTTACTGCGTCTGAAAACTCAGGAAGCTACTCTGGAAGAGCAATTCCACCAAGGTGGTACTGTTGGTTACGTAATCACAGTTCTGTTAGGTATAGGTTTACTGATCGGTTTACTGCGCTTCTTAGCTCTGACGGCTGCTGCCTCAGGTGTGAACGCTCAGCTGAAAAACCTGTCTAATCCTTCGGATAAGAATGCTCTGGGTCGTATCCTGAAAGTGTACCACGACAACAAAAATGTTGACGTTGAAAACTTAGAGCTGAAACTGGACGAAGCCATTATGCGCGAAACTCCAGCCATCGAAAAAGGTATCGGTATTCTGAAGCTGATCGCTGCAGTAGGTCCTTTATTAGGTCTGTTAGGTACAGTTGTTGGTATGATCGGTGCGTTCCAGGTTATTACTTTACACGGTACTGGTGACCCGAAAATCATGGCTGGCCAGATTTCAATGGCGTTAGTAACAACTGTTCAAGGTTTGTTATGTGCTCTGCCATTACTGTTTATCCACTCTATGTTACAAACGAAGTCTAACTCAATCCTGCATGTCCTGGATGAGCAAAGCGCTGGTATCATCGCTGCTCATGCGGAGAAGGAGAAAGCGTAATGCATAGCCTGATAGAGCTTTGGGAATCTGTCAGGGATTTTATCGCAACCGGCGGTGATGTTCTGTATATCGTCGCCCTAGTGCTCTTCATCATGTGGGTATTGATCATAGAGCGCTTCTGGTTTATCAGTCGGGAATATCCAGTTCTGCGTAACAAAATTATTGCAGACTGGAACGCCCGGGTTGATACAACCTCTTGGTATGCGCATAAAATTCGTGATGCGTGGGTGTCTGATGCATCTACCAAACTGAATGAGCGGATCAATGTAATCAAAACCTTGGTTGCAATTTGTCCGATGGTTGGTTTGTTAGGTACTGTGACCGGTATGATCGCCGTGTTCGAGATTATGGCGGTACAAGGTACTGGTAACCCAAGACTGATGGCAGCTGGTATTTCAATGGCAACAATCCCAACTATGGCTGGTATGGTTGCCTGTTTATCAGGTGTATTTGTAACGTCCAAATTGGAAGGTAAGGTGAAGTCAGCGGTTCATGAATTAGCTGACAGCATGCCTCATCATTGATAGAGAGTATTTTATGGCACGTAGAATTAGACGTGAAGCCGAAGAGGCAGCAATCGATTTAACGCCAATGTTGGACGTTGTATTTATCATGCTGATCTTCTTTATCGTAACGACGTCGTTCGTTAAAGAAGCTGGTATTGACGTAAACCGTCCTAAAGCGGCGAAAGCTCAATCTAAGCCATCAGCCACTATCTTTATTGCGATCCGTGCAAACGGTGAAATTTGGATGGATAAACGTGCTGTAGACGTAGAGCGTGTTGGTGCAACAGTTGAGAAACTGTTAGCCGAATCGCCAACAGATACAGTGATCATCCAAGCAGATAAAGAAGCTAAGCATGGTATCGTGGTTCAGGTAATGGACCAAATCAAGCTGGCTGGTATCGATAAGATTTCGATCGCTGCGGAGAACAAGTAATATGGTAAGGTTATTACTATCACTGGTTGTTGGTGCGGTAATAACGTTTTTCCTGTATGTGTTGATGGCATTCCTTATAGGTGGGGATGATACGTTCACCAATGCTAAAAAGGAACAAATCGTTATTGAAATTAACTCGACACCGCCTGAGTCAAAAGCTCAGACCCGTGTTCGGGTGCCGCCACCACCACCACCACCACCGCCAGAGCCGCCAAAGGCTCCGGTTGCAGAACCTGAGTCTACCGATACTGGTGGTTCTATAGGATTCAACCTGCCGTCAGTTGACGTAGGTGGTGCCAGTACAGGATTAGGTGACCCGTCTTCAGCGATGATGCGTGATGGCGATGCTACTCCAATAGTACGTATTGAACCAAAATACCCGGTACAGGCCGCTCGTGATGGCTTACAGGGTTGGGTAAAAATGCGTTTCACTATTCTGGAAGATGGCAGCGTCGGTGACGTGACAGTTGTGGAAGCAGAACCTAAGCGTGTATTTGACCGTGAAGCAATTCGTGCACTGAAACGTTGGAAATATTCGCCAAAAGTGGTCGATGGTAAAGCAGTTCAGCAGCCAGGCATTATGGTTCAACTGGACTTCTCTCTAGACCAGGCTGGAGGTTAACATCATGAAGAAAATGACTACACTTACTTCTGCGTTAATCGTATTAGCTAGTTTTGGTGCTGCAACTCTGAGTTCGTATGCTGTAGCAGCTCCGGATCCGAAGAAAATTGAAGAGCGTAAAAACCGCAAATCAAGTGCCGTCGGTGAAAAAGTTGGTAAAGCCATCGGCAAAGCCTACGAGCTTTATGGTGCAGAAAAGTTAAACGAAGCTATCGCCGTATTGTCTGACGTTGAGTCAAGCAATGAGTTTGATATGGCTTACTTAAATCGTTTTTTAGGCAACATGTGGGCCGCGAAAGACGAGAAGAAAGCGATCAACTATTTACGTCAGGCCATCAAGCCTGATGTACTGAGCTTTACTGATCAGGCTGCAGCTTTACGTCTGCTTGCTGACTTGCTGTTAAGCGACAAGCAATACAATGAAGCGATCAAAACGTACAACCAGTGGTTAGATTTTACTGGTGAAAAAGAAGCGAACGTTTATCTGCGTATTGCCAGTGCTTACATGGAAATGAAGCAATATCAGAAGGTGATTGAGCCTGCAGATATGGCTATTGCCCTGCAAGATAAAGCCAAGCCAAACGCTGGTCCTTACACCTTGAAGTTTTCAGCTTATTTTGAAATGAAAAATAACAAGAAAGCCATCGAAGTGTTAGAGACGACAGTAAAGATTTTCCCTTCGGAAAAACGTTGGTGGACTTATCTGGCGCAGTTCTACAGTATCGAAGAGCAGTACGACAAAGCTCTGGTTACTTTAGAAGTAGCAGCTATGCAAGGTATGTTGGATTCAGCGAATGAGTACAAGCTGCTGGCTCAGTTGTATTCAAACGCCAACATTCCATACAAAGCCGGTACGACACTGGAAAAACATATTAAGTCTGGTTTAATCAAAAAAGATAAAACTATGCTAAACAGTATGGCCAGTTCGTTCCAGGCAGCGCGTGAGATGGATAAAGCTGCGCAGTATTACGGCGAATCAGCTCAGTTGGATAATGATGGCGATGCGTATCGTCGTCAGGGTTCCTCACTGATCCTCGCTGAAAAATATTCTGCTGCGGTTGTTGCGCTGAATAAAGCTCTTGAAGCTGGTGTGCAAGCTAAAGGCCCAGTCTACCTGGCATTAGTGGAAGCCTATTTCTACCAGAACAAGTTCAAGGATGCTTATCAGGCTGTTCAGAAAGCCAAAGCTGATCCTAAGTATGCCCGTCAGGCGGCAAGCTGGGAAAGCTATATTAAAGAACGCGCTAGTAAAAACAACGTGACTCTTTAATCTTAAAAAAACCCTGCTTCGGCAGGGTTTTTTCTTTGGATCTTTTTATTTATTCAAATCTATCTATTGCTTATGCACTATTAGCTGACTCGGTCGAACGGACTGAACCAGCCGAAAAGCCTGTCTCGTTGGTATTGTATTTTACCGCCACAATGAATCAGCAAATGACAGACACTCAGTCCGTTGCCGAGTTTTGGGCATTGGCTTCGTTGCTGTAAATCAGCTAGCGCAGTTTTTTGTAGCGTTTTTACCTTAGTGCAGTGGTGTGGCAGCGTCTTGAATTTCATCGATTTCTGGGCAGAGCAGGGCAGATCATTCAGGTAATTTGCTGCTTGAATCGTCACTTAGTTTAAAAAATACGCGAACAGTAAAGGCTTTCTAAAAAACTGTTGACACCTGTAGCCCCGGCCCCTAGAATTCGCCTCGTCTTGTAGGGGATTGCTTAGCAGCCTCTGCAATTGGTGTGGGGCTATAGCTCAGCTGGGAGAGCGCTTGCATGGCATGCAAGAGGTCAGCGGTTCGATCCCGCTTAGCTCCACCAAAAATTTTGTTCCAGTGTCCCTTTCGTCTAGAGGCCTAGGACACCGCCCTTTCACGGCGGTAACAGGGGTTCGAATCCCCTAAGGGACGCCAACAAAATTTGACAAACTGACCGTAGTGTCCCTTTCGTCTAGAGGCCTAGGACACCGCCCTTTCACGGCGGTAACAGGGGTTCGAATCCCCTAAGGGACGCCAATCTGTCAGTGCAATTTGTGATGTTTATGCGCCTGTCCCTTTCGTCTAGAGGCCTAGGACACCGCCCTTTCACGGCGGTAACAGGGGTTCGAATCCCCTAAGGGACGCCAGCATCATATGAAGACCTTTCCAGTGTCCCTTTCGTCTAGAGGCCTAGGACACCGCCCTTTCACGGCGGTAACAGGGGTTCGAATCCCCTAAGGGACGCCACTTCAGCCTTATATCTGCAAGTGGGGCTATAGCTCAGCTGGGAGAGCGCTTGCATGGCATGCAAGAGGTCAGCGGTTCGATCCCGCTTAGCTCCACCAATCTCTGCTTATTCGCATTCGTTCTTACCTACTGGTTTTAATCTTTTGTGTATTTGTTGTTTTCTGCTGACTTGCTATTACCGCACTGGTGCATCTTTACAGTTCAATGCTGCAAAAAAAGCGGCTTAAAAGCCGCTTGCTGACATTTCTTAAACTTGGTTACATCTTTATTCTAGACTCGATACCAAAGGTAGCATTAAATCTGCGATAACAGGTTGAGCTTCCAGGTTCGGGTGTAGTCCATCTGCTTGCATCCACTGTTGTTTTAACGCTATGGTCTCCATGAAGAAGGGCCATAGCAGGATCTGTTGCTGTTCGGCAATTTTAGGATACAAATCAGTGAATAATTTGGTGTAACGTGGACCATAGTTGGGTGGAATACGTATCTGCATTAGCACAGCCTTGCTTTGGTGCTGTTTGATTTGCGTCACCATGGCTGTGAGATTGGTTTCAAGCTGGGTCACAGGGAAACCACGCAGGCCATCATTGGCACCCAGTTCAATCAGCACATAGTCAGGCTTGTGTTGCTCCAGCAATGCAGGTAAACGGGCTAAACCTCCACCTGAGGTTTCGCCGCTGATGCTGGCGTTGACCAGTGTCCAGCCACTGTTTTGTTCCTTCAGCTTTTGCTGGAGCAGATGTACCCAGCTTTGCTGTTGGCTTAACCCATAACCGGCGCTCAGACTATCGCCCAGAATTAATAGCGTTTTGGCTTGCACTGTAGCTGCAGTGAGACACAAGACCAAAAGCATAACGTAGATGAATCTAATCATGAAAACACCAGTACCTCATATTGTTGCAAAAGATGTTGTAAAGAGAGTTCAGCTTACCGGATCTGAGCTTACCATACTGCAAAATATCGACCTTAGGATCAATCAAGGCGCGACAGTTGCCATAGTTGGAGCTTCGGGCTCAGGTAAGTCTACTTTATTAGGTATTTTGGCAGGTTTGGATCAGGCAAGTTCAGGTGAAGTGTATCTGGCTGGACAGCCGCTACATCAATTATCCGAAGACGAACGAGCTCAATTAAGAGCCAGCTCAGTTGGTTTTGTGTTCCAGTCGTTTTTGTTGTTACCTAGCCTGACGGCATTAGAAAACGTTACCTTACCTGCAGAGTTGGCTGGTATGCCCGATGCCCGCGCCCGGGGGCTGGAATTACTGGCTCAGGTTGGCTTAAGCCACAGAGCTGACTTCTTTCCCAACCAGATGAGTGGTGGCGAACAACAAAGGGTCGCCATTGCCAGAGCTTTTATTACAAAGCCGGCAGTGTTATTTGCCGATGAACCCTCCGCCAACCTCGACAGTGCGACAGGTGAGAAGATTGAAGATCTATTGTTTGAACTGAATCAGCAGCAGGGGACGACCTTAGTGCTGGTCACCCACAATCATGAATTAGCACAACGTTGCCAGTTCAGATTTTTGATGCATGCGGGCCAACTGACAGCAGATTTATCTCAGGTTACAGAGGATAAGCGTCATGTGGGGTAAAATCGCCTGGCGGCTATTCTGGCGTGAATTAAGCCGCGGAGAATTATGGGTCATCGCCTTTTCGTTATTTTTAGCTGTGCTGACTGTGGTCAGTTTATCCGGTATCACTGAATCTGTGCGTTCAGCCTTGTATCAGCGCAGCGCTAATTTCGTAGCCGCGGATAAGATCCTGCGCTCCAGTGTGGGTTTTAACGAGCAAGTGCAACAACAAGCCACTGCACTCGAACTGAAATCATCCCGCCAGGTGCAATTTAACTCCATGTTATTTGCTAAAGATCTGATGCAACTGGTGTCTGTCAAAGCAGTATCAGCCACTTACCCACTCAGAGGCGAGCTGAAATTAAGTTCCTCTGTGACCGATGCGACAGCGGCTGCATCCTTGCAACCTAACCAGCTTTATCTGGAGAGTCGTCTTTATAGTTTACTGAACATTCAGGTCGGGGACAGTCTGGAGCTGGGCGAGAAAGTGTTTACGGCAGCGGGAGTGATAGTGGCTGAACCTGACGCGCCACTTTCGGTGTTTGGTAGCTCGCCGCGGGTGTTGATGCATCTGGACGATGTGGCCGCCACCGGGATTATCCAGCCAGGTAGCCGGATCAGCTATCGTTTAATGTTTGCTGGCAGTCAACAAGGCCTTGATCAATTAGAGACTCAGACAAAAGAGTTACTGGGACCACAGGACAGATGGCAGAAAATGGATCGGGAGTCGGCCATAGGCGGAGCTTTGGATAGATCCGAGCGCTTTTTATTGTTGTCAGGTCTGTTGGGCATAGTGTTGGCGGCCTGTGCTGCTGCTGTTGCCGCGAATCGTTACAGCCAACGACATGCCCGCTCTGTGGCGGTGATGAAAGCATTAGGCGCTACAACCACCATGAGCCGTAAGGTGTATGGCAGCCATTTGCTGTTTGTTGTGTTGTTGAGTGTCGGTTTTGGTTTGCTGGCGGGGCAGTTGCTGGTTCAACTCAGTCAGTGGGGCGTTGCATTCTGGATGCCGGAGTATCTGGCTGAATTCAGTCTCCGCCCTTTAGGTTTGGGTGTCTTAACCGCCGCTATCTGTGCTGTGTTATTTTCGGCCCGGCCTTTATGGCGTTTAGCCGCTGTACCTGCGTTGAATGTATTACGCGAGAAACCTGATCAATTGAACTTTGATCCGCTGCATTTAATCAGTGGCTCTGTCGCGATCTGGTTATTGATGTGGCTTTTCAGTGGTGATATCTGGATCAGTAGCTGGTTATTTGCGCTCTGTCTGGTGTTTGCAGCCTTGTTGATGGGATTTGCTGCTGTGCTTGTCAGAGTAGCTAAACCTATGGCAGCAGGCCAAAGCAGTGCGTTACGACTGGCTCTGGCAAATTTACGTCGCAGGTTATGGCCGAATGCGTTCCAACTGATCACCTTTAGTCTGGCATTGTTTTTAACCTTGCTGCTGTACTTTTTGCGCTCTGAGTTACTGGACCAATGGCAACAACAAGTGCCTGAAGGTGCCCCGAATCAGTTTCTGGTGAATTTAACAGAGCAGGATAAAACCTCGTTACAGCAGTTGGCTGCACAGCACAAGCTGACCCTGACAGACTTTTACCCTATGATCAACGGCCGGGTGCTGGCGGTCAATGGCGAGAACTTTGCCGATGAAGCGACAAAGGAGAGGCCTGAACAACGTCAGGGCGTTGGTCGGGAGCTGAACCTGACTTGGCTAACACAACTGCCGGATAACAATAAGGTGGAAAGTGGGACATGGTTTACCGCGCAATCCAAAGCTGAAGTGTCGGTTGAGTCGCAGATGGCAGAGCGCTTACAGTTAAAGCTCGGTGATACCTTGCAGTTTTCTGTCGGTGGTCAGGTATTCGATGCCAAAATAAGCAGCATTCGTAAAGTGGACTGGAACAGTTTGCAGCCTAACTTTTACATGGTGCTGTCACCGGATCTGATGCAGGGTTTTCCCGCTACTTATATCACAGCGTTTTATCTGGATATGGCAGAACAAGAATTGCTGAACCAGATAGTGCGGCAATTCCCGACTGTCAGTCTGATTTCAGTCGATACCATCTTAAAACAGGTCAACGACATCATCGGTCAGGTATCCGTGGCTCTAACCTTTATCCTGGTTTTAGTCTTTGCATCTGCAGTACTGGTGTTAGTCGCGCAAGTGCAGGCCACCTTGGAACAACGCGAACAGGAGTTGGCGATTTTACGCACTTTAGGTGCTAAATCTGTGTTCTTGAAATCTGCACTTTTGTATGAGTTTGCTGCGTTGGGCGCTCTGGCAGGGCTTTTTGCCACTGTACTGGCTGAAGTGCTGCTGGCTGTGGTACAACAGCAATTTTTTGACTTGCCATACAATCCTCACTGGAGTCTGTGGTGGTTAGGGCCTGTATTGGGAGTCACGCTGGTTACTGCGTTAGGTGCATGGCAGGTCAGGGTGTTGTTAAAGATGTCTGGCAGCACCTTGTTGCGTCGCGCCCTTCAGAATTGAAGGGCGTTAAGGGCCTCTTTCAGTTGTGGATAGTGGAACTGAAAGCCACTATCCAACAGTCGTTTAGGCTGGACATTCTGACCAAACAGCAGAAGGTCAGACATTTCGCCAAACGCTAAGCGCAGCATAAAGGCTGGCACGGTCAATGGGGCTTTTTTACCAAAACGTTCCGCTAATAATTGACTGAATTGCTTATTGCTGACGGGACGCGGAGCTGTGGCATTAAAGGGGCCACTCAAGTCATCTCTGTGCAGCAAGAAGTCGATCAGGCGCACCATATCGTCCAGGTGGATCCAGGACATCATGTGTTGACCATCCCCGATCGGGCCACCCAAACCTAATTTAAACAACGGTAGCATTTTGCTCAGTGCACCGCCTTTGCTGCTGAGCACTATGCCCGTTCGCAGCAAACAGACTCTGGTGTGTGCACTGGCTGCTCGCTGCGCCAGATTCTCCCAGCGGGCACAAATATCATGACTGAATTCAGGGTAAAAAGAGCTGTGTTCCTCTGTCACGACCTGACTACCCTGGCGGCCATAGAAGCCTATGGCAGAGCCGTTGATCAGTACTTTCGGCGGGGTGGTGCAGTGCTGAATTTTCTGGGCCAGAGCCTCGGTCAGTTGCCAGCGACTTTGGCAGATTTTTTGTTTTTGTGATTCTGTCCAGCGTTTATCGGCTATAGGTTCTCCGGCCAGATTGACCACTGCATCAAGCTGATTGACGTCGATGTCATCCACTGATTGATAATAGCTGGCGTCTATCGCCAGAATCTGTCTGGCTTTGGCAGCGTTGCGACTGAGAATATGCAATTGATGCTGGTCTTGCCACTGTGCTATCAGGGCGCGGCCGATCAGCCCGGTTGCGCCCGTTATCAGGATCTTCATTGTGCCTCTCCGTATCGATAAGTGACTGAACAGAGTCAGTATAAGTCCATTAATACGGCTCTGCGGCTTTAAGTGGTTTAGTCAGAACTTGGATTCACCTGTTTTAATAATTCGATACGTTGTTGCAGGTGATACAACTGACATTTTTTGTAGGACGCACTTGCGATGTGGTTATCTGGCAACTGACCAATAAACTGCCAACGACAGTCCTGTTCAGTGTAAAGCTCAAAACTCTGACGGGCTTTGTTAAAGAGTTTCAAACCGTCCTGGCGACCGGTTCGGCTGGCCTGTTCTTCCAGTCTGAACAGATGATTGTTTTCCCAACTGGTTAACTCTCTTCTGGCTTGCTGCAGTTGTTGATCCAGGCATTGCATGTAGTCGATTTTATTCTGCTGTTGTCGGTCGCAGCTTGGCTGAGCGCTCAGCGGGAAAAGGCTGAACAGGGCGACCAGTGCCAAAGGTTTGATCATTTTAGTCCTGACTCCGGGAAACGTATGACAAAACGGGCGCCTCCGAGTGGACTTTGCGAGACCTGTAGTTCACCTGAGTATGAGCTGACCAGTTCAGAAACGATAGACAGGCCTACACCATGCCCTTCTTTATAGGTATCCAGTCGGGTGCCACGTTGAAACAATTCGTCTCTTTTATCTGCCGGAATACCCGGACCATCGTCCTCAATATCAAGTTGTAATGGTTTACCAAAAGCACTGACCTTCACTCTGTGATTGCAGGCTTTACAGGCGTTATCCAGCAGATTACCAAGAATTTCCATTAAATCAGTCTCGTCGCCGCGAAAGACCACCTGATCCGTGCAATGAATGTCAATCAGGCAGCCTTTATCCCGATAAATTTTGCTCAAGGCCTGTTCTAGTTTCTCAATCAGCGGTTTGACCTTAATTTGTTTATGCCACAAATCCTGGCCTGAACTGGAGGCTCGTTTGAGCTGATGTTCAATCATGCCGGTTATACGGTCCAGTTGCTCGCGCAATTCAGGTTGTTCAGATAACTTGGACGTGCGCAGCACGGCGATCGGCGTTTTTAAGGCGTGTGCTAAATCACTTAAATGATGACGGTATCGTTGTTTTTGTCGGTTTTGATTCGCCAGCAACAGGTTTAAGTCTTCTTTAATTTTATGGAGTTCTGCAGGATAGTCACGCAGCAACTGTTCTTGTTGGCCACTTTCAAGTTGGTGGATTTCTTTATCCAACGAGGTCAAAGGTTTAGTGATCCAGTAATAGGCCAGCAAGGTTAACCCAACCAACACCAGCGCTATGCCAATAAACCACTGGCTCAAGGTTTTTCGGAAGGCTTTTAACGGTTCCTGCAGTAAGTGATCATTCTGTACTACGTGAATGGTTAAGGGCAGGGTGTTGTCACCCAGATCAAATAGTACAGAAAAAGACAATACCCAATATTTTTGCTGATACTGCTCCATCAGCACAAACTCGTGCGAGGCTGGCAAAATTTGATGGGTAGGCGGGTCAAATTGTTGATTGATCGACGAATCAGATTGCCACAACAGTTCGTTTTCGCTGGTAATAAAGGCAGCCAGGCCTGAATCAGGGCGATAAAAGTCCGGCGGCAGCAAATTATTACTCAACTCCACCTTACCCTCGGCGGGTTGCACTTCCGCCAGGATGGAGTACATATGCACTTCGAGTTTTTGCTCAGTGCTGGTCAACAGTTGAGTATAAAAAGCCTGTTCTATTGCAAAAAACGAACTGGGTAGCAGAAAGAACAATAAAAACAGGCTAATAATCCCCTGACGAACCTTGAGCGACAACTGCATCTAGCTGACTGCCATAGTGAAACGGTAACCGCGGCCACGCAAGGTTTCGATAGGTTTTAACTCTCCGTCCGGATCGAGCTTTTTCCGCAGACGTAACACAAAGACTTCAATGACGTTGCTGTCCAGATCGAAATCCTGATCATAAATGTGTTCGGTCAGTTCGGTTTTCGAGATCACTTTATTTGGATTATGCATAAAGTACTCCAGCACCTTGTATTCATAAGCCGTCAGGCTGACTTCATCGTCGCCCAGCCAGACCTGTTGCGTCCTGCTGTTTAGTCGGACCGGGCCTGCATGCAGCATTGGATCAGGCTGGCCTGCAGCCCGGCGTATCAGGGCATTGATACGAGCCAATAACTCCTCTGTATGAAAAGGTTTCGTCAGGTAGTCGTCTGCCCCAGCATCCAATCCCTGTACTTTCTCCTGCCAACTGCCACGAGCTGTCAGGACAATAACAGGGGTTTTTATATCATTTTGACGCGCTTTACGAATAAGGCTCAGACCATCCATTTTAGGCAGACCTATATCAATAATGGCCAAATCGTAAGGGTATTCACTGAGTTTAAACCAACCGTCAGCGCCATCATGAGCCACGTCTACACTAAATTGCTGCTGTACCAAATGTTCACGGATTTGCTCCGCTAATAAGCTCTCGTCTTCAACAACTAATAAACGCATGGGGCTTCCTTTTAAAATGGGCAAAGACAAAGTGGGGTTATGCTAAAACACTCTGTCTGTCGCGGCAATCCTTAACAGTGGACAAATCGTGCAAAGCATAGGGACCAGGGGCTGAATTGTTGCTGAATACCTGTTGCCCTGGTCGCCGGGGGGGCGGCTGGTGTGCTGAGCTGCGCGGGCGAACTGGTCGCTGGCAGTGGTTATAGGAGGCTTTTTGTTTTATTTTTGTAAAAATAAAGATGCAAAAATATTGTTTTTTACTATCTTTATTAACGAGGTTGCAACTCAACGTGGTTTCTTCAGCTTCCCTTACCGGATTGTAGTTACTGACACCAACCTTCAGTAACACAGTGAGAAGGTGAGAAACTGTTAAAAGGAGAGAACTGTGATGAAAATCGCACTCGTTGCAGCAGTCATGGCCAGTCTGGCCTGTGCAGTTAATCTGACCGTCGCACAAGAATTAGCGAAAGCCCCTTTGTCTGTTCCTGCCACAGCGAAAGTAGCAGACAAAGCCAAGCTCAATATTAACCAGGCGTCGATAGAACAGCTGGTTGCCGTGCCTGGCATAGGTGAAAAGAAAGCTCAGGCGATTAAAGATTACATCAGCGCCAATGGGCCAATCAAAGATCAAAAGCAGTTAACCGAAGTCAAAGGGATCGGCGATAAACTGGCCGCTAAAGTGGCTGAACACGTCAGTTTTTAAGCAAAATCATGCGCTCGTCAATTGTCGCCGAGCGCTTTCATTTGTTCGTTTGCCCACTGTACTGCCGTATGATAAGCATCTGGCACAGACTTGCTGTCAAGTTTCAGCGCTTGGATCAGTGCATTGGCGTCATCCCAGGCGGCCTGTTCATAAAACTTAATCAGTTGCAGGAACTGAGCTATAGGTCCTATACCTTCAATCAGGGCATCTTTAATGTCTTTGGACAAAGGTAGCTTACTCATGACTGAACTCATAGGTTCATCCAAAATTGCATCCATCAACGACATCATGCCAGTCAAAAAGGCTTTAGATACCTCAGAGAAACCAGCCAGTTTAGCGATATCCTCAGCAAAACGTGCTCTGGTCATCGCCAGGCGCATCAGCTCTGCCGGTTTATCACTGCTGATTTGAGCGGTAAAAAGCACAGACAGAAAACGTTTCAGCTCCGCCTGGCCTAACACCACTATGGCTTGCTTAATCGTGGCGATGTCGGTGCGTCGTTTAAAAACCGCCGAGTTGGTATAACGCAGCAATTTATAGGACAGGTGGACGTCACGTTCAAACACTGAAGTAATGGTATTGAGATCCATCTCTGGTTTGGCTGTTTCATACAACAACTCGGCTAGCGTCATTTGGGCGGGTGACAGGGCCCGACTTTGCATCATCTCAGGACGTGAGAAAAAATAGCCCTGAAAATAATCAAAACCTAACTCCACCGCCTGCAGAAACTCTTCGTTACTTTCGACTTTTTCCGCCAGCAATTTGATATGAGGATAATCCCGGATGGCCGCTTTGATTTGCAGTATGGTATCGAGACTGGTGGCGCGAAAATCAATTTTAATAATATCGATCAGCGGATAAAAGTGCCGCCAGACCGGCTGATGAATATAGTCATCCAGCGCCAGAATATAACCCTGGGCTTTGAGCGATTCACATTCGGCCAATAAGCGTTTTCCGGGTTGCACCGTCTCCAGTATTTCAATTACTACTTGCTCGCACGGCAACATGGAAGGGTATTTCTTCAATAAGGAGTCGAGTGTAAAGTTGATAAAACCGGGTTTGTCGCCTAAAAATTCGTCGAGGCCAAGGTTGAGCTGACTGCCTTCAATCATGCGGGAGGTCGCTTCGTTGCTATCGACTTCAGGGAATACGTTTTCCACACCATCCCTGAACAAAAGCTCATAGGCAAACAGGTTTTTATCTTTATCCAGAATAGGTTGGCGTGCAGTATAAAAGTACATAAGTCCCTGAACAGCTAAACAGAAGTCATGCTTCAATGTAGCAAAGATCTGCGGGAAATGACTACGGTCTTACAGATTTTTTCAAAGTCTCACCGCTCTGGTCTTTGGGCGACCTGCAGATCAGGTCACCCGGAACCAGAGGTGTTAGTTTTGTTGTAACTTATCTGATACTTGCTGAAACAAATGGCTTACTTCCTCTGTCGGAGTTGAGGTAGCCAGACTGACCAGCCAGGTCAGAAGCGCAGAGACAAATACACCGGGGATCATGGCATAGAGGAAGTCATTCAACTGTTTGCCATCGATCTGATAGGGGCTGTACGCCCAAAACAATACAGTCAAAGCACCAGCGGTAATACCGGCCAGCGCGCCCCAGTGATTCATACGTTTCCAGTACAAGCTCAGCAGCACCACAGGGCCAAAAGCCGCACCAAAACCAGCCCAGGCATTGGCAACCAGGCCAAGGATAGAGCTATTGCTATCAAGAGCGAGCACAATGGCAATAAGAGCTACTGCCAATACAGACACGCGGCCAATCAACACTTGTTGTTGATCGGTGGCGGCTTTGTGCAGGAAGGTTTTATAGAAGTCCTGCGTCAGAGCGCTGGAGGTAACCAGTAATTGAGACGAGACAGTGCTCATAATGGCCGCCAGTATGGCGGCCAGCAATAATCCCCCAACAAAGGGATGGAACAACACCTGAGACAGCAAAATAAAGATGGTCTCCGGGTCTTTCAGTGGCATTTGGGTTTGCTGCACATAGGCAATACCGACAAAACCTATGGCCATGGCACCTACAATTGAGATGATCATCCAGGACATACCAATACGACGGGCGGCTTTAAAGTCCTCAACTGAGCGTATCGCCATAAAACGGACGATAATATGAGGCTGACCAAAGTAACCCAGACCCCAGGCCAGTAATGAAATAATGCCCAGCACGCTGGTTCCTGTGAATAAATCCAAATGTTTAGGGTTTAGTTGTTCTATGGTGGTGAACATCTGAGTCGGCTGGTCTAAAGCGCCGAAAGCGACCACAGGCACCATCACCAGCGCAATAAACATAATCATGCCTTGAACAAAATCCGTCATACTGACTGCTAAAAAGCCGCCCAACAGGGTATATGCAATCACCACACCAGCGGTCAAAAACAGACCCAATTCGTAGTTCAGACCAAAGACTTCGTCAAATAATTTACCGCCAGCGACCATGCCAGATGAGGTGTATAAGGTGAAAAAGATAACGATCACTAATGCGGAGACCAGACGTAACAGTCGCGTTGGATCGGCGAAACGATTCTCCAGATAATCAGGCAGAGTAATGGAGTCTTTGGCTAACTCGGTGTAGACCCGAAAACGTGGAGCAAGCAACAGATAATTAAGGTAAGCACCAATGACTAAACCCACGCCAATCCAAATTTGCGAGATCCCTGCGACATACATAGCTCCCGGCACTCCCATCAGCAGCCAGCCGCTCATGTCCGAAGCACCAGCAGATAAAGCTGTCACTGCCGGGCCTAATTTGCGACCGCCAAGCATATACTCAGATAAATTACTGCTGGACTGACGATAGGCATATAAACCTATAGCCAGCATAGAAAGAAAATAAATAGATAACGCTAAAATGGTTCCCGTGGCCACTGTGATTCTCCAAAAATGGTACTTTTTTATAGTTATAAAACTGCTGCATGCTACCAATAGCATGCCACAACAGCCAGTATTTTAAGGCAGACCACCAGGGCGCTGCTGCCAATCACCGCAATTTACTGATTTGGATAAAGCTCAGGTAACGCAGATGGGGCAGCAGCTTTCTCCATTGATAACTTCGACCAACAACTCCACAAGGTTTTGCCTTGCCAGTTTTGCTGCTCTTTCTGATACAACTGTTGATTAAGCAGTTGTAATTGCTCTGTAAAGGCTTGATCGTTACACCAGTTGGCTAACTCCGAAAGTGAGGCAGGGCTGCGGCCAAACTGTTGTTCTGCCCACTGCATCAGCCATTGTCGTGCTGCCGGGGCATCATTGCTATGGCAGGCATTCTGTAATTTTTTTGGATTGGCTTTGGCAACACCAGAAGGTTGAATTGTCACCTTGGGTGGCGCTGTTTTTGTTGGCCTGAACCAAAGCAGTAAGGCAACCGAACTTAGCCAAAGCAGACTGAGTACTGAGCTGGTGTGGTTCCATTGCCATGGATCCGTGTCCGCTGCGGCTGTGCCTGAGACCTGTGTTGCTGGCACCACTACTGGTGTTGTAGCCTGCTGCGCCAGTTCGGGATTGACTTTTACGCTTACACGTTTTTCCGGCAAGGTTGCATACTGGATAGATTTAGTTTTTTTATTCCACCAGGGCAATTTCACTTCTGGCAGGATCAGTTCACCCGCTTTATTGGCAACCACCGCCATACTGAAGACTTTCTGTGACACCAGGGTGCCGTTGCGCTCAGCTTGTTTGGCCTGAGGTTGCTCTTTATACAGCTTTACGCCATCAGGTACATCAAGGATTAAATCCGGCAACTGGTGTTCAGCCACATCCAAGGCTGTGATGGTAATAGTGCGGGTGACAGGTTCGCCTTGAGTTAATTGATCTGTAGCCGGACTCCACTCTTCGTTCAGGCTGACTAAATCTGCAATCAGCCAGTCACCTGGGAAATTATCCGGCTTAGCGGCAACTTCTATCGTTAAATCATTAGCGCGGGCACTGACCGCTTTGGTTTGGGCAAAATAATCATAGCGGCCAGAGTCTCTGTCGAGCATCTCGCCGCTGAGTGTAGACCCCGGCAGCACAAAGGTACCGCTGCGCTCAGGGATTAGCCGGTATCGACGGGTAAAAGTGCGGTAGCGTTCACCGTTAACTAACTCAGAGCCTTCTTTATCTTTGCCCAGTTGCTCTATGCTCAGGCCTTCGACTTTAGGCTCGCTGAGCGAGCCGCGTTGTAAATCGCCCTGAAAGAAGATTTTCACTTCAAGATAAGCCAGTTGCTGCACATAAAGTTGTGTACTGTCCAGGCTGCTTTGTAAAAATAGCTGACTATCCTCTGCGCTCTGTGGTTGTGTCGTGCCTTCAACCACTTCCACTTCGATTGACGAGGAACTGACGCCTTCAATCTCAAAGGACGGAATAATAAAAGTGCCACTTTGTTTGGCTCTGAGCAGCAGACGCCAACTGGTGGTGCGGCTGGCCTTACCGTTGATAATTTGCATTTGTTGCCCCAGCGAAGGGCCCTGCACAATAAAATCATTTTCCAATACAGAGAAATCGGGCTGAGTCGCCACCTGATCATCGGCGACCAATTCCAGTACAGCGGTTTCACCCAACAAAAGCGGGTTTTTATCCAGCGATACTTTTAGTTCAGTCAAAGCCCATACTGGACTGGCTGCGACTAATAACAGGCATAACCACTGCTTTACCATTCTTCGACAACTCCGGCTGGTGGTTGATCATAACGACGTTTCTGATATTCAATCGCCATTTTGCGGCGTAATAACAACGAAGGATCATCTTGTACTTTGCGTAATAAATTTTCCAATTGCTGGCTTTGCTCGGCGTTGGCATTCGGCCAGGCTTGGGAAATGGCTTTTTGCTGCTGAGCCTCTGCAGTGTCTTTTGTCTCATCTTCTGCTGATGTTGGCTCAACGGACTCTTGCTGCTGTTTTTGCTGTTGAGTCTGGCCTGGCTGCTGATCCTTTTGTGAAGCCGCATCCTCCTCACTCTGTTCGCTGGAGTCCTCTGCAGAGGACTGTTGCCCGGATTGTGTGGGTTGTTGTTGTGAGCCAGAGCCTTCAGCTTCCTCACCAGACTGCTCGCCGGATTGCTCATTTTGTGGCTGATCCTGCGGTTTGCCATCACCTTGTTGTTGCTGCTGCTTTTGCTGTTCCAGCGCTTTTTTCACTGTCTCCAGGTTTTGTTGCGCTTTATCAAATTGAGGACTTTTTGCCAGCGCCTGCTGGTAGGCCTCGATCGCCTGCTGATACTTTTGCTGTTGCGCCAGGCTATTGCCAAGGTTATACAGGGCATCTGCAGTATCCAACTGGCGGTAGGATTGCTCCGCAGCAGCATAATCCTTTGCCCGATACGCTGCATTGCCTTTCCATAAAGGGTCTGCGAAATTTTGCCATGCACCGGAGTAATCGCCTTGCTGATAGGCCTGTTGGGCTTTTTGTTGTTGAGTTTGCCACAGCTCGCTCCATTCAAAGGCTTCAGCTTTTGGCATAAAAAGCACCAGTGCACACAGAGTCAGCGCACCACGTTTATGCAGCCACAAGGCAAGAGGGAGCAATAACCAGACCAGATAAACTGCATTGTCCTGCCATTGATCACCAAAAAGAGTTTGCTGCTCGTCACTGTCGGCTTTTTTATCCAGAGGTGTTAATGCCAGCAGGGCTTCGATATCGCTGTCCTCTGAACTGGCGACAGCAAACACCCCGGAGCGTAGTTCTGCCAATTGTTGCAGTTGTGTCAGAGGGACCCGGGGCAGCACTATGGCCCCCTGATGATCTTTTAATAGCTCACCATTACTCAAACGCACAGGCGCACCTTGTGAGCTGCCAAAGGCCAGTATTGACAAGCGGTGGGGAAAGGTGTCCATCAACTCACGTAAGCGGGGATAATCAGTGGCAGCAAAGCCGTCGGTAAACAGCACCACATCACCTTGCAGATACCCCCCTTGCTTTAACAACTGATCGGCCAGCAGTAAAGCGGCCTCCAGGTTAGAACCCTGCACTGGCATAATATCGGGGCTAAGTTCGGGCAGCAGCAGCCGGACATTATTGTGATCCTGAGTTAAAGGTGAAATGACAAAGGCATCACCGGCAAAACTGACTAGGGCCAGCTCACCCTCGTGAAGACCATTGATGTAATCCAATGCTTTAAAACGAGCCTGGGTGAAACGATCCGGCGATAAATCGGTCGCACGCATCGACATCGACATATCCATCAGAATCACAGTGGCCTTTTTTAACTGAAATACCGGAGTTGGCAAACGTTGCCAACTCGGTCCCGCCAGCGCTATCACACTGAGCAGCCAGACCAGCAACAACAGCCAATATACAGGTTTTTGTTGCTGTTTCGCAGGCAGAGTTAACAGCTCGTTTTGTAAATGAGGTGCGATCCAGTGTTGCCATGCACTTTGAGGGCGGCGGAATTTGGTAAACAACAGCCAAACCAGCAGAGTCGGCAGCAGTAACCAGAAGTAGTCTGGCCTTAACCAGTGAAAATCAGCCCACATTTTTTAACCTCCCTGACCATCTGAGCTGAGACAGAACCAGCACTGCAGAACAGAACAATGCGGCTAACAGAGGCCAATGCAATAAGCTTTGTTGAGGGCGATAACTGATTTGATCACGTTCTATCGGCTCTAACTGATCCAGCAACTTGTAAATTTGTGCCAGCTCAGCCAAATCACGGGCGCGAAAATATTTCCCGCCTGTCTCTTCGGCAATGCGGGTCAGCAGGGTTTCGTCCAAGTCCGCAGATGGGTTGATCAACTGACGACCAAAAATGCTTTGTTGCACCATTTGCTCTGCACCTACGCCGACAGTGTAAATTTTTACTCCGGCCGCTTTGGCCAGTTGCAAGGCTTCCATAGGCTGGATCACACCTGCGGTATTGGCGCCATCGCTTAATAAAATCAGTACCTTGTTGGATGTTTCATAGGTATTTAAACGTTTCACCGCCAGGCCTATCGCTTCGCCTATCGCCGTACGCTCACCAACCAGGCCCCGTACCGCCTCATCCAGCATGGTTTGAATGGTGGTCAGATCATAAGTGAGCGGCGTTTGCTGATAGGCGGCGTCACCAAATAAGATAAGCCCGATCCGATCGCCTTTGCGTTGCTGAATAAAGTCAGTGACAACCAGTTTTACCGCCTGCAGCCTGTCTATGCTTTGCCCCTGATGTTGCATATCACTGATCGCCATCGAGCCAGACAGATCCAGCGCCAGCATTAAATCACGGCCTTGTTGTGGCAAAGTCACTGTTTCCCCCAGCCATTTAGGTTGAGTGGCTGACAGCACTAAAAAACACCAGCACAACAACGCCAGCAAGGTTTTAGCAGAGCGGGGCGCTTTGCTGACGAAACCTGGACTCTGACCTCCGGCCAGAATTAACGCTTTGTGTTTAAGTGGGCTGCCTTGCTGCTGAGTGTTGCGACGCAGCAGCAAGGGCAGAGGCAGCAAAACAAACAACCAGGGGTAGCTGAATTCAAACATCAGAGCTGCTCCAACTGTTTAACGGAGACTTTGTTCAGCCATGTTGTGACAAACTGCAGATAGAGGCTGAAATCGGCTTCAGCGGGGTCTGGTTTATATAACAGACTTTGTAAGTCGGGTAATGGCTGCTGCGGTAATTGCTGCTGCAAAAAGTCCTGCCATTGTTTGACTGGCGCAGATAACGCCTGATGTCGCGGGCTGTAGCAACGCAGCAGCCGTTTTAGCAGCTCATTCAGTTCAGCGCTTTGCCCTGGCGCTTTGATCAGGCGCAATTCCGCTTTAGCCTGACGTAAAGGCAAAGCTTTTTGCCAGCCTATCCAGAAAAAACGAAAACCATAGGCGAGTACTAAAATCAGCACTACCGTAAGCAACCACCAGCCTGGTGCCGGTGGCCAGAAGGTATTCAAAACCGGCTCTTGAATATCCGCTAAAGCCAGTTGGGGGTCAGTGTTCGCCATCAGGCCAACTCCTGTTTAATTGTTCAATTAAAGGCAAAGCTGCACTGAGTTCTAAATAGCGGCAGTTGAGTTTTTTTAAGTTCTGTTGCAAGGCCTGCTGCCATTGGAGTTGTTGCTTTTGATAACTGTCTTTTAATACGGCAGACCCCAAATCCAGCGTCTTTAACGCCACACCGTCGGTCACCGCAGCCAAACCGGAGGCAGACCGCGGCAAGTGTAAATCCAGCGGGTCTGTGATCTGCACGCAACGTATTTCATTATGCTGGCGCATCGCTTGCAGGTGGCGCAAGCCTTGTGCGTCAAGTGCGCTGAAATCTGAGATCACAAAAATAAGCGCACCAGGGCGGGCTAACCGACG
Source organism: Rheinheimera mesophila (assembly GCF_000986865.1). GTDB lineage: Bacteria > Pseudomonadota > Gammaproteobacteria > Enterobacterales > Alteromonadaceae > Pararheinheimera > Pararheinheimera mesophila. Next base: position 290,646 of record NZ_LAVS01000086.1, read on the forward strand.
CATTAAACCTAAAGCGTGGTTAATGTTGGACTCTGCCTGCATGCCCTGGTTGTGTTGAATTTTAATCAGCGCATTTAAATAACGTAACACCGCTTGACTGCGGGCTGCGGGTTTAAGCTCCAGCAATTGCTGTTCACTAAAGACCAGCCCACCGAGTTTGTCGCCGGTTTCACGCACATGCCATGCTAACAAGGCTGCTAAATGGGCAGCCTGCACCGATTTCAGCAGTAGTTTTGTGCCAAAACGCATCGATTCCGACAGATCCGTCAGGATAAACACCGGACGT
>NZ_LAVS01000087.1 GCF_000986865.1 Rheinheimera mesophila
ATACGGTAAATTTCGGTACATTGGCACAAGACACAGCCATCACCATTTTGGCGCCGTGTTTTGCAATGCCTTCGGCTTCGTATTTTTTACCGACCATAAAGCCGGTGATATTTTGCAGGAACAACAGCGGAATTTTGCGCTGGGCGCATAGCTCAATAAAATGAGCGCCTTTTTGCGCTGACTCAGAGAACAGAATGCCGTTATTGGCTACTATGCCAATAGGCTGGCCAAAAATACGGGCAAAACCACAGACCAAAGTCGCGCCATAAAACTGTTTAAATTCATCAAAGTCAGAGCCGTCAACAATGCGGGCTATCACTTCACGTACATCAAACGGCTTTTTCAGATCAGTGCCGACTATGCCGTACAACTCGCTGGCATCATAAAGTGGCGCTTCGACAGGGCGCACGTCACCTTGCACTGGTTTTTGATGATTTAGACGGCTAACAGCATTACGCGCCAGTTGCAGCGCATGTTCGTCGTTTAGTGCATAGTGATCGGCTACACCAGAGATTTTGCAGTGCACATCCGCACCACCTAACTCTTCGGCTGAAACTTCTTCGCCTGTGGCGGCTTTAACCAAAGGTGGACCGGCTAAAAAGATAGTGCCTTGATCTTTAACGATAATACTTTCATCCGCCATAGCTGGCACATAAGCGCCACCTGCAGTACAGAGGCCCATCACCACGGCAATTTGTGGAATACCCTTGGCAGACATACGCGCCTGATTAAAGAAAATCCGTCCAAAGTGCAGCTTATCAGGGAACACTTCGTCCTGACGCGGCAGGTTGGCACCGCCTGAGTCGACCAGATAGATACAAGGCAGATTACAGGTTTCGGCAATTTCCTGGGCCCGTAAGTGTTTTTTTACCGTCAGTGGATAATAAGTACCACCTTTGACGGTCGCATCGTTGGCGACAATCATGCACTCAACGCCATTGACCCGGCCTATACCGGCCACCACACCAGCGGCGGGCACATAGTCGTCATAACATTCCCAGCCGGCAAACTGGCCGACTTCTAAAAAGGGTGAACCCGGGTCCAGCAGTTTTTGAATACGGTCACGGACAAAGAGTTTGCCACGTGAGGTATGACGGGCAATCAAAGCTTCGCCGCCACCTAATTTGATCTGTTGTACTTTTTGCTCTAAATCATCCACCAGTTGCTGCATCGCCTGAGCGTTCTGGATAAAATCGTCACTGCGTGGATTAATTTTGCTATTCAGTCTGGCCACGTTCACCACCTTTGGCTACAGGGTCTAGGAAAAGCCGGACAGGAGTCCGGCTTACTTTATTGGTTATGACGCTTAAAAGGTCGCGTTTAGTTCGATTCGTTAAATAACTCGCGGCCTATCAGCATACGGCGAATTTCTGAAGTACCAGCACCAATTTCATACAGCTTGGCATCCCGTAATAAACGCCCTGTTGGGTATTCGTTGATATAGCCATTACCGCCTAATAACTGAATGGCATCTAACGCCATTTGGGTGGCCAGTTCAGCGCTGTATAAAATCGCGCCCGCTGCATCTTTACGGGTGGTTTCACCGCGGTCACAGGCTTTGGCAACTGTATAGACATAAGCACGGGCCGCATTCATTTTGGTGTACATATCGGCCACTTTGCCTTGTACCAGTTGGAATTCACCAATAGACTGGCCAAACTGTTTACGGTCGTGAATATAAGGCACAACCACGTCCATACAAGCTTGCATAATGCCAAGTGGACCGCCGGATAACACTACACGTTCATAGTCCAGACCTGACATCAGTACACGGGCACCTGAACCCACAGTGCCTAACACGTTTTCTTCCGGTACTTCACAGTCTTCAAACACCAGCTCACAAGTGTTAGAGCCGCGCATACCCAGTTTGTCGAGTTTCTGTGCCTGACTAAAACCTTTAAAACCACGCTCAACGATAAAAGCTGTCATGCCTTTAGAACCGGCATTCACATCAGTTTTGGCGTAAATCACGTAAGTGTGAGCATCTGGACCGTTGGTGATCCACATTTTGTTGCCGTTTAAAATGTAGCGATCGCCTTTTTTGTCGGCGCGTAATTTCATCGAGACTACATCTGAACCTGCGTTGGGCTCGGACATCGCCAAAGCGCCAATATGCTCACCTGAACATAACTTTGGCAGGTATTTTTGTTTTTGCGCTTCGTTGCCGTTACGGAAAATCTGGTTCACGCAGAGGTTTGAATGCGCACCGTAAGATAAAGCGACTGAGGCCGAGGCGCGGCTGATTTCTTCCATCGCCACCACATGCTCCAGGTAACCTAAACCAGAGCCACCGTATTGTTCATCGACCGTGATGCCCAATAAGCCCAGGTCGCCGAATTTGCGCCACAAGTCATTCGGAAACTCGTTGTCATGATCGATTTGAGCTGCGCGTGGGGCTATTTCGTCACGGGCAAAGCTGTTGACCTGCTCACGGATCATATCGACGGTTTCGCCCAGATCGTAATTTAAAGTTTTGTACGTACTAATCATAACTTTCCCCGTTTTTTCCCTTGGTATCAGGTCGTTTTCAGGCAACGCCAACTACTTTGGGCACTGTTTAATTTGATTTGGTTGAATGCAGTTTTTTAATTCGGTTCTTTGACTTGCTTGGCCTGATCCAGGGTTTCGCGGCAGCGTTTCTCCACAGTCACCAACTCCATCAGCACCACCTTGATGTCATCCATCTGTTGATGCAGCTCAGCTTTTTTATGCTCTATCAATTTCAACATAGTGTTTAGCTGGGTCACGCTGCTTTTATCTGCGTCATACAGTTCAAACAATTGGCCAGTTTCGGACAAACTAAAGCCCAGCCGTTTGCCACGCAAAATCAGTTTTAGCCGCACTCTGTCTCTGCGGCTGTAAATACGGGTTTGGCCCTGACGTAAAGGAGTTAATAAGCCCTGATCTTCGTAGAAACGAATGCTGCGGGTGGTGATATCAAACTCTTTGGCCAGCTCACTGATGCTGTAGGTTTTGTCGTCTTTTTCTGTCATTTGGGCTGTCGCTTGAACGGTCATAGGGGCCTTCCGGTAAAGTGGCGTCAACTATAAGTGAAGTTTACGTAAAGGTAAAGCTGTGTTCGCGTCAAATAAGGCCTGGCGGCAGGTGAGAACCATAGCTTGTAAAGTTTAACTGCCAATAGGACTGCTTAAATTCTGTATTTTTCTGAACCTTTCACCACTGATAAGACCATAGTGCTGGTTGGTTGACGTTGGCGTAAACGTAAATTTGGTGTAGTGTGTGGACCAACTTTTTGATTAAGCTTTTGAGTGACGGAGAAATGAACATGGCGCAGCACGAAAAAATTGCCATAGTGGCAGCCAAAAGAACGGCGATGGGTGGATTTTTAGGTGGCTTGTCTGACGTCAGCAGTACCGATCTGGGCGCTCAAGCTATCAAGGCGGCGCTAGCACAAGCCGCTATCGACGGCTCACAAGTCAGTGAAGTGATTATGGGCTGTGTATTACCTGCCGGTTTAGGCCAGGCGCCAGCGCGTCAGGCCACTTTGAAAGCGGGTTTACCTTTATCTGCCGGTGCTACCACTATTAATAAGGTCTGTGGTTCAGGCTTAAAGTCTGTGATGCTGGCCTCTGATCTGTTACGTGCTGGTTCTGCGGATCTGGTAGTAGCTGGTGGCATGGAATCGATGTCAAACGCGCCTTATATTCTGCCCAAAGCCCGTGCCGGTATGCGGATGGGGCATGCGGAAGTCAAGGATCATATGATGCTGGACGGCCTGGAAAACGCTTACGATGGCAAAGCCATGGGCTGTTTTGCCCAGAAAACGGCTGACGAGCATGATTTTAGCCGGGCTCAGATGGACGAGTATGCCGTATTGTCATTAACCCGCGCACAGCAGGCCATCAGCTCTGGTGCTTTTGTTGAAGAAATCACGCCTGTGACCTTTCAAACCCGTAAAGGCGAAGTGACTTTTGCCACAGACGAGCAACCGGGCAACGCCAAAGTCGACAAAATCCCTACCTTAAAACCCGCTTTTGCCAAAGACGGTACTATTACTGCTGCCAACTCCAGTTCTATTTCTGATGGTGCTGCAGCACTGGTGTTAATGCGGGCAGAGGATGCCAAAGCACAGAACAAAACTGTATTGGCGCATGTAGTGGGCCATGCCACTCATTCGCAGGAGCCAGAGCTATTTACCGTGGCGCCGGTGGGTGCTGTCACTAAGTTGTTAGCTAAATTAGGTTGGGCAACAACAGACGTGGACTTGTGGGAAATTAACGAAGCTTTTGCCATGGTAACTATGCTGGCAATCAAAGAGCTGAAGTTGGACGTGAACAAAGTCAACGTCAACGGCGGTGCTTGTGCTTTAGGACATCCTATCGGCGCTTCAGGTGCCCGTATTCTGGTGACTTTAATTCATGCTTTAAAAGCACGCGGTTTAAAACGGGGTATCGCTACTTTATGTATTGGTGGTGGCGAGGCTGTGGCATTAGCGGTAGAACTGCCATAAACAATAAAAAAGGCGCGGTAAACACTGCGCCTTTTGCTTCAAAGAATTTAATAAAAAATATATTTAAATCAACAGGTTTAATTTTAACAACGTATAGCCAAAGTCATTAGCGTCGCAGTAAGGCGACCAGTGAACCAGACCCCAGAAGCATAGTTGTTCCTTTTCATAAGGAATGGGTGATTGGGGCGAGAGAACGTAGTCAACGCCGCTGCGACGCTGAGGACGAAGGTTATAAAGGGGAGACGTAGTGATGACCCATCAGGTTCAGTTATTTATCAACGGTGAATTTGTCCCGTCCAAGTCCGATCGTTTTATTCCGGTGACAGACCCTGCTACTCAGGAGGTGATAGCACAGGTGCCTTGCACTACAGCGGACGAAATGGCATTTGCTATTGCCTCTGCCAAAGAAGCCTTTAAAAGCTGGAAAGAAGTGCCGGTATCAGAACGTGCCCGTTTAATGATGCGCTTTGCGCATTTGTTAAAAGAACATCAGACCGAAATCGCTGAGATTATTTGCCGTGAACTCGGCAAAACCGTGGAAGATGCCAAAGGCGATGTCTGGCGTGGTATTGAAGTGGTAGAACAAGCCGCCAATATTCCATCTTTGATGATGGGCGAAACGGTAGAAAACGTCGCGCGTAGCATTGATACCTACAGCTATATTCAGCCGTTAGGGGTTTGTGCCGGTATTACACCTTTTAACTTTCCGGCGATGATCCCGCTGTGGATGTTCCCTATGGCGATTGCCTGCGGTAATACTTTTATTCTGAAACCCTCTGAACAAGACCCGATGACGGTGAATAAAATCGCTGAGCTGTTTGCTTTAGCTGGCGCACCGGCAGGTGTACTGCAAGTAGTGCATGGCAACAAAGAGCAAGTGGATGTGCTATTACGACACCCGGACATCAAAGCTATTTCTTTTGTCGGCTCTGTGAATGTCGGTCAGTACATCTACAAAACCGGTACTGATCATTTAAAACGGGTGCAGGCTTTCGCTGGTGCCAAAAACCATATGGTCATTATGCCGGATGCCAATAAACAGCAAGTGATCAACGCCTTGGTTGGGGCTTCTGTTGGTGCTGCGGGTCAGCGTTGTATGGCAATTTCTGTGGCCGTGTTTGTGGGGGATTCGCAGCAGTGGATCCCTGAAGTGGCTGCCGCTATCGCCAAAGTACGTCCTGGTGTCTATACCGATCCTGACGCGGCCTACGGTCCACAAATCAGTCCACAAGCCAAGGCACGTATTTTGTCATTAATCGAACAAGGCAAAGTTGAAGGCGCTACCTGTTTAGTCGATGGCTCTGCGGTTCAGGTGCCGGGTTATCCAAACGGCAACTGGGTGGGCCCTACGGTGTTTAGTGATGTCACCCCTGAGATGACCATCTACAAAGAAGAGATTTTTGGCCCTGTGCTGGCAACTGTTAATGCTGCTTCGTTGGATGAAGCCATTGAACTGGTGAATAACAGCCCATACGGCAATGGTACCTCTATCTTTACCGCCAGTGGTGCAGCGGCCCGTAAGTATCAGCATGAAATTGAAGTCGGTCAGGTTGGTATTAATATTCCAATCCCGGTGCCGCTGCCATTTTTCTCGTTCACTGGCTGGAAAGGTTCGTTCTACGGCGACCAGCATGCCTACGGTAAACAAGCGGTGCGTTTCTACACAGAAACCAAAACCATCACAGCCCGTTGGTTTGACGACTCGATTCCTGTGTCAGGTCCTAATATGTCAATTAACCTGCGTTAAGCTTTGTTACAGCGTTCTGTGTTCGGGCAGAACGCTTGTTAAAAAACAAAAGCCTTCAGGCAAACAACCAAGCCAGATGAAATGCGTATATAAGCATGAAGACCAAAACAGCAGAGCTGGCAAAGTGTATAGATACTGCTGTGCTAAAACCTTAGGGTGATGTGATGAATTTTAATTTAACAGACGATCAAAAGGCCTTTGTCGAGGTCGCTAAACAATTCGCGGAACAAGAGCTGGCGCCGCATGCCGCCGCCTGGGATAGGGATCATCATTTTCCAAAAGACGTGATCCAAAAAGCCGGTGAATTGGGTTTTTGCTCTTTGTACACGCCTGAAGCTGAGGGCGGCATGGGCTTATCCCGTCTCGATTCCAGCATTATTTTTGAACAACTGGCGATGGGCTGTACCGCCACCACCGCCATGTTAACCATCCATAATATGGCCACCTGGATGATTGCAACATGGGGCACAGCAGATGCCAAAGCCCAGTGGTGTCCAGCGTTGGTCACGGGCGACAAGCTGGCGTCTTATTGTTTAACCGAGCCTGGTTCTGGCTCTGATGCCGCCTCCTTGCGCACCAGCGCGAAAAAAGACGGCGATCACTATGTGTTAAACGGCTCGAAAATGTTTATCTCCGGTGCTGGCGAAACTGAAGTCTTAGTAGTGATGGCCCGTACTGGTGAAGCAGGTCCAAAAGGCGTTTCTGCGTTTATCGTACCAGCGGACGCTCAAGGGGTGATTTACGGCAAAGCCGAAGAGAAAATGGGCTGGAATGCTCAGCCCACCCGCTTAATTACCTTTGATCAAGTGCGTATTCCGGCTCATTACCTGTTAGGTAACGAAGGCGAGGGGTTTAGTTTTGCGATGAAAGGCTTAGATGGTGGTCGTATTAATATTGCCACTTGCTCTATCGGCACAGCGCAACAAGCCTTAAATACCGCCCGCAACTATATGCTGGAGCGTCAGCAGTTTGGTAAACCTCTGGCCGCATTTCAGGCGCTGCAGTTTAAACTGGCGGATATGGCCACAGAACTGGTGGCTGCCCGGCAGTTAGTGCGTTTAGCGGCGTTTAAATTGGATGCTGACGATCCGGAAAAAACTGCTTATTGCGCTATGGCCAAACGTTTTGCCACAGATGTGGGTTTCCAGGTTTGTGATCAGGCGCTGCAACTGCACGGCGGTTATGGTTATATCAAAGAATACCCGCTGGAGCGGCATTTCCGTGATGTGCGGGTGCATCAGATTTTAGAAGGCACCAATGAGATTATGCGCCTGATTATTGGTCGACGCCTGTTAGATGAAGCGGCAAACGAGATCCTATAAAACGCGCTGACTCACAATGAAGCAGGTTTATGGCCTGCTTTGTCTCATTTAAAGATTAAAGCTAACCGGTATTCGCTGATAAAAAACCGGTAAAAATGGAGATTTTATGGCACAACTCAAACTCGAAAAACGCGGCCATACCGCTTTAATTACCATGGCAAATCCTCCTGCCAATACCTGGACCAAAGAGACGCTGACGCAACTGCGTGATGCAGTGAAATCTCTGGAGCAGGATAAAAATATTTATGCCTTAGTGATTACAGGTGAAGGGGAAAAATTCTTCTCCGCCGGTGCGGATCTAAATTTATTTGCCTCGGGCGATAAAGCGGTGGCTGCGCAGATGTCGGCCATTTTTGGTGAAGCTTTTGAAACCTTAACGGCTTTTCGTGGTGTCTCTATTGCCGCTATTAACGGCTATGCCATGGGCGGCGGCCTGGAAGTGGCGTTAGCCTGTGATATCCGTATTGCTGAAACTCAGGCGCAAATGGCGTTACCTGAAGCCAAAGTAGGCTTATTGCCTTGCGCCGGTGGCACGCAGAATCTGGCGATTTTAGTTGGCGAAGGCTGGGCAAAACGCATGATCCTCTGTGGTGAACGTGTGACTGCAGACAAAGCCTTGCAGATTGGGTTAGTCGAAGAAGTGGTAGGTACTGGGATGGCGCTGGAAGCGGCTTTATTGCTGGCGGATAAAGTCGCAGAGCAAAGCCCTCCTGCCGTAGCAGCTTGTAAACAACTGATCCAAAAAGGTCGCAGCGCACCAGTGCAAACAGCGTTACCTTTAGAGCGGGAACTGTTTGTAAAGCTATTTGATACCAAAGATCAGGTGGAAGGGGTACAGGCCTTTTTACAAAAACGTAAAGCCAGTTGGATAAACGGATAAGGTACAAAACATGACAGAAGCTATGATCCAGCAGGATGTGGTGCTGTTTGAAGAAATCGCCTGTGTCGGCGGCAAAATTATAGGTATCGCCACCTTAAATTCTGAAAAATCACTGAATGCCCTGAGTTTACCTATGGTCGAACTCTTATTGCCACAAATGCAACAATGGAAAAACGATAACAATGTTGCCTTAGTTGTGTTGCAGGGCAGCGGTGATAAAGCCTTTTGTGCCGGTGGTGATATACGGGATTTATATCAGGCGATGAAAGCTGAACCTGCAACGTATCAGCCTTACGTCGAGGAGTTTTTCACCAAAGAATACAGCCTGGATTACCTGATCCACACCTTCGAAAAACCAGTGCTGGTATGGGGAAATGGCATAGTGATGGGCGGTGGTTTAGGCCTGATGGCAGGAGCGTCACACCGGATAGTCACAGCCAGTAGCCGTATCGCTATGCCGGAAATGGCGATAGGTTTGTATCCTGATGTAGGGGGGAGCTGGTTCTTAAACCGGATGCCGGAAGGTTGCGGTTTATTTTTAGGTTTAACCGGCGCTTCGATTAACTCAGCCGATGCAAAACTGATTGATTTAGCTGATCATTTTCTGACTCATGATAAAAAAGCCACAGTGCTGGACAAATTGACTCAAGTGAAGTGGGGCAATACGGTGGCTTTAAATCACCAGAAACTCAGCGACTTATTATTAAGTATGGAAGAGATGTGTCGCAGTCAGATGCCACCCAGTCAAATTCGTCTGCATCAGGCTGCTATCAGTGCTGTAGGTCGTGCCACCTCGTTGCAACAGGCTGTGGAGTTAATTTTGGCTATGCCAAATGAAGATGCCTGGCTGAGTAAAGCCAAAGCGTCCTTGCAGTATGGCAGCCCGATCACAGCTCATATTGTTTACCGCTTATTGCAACTGGGCCAAAGCAAAATTCTGGCCGACTCCTTCCGGCTGGAACTGGGCTTAAGTGTGCAATGCGCCAAGCTCGGTGAATTCACGGAAGGCGTCAGGGCACTGTTGATTGATAAAGATCAACAGCCAAATTGGCGCTACAAAACTGTCGCCGAAGTGCCCGCTGATGTAATTAATCAGTTGTTTCATTCGCCTTGGGCGGCCGACTTACATCCGTTACAACATTTAGGTTCATTGGAGCATTAAGATGAGCGCTACAACGCAAGCAACAGTCGCCTTTATTGGTTTAGGCAATATGGGTGGTCCTATGGCCAGTAACCTGGTCAAAGCTGGTTTTAAGGTGCAAGCCTTTGATTTATCCGCAACAGCTTTAGCCCAACTGGCCTCTGAGGGCGCTAAAGCCTGTGCATCTGCCGCTGAAGCGGCCACGGGTGCTGAGTTTATTATTTCTATGCTGCCCGCCGGTAAGCATGTCGCCATGACGTATACCGGTGACACAGGCATTGCCTCTGTCATTAACAAAGATGCCTTAGTGATTGACTGCTCGACTATTGACGCTTCTACAGCCCGTAAAGTGGGGGCTGATTTAGCCGCTTTGGGTATAGCCTTTATCGACGCTCCTGTTTCTGGTGGTGTCGGCGGTGCGAGAGCCGGTACGCTAACCTTTATCGTCGGTGGTTCAGCGCAGAATTTTAACCGCGCTCAGCCTGTATTGTCGGCTATGGGTAAAAACCTGTTTCATGCCGGTGATGTCGGTGCGGGGCAGGTGGCAAAAATCTGTAACAATATGCTGTTATCCATCCTGATGGTAGGCACCAGTGAAGCGCTGCAACTGGGCATAGACAATGGTTTAGACCCGAAAACCTTGTCCGACATTATGCTGAAAAGCTCGGGCCGTAACTGGACCTTAGAGCTGTATAATCCATGCCCGGACGTGATGCCAAATGTGCCGTCGAGCAATGGCTATCAGGGCGGCTTTATGGTGGATTTAATGGCTAAAGATTTGTCCTTGGCTACAGAAACCGCGCTTTCAAGTCAGTCCAGCACCCCTATGGGTACTTTAGCCCGTAGCCTCTATGTGGCGCATCAGCGTCAGGGCCACGGTAAAGAGGATTTTTCCGGTATTTTTCAGATGTTTGGCAAAAAGAACTAAGAGTTCTGGCGCTGGCCATTTTTGCAGGTGATAAGATAATGAATTTAAAAGATAAAATTATAGTAGTGACAGGCGGGGCTCAGGGCCTGGGTTTAGAAATGGCCCGCATGTTGTCTGCTGAAGGCGCTCATTTAGCGTTGCTGGATATGAATGCAGAGCAATTGGATGCGGCAAAAGCTGAGTTAGCCGCATCAGGTGTGACGGTTCGCACTTATGTCTGTAATGTGGCCAATGAAGACAGTGTCGAGAACAGTTTTGCTGCTATTGCCGCAGATTTTGGCGCTATCGATGGTCTGATTAATAATGCTGGTATTCTGCGTGACGGTTTATTGCTGAAATTCAAAGACGGCGAACTGGTCAGTAAAATGTCACATCAACAGTTTCAGTCTGTGATTGATGTGAATTTAACAGGCGTGTTTTTATGTGGCCGTGAAGCGGCGGCTTTAATGGTGAAATCAGGCCGCAAGGGCGTGATCATCAATATGTCGAGCGTAGCGCGAGCCGGCAATATGGGGCAAACCAACTATGCGGCCTCCAAGGCGGGAGTGGTGGCGATGACAGTGACCTGGGCCCGTGAGTTAGGCCGTTACGGTATTCGGGTGGGGGCTATAGCACCTGGTGTGATCCGTACCGCCATGACCGATGCGATGAAGCCTGAAGCCCGTGACCGTTTGGTCGCGATGAAGCCGGTTGGCCGTTTAGGCGAGGCAACAGAGATTGCGCATACGGCCAAATATATTTTCGAAAATGACTTCTTTACTGGTCGGGTGGTGGAAGTAGACGGTGGTATTAGTATGTAACTTTACAGAGGCAGAGTGATAAACTCTGCCTCTGTAAAATCTGGTTACAGGATCTCACCGATGAAACTTATGCTTTTGCCTCTGCTGCTTTTGGTCTGTGCTTTTACCCATGCCCAGCGACTGGATACCCCGAATTACAGCGTTGAAATTCAGCAGCTTTGCCCTGAAGGCGAAGTGCAATGTCAGAACGTAGTCTACAAAGGCACCTCTAAAGTATCGGGCGCCAGCATTGAGCTGAAAGGTAAAGCCTGGCATAGCTTGTGTGCCGATGGGGTCACCCCCTGTCGTTTTTTAGGTTATCAGTTTAATAATGGTCGTATCCGTTATCTGGTGCATGAGTCGGGGTTGTTGCAGGTGATTGGCCGTTCAGGCAGCGTTTTAGTGCAAGAGCAGGGCGTTTGGGACTATCAACAGAGCCCCAGTAGCAACACTGAATCAAAGGCGAAGTTATGAAAGCCCTGAATGCAGGCTCTTTAGTACTGCGCTCAAAAGTCGGCAATAAAGGAGTGAGAGCGTGATCCCGGTAGAGTTTATTTTGTTGCTGTTAAGCCCGGTTTTTTTCATCTTTATTGCCTTTGAATGGCTTTCCAGCGAAAAAAATGGCAAAACTTTGTATCAGTGGCGCGATACAGCCGCCAACTTTGGTTTAGCCGCTTTGCACCAGGCTGGCGACTTTATCGCTTTGCTGGCGCTGCTGCCTTTTATGTTATGGCTATCACAGTTCGCCTTATTTTCTATTGAGTTTTCGGCGCTGAATTTGTTTTTGCTCTTTATCGCTCAGGACTTTTTGTATTACTGGTTTCACCGCTGCTCGCACAGAGTGCGCTGGTTATGGGCGTCCCATGTTGCGCATCACAGCTCACGTTTAATGAATTTCAGCACGGCCTTTCGCCAGTCTTTAACTTACCCTATTTCCGGCATGTGGTTATTCTGGTTGCCGCTGGTATTGCTGGGGTTTGAAGTGCAGCTGGTGCTGGCTGTGGTGGCTATTAACTTAGCTTTTCAGTTTTTTGTCCATACCCAGTCCGGCAAACACTGGGGTATCCTGGGTTTAGTGCTGAATACGCCAGCCTGGCACCGCGTGCATCATGCCTGCAATCCGCAGTATATAGACCGTAACTATGCCGGGGTTTTAATTATCTGGGACAGGTTGTTTGGCACCTTTGTGCCTGAACAAGAGGCGTGTCGTTATGGGATCACCGATGATTTCCAGTCGAATAATCCTATCACTATCACCTTTTACGAATGGCGAAAAATCATCAGCTTGTGGCCACAGCTCAAGGGCTGGCGGAATAAAGTTAAACTGTTGGTTGGGCCACCGGAAGCATTCTCAGAACTCAAGCTGTTGCAACACAGCGGACAAGCCGGGGAAATGGAAGCTCATGACTAAACTGCTGCTGAAATTGGTTTTGCTCTTTGTTGCCATCAGCTATGGCTTGTGGAAACTCTCTGCCAGCACTGAGTTTCAGTTGTTTGGTGAGCTGATCCACAAAGTGGATACAGACCAAAAGCTGGTGGCTTTAACTTTTGATGACGGCCCAACACCACATTACACAGCTGGCGTTTTGCAGCTGTTAGAGCTCTATCAGGTCAAGGCGACTTTTTTTGTTACAGGAGCCGAAACCCAGCGTTATATGACGCAGGCTAAACAAATTGTTGCGGCAGGCCATCAGTTGGGTAATCACAGCTGGTCTCATCCACGGATGCTGTTTATGTCGTTGGATGAGATTAACCGCGAAATTGAAAGCACTGATCAGCAAATCCGCGCCGCTGGTTTTGAAGGCGACATATTGTTCAGGCCACCTTATGGTAAAAAGCTGGTGCTGTTGCCCTGGTATCTGGCACAGACCGACAGAACCAGCATTATGTGGGATATAGCGCCTGAGACTTTCGATGAAGAGACCGAAGATCCACAGACAATGGCCGCAGAGGTGCTGGAGCAGGTTCAGCCCGGTTCTATCGTATTATTGCATCTGATGTATAAAAATCGTGAAGCCTCACGTGCAGCTTTACCGATTATTATCAAAGGTTTAAAAGCCAAAGGTTACACAATGGTCAAAGTTTCTGACTTGCTTGCTGCCCAAAAACAAGCCACAGTAGAGCAGTAATCATATCAGCAAAGGTGGAGGGAATCATGCTTTATCAAGGCAGTTGTCATTGTGGAGCTGTGGCGTATCAGGTTGAGGCGGATATCAGTTCTGCGTTAAGTTGTAATTGTTCGATATGCAGCAGAAAAGGCTATTTGCTAAGTTTTGTCCCAGGTGACAAGCTGACTTTATTAAAAAAGGACCAGCCTTTAACCACCTACACTTTTAACAGCCATAAAATTAAACACCAGACTTGTCCGGTCTGTGGTTGTTCGCCTTTTGCTTTAGGCACAGATCCACAAGGCAATGCAGTCGCGGCAGTTAATCTGCGTTGTTTAGAAGGGATAGATTTGGATGCTTTAGAGATCCATAAGCATGACGGAAAACACAGCTAAACAAGCTGGTGGCTTTAAAGTCTGAAAAGCAGGGGCTGGCTTGAGCCCCTGTGATATTCAACTCATTGCTTTTTAACAAATTCCGATTTCAGCTTCATAGCACCAAAACCATCAATTTTACAGTCGATATCGTGATCACCTTCGACCAGACGTATAGCTTTGACCTTGGTGCCCATCTTCACCACCAGCGACGAACCTTTGACTTTTAAATCTTTGATCACTGTGACTGTATCGCCATCCTGCAGCACATTGCCTGCAGAGTCGCGGATCACTTTGTCGCCTTCTGCTGCTTCTGTGCTGATTGCTGCAGACCACTCATGACCACATTCAGGGCAGATCAATACAGCGTTGTCTTCGTAGGTATAGGCAGAGCTGCAGTGTGGGCAGGCGGGTAATTGGCTCATGGTGTTCCTGATTCAATGCTAAGAGGCGCGAAAAGGCCGGCATTGTAGCCGAAAGGCCCTACTTTTTACAGGGTTTTATAGGGTTTTAAAGGGCCTCAGAGCAATAAATCGGCTTCAATAGGCCGCCAACAGGCACAGCTTTGCTGCAGCGATTGGGCTGTTAAGCCGGGTACACTGTACACCACAGTATCCACCCCATGTTGTTGGTAGACGGCCTGCAGCAGCAAATCGAAATCACCATCGCCTGAGAGTAAGACCACAGTGTCGACTTCGGCGGCTAAGGTCAGCATATCAATGGTGATGCCCACGTCCCAGTCGCCTTTGGCCGAACCGTCGGCACGCTGAATAAAAGGTTTGAGTTTGACCTCAAAGCCAATATGACGCAGCGCATCCTGAAACTTAATCTGCTGATCATCTTTTTTATCTATGGCATAAGCAAAGGCGTAACAGATTTCGCCCTGAGTTTGCAGCAATTGCCAGAACTTACGGTAGTTAAAAGAGCGGCCATAGGCTTGTCTGGTGGTGTAATAGATGTTTTGTACATCAACGAAAACCGCAATTTTTTTCATCATAACCCAGGCTACTAGCAAAACTTGCAGGACTATAACATGGCATCTGTTTGATACCGCAAAAGAAAATCAGCCTGTTGCGCTTTGTGTCTGTTAAAATGACTCTAACTTGTCCGGAGCGCTTTGCGAATTATTTATGAATAACAACGATGTATTACGCCGTTTACGCTACGCCTTTGATTTTGGCGATCAACAAATGATGAATTTATTTGCCCATGCCGGTTTAACTGCCAGCAGAGCTCAGGTCAGTGATTGGCTGAAAAAAGACGAAGACGCCGCTTTTCAGCCTTGTGATGATGTCACTTTAGCCACTTTCTTAAACGGCCTGATCATTGAACGCAGAGGGCGCAAAGACGGCGAACAGCCTGTGGCAGAGCAGCGTTTGAATAACAACATTATTTTTCGTAAGTTAAAAATAGCGCTGGATTTAAAAGATGATGACATAGTGCTAATGATGACCAATATTGGTTTTCGCATCAGCAAACCTGAACTAAGCGCTTTTTTCCGCCGTGCGGATCACCATCATTACCGCCAGTGCCAGGATCAAATTCTGCGTAACTTTATCAAAGCTGTGCAAATCAAATACCGCGAAAGCGCAGAAGACTAACAGCCCGTTATTCAAAAGCGACACACAGGATCTGAGGCATGGAAGCGCCGCTGTATTTTTTTAAAGTGTTTACCCATGATGCTCAGGCAGGTAACCCTGCTGCCTGCGCTTTATTGGCCAAGTGGCCTGAAACTGCTGTGTTACAGCGCATTGCTTATCAAGCTCAACAGGTGGTGACAGCTTTTGTAGTACCCACAACAGATAACCCTTACCAGTTCCAAATCCGTTGGTTTTCCTGTCAGCAAGAAATCAATCTGTGTGGCCACGGCACCTTGGCTGCAGCTGCTTTGCTACGTCAACTCAAAGGTGAGGGCCGTTATACCTTTGTTAGTCCTTATGGCAAACCGCAGGTTAGAGTCAGCACCGGCGAATTAGTCATGCAATTGCCGCAGTGGCATGCAACTGCTGTTCAATGGCCCGCAGCTTTGACCTGTGCTGAAGTTGTTGACGCGTTTCAGACCCGCGATCTGGTACTGATGCTGAAGGATCTGCAGGCGGTACAGCAATTTGAAGCTGATGCTGAGCAGATCCGCCGCGTACCACAGCATGCGTTGATCGTTACTGCTTTTAGCCCTCCTGATACTTATGTGCTGCGTTATTTTGCGCCCGTTATTGGTATAGAGGAAGACATAGCAACAGGTTCAGCGCAGTGTTCCCTTGCCCCTTATTGGGCGGCAAAAACAGGGCTGAGCCGCTTTAAGGTGTCTCAGCTTTCTGCTACCCCAGCCAGCTTTGCTGTCACTCTTCAATCCGGACAACTGTATTTAACAACGCAAGCCGTTGCTTTACCGCATCTGACCAGAATGATGGCAACAATGTCTTAACAACTGAGCGCAATTGCAGTAGGCTGATGTGAGTTTTTGGCAGGAGGCTTCTTATGTCGTCACGACAAGTTCAGTCTAAGCAAGGACCTGTTGATGGTCAGTGTTTATGTGGCAAAGTCAAAGTGAAGGTGGCTCAGATGGCGCTCAGAGTAGGCGTTTGCCATTGTCAGTACTGCCGCACCTGGACTGGAGGTCCTTTGTTTACTTTCGATGCTGGCACTGAGGTCAAACTGGACGGCGCTTGTTTTATCTCCATTTTTCAATCCTCCGACTGGGCCGAACGGGGCTTTTGTGACCACTGCGGTACGCATTTGTTTTACCGGCTCAAACAAAATGGCCAGTATTTTATTCCGGCAGGTTTGCTGACACTGCCTGATGATCCTGTGTTCGATCACCAGATTTTTATCGAGCAGAAACCGCGCTGGTACTGTTTTGCCAATCCAACCAGGGAACTGACAGGGGCTGAGGTTTTTGCGTCCTTTAGCTCTGATTGAAGCTTGCCTTTGCTTACCTGGCTATTGTGATCCAAAGTACTGCAGAGGCCGTTGAAAAATGAACAAAAGCACCTGTTGTTAAGTCCTTGTTTATATTTCAGCTTTACACTGGGTTTTCAGATTTTTTGGTGAATGGAGCGCGCGTGAATCGAGCACAGAACTTAAGTAAAGCTGCAGTTTTTGTTAGCCTTAGCGCTGCCAGTTTTGCTGTTTCAGCACAGGATGTCAGCGTCTGTCAGGGCACTTTGGATAACACTGAACGCCTGGCCTGTTATGACAGAATATTTGGCACCACAGCCACAGTGCTGACAGACACTGAAACAACGCAAGCTGAGGCAGAGGCTGATCTTGAAGTTAAACCTCAGGCTGTGGCTAGCACTGAAGTGGTGGCAGAACCTGTAGCTGTGGCGACAGTGATGCAAAAATACTGGGAGTTAACGCCGGAAGAAAAACGTGACCGTTTTGTGTTTCGCACCTACCAGCCCAACTTCTTTTTACCTGCTCATCTGACCTCCAATATCAATAAGGCGCCTCAAAGCCCAACCCGTGGTCAGGCTGAAGATAACAACAACTACAAGCAGATGGAAAGTAAGCTGCAAATTTCATTACGTGCCAAGTTAATGACAGAGTTTCTGTTACCTGGTGCTGATTTATGGTTTGCCTTTAGCCAGCGTTCGATGTGGCAGTTATGGAACAAACAGGATTCTGCACCTTTTCGTAATACCGATTACCAGCCTGAGCTGATTTATGTGGTGCCTGTGGCACAACAATGGGGCAACTTACCGGGCGACTGGCAAGTCCGTATGCTGCAGTTTGGGGTAGCTCATCAGTCCAATGGCCAGGCTAAACCTTTGTCACGCAGCTGGAATAAAGTGTATGCGGGTTTAGCTGTGGATAAAGGCGAGTTTGGCCTGAACTGGCGTTACAACCAGCGAATTTCGGAAAATGGCGAAGAAGACGATAACCCGGATTTAATCGACTATATCGGCAGTCATGAGATCAGTGCTAACTGGTTGCCCGGTGATGCTACTGCACAACTGACCTGGCGGAATGACTTTTCTTATTTAAGCCGGGGTTCCTGGCAGTTGGATCTGACCTATCCAGTTGACCGCAGTAAATTGGACGGCCTGCGCTGGCATTTACAGCTATTTTCCGGTTATGGCGAAACCTTGCTGGATTACAATTTCCGCCAAAACAGTATAGGTCTTGGCGTCATGTTGTTTAATTTCTGAATCCTGGTTTAAGATCAAGCCATCTCTAAGTCGCCTACAGTGCAAAAAAGCTTGCTTGCGCTCTGTGGGCGACGGCAAAAAACGCATCAACATTCATCATAGGCCCATGATCGTGACATCGGAACAAGCACAAGCTTTAACAGAACACCTGATAGCTCTGGAGTTGCAACTACAGCGCGCCGAAACCAGAAAAAATAAAGCGCAGCTCAATCTGTTGCTGGCGAATGGTTTTGAAGAAATCGCCGCATCCGGAGTGCGGTTTGATAAAGCCCATGTGTTACAACGTTTGCCAGAAGAGCAGGCGCCGTCGGTGGAGGCTTTTGATTTTGAAGTACGCTTGTTAGCCAAAGATTTGGCTCAGGTGTTATACAAAGCCAAATTACGCAAAGCCGGCGAGCTGCAAACTAAACTGTCGCTGCGCAGTTCTTTATGGCAACTCAACAGCCTTGGTTGGCAAATGCTGTTTCATCAGGGCACAGCCGTATTACCAGCCAGCGGACCTGCTTAAGTGTCAGGCTATTTTATCCGGCTCTTACAGCCGGATGATGTTGATGCTGTGCTGCAGTTTGAATTAGCCAACCGAACTTTCTTTGAAAAAAGCATCGAAGCACGGCCCGCTGAATTTTATCAGCCTGACGCTGTACAGCAGCATATTGCCGGGTTTTTGCTGTTAAAACAGCAAGCTTTGGCCTGGCCAGCCGTTATCTTTAATACAGAACATCAGTTGATTGGCCGAGCCAATTTAACAGATATCGACACAGTGAGCCAATCGGCCTATGTCGGTTATCGTATTGCTGAACATGACTCAGGCCGCGGCGTAGCCAGTTTCGCTTTATCCTGCCTGATTCAGCAGGCACGGCAGATGGGATTAGCGCTGTTATTTGCCTTTGTGTCGACAGAAAATCATGCTTCCATGCAGGTCTTGAAAAAGGCCGGATTTCAGCCTCTGGAAGTTCTACCTGATGTGGCTTTGGTTCGGGGGAAAAGTCTGACCTGTTATCTGATGTGGCTAAAACTCTGAATGAGACAGCCTCTGTCTGTGGTTATTTCCTGTGTACGCAAAATAGTGCTTGACCTTAAGTTAACATGAGCTTTTAAAGTGGCGGCAAATTTACAGCCTCAGTGCTAAGCCGTATGAAAAGGAGCCCGTTAGAATGAGTTCAGTTGTATCCCGTTGGTATGATCCCTGGTTAACTGCGTTAGCACCATTAATTTGGGGCAGCACCTATTTAGTCACTACAGAATTTTTACCTCCGGATGTACCTTTGTTATCTGCTGCTCTACGCACTTTACCGGTTGGGATCTTGATGCTGTTCTGGTTAAGGCAATTACCGGCTTATGGCTGGTGGGGCAAAATATTTTTGTTGGGATTGCTCAACATCGCTGTGTTTCAGGCGTTACTTTTTGTCGCGGCCTATCGTTTGCCCGGTGGTGTGGCAGCCACTGTAGGAGCTATTCAGCCTTTGGTTGTAGTCATCTTAAGCTGGGCTGTGCTCGCTGGTCGCCCCTCGTTATTAAGCTGGATCGCGGCAATAGCTGGCTTCTTCGGCGTTGCACTGCTGGTACTGGGACCCGCTGCTCAACTCGATGCTATTGGAGTTATAGCGGCTGCCGGTGGCGCTCTGGCTATGGCTTTAGGCACCTTATTAACAAAACGGTGGCAGCCGCCAGTCAATGCGCTGGTGCTGACTAGCTGGCAACTGACAGTCGGAGGGATCTTCTTATTACCTTTGGCTTTTAGTGTGGAAAATCTGCCACAGAGCATCACTCTGACACATGTCGCAGCATATCTGTGGTTGGGCGTGATAGGCACAGGACTAACCTATGTATTTTGGTTGCGTGGCGTGATGCGGATGTCGGCCAGCGCTGTGATAGGTTTCAGTTTACTAAGTCCACTCAGTGCCACAGTTCTTGGTTTGGTGGTGCTTGATCAACATCTGACCCTGATTCAAAGTCTGGGTATGGTGTTGGTGCTGGCGGGAGTCTGGCTCGGCCAGTATAAAACTCAGGCGCTGCCGGTAAAAACACCGACCTCACCCTGAGCATAGGGCCTGAAACAGGATCGGGGTGGTCGGTACTGTGTTATCGATAGGGGGTTGTCATCAACGTTCAGATAACAACACAAAGGTCAGTTTTGTTGCGGGTATGGCAACTCTGAGTTGCCAAATCCAGGCTGGTGTTTTGTGCTGCTTTTGCCGATCATCAGCTTTTTAACTTTGGGGAAAACTCTGATGACAGAACAAAGACCACTAACCGAAGCAGAGCAACTAGTGCAACAGCAACTGGATGCGTACAACAGTAAAAATATCGAGGCTTGGCTTGGCTGTTATGCGCCTGATGCAGTGCAACTGGATTTTCACGGGGCTGTGCTGGCCAATGGTCATGATCAGATGCGTGAGCGGATCCGTCTGCGTTTTAATGAACCTGATCTGCATGCACAACTGTTAAACCGCATGGTGATGGGGGAATGGGTTACAGACCACGAACTTATTCAGCGTAACTTTCCACAAGGCCGTGGCCAGGTGGAGATGTTGTGTCTTTATCAGGTGAAACAGGGCCTGATTGTCAAAGCCCTGTTTCAGTTGGGGCAGCCTGAGCTATTTGAATAACAACGCCGCTAAAACGACTTCGATTATTCTAGCCTGTCACTTTGTTTTTTCAGTGACAGGTTCCAGTTTATAAAGATCGCCTTTGGGCATAGCGGCTTTGACATAAAATAGCTGCTGGTTTTGTACATCGTAGTCAGACACAAAACCTTGCGGTGTAGATAGCAGCAGATGGTCAGTTTTATGTAGTAACTGATACTGACGAATACCCTGGCCGGGCTGATAGTAATAAATGCTGTCATCAGCGAAGCGCCAGCTATGACCGTTGTTTTTATCAAACCCGGCTATCAGCAGCCGTTCTTCGCCTTGGGCTGGATCCAACACAAATAACCCCTGTTGTTCATACTTAGTGAAATACAGCACAGAGCCGTGCAGATAACCACTGTACCC
This sequence comes from Rheinheimera mesophila, assembly GCF_000986865.1. Classification (GTDB taxonomy): domain Bacteria; phylum Pseudomonadota; class Gammaproteobacteria; order Enterobacterales; family Alteromonadaceae; genus Pararheinheimera; species Pararheinheimera mesophila. The sequence goes on from NZ_LAVS01000087.1 coordinate 20,898, forward strand.
ACCTTGCCGGGTCAATTGAGTACTGACTGCTGTGGCCAGGTCCAGTTGCCATAACTGCCAGTCGCCGCTTTGTTTACTGCTGTAAATAATGCCTGAGCCATCTTCCATCCAGTTGGCCACGTCCACTTGTTTATCTGGCGCAACCAACACCCTGCTTTGGCCTGAGGCGACTATCAGTTGCCATAAAGCACCATCTTTGCTAAAAATCAGCGACTCGCCATCCGGTGACCATTGCAACCGGACAACAGCGGGGACGCCCGGTAAATCAGCCAGTTGATATTCGTTTTGGCCTGCAGGTTGTAACCAAATTTGTTCTTTACCATTGCGCTGACTTAAAAAGGCTAAATCGCCTTGATGATTCACCTGCGGCCTCCGATCGACTTTACTACTGCCGATGCGAATTCTGGCTTTGTCCGTGTTTAAATCATGTTGCCAGATGTCCGCATCCTGCGCATAGTCAGTGTAGTAAATCTGCTGGTTCACCACAGCAAGGGACTGAACGGTACGGCCGGTATAAAATAAAAACTCCAGCTCATCAGTGGTTGTATTGTATTGCAGTAGTTCAGCGTCGTTACTTAGCACCAGGTTGTTGGCTAACCAGTCAATACTACCGGCCCGGAACGGTAGGATTTTTTGTTTTATCACAGCAAAACTGCTGCTATCGAGCAGCACTACGGCACTGTGCTGGTTTGGCAAATCACGCACAACGGCCAGGGTTTTGCCATCATCGGATTCGGCGAAAGCAAGTTCACCCTCAGGACTCTCTGCATGCAGTGGTCTGGTCACTTGCGCTTGGGTTGCGGTCGCGAACTGATAACGACTCAAGGCGTAGGGTTGAGTATTGTCGGCTCTATCCCGCAGATAAAAACCCTGACTATCGTTTTGCCAGGCGATTTTGACCTGCGCATCCGTACCGCACTGCGCTACGGTTTGTCTCTGTTGTGGCTTTTCCAGATGCAACCACTCGACGATGCACCGTTGTGAGCTTTGTTTTACCCACAGCAGTTGCAAACCATCAGGACTGATAGCGGCGCCAGACAGCGCTTTATCCTCAGCGAGCAACCTTGGTTTTGTTCGATTTTGCTGCAGCAATAGCTGAGTTTTTTCCGGATCTCTGGACAGATAAACTAAGGTTGCACCGTCTTTGCTCAGGCTCAGATCATACTCAATCCCTTGCTCTGAACTGATCACGACAGGCGGATTGATATAAGGGGTCGGCAATTGTTCGGGCGCAGGCGCAAGAGTAATAAAAAACCAGAGCACAAAAAACAGCAAAGGGGCAGTCCACAGCACTGCCAGGAGCAGTGTTGTTTTGATGCTTACATTCTGCTGTGGAGCAGGCGGTGTTGCGGCCGGCTGAACTGGCGGCACAGTGGCAACTGCCGAAGGCTGATGAGCACTTGCTGGTTCTGCTGGTGCTGTGACCTGAGGCGTCAGCGTCTGGCACAACCGGTAACCGACTTTGGGCAAGGTTTCAATATAGACAGTGTCAGGATCTAACTGGGCAAAAGCCTTACGCAATGATGACAACGACTTGGTCAGAGTACTGTCACTGATCTTCAGTCGTTCAGTGATCTGTGTCCGGCTCAACTGTCCCTGCTCTGCATCAATAAGCAGCAACAATAGCTGACAGCTCTGAGGTTCCAGCCGCAAAGTTTCAGTCGCTGAGCTAAGCTCATGGCTGATGCTGTCAAAGGTCAGTTGACCAAACGAAAGTCGCACTGGGGAGTGGTGTTCAGACATATTCTCAAAATCCGCAAACTGGCTTAGCTTCAGGCTAAGCTTTGTATCACAAAAAAGGCAGAAACTCTTGTCTTCCCGATGCATTTTTCGATCAGGGTGTCAGACGGAGTTTTGCCGACTGGCGGCGTAACAGTCGGATGCTGCCAGTTACAAATACCAGGCTTTATTGTGGTTACAAAGCGTGGAACCCAAGGTAGACTTGGCGCCGATTTGAATGTGTTTTCATCATGGTTTTATTCGAGACGTCAGTTGTTTATGCTTAAATTTTTCCAGCTTCCTTGTTTATTGTTTTCAGGCACTCTGCTGGCGGCGAGCGGATGGTCAGTCTCAGACTTTGCACTGCTGAGCCAGCAGGCTAAGGCCGAACTGGCTGGTCGACCAGCTTTTCGGGGCTCGGCAGTATTGATGCAAGGCAAAACCATGTTATGGCAGTATCAGCAGGGGGCTGCGTCGCAGGGTGAACCTTTTACTGCACACACAGCCTTCTTCGTGGGCTCTGTCAGTAAAACCCTGACCGCTATTTTAGTGATGCAGCAGGTGCAAGCTGGTGTCCTTGATCTGCAGGCTCCGGTTAAGCGCTATTTACCTGAACTGAAACAGCCCTGGGCAGCCTCAGTGCGGCTGGCTGATTTATTGAGTCATGGCTCTGGTCTGGTGGATATATCCACTCAGCAAGACTACAGTCAGTTTCGTTATCACAATTTAAATTTCCAGTTGCTGGGGCAAATTCTGACGGCTGTCACACAACGGCCTTATGCTGAGTTGGCTGATCAGGTGTTGCAGCAGTGTCAGATGACCCAGGCTGGCTTTGCCGACAAAGCTGCTGATGCAACCGGGGGCTGGCATGAAGAGCAGGGGCAACTGAAAGCGATCAGCGGCTTTATGCCGGTCGAAGCTGAGCCCAGTGGTGGCCTGATCGCATCTGCTGCTGAGGTGGCGCTATTGCCTTGGTGTATGCAACAACAGCTCAGTAAAACCAGTGTGCAGCAAATGACCACAGCTCAACTGCGACGTCAACATCGTTGGGGCCAGGTCTATTATGGCTATGGTGTACAGGTGGCCGAAACTACAGCTGGTCCTGAGTGGAGTCACGGCGGTTATATTCCGGGTTATGTGTCGGTATTTAACCATTTCCCAGAGCAGCAACTGACGTTGGTGGTGCTGGAGAACCAATCGTTAGACCCGGCTGATTTTGCCAGAGCCGCTTATTACCACGACAGCTTAAGAGAAACTCTGATTAAAATACTGAGCCAAAACCCAAAAGGATGACGTATGAAACTGACCTCTGCTGTGCTTTGTGTTGCGCTTGCAGCCAATGTATTGGCCTCTCCGCTGCTGCGAGCCGATGAATTTACGCTGCGTTATCAGCAGCAGATCGCACCGTTCTGGCAGACTGTACAGCCTCAGCAGCTCAAATTGCAGGATGGCAGCCATATTCATTATGTGTTGCTGAGCGCAGCGCAAAATGCAGCAATACCAAAAGCCACTGTTGTGGTGGTCAACGGCCGCACTGAGTCTTATCTGAAGTATAAGGAACTGGCCTATGAGCTGACACAGCAAGGTTATCAGGTGCTGATGTTTGATCACAGAGGGCAGGGCTTGTCAGAGCGTCTAACCGCTAACCCACATAAAGGTCATATTGAGGCTTTCCAGCAGTATGTCGATGATATGCATCAACTGATCAGTCGCGTGCTGCTGGCGCAGCCAGCGCAGCAGCCTTTGTATTTGATAGGCCACTCTATGGGCGGTGCTATCAGTACTTTGTATTTACAACAGCATCCGCAGGTGTTTCAAAAAGCGGCTTTGTCTGCTCCAATGCATGGTATCAATGGCAAGCTGTTTTATGATGAGGCTGATGCCTGTCGTCTGGCCAGTCTGGTCTCGGTATTTTCAACAGAAGGTTATGCAGGTTTTGTAGACAAAGCCTACGACACAAGACCATTTGAAGGCAATGAACTGACAGGGTCGGAAGTGCGTTATCAGTGGATGCAAGAGTTGTATCAGCAAAACCCACAGTTGCAATTAGGTGGGGCGACCTGGGGCTGGTTGAATGCGGCTTGTGCTGTGTTACCGCAGATGCAACAGCAAACAGCAAAGATCAAAATACCACTACTGCTGATGCAGGCTGAATTGGATAGCATAGTGTCGGCATCCGCTCAGCAGCAGTTTTGTACTCTGTTGGCCGAAAACCCTGATTCAGGTTGTGTCGGTGGTTTACAGCCGATCAAAGGCGCTAAGCATGAGCTATTGTTTGAACAGGATGATATTCGTCAGCAGGTACTGGACAAAATACAGGCCTATTTTGCGGCTGACTAAATAACGCTGGGTCATCCGCTCTGCACCTGCGCTAACAAAAAAGCCACCTTGCGGTGGCTTTTTCTGTTCTGACTACAGTTTATTCAACTGCACCAGGTTTGGTCATAGGCGCGACACTCATTTGACGGGCGGACGCTGAGCCAGCCGGACGTTCTGAGCTAATCACCAGAGGGCGGTCACTGTTGGCCATGGCTGTAGGTTGCACTACAGCCTGAGTTTCAGCTTTCACTACCGGTTTGGTCATATCTGCTGTGACCATATTGGCATACCTGTTGCCTGAAGCGGCCGTCACTTTTACCTCAGCCACTGCTTTTTTCGCAGGAGCTTTACGGGGTTTAGCTTTCGGAGCCTCTTCTGCTTCTGTAGTTGCCTCCACCACAGCAGTAGTTTCTGCTGGAGCCTCTGCGACTGGCGCTTGTACCTCAGCAACAGCAGCAGTTTCTACTGGCATTGCCACAGCTACGGCAGTTTCTACAGGCGCTGGAGTTGTCTCTACCTGTGCGTCCACAGGGACAGCAACTTCTGCAGGCACTGCAGTTGTTTCTACCGGTGCGTCCACGACTACAGCAACTTCGGCAGCCACCGGAGTTGTTTCGACCGGAGCAGCTACTACCGCAGCAGTTTCTGCAGCCACTGGAGTTGTTTCTGCCTCTGTTTCCACCACAGCAGTTTCCACCACAGCTTCAGCTATAGGTAAATCCAGTTGCTGTTCAGTGCTGACCACAGTGTCCTGCTCTTCAGGGTAACGGGCCGCTAATGCTTCTTCAGCTTCCTGATCCTGCTGTTCTTTTTTGCGTTTCTGACCCGCGGCACGCAAGTGACGTGGAGAACGACGGCTGCGGCTGCGGCCTTCAGTTGGATCTTTTTCTGCATCTGTAGTGTCTGCATCAGTGATCTCAGCCTGTACAGTTTCAACCAGCTCTGCCTGAACCGCAGCAGGTTCAGTTGTTGCTTCATCCACTGTGGCAACGGCCATGTCTGCAGCTACAGTGTCAATCACAACAGGAGCTACTACTGCAGTTTCCAGCACATGAGCAGTGCTAACAGCAGCTTCTACTGTTACTGCTGCGGCTTCCACCGCTTCTTTTTCATGACGCACAGACTTGCGCATCTGACGACGTTGACGACGTTCCACCAGCTTGGTGTTGTGATCTTCGTCATGCTCTGCGGCTTTGACCGGAGCCGGACGCTCAGACGCAGGTTTTTTCTGCTCCTGGCGGTCATGACGCTCTGGGCGCTCAGCTCGTTCGCCGCGTTCCTGACGAGGTTTATCCTGTCGTCGGAACGTTGTTCGCTTGTACGCTCCTGATTTCGTTCATTTGGCCGCTCTGCTTTGGCCGGAGCAGCGTTGTCGTCTTTGGCAACTTTTTCATCCCCTTCCTGACGGCGGCGATTTTTGTTGTTACGACGTCTGTTGTTATCGCGGTTGTTGCTACGACGTGGTGCTTCTTCTGCTTTTTTCTCTGGTGCAGGTGCAGCAGCGAATAAAGATTTAAACCAACCTACGACAGACTCAACCAAGCCAGGGCCTGTATCTTTTGCTACAGCTTCAGCTTTGCGAGCGACCGGAGCAGGCGCAGCGGCTGAGGCGTCAGCCATATTAATAGCAGAGACTGCTGGCTTTTCTTTGACGTTTTCGCCAATAGGATGATACACAGCGCTGGTGGCCGCAGGAGCTTTCACCATGTTGTAGCTGGACTCTTCAATCTCTTCGTCGATACGAATGCGCGTCACTTCATAGTTTGGCGTTTCCATATGTTCGTTAGGAATGATGTAAATCCGGATGCCGTGACGGCTTTCAATACGGCGCACTGAATCCCGTTTTTCATTCATCAGGTAAGTGGCGACAGACACCGGCACCTGCGCATGAATTTGACTGGTGTTGTCTTTAATGGCTTCTTCTTCGATTAAACGTAAAATCGACAGAGCAGAAGATTCGGTGCTGCGAATAGTGCCGCGGCCGTGACAACGTGGACAGACATGAGTGGCCGACTCACCCAGCGAAGGACGTAAACGCTGACGTGACATTTCCAATAAACCAAAACGTGAAATACGGCCAATCTGCACGCGGGCACGGTCTTGTTTTACCGCGTCTTTTAAGCGGTTTTCTACTTCACGTTGATGACGAACCGGCGTCATATCGATGAAGTCGATCACAATCAAACCACCTAAGTCACGTAAACGTAACTGACGGGCAATTTCATCGGCCGCTTCTAAGTTGGTATTAAAGGCTGTTTCTTCGATATCACCGCCTTTGGTGGCTTTTGACGAGTTGATGTCAATGGCCGTTAAAGCTTCGGTGCTGTCGATGACGATAGAGCCACCAGAAGGTAAACGCACTTCACGGCGGAAGGCGGATTCAATCTGGGTTTCAATCTGGAAGTGCATAAACAGCGGCACTTCGCCCTGATACATTTTGACGCGGTGGGCAAAATCAGGACGGAACTGCTGAATATAGACTTTGGCTTCTTCAAAAATGCGTGGGTTGTCGATCAGTATTTCACCGACGTCACGGCGCAGATAGTCACGAATAGCACGGAATACCACGTTGCTTTCCTGATGGATCAGAAATGGAGCAGGGCGGTTTTGTGCTTCGTGGGTAATAGCAGACCAGTGCTTCAACAAAGCTTTTAAGTCGTAATCCAGCTCTTCGTGAGATTTACCCACACCAGCGGTACGTACTATTAAACCCATGCCGTCTGGCAGTTGTAACTGATCCAGTGAATCTTTTAAATCCTGACGCTCGTCACCTTCAATACGACGGGAAATACCACCGGCGCGAGGATTGTTAGGCATCAGTACTAAATAAGAACCAGCCAAAGAGATGAATGTGGTTAAGGCGGCGCCTTTTTGACCACGTTCTTCTTTATCAATCTGGATAATAACTTCCTGACCTTCTTTGACTACTTCTTTGATGTTTGGGCGGCCGTCGAAGGTGTAACCGGCTGGGAAATATTCGCGGGAGATTTCTTTCAGAGGTAAAAAGCCATGGCGTTCAGAGCCATAATCAACAAAAGCTGCTTCCAGACTGGGTTCAACCCGGGTGATTTTTCCTTTGTAGATATTGGCTTTTTTCTGTTCGTGTCCTGGGCTTTCGATATCCAGGTCGTATAATTTTTGTCCATCGACAAGAGCTACGCGGATTTCTTCTTCCTGCGTGGCGTTAATTAACATTCTTTTCATTGTTTTGTGACTCTATTGCATAGGCCACAACGCAACGACATCCTGCGTCCGCGTTTCAGATGGTCAAACATATCAATGCTGCAGTCTCTCGACTGGGGATGCTTGAGCTAACTCATTTACTACTTTGCCTGCTGGTGCTTCAGGTTGATTGCTGTGGCTTTTTCTGAGGAGCGGAGTCCGTCATAGCGAGCTTGCTTATCACCTTACTCGAACCTGAACAGTTCAGGTAGTTTTGGCGCCGCCTTGTCAGGGCCGCACTTAAATGTTTTTTGCTGTGATCTGACACAGAGATCGCGCGATACCGCGCTGCGTTGTCGCAATTTTTTTTTTGCCTAAGTGACCGGAAGCTGTGTTTTGTCTCTGTCAGTAATAAATTACGCAGCATTACTTCAGACAAATAGCGTTATTCTCGTTCGCAGAGGATAAATACGTTGGTTTTCCCAACGAATTCGGTATGATCTGCCTCCCGAACGGTGCCTCACATTTTCTCTTACGTCACTTTGAGCGCCCTAATTGCCGTTTTTGGCATAATTAGCCCGATAATTATCCCACTAATTAGCGACCAATAGCAACTTAATTTAAGCTTAGCAGAGTAACTGAAACGCATGACTGAAACTATCAAAACTCCGGTGCAATATATTGATGTAGAAGAAGATTATTCCGGTCAACGTATAGATAACTTCTTAATGGCACGGCTGAAGAGCGTACCAAAGAGTGTGATTTATCGGGTTTTGCGCAAAGGTGAAGTGCGGGTTAATAAAAAACGGATAAAACCTGAATACAAACTACAAGCTGGTGATCAGGTACGTGTGCCACCTTTAGTGTTGCATGACGAGCCGGAAAAAGAGCCGGTGTCTGTGGGGCTTTCGATGGTAAAAAACCTCGAAAGTCATATTCTTTTTGAAGACAACGATTTAATAGTGTTAAACAAACCTACGGGTATGGCAGTGCATGGTGGCAGCGGTTTATCTTTTGGCGTGATTGAAGCATTACGGGCCTTACGTCCAACCGCCCGTCATCTGGAATTAGTGCACCGTTTAGACCGGGATACCTCAGGGTGTTTACTGATTGCGAAAAAACGTTCGGTACTGACTCATCTGCATGAACAGTTGCGCTTAAAAACGGTCGAGAAAAAATACTGGGCTTTAGTGGCAGGCCAGTGGGACAGCAAAATTAAAAAAGTCACAGAGCCGCTGCGAAAAAACACCTTACAAAGTGGTGAGCGGGTGGTGCGGGTTGATGAAGCACAAGGCAAACCTTCGGAAACCCGCTTTAAAATTCTGCAGCGTTACGAGGAAGGCACCTTAGTGGAAGCTTTTCCTGTTACAGGCCGTACTCATCAAATCCGGGTGCATACCGCCTGTAAAGGGCATGCGATTGCCTGTGATGATAAATACGGCGACAACGAATTTACCGCTCAAATGCAAAAACTCGGATTAAATCGTTTGTACCTGCACGCCAAAACCCTGAGTTTTACTCATCCGGGAACGGGTAAAGTACTCACCTGTGATGCGCCGTTGGACAACGCATTAAGTAGTGTGCTGGAAAAATTAAAGAGAAAATAATGAGTTCGGATATCGCTTTAGTGGTTTTTGACTGGGACGGCACAGTGATGGACTCAGTGGGCCGGATTGTCTCCTCGATGCGCGCTGCGGCTGAATTGTCCGGCTTAGCGGTGCCGACTGAGCATCAGGTCAAACAAATCATTGGCCTGAGCATGGACCCTGTGTTTGATATTTTATTTCCTGGTATCAATGCCACGCAGCGCCAGACGGTATTTGAGCATTACCGCGAGCAGTATCTATCACACGACCATCCACCAACGCCCTTGTTTGATGGGGCAGAGCAGGTGATGTCTGCACTGAAACAACAAGGTGTTCTGTTAGCTGTGGCCACAGGGAAAGCCCGTAAAGGATTGACAAGGATGTTGGCAGAAACCGGATTGGAGCGCTATTTCAGCGCCAGTCGCTGCGCTGATGAAGCACAATCCAAGCCCAGCCCTGATATGCTGCAACAAATTCTGACTGAACTGAAGTTGCCAGCGCATCGTGCCGTGATGGTCGGAGACAGCATTCACGACATGGCCATGGCACTGGCGATCGAAATGCCCCGTATTGCGGTGACTCACGGTGCCCACGACAGAGCCAAATTGAGCCAGTATCAACCCAGAGCTATTATTGACTCGTTGCCAGAGCTGTTAACAGTGCTTTGAATAGGATGCAGTCACTGCCGTAAGGGCGGGTTTTGTGCCTGCCCGTCAGATGTGTAACTCAAGGGTTGGTTAACAAATCTGCGCCTTCATGACGAAGCATCTCCAGCAAACGAATCAGTGGCAGGCCTATTAAGCTATTGGGGTCGTCGCCCTCGAGCTTTGTAAACAAACTGATACCTAAGCCTTCACTTTTAAAACTACCGGCACAGTTTAGCGGTTGTTCTCTTTCTATATAAGCAAGGATCTCCGCATCGGTTAACTGGCGAAAATGCACCTTAAAAGGCTCAACACAAAGCTGATGCTGTTTGGTGTGGGCGTTGACCAACGCTAAGCCGGTTAAAAAAGTGACTGTATGACCGCTGAAGCTTTTTAACTGGTTATAGGCATTTTCAGCCGTATGAGGTTTACCCAGAATGTGGCCGTTAAATACGGCGACCTGATCAGAACCAATCACCAAACCTTCAGTTAAGGTATCCGCCACAGCCTGGGCTTTTAATACAGCCAGGCGGCTGACCAGTTGCTCCGGTGTCTCATCCGGCAAAGGGGTTTCATCGACTTCAGGTTTGGCCGTAGAAAAGTTCGGTGTAAGTTTTTCCAGTAACGCCTTACGATACACGGAAGTAGAGGCTAAATACAAAGCTTGAGTTGACATAAAAACACCTCGTTGGGACAATGCGCCGCACTATACCTTTCCTGAGCGAAGTTGCAACTTTGTTGACTCCGCAGGCTCAAACAACGCTGACTCAGGCTGGTAGATGCCACAATAGCCGCCAGAACAGCAGTTTAGACCGGAAAATTAACAAAAAAGAGGCAGGAATCCTTTGACAGCTTTAGCCTCGATCTATATGATGCGCGCCTTATGCAAAAGGTAAAAATTCCAATTACCCTTGACCCAACGCGTGCCGCGCAAAAACGTTCTACGTTCGACGGCATAATTCCGCTGGTAAATTTAACCAGATTAACGGAGTCGCTAGTAAGTTCTGAGGGTGATGTAGACGTAGTAGTACATTGTGGAACTGATGAACAAGGTCTGGTGTATATTCAAGCACAAGCCCATTGTCAGGTTCAGGTTACATGTGAACGCTGTAGCGAGCCCATGAGTCTGGAACTGAACAGCAGTTTTGCATACACTCCAGTCCGGAGTGATCACGATTCGGCTCACGATGATATTCCAGAGCGCTACGAAGTGGTCGAAAAAAACGAACACGGCGAAGTTAACTTGAGGCAATTGGTTGAGGACGAATTAATTCTGGCTTTACCTCTGTTTCCGATGCACGACGAAGGATCCTGTGATCCGGCCAAAGTGCAGATGAGCTGGGGAGAAATAGAACCAGAACCAGAAAAACCGAACCCATTTGCAATATTGCAAGAATTGAAGAAAAAATAGTTTTTTAGGAGAAAGGCAATGGCTGTACAGCAAAACAAAAAATCTCGTGCAAGACGTGACATGCGTCGTTCTCATGATGCGTTGACTGGGCCAACGCTGTCTGTAGACGCAACTTCAGGTGAAACTCACCGTCGTCACCACATCACTGAAGATGGTTACTACAAAGGTCGTAAAGTAATTAAGTAAGTTTGGATGCACTCGTTGCAACCACTACGACTTAAGATAGCTTTAGACATGATGGGGGGCGACCATGGCCCCCAATCAACCCTTCCTGCAGCCATAGAAGCGCTGTGTGAATTTCCTCATGTAGATTTAGTTCTCTGCGGCGACGCCGAACTGCTGACTACCGAACTTGAACAAGCGGGTTATTTAAACCACCCTCAGCTTTCTGTTCAGCATGCATCCCAAACTGTGCTGATGACCGATAAACCCTCTGTGGCTTTGCGCAACAAACGCCAATCGTCGATGCGTATTGCCCTGGATTTAGTCGAGCAGAATAAAGTGGCTGCCTGTGTCAGTGCCGGTAATACCGGAGCTTTGATTGCAATGGCGCATTTTGTGCTGAAAATGCTCAACGGGGTGGAGCGTCCTGCATTAATCAGCAGCTTACCTTCGACCGCTGGTAGTCCGGTTTTTATGCTGGACTTAGGCGCCACTGTCAATTGCGATTCAGATACTTTATTTCAGTTTGCCGTGATGGGCGCCGTGATGGCTGAAGAGGTGGAAGGTATCTCCAGACCTAAAGTCGCCTTGCTGAACATGGGCGAAGAGGAAATTAAAGGGTCGGACCAAATCAAACGCACCTCCTTATTGTTATCCGAATGCGCGGATATCAATTACATTGGTTATATCGAAGGCAATGACATCTTTTCCGGCAAAGCCGATGTGATTGTCTGCGATGGTTTTGTCGGTAATGTAGCGCTGAAAACCTGCGAAGGTGTGGCGAAACTTATCTTAAAACGTTTAGAAACTGCGCTGAAAAACTCGATGTCTGCACAACTTTTCGGCTGGCTAATCAAACCTTTCCTGAAAAGTATGTCTTTGGGCGTGAACCCCGACCAGTATAACGGGGCAAGTCTGATAGGATTGCGCGGAATTGTAGTGAAAAGTCATGGAAATGCGACAAAAGAAGCATTTCTTAGTGCCATCCGTCAGGCCGTGCGCGAGGTTGAACGCCAGGTGCCGGTGAAGATCAAAGACAGGCTGGAACACGTATTAATTGACAAAGCGTAGGGCCCAATGTATTCACGCATTATTGGAACCGGAAGTTACTTTCCGTCTCAGGTCAGAACCAATGCTGATCTCGAAACCATGGTCGAAACCACAGACGAGTGGATCATCGAACGTACTGGTATCAAAGAACGCCGTATTATCGCGGACAATGAAACTGTCGCCACTATGGGCGCCCAGGCTGCATTAAAAGCTATTGAAGCCGCAGGCATCGACAAAAATTCCATCGATATGATTGTGATGGCGACCACCAGTGCTGCACGGGCTTTGCCAAGTGCTGCCTGCGAAGTGCAGCGTGAACTGGATATGCCCGGCATTCCGGCTTTTGACGTAGCGGCCGCCTGTGCTGGCTTTTGTTACGCCTTAAGCGTTGCTGATCAATATGTCAAAAGTGGTATGGCTAAACGGGTATTAGTGATAGGCGCCGATTGTTTATCGCGCTTAATGAGCCCTGAAGATCGCAGCATGGTGATTTTATTTGGTGACGCGGCAGGCGCTGTGATTTTAGAAGCCTCAGCGCAGCCAGGTATTTTATCCACTCATATTCATGCCGATGGCAGATACTCCGAATTATTGTATGTCGATAATCCTATCCGTGGGGATGAAGCTTCAGTGCACAATTCCTGGGGGGCGATGAAAGGCAATGAAGTCTTTAAAGTGGCTGTCACCCGTTTATCTGAAGTGGTGGAGCAAACCCTCGCTGCTAATCAGATGGATAAATCCCAAATTGACTGGTTAGTACCGCACCAGGCCAATTTGCGTATTATCTCGGCTGTAGCCCGTAAACTGGAGATGTCGATGGATCAGGTGGTGATTAACCTGGACCGCTACGGCAATACCTCAGCAGCCACAGTGCCAACAGCCTTAGACGAAGCCATCCGTGATGGTCGTATTCAGCGTGGACAAACTATATTGCTTGAAGCTTTTGGCAGTGGTTTTGCCTGGGCTTCGGCTTTAATACGTTATTAATCTAGTTGCAGGAACAATGATGAACAATAAACTTGCATTGGTATTCCCTGGACAGGGCTCACAAAGTGTTGGCATGTTAGCCGAACTTTATGCTGAATTTGCTAGTGTACGCGATACCTTCGCCGAAGCATCCCAGGCTTTAGGTTATGACTTATGGGCCCTGGTGGCCAATGGCCCTGAGACTGAATTAAACGAAACCCATCGCACTCAGCCGGCATTATTAACAGCCTCAGTGGCGGTGTATCGGGTATGGCTGGAGCAGGGCGGTGCAACACCCGCTTATTTAGCCGGTCACTCTTTAGGTGAATACTCGGCTTTAGTGTGCGCCGGTGTGTTGAGCTTATCTGATGCCGTTAAGCTGGTAGAAAAACGTGGTCAGTATATGCAACAGGCAGTGCCTGCTGGCACTGGTGCTATGTCAGCCATTATTGGCTTGGACGATGCGCTGATTGCAAAAGCTTGCGAAGAAGCGGCTCAGGGTGAAGTGGTGTCGCCGGTTAATTTTAACTCACCAGGTCAGGTGGTGATTGCCGGTAATAAAGCTGCGGTTGAACGTGCCAATGAACTTTGTAAAGCCGCAGGTGCCAAACGTGCGCTGCCTTTACCTGTGTCTGTGCCGTCGCACTGCGCGTTAATGAAGCCAGCCGCCGATAAATTGGCGAATGATTTAAACAGCATTGCCTTTCATACGGCTGTCATACCTGTAGTGAACAATGTCGATGTGGTTGTCGCTTCAGATGCCGCAGCCATCAAAGATGCGTTAGTGCGCCAGTTGTATAGTCCGGTGCGCTGGACCGAGAGTATCGAGTTTTTAGCTGCACAAGGCGTGGACAGAGTGATTGAGCTGGGGGCGGGCAAGGTATTAAGTGGCTTGATTAAACGTATTAATAAAGAGCTGAACACAGCTTCAGTCACAGATGTAGCGTCATTAAAAGACGCTTTAGCTGCAGAATAAAAGGTTTAGAAACAATGACTCCATTTATTTCGTTAGAAGGTCAGGTCGCGTTAGTCACGGGCGCAAGCCGCGGTATTGGCCGTGCTATTGCTGAACAATTAGCTGCGTTAGGCGCTAAAGTGGTTGGAACTGCAACAACTGAATCAGGTGCGGCCGCTATTTCCGCTTATTTAGGTGACAAAGGCTTAGGCCTGGTGTTAAATGTCGGCGATGCAGAGTCGATTGAACAATGTTTAGAGACCATTAAAGCTCAGTTTGGCGACATTGACATTCTGGTGAACAACGCTGGTATTACCCGCGATAACCTGTTGATGCGCATGAAAGAAGAAGAATGGTTCGACATTATGCAAACCAATTTGACATCAGTGTACCGTTTAAGTAAAGCTGTGCTGCGCAGCATGATGAAAAAGCGTCACGGCCGGATCATTAGCATAGGTTCAGTAGTAGGTTCTATGGGCAATGCCGGGCAGACCAACTACGCTGCAGCGAAAGCGGGCGTGTTAGGTTTTACCAAGTCATTGGCCAGAGAAGTGGCGTCGCGTGGTATTACTGTAAACGCTATTGCACCGGGTTTTATCGACACCGATATGACCAAAGAATTGTCAGAAGAGCAAAAAGAAGCCATTTTCAGCCAGGTCCCGGCGAATCGCCTGGGCAAGCCGGAAGAGATAGCGGCCGCTGTAGCCTTTTTGGCCTCAGGTCCGGCAGCCTATATTACGGGTGAAACCATCCATATCAACGGCGGTATGTATATGGTGTAAGCCCTTGCCAGCGTTGCTGAAGTTGCAGTCAACAAAGCTGCAGCTTCAATGACGAAGGTAAGTTTACCAAAGGCATTGATGTTGCAGCGCGACGATAAGCGAAGAGTCCCCATGAGCATAGCTATCTATGTGATTGGGGCGATAGAGCGCAGTCAACAAAGCTGCAGCTTCAATGACGAAGGTAAATGGTTTGACCAGCAGGAAAAGGCGATGCCTTTGCTTGCAACAAACCGGGCTTACGCATAAACTAGCCGCCACACAAAATTGCACCAATTGTTGCGATTTACATGAGAAAAAGGAAGAAAAGATGAGCAACATCGAAGAACGCGTTAAAAAAATTATCATCGAGCAGTTAGGCGTTAAAGAAGAAGAAGTGAAGCATGAATCTTCTTTCGTTGACGATTTAGGCGCTGACTCTCTGGACACAGTAGAATTAGTGATGGCTCTGGAAGAAGAATTCGATACAGAGATCCCAGACGAAGAAGCTGAAAAAATTACAACGGTACAGTCTGCTATCGACTATATCAAAGCTCACGCTGAGTAAACGATGAGCTGACAAAACGGGTAGCCTCTGCTACCCGTTTTTGTTTCTGAAGCTGTCTGCTACGTATCAAATGCAGAAGCGGATCAGCAATAAAGAATAAATCAGACTGCGGAGGATTCTGTGGCAAAACGTCGAGTGGTTGTGACGGGCTTAGGTATGCTAACGCCCCTGGGGAACGATGTAACGTCGACCTGGCAGGCTTTATTACAAGGCCAAAGTGGGATAGCGCTGTTTGATCATATTGATCCGGAGGCTTACACCACTAAATTTGCTGGCTTAGTCAAAAATTTTGACGTCGAACAGTTTTTCCCGGCCAAAGAAGCCAAAAAAATGGATTTATTTATCCAGTACGGTGTCGCTGCCGGTGTGCAGGCTTTTAAAGATTCCGGACTGGAAATTAACGAGCAAAATGCCGAACGTATTGGTGTGGCTGTAGGTTCAGGTATTGGTGGTTTAGGTTTAATTGAAGAAAACCATGCCAAATTACTCAACAGCGGCCCACGTCGTTTATCGCCGTTTTTTGTGCCTTCTACCATTATCAACATGATTTCAGGGCATTTATCCATCATGTTAGGTCTGCAAGGTCCAAACATCAGCATAGTGACGGCCTGTACTACTGGTGTGCATAACATTGGTCAGGCGGCCCGTATGATAGCTTACGGCGACGCAGATGCGATGATTGCAGGTGGTGCAGAAAAAGCATCAACCACTTTAGGTATGGGAGGCTTTGGTGCAGCCCGTGCTTTATCTACCCGTAACGATGCACCACAGCAGGCCAGTCGGCCATGGGACAAAGACCGTGACGGTTTTGTGTTAGGTGACGGTGCTGGTGTGGTGGTGCTGGAAGAGTACGAACATGCCAAAGCCCGCGGCGCAAAAATATATGCTGAACTGGTCGGTTTTGGTATGAGTGGTGACGCCTATCATATGACCTCACCACCGGAAAATGGCCGTGGTGCAGCTCTTGCGATGAAAAACGCTTTACGCGATGCGGGTGTTAACGCCGAACAGGTGCAGTACATCAATGCGCATGGCACATCCACACCGGCAGGTGATATTGCGGAAACTATGGCGATTAAATCTATTTTTGGTGCCAAGCCAGAAGGATTGATGGTCAGTTCCAGTAAGTCGATGATGGGGCACTTGTTAGGTGCGGCAGGTTCTGTTGAATCTATCATCACCATTTTGTCACTGCTTGACCAGAAAGTGTCGCCAACCATCAACCTGGATAATCCGGACGAAGGTTGTGACTTAGACTATGTACCCCATACCGCCCGAGATGCCAAACTGGAATACGCTTTATGTAACTCCTTTGGTTTCGGTGGTACCAACGGTTCTATTCTGTTTAAGAAAATCTGACGTTTCAGGGTCAGCACTTCAATGCTGGCCCTGCATTTCCAAACTCACCGATTTCAGGCATACTTTCGGCCAGAATTTTCCACCCCCTTTGGACTGGCGTTAATGCTCTATGTGCAAACTCCCGACACGACCGATCGTAGCTTTCAGTATGGTGACGGGCTTTTTACCACAATCAAGGTAAAAGACGGCAAAGTTATGCTGTGGAATTTGCATCTGCAGCGTCTGGTATCGGGTGCCAAAGCCTTGTTGATCCATGCTTTTGATACCGATGAACTAACTCATCGGGTTCAGCAGGCTATTTCAGCCTCTGAGCAGGTGATAAAAGTATTAATTAGCCGTGGTCAGGCTGGCCGGGGATACAGTCCGCAGGGAATTGATGTGCCTTGTTGTTATATTAGCACCGCGACTTTACCTGATTACAGTCTTTGGCAGCAGCAGGGGCTTCGTCTGGGTATTGCTGATTTTAAGTTAGCACAACAACCTGCGTTGGCGGGGCTGAAGCACAATAACAGGCTGGAGCAGGTGCTGATTAAAGCTGAGTTAGCGCAGTCTGGTTTTGATGAGCTGGTGGTGTTCGATCAAAGTGGCGCTGTGATTGAAGTCTCTGCCGCTAATCTGATGTTTAGTAAAAATGGTCAGTGGTTTACGCCTAAGCTGGATCAGGCTGGTATCAATGGTGTAATGCGACAGCATCTGATGAGTCAGCGTCAGGTCACTGAGGCGCGTTATTCGTTGGCAGATCTGCAACAGGCGGATGCTTTGTTGATTTGTAATGCCCTGATGGGTGTAGTACCGGTCACAGAATTTGCCGGGCAAACTAAAGATATGGAACTGGTGCGCCAGTTTGTCTGCGGAGTTGAGCTTTGATCCGAACTTTATTTGTTGTACTGCTGGTTTCCCTGGTCTGTTGTTTTGGTTTAGCCAATATCTGGCAACAATACAGCCAAACTAGCCTGGCTCTGACTGAGCCTTATATCGAAATTAAAGCGGGCGACAGTGCGATGAAACTGTGTCGTCAGTGGCAGCAACAAAACCTGTTGAGTGCCACCCAGTGCCGCTGGTTATCTATTTATTTGCGTTTACATCCAGAGCTTTCAAAACTGCATCAGGGCGTATACAAAGTGCCCACTGAGCAAAAACCTATCCGCTTGTTAGATCTGCTGCGGTTATTTGCCAGCGGTAAAGTGGCACAGTTTGCATTCAGCATTAAAGAGGGTGAAACCTTAAGCCAAAGCATAAAGCGTTTAGCTGAAGCTGAGTATTTACAGCATGATGTGACCGACAACGCCGCATTAGTTGAACTGGCAAGTTGGCCTGAAGCCTGGGGCAATAAACCTGCCAATGCCGAAGCTTTGTTTTTTGCTGAAACTTATAACTATACCGCCAACAGCACCAGCACCGCCTTATTAAAACGTGCCAATGAACTGTTGATCCAACGTTTACAGCAGGCCTGGGACAATCGTCAGGCTGAATTGCCTTATAAAAATCCTTATGAGTTGCTGATCATGGCTTCGATCGTCGAGAAAGAAAGCGGTCATGAGCCGGAAAAAACCTTAGTCAGCTCGGTATTTGTCAATCGGTTGGCACTTGGTATGAAATTACAAACCGATCCGACGGTGATCTACGGTTTAGGTGATAGTTTTAATGGTGATATCACCAGAGCCGATTTACGTAATCCGCACCCATACAATACCTATCAGCATTTTGGCTTACCGCCAGGCCCAATAGCAGCACCAAGCGGCAGCTCTATTCTCGCTGCGGCGCAGCCGGCAAAAACCGACTGGCTCTATTTTGTCTCAAAAGGGGATGGCACCCATCAGTTTTCCCGTACACTAAAAGAGCACAATGCCGCGGTACAGCAGTATATTTTTGGAAAGAAAAAACAATGACAACACAGGGGCGTTTTATCGTCGTGGAGGGGCTGGAGGGCGCAGGTAAAACCAGCGCTATCCGCACTATTGAGCAGTGGCTGAACGAACATCAGATCAAATTTATCAGCACCCGTGAGCCAGGAGGCACTCCTTTAGCCGAGCAAATCCGTATGTTGGTGAAACAGGTTCAGGATGAACAGGTCGCGCCTGAAACTGAATTATTACTGATGTATGCGTCCCGTGTGCAGTTGGTAAAAACAGTGATCCAACCCGCTTTACAGCGAGGCTGCTGGGTGTTAGGCGATCGTCATGATCTCTCCTCCCGAGCTTATCAGGGCGGTGGCCGTCAACTGGATGAAACGCTGATTACTACCATCCGTCAGGCCGTACTGGGGCAATTAACCCCCGATCTGACCTTGTATCTGGATATAGACCCTGCTATTGGCTTACAACGGGCTCAGGCCCGTGGTGAGCTGGATCGGATTGAGCTGGAACAACTGGCCTTTTTCCAGCGTACCCGCGCTAAGTATCAACAAATAGCGGCCGCTGAACCTCATATCATCACTATTGATGCCAGTCAGTCAATAGAACAGGTGCAGCGTCAGATCCTGAATGCATTGCAGCAGGCTTATCAACATGGCTCGTTACGACCTGATGTCTGATTTTCCCTGGCTGGACTCTTATTACTACAAACTGACAGAACTGGCAGCGGCAGGGCAATTGCATCATGCGTTATTGCTGACAGGGCCTGCAGGCATAGGCAAACAGCAGTTGGCCAAAAGGCTAGCCGCTTATTTGCTTTGTAAAAAACCACAACAGCACCAGCCTTGTGGGGTATGTAAAAGTTGTCAGTTGATGGACTCAGGCCATCACCCGGACCTGTGGCAATTGCCGACCGAAGGCAGCAGCAGTATTGGGGTCGATCCGATACGTGCTTTGGGACAGTTTATGCAGGGGGCATCGCAGCAAGGTGGGGTGAAGCTGGCGCTTATTCCACAGGCCGAACTGATGACTGAGGCTGCGGCCAACGCCTTATTAAAAACTCTGGAAGAACCACCGGCAAACAGTTTTTTGATGTTACAAAGTGCCCACCCGGCTCAGCTATTGCCGACTATTTTAAGTCGTTGTCAAAGCTGGGCTTTGGCTCCGGTCTATGGTGAAGTCATAGAGCGCTGGTTACAGGAGCACAGCAGCAGGCCGGTCCCGGACTTTTTACTGCAATACGTTGGTGGTGCGCCTTTATTGGCGCTGAAGTTATTAGAAAACGACGAAGCGGCTGCAATTTCTGCACAATTGGTTATGCTGAAGAAGTTCGTGTCGGCTCAGTTAGATATGTATGAGCTGCTGGCCCATTTACCTGACACTGACCAATTGCCTTCCACCTTGTTCTGGTTTGTGCGGCAGGAGTTATGGCAGAAAGGGGCGGAGATGCAACTGAAACACCATCAGTTGTTGTTGTCTTTGCAGCAATGGGGCCGTGACCGTCAGTTGATTTCAGGGCAAAATGCTGCGCTGAATTTATCGGCCTTGTTAGTGCAAATGCGCACAGCCTTGTTGTAACAGGAGCTTATTGTGGAAGAAATCCAACTGGATTTTACCGAGCTGAAAGAGCTGTACCGCTGCTATATGCCATTTCTGAAAAATGGCGGTTTATTTGTGCGCACCGCCAGACCTTATCGTATGGGGCATTCGCTATCTTTAGTAGTGACATTGCCTGATGCACTGGAGCCTATCAGGGTCTCTGGTAAAGTGGCCTGGTTGACGCCCCAGGGGGCGCAAAGCTCGACGCCCGCAGGTATTGGCGTGGCTTTTATCGATGATAAGTTTCAGTTGCAGGACAAAATCGAGAAATTATTAGGTGGTATGTTGGATTCGACTGAAGCCACCTATAGCCTTTAACTCTATAAAGCCATCTTCTGGCTATTGTTAGTGAACGTTTTGGAGAAATCTTTTGTTTGTTGATTCGCATTGCCACCTGGATCGTCTGGAGTGGGACAAATTAGCTCTGACCCTGCCTGAAGTTTTACAACAAGCTGCCGCCGCTAAAGTAGAACATATGCTGTGTGTCTCGGTCAGTCTGAACGAGTTTCCTGCAATGAAACAACTGGTGGCGGCTTATCCGCAGGTATCCATCTCTTGTGGTGAACATCCATTGCACCAGCAAGACCAAATCGATATCGATGTATTAGGTCGTTATTGTACTGATCCTGCGGTAGTTGCAGTAGGTGAGACGGGCCTGGATTACTTTTACAGCCCGGACAGCAAGGCCATTCAACAAGAAGCCTTTGCCGCTCATATTGCGGTTGCACGTGAACTGAAAAAACCTCTCATAGTGCATACCCGCGATGCCAGAGCCGATACGTTGAATTTATTGCGTTCAGGTGGCGCTGCTGATTGTGGTGGCGTGTTGCACTGCTTTACCGAAGATTGGGAGACTGCAAAAGCGGCTTTGGATTTGGGTTTTTATATTTCATTATCCGGCATAGTGACTTTTCGTAATGCCGATGAGTTGCGTGCTGTGGCCCGACAACTTCCGGCTGATCGCTTATTAATTGAAACCGACTCACCTTATCTGGCCCCTGTACCTTATCGTGGTAAAACTAATCAACCCGCTTATGTCAGCGCTGTGGCTGCTTGTATTGCTGAACAGCGTCAGGTCAGTGTTGAGTTGCTGGCAGAACAAACGACAGAAAATTTTTATCAACTGTTTCAATCGGTTAAAAGAGCTTAACGAAGAAGAAAAGTAGCCCAGAATCAAGGGATCCATTCTGGGCTTAGGGGAATGGCTCATCTACATGAGCCGTGCGCTATACGGAACCAAAGAGGACAAACAGGTTAACTTACTGAGGTTTAGTGTAGACAAAGCTGCAAAAATTTCCTGCGCAGGCTTTTGCATTTTAACTGCTTCAATTGGAAACAGAAGTCAGGGTTTATCCTGATGTTATACCCTGGTTATCCCCAAGTTATCCACTCCGCCTCAGGCCAAATAAGCTTTTGCGGCAAAGTGAAGACCTTTGTCACATTATTGCTATAGATGCTAAAGTTTTTACACTCTATTAATTTTAGAAAAAATTAATCTAATAAAAACTGCAAAATCTTTAAGCTAAACTGCGTCAGCTTGCTTGTTCTTTTTGGTCTTTGAAGGCAGGTAAGTCAAAGGCAAGTGGTGCTTTATCGACCGGTCTCTTTCTTTTTCAGCTCAACTCTGTCAGTGTAAATAATTGATTCTGTTCATTTATTAATCCCCACTAACCAAGGATACTGGTATGAAACCTAGCTTTGAGCAAGAACTACAATTTTATGTTCGTTTGGGCGGTGTATTTTATCTGGCTATTATCATGCTGGGGCTTTTTGGTGAATTGATAGTCAGGGGATCCATGCTGGTGCCAACTGACGCCACAGCCACGGCACAGAATATTACTGCGGCACCAGGTTTATGGGGCCTTGGCATAGTCGGGGATTTAACCATGCAGTTACTGGATATTCCCGTGATCGTGTTGTTCTATTTGCTGTTTAAACGGGTGAATGCGGGGCTGAATCTGATGGCTACTTTTTTTAACCTGATCCAAACAGCAATGTTAGTTGCCAATAAGTTGTTGTTGGTCGTGCCTTTAGTGTTGTTGGCTGGCACGGCTACAGCCTCTGTGTTCTCTGCAGAGCAGTTAGCGGCTTGGTCTGCCTTGGCTATTGAGCTGCATGCTTATGGTTTTGGCATAGGCTTGATTTTCTTTGCCTTGGCCTGTTTGCTGCGTGGTTATCTGATCATCAAGTCTGGTTTTTTCCCTGCTATTATTGGGGGCATGTTGGCGCTGGCAGGCTTGTGTTACCTGATCAATAGTTTGGCCCTGTTGTTGGCAGCAGATCTGGCGTCGCACTTATTCCCCTGGATCATGCTGCCGGTTTTAGCCGGGGAGCTGACACTGAGCCTGTGGATGATGATCAAAGGTATTCACAGCTCGAAATGGCAACATAGCTAACTATGTCTGTGCTGTCCGATGAGGAGGTTGCTGTCACAGCCTGGAGCAACCTCGTGTTTCACTGAAAAACACTAACTCCGGTTGAAATCGTCCATAATTCCATACAAGCTCCTCTCGTACTTTAGTCTTTATGTCGACATAACGGCTGGTTTTTGCTTGACCAAACAGATTATCAGGCGTAAAACGTCATTACTTTTTTATAATTGTCGACAATCCAATGCTTGCTACTGAGTTTAAACAGGCTATTACTGCAGCCGACCGGGTACTGGTGCAAATTCGCACCGCCATAGTAGAAGGTGATATTCCGGCTGGAACTAAAATCAGTGAGCCTGAACTGGCGCGGCGTTATGACTTAAGCCGTGCACCTTTGCGGGAAGCTTTAGCGCGTCTGGAGCGCTGTCATTTAATCGAACGCACACCCAACGCCGGTGCCCGGGTGGTGAAGCTGTCGATTGAAGGTTTACGTTCTTTGTATCAACTGCGTGAAGAGCTGGAAGGCCTGGCTTGTCGTTTGGCGGCAGAGCATATGACAGAGCAGGATATTGCAGAAGTCAGAGCGCTTTTGGATCAGCATTTGTCGACACAAAGGGTGCGCGAAGGGGAAAGTTATTATCAGGAAGCCGGTGATGTCGACTTTCATTACCGCGTCATTTTGGGTAGTAAAAATCCATATCTCATCAACATTTTAAGTGACGAGCTGTATTTTCTGGTGCGGATGTATCGGGTGCAGCTTGGTATGAATGGCCCCCGGGTGTCGCGGGCTTTTGACGAACACAAAGCTATTATTAACGCCATTGCCAACCGGGATGGCGAGCTTGCCGATTTACTGATGCGCCGTCATATCGCCGCATCCAGACGTAATATTGAACAACAATTACTTCAACAGGGGACTTCACATGACTAATGTAAAAAGCGCTGGCGCTCTGCTTCGTCAGGCAATCAAAGACAACACTCCGTTACAGTTGGTCGGCACTATTAATGCCTACACCGCCATGATGGCGGAGCGTGTCGGTCATAAAGCCCTGTATTTATCAGGTGCAGGTGTGGCGAATGCCTCTTTTGGTTTGCCGGATTTAGGCATGACCTCGTTAAACGATGTTTGTGAAGATATCCGCCGTATTACAGGTGCGACACAACTGCCATTGCTGGTCGATGCGGACACAGGTTGGGGTGGTGCTTTTAATATTGCCCGTACAGTGAAAGAAATGACCAAAGCTGGTGCTGCAGGTTTTCATATTGAAGATCAGGTGGCGCAAAAGCGTTGTGGTCACAGACCGAACAAAGAAATTGTATCGTTGGATGAAATGGTGGATCGTGTCAAGGCGTCCGTCGATGCCAGAACAGACGAAAACTTTTTTATCATGGCGCGCACCGATGCGTTACAACAACAAGGTTTAGAAGCGGCCATCGAACGCGCTTTAGCCTGTGAAGCCGCAGGGGCTGATGCCATTTTTGCCGAAGCCGTCTACACCTTGGAGCAGTATCAGGCCTTTACCAAGGCGTTAAAAGTGCCGGTGCTTGCCAATATCACCGAGTTTGGCCAAACGCCGCTGTTTAACAAAGCCGAGCTGGCTGGCGTGGGTGTGGATATGGTGTTGTATCCACTCAGTGCCTTCCGTGCTATGAACAAAGCTGCCCTCAATGTATACGAGTCTATTTTGGCCAACGGCGATCAAAAAGCAGTAGTGGACAGCATGCAAACCCGGGCTGAACTCTACGACTTCCTCAATTATCACAGCTACGAGCAAAAACTGGACGCCTTATTTGCCAGTAAAAAGTAGTTCAAACCGTATTCATCAGATCAACAGAACCAATTAAAAACGGAGAGACAAGATGGCGAACGCAAAAGAATTATCAGGCGCGGGTTTACGTGGCCAAATCGCAGGTAAAACCGCTTTATCCACAGTAGGCAAAACAGGTTCAGGCCTGACTTACCGTGGTTATGATGTCAAAGACTTAGCCGCTCACTGTGAATTTGAAGAAGTAGCGCACCTGATTTTAAAAGGCGAGTTACCGAACCAAGCTGAACTGGCCGCCTATAAACAACGCTTAAAGGCGATGCGTAACCTGCCACAGGCACTGAAAGAAGTGTTGGAGCGTATTCCTGCATCAGCTCATCCTATGGATGTGATGCGCACAGGTTGCTCTATGCTCGGTAACATAGAAACTGAGCAGAGTTTTGCTCAGCAACACGATGCCACCGACCGTTTACTGGCGATTTTCCCTGGTTTAATTAATTACTGGTATAACTTCAGCCACAACGGAAAACGTATTGAAGTAGAAACAGCAGCGGATTCTATTGCTGAGCAGTTCCTCTGGACTTTGCATGGTGAAAAACCAACACAGTTACACACCGATGTGATGAACGCTTCACTGATTTTATACGCAGAGCATGAGTTTAATGCCTCGACTTTTACCGCCCGGGTTTGTGCTTCAACTTTAAGTGATATGCACTCGTGCATCACTGGCGCTATCGGCTCGTTACGTGGCCCTCTGCACGGTGGCGCTAACGAAGCGGCGATGGAACTGATTGAAAAGATGGACAATCCGGATGATGCCGAAGCCAAGTTATTAGGCATGCTGGAGCGCAAAGAGAAAATTATGGGTTTTGGTCATGCCATTTATGCCGAATCCGATCCTCGCAATGCGGTGATCAAAGAATGGTCAGAAAAGCTGGCGAAAGCCAATGGCGACACCTCTTTGTATGACATCTCAGTGCGCTGTGAAAGTGTCATGTGGCGCGAGAAAAAACTGTTCTGTAACGCAGATTTCTTCCACGCTTCGGCTTACAACTACATGGGTATTCCAACCAAACTCTTTACGCCTATTTTTGTCTGCTCGCGTTTAACAGGCTGGGCGGCCCATGTGATGGAACAACGTGCCGACAACCGTATTATTCGCCCAAGCGCGGAATATACAGGTGTGGAACCACGTAGTGTTAAGCCAATAGCGCAAAGATAATAGTATCAAATACCCAAACTACAGAAGCCCTCAGCGGGCTTTTGTAGGATCTGAAGTAAACAATTTAACTGAGTGGCCACGCCATGAATTCTAACTACCGTAAAAACTTACCAGGCACCAGTCTGGACTATTTTGATGCCGAAGCGGCTTGTAACGCCATTGAACCTGGCTCTTATGCCAAATTACCTTATACCAGCCGTGTGCATGCAGAAAACTTAGTACGCCGCTGCGATCCGGCCTTACTGACCGATGCGTTAAAACAACTGATTTACCGCAAGCAGGATTTGGATTTCCCCTGGTTTCCGGCCCGTGTAGTCTGCCACGATATTTTAGGTCAAACCGCTTTAGTGGACTTAGCTGGCCTGCGTGATGCGATAGCACAACAAGGCGGCGATCCGGCCAAAGTCAATCCTGTAGTGCCGACTCAGCTCATTGTTGACCACTCGCTGGCGGTGGAGCATGCGGGTTTTGAAAAAGATGCGTTTGAGAAAAACCGCGCTATTGAAGACAGACGCAACGACGACAGATTCCACTTTATCAAGTGGACCAAAAAAGCCTTTAAAAATGTCGATGTCATTCCACCTGGCAACGGCATTATGCACCAAATCAATTTAGAGCGGATGTCGCCGGTTATTCACGCCATTGATGGTGTCGCTTTTCCTGATACTTTAGTTGGCACCGACAGCCATACCCCTCATGTCGATGCACTGGGTGTGATTGCGATTGGGGTCGGTGGTTTAGAAGCTGAAAGCGTGATGTTAGGCCGTGCCTCCTGGATGCGTCTGCCAGATATTATTGGCGTGGAGCTGACCGGCAAAGCTCAGCCGGGCATTATGGCGACCGACATCGTACTGGCTTTAACTGAGTTTTTACGCAAAGAAAAAGTGGTGTCGGCTTATCTGGAGTTTTTTGGTGAAGGCGCCAGCAGCTTAAGTTTGGGCGACCGCGCGACTATTTCGAATATGACGCCTGAATATGGCGCTACAGCCGCTATGTTCTCTATCGATCAGCAAACGCTGGATTATTTAACTCTGACAGGCCGTGAGCCAGCTCAAGTTAAACTGGTAGAGACCTACGCCAAAACTGCAGGTTTATGGTCTGACAGTTTAAAAACGGCTGAATACGAGCGCGTTTTACGTTTTGATTTATCCAGTGTTGGCCGCACTATTGCAGGTCCTTCCAATCCACATGCCCGGGTATCCACCAGCGATTTAGCCGCCAAAGGCATTAGTGGTGTAGTAGAAAACCAGCCGGGCTTGATGCCGGACGGTGCTGTGATTATCGCTGCCATTACCAGTTGTACCAACACCAGTAACCCAAGAAATGTCATCGCAGCCGGTTTATTGGCGCGTAACGCCAAAGCCAAAGGCTTAAGCCGTAAGCCATGGGTAAAAAGCTCGTTAGCGCCTGGCTCTAAAACCGTTGAGCTGTATTTAAAAGAAGCCAACTTATTAGGCGATTTAGAATCCTTAGGCTTTGGCATAGTGGCTTTTGCCTGTACCACCTGTAATGGCATGAGTGGCGCTTTAGACCCGGTTATTCAGCAAGAGCTTATCGAGCGTGATTTATACGCCACTGCTGTGTTGTCCGGTAACCGTAACTTTGATGGCCGTATTCATCCTTATGCCAAGCAGGCGTTTTTAGCCTCTCCTGCGCTGGTGGTGGCTTATGCCATTGCCGGTACCATTCGTTTTGATATCGAAAAAGACGTGCTGGGGCTGGACAAAGACGGCAGCGAAATTCGCTTAAAAGACATTTGGCCAAGTGATGCTGAAATTGATGCCGTGGTCGCAAGCAGCGTGAAGCCTGAACAGTTCCGTAAAGTCTATGAGCCTATGTTTGCGTTGTCGGTGGATTATGGCGAAAAAATTAGTCCGCTGTACGACTGGCGGCCACAAAGCACCTATATCCGTCGCCCACCTTATTGGGAGGGCGCGTTGGCTGGTGAGCGTACTATGAAGGGCATGAAGGCACTGGCCGTGCTTGGCGATAACATTACCACCGATCATTTATCACCCTCCAACGCCATTATGATGGACAGTGCGGCCGGGGAATACCTGCATAAAATGGGCTTGCCGGAAGAAGATTTTAACTCCTACGCTACGCACCGAGGCGACCATTTAACAGCGCAGCGTGCGACTTTTGCTAACCCTAAACTCATGAACGAAATGGCCGTGGTGGATGGCAAAATCAAACAAGGTTCGTTAACCCGGATTGAGCCCGATGGCAAAGTGACCCGGATGTGGGAAGCCATTGAAACCTACATGCAGCGTAAACAACCTCTGATCATCATTGCCGGTGCTGATTATGGCCAGGGTTCCAGCCGGGATTGGGCGGCCAAAGGGGTACGTTTAGCCGGGGTAGAAGCCATAGTGGCGGAAGGCTTTGAGCGTATCCATCGCACTAACTTAGTCGGCATGGGCGTGTTGCCGCTGGAATTTAAAGCCGGGGTGAACCGTAAAACCTTAGGGTTGGATGGCACAGAAAGTTACGATGTGGTTGGGGAACGTACACCGCGCACTACCTTGACCTTAGTGGTGACCCGCAAAAACGGCGAGGTGCTGCAGGTGCCTGTCACCTGTAGGTTGGATACCGCCGAAGAAGTGTCGATTTATGAAGCAGGTGGCGTGTTGCAGCGTTTTGCCAAAGACTTCCTTGAAGCTAAGGTGTAGGGCAGGGATAAGAATAATGAGCTATTTACCACAACTAAAAATTCCTGCCACTTATATCCGGGGTGGCACCAGCAAAGGCGTATTTTTCCGTCTGCAGGACTTACCAGAAGCGGCGCAAACTCCGGGAGCAGCGCGAGATGCGCTGCTGCTCAGAGTGATTGGCAGCCCGGATCCATATGGTAAACAAATTGATGGCATGGGTGGTGCGACCTCCAGTACCAGCAAGACGGTGATTTTATCCAAAAGTAGCAAAGCCGATCATGATGTCGATTACCTGTTTGGTCAGGTCTCTATCGACAAAGCTGTTGTCGACTGGAGCGGCAACTGCGGCAATTTATCCGCCGCTGTTGGCTCTTTTGCCATCAGTGCTGGTTTGGTCGATGAGCGCCGCATTCCACAAAACGGCAAAGCCACAGTGCGGATTTGGCAGGCCAATATTGGCAAAACCATTATTGCCCATATACCGATGATCAACGGCGAAGTGCAGGAAATCGGTGACTTTGAACTGGATGGTGTGACCTTTCCGGCTGCTGAAGTGCAACTGGA
This sequence comes from Rheinheimera mesophila, assembly GCF_000986865.1. Classification (GTDB taxonomy): domain Bacteria; phylum Pseudomonadota; class Gammaproteobacteria; order Enterobacterales; family Alteromonadaceae; genus Pararheinheimera; species Pararheinheimera mesophila. The sequence goes on from NZ_LAVS01000087.1 coordinate 49,584, forward strand.
ATTTATCGACCCGGCCGCGGATGAAGACGGCGAGGGTGGTGGTTCCATGTTCCCAACCGGCAACTTAGTGGACGATTTGGAAGTGCCTGGTGTTGGCACTTTACAAGCCACTCTGATTAACGCCGGAATCCCCACTATTTTTGTCAACGCCCAAGACATAGGCTATACAGGCACTGAGCTGCAGGATGCGATTAACAGCGACCCCAAAGCTCTGGCCATGTTTGAAACTATCCGCGCTCATGGTGCGGTGAAAATGGGTTTAATCAGCCATATAGACGAAGCCAAAACCCGGCAGCATACGCCTAAGGTGGCTTTTGTCGCTCCTGCCACTGACTATGTTTCGTCCAGCGGCAAAGTGGTAACAACAGCAGATATAGATTTAGTAGTGCGGGCTTTGTCTATGGGTAAATTACACCATGCCATGATGGGGACAGCCGCCGTTGCTATTGGCACTGCAGCCGCTATCCCTGGTACTTTAGTCAATCAGGCCGCTGGTGGTGTCAAGCGTAAAGTCGTCCGTTTTGGCCATCCGTCCGGTACCTTGAGGGTGGGGGCAGAAGCGGTGTTCGTGGCCGGGGAGTGGAAAGTCACCAAAGCCATCATGAGCCGCAGTGCCAGGGTACTAATGGAAGGTTGGGTCAGGGTGCCCGCTGCTTGCTTTTCATCGGGTGAAAATGCAAAAACTGATAGGCCCTAAGCCTATTTCTGTGTTTGCGCTGGATAAATAACCTGCTGTGTTGAAAAGGCAGGTTATTCTCTGTAGATTGGTTATCGAATTTACGATTTTTTAGGGGAGCCTTAGATGAAGAAGTTAGGTTACAGTCTGTTCGCCGCTTTATGTTTAAGTTCTGCAACGCTGTCTTCTACAGTAAAAGCTGAAACAGTGGATTATCAGTATCTGACCGTTGCCGGTTATCTGAATTTTTACTTGTTAAATCTCAATGCCTGCGAAGACTATCATCCGGAAATTCGCCAGCAGGCTTATGACGCAGAAAAGCAATTGTACCCCTGGCTGGCCAAATTAGATCAGAAACTAAAAGGCGCTGACGCTGACAATAAAACCCTGTCTGATGTAGTGCAGAAACGCCGCGAAGCTTTAAATCTGCAAATTAGCGAAGGTGACTTTACCTTGGATCACTGCAAAGCCATTGTGAAGTTGTTAACAGGCGACGGTCTTGATCAGGCGCTGTTAAAAAGTCTGAACTAAAACTACAAAACTCACTGAGTTTTTAACCTGAAAAACCACTTGTCTCCTCTGGAGCAGGTGGTATTTTTATTGGTATCTGTAATGTCTGTGTTGAATTTATCTGTCGCTGATGTACCTCAACTGATGCAGGTGCAGGGCAATTGTTACAGCGAAGAACTGGTTGAATCTGCCGCTGTGATGGCTGAACGGATCTCTGGATTTAGTCAAACCTGCTGGGGATATTTTATCGGCGAGCAGATGGCAGGTTATCTGCTGGCTTATCCTTCCATACCCGGCCGTATTGCGCCTTTAGCTACAGCCTTTCCCCGTTATGAACAGGCCAGTTGTTTGTACCTGCATGATATGGCAATTTCCAGTGAGTTTCGCGGTCAGTCTCTGGCGCCGAAGTTACTGGCACATGCCAGAGCCGAAGCCCGACGCATGGGCTTAGATGCTCTGGCTTTGGTTGCAGTGCAGGGGGCGGACCTTTACTGGGCAAAACAAGGTTTTAGCCAAGTTGTGACGCTAACTGCAGAGCAGCAGGCTAGTCTGGATACTTATTTACCCGAAATAGCCAGCTATATGCAGTGTTCTTTAACCGAAACGCAGTGTTAATAAAGCAGAGAGGGCGGCATGGCTAATCTAACAAGCTTTTTCAACAAAGCAGCTACCGGATGTCTGACACAACAGCAAACTGACGCTAACAGTTTGACCTTGTTGGATCCAAGTGCGGCACCAAAACTACAAATGTTGCTTGAGCAATGCACCGACTATTATGTGATGGCTGATGGCTGTCCTCCTGCGCCATCAGCCGCTGCAGATGAGTTTGGATATGTGCCTGCCGGTCTGAGTCCAGACAGTAAGTTTATTTATGCGGCAGAAAACCAACAGGGAAATTATCACGCTATGATTGAGGGGCTGCGCCATTATCCAAGCTCTGGGGTGTGGTATATCGGGCTGATGCTGGTTCACCCGACATTACGTTCAACAGGTGTAGGTTCCCGGCTATTTGCGAGGTTTGAAGCACTGGCTCTGACACAGGGGGCCCGGGAACTCAGGTTATGTGTTTTTGATCAGAACCCTGAGTCGTTAAAATTCTGGACCCGCTTAGGTTTTGAATTTCGACGTAAGGTGGCTGTACAGTCCTTTGGCGTCAAACTTCATAGTCGTACCGAATTAAGCAAGTCTCTGGTGGGGCAATAAGCACACACCAGGCAGGGCTCAGGCTGATTCAGCATAGTCCAGACGATGAAAAATAACCTCACAGCCCGGCCCGTCCGGGCTACAACCGTAAATACCAATACAAATCCTGTCGTTCTCTCTGATATGACTGATATCTAACACCCGTAATTGCTGCCACGCTGCGCCCAATAAGGCGAAGACTACAGCGTCCTGCTGTGAAATTTCTACTTTCAAGGTCCAGCTTGTAGCGGGTTGGATAGTTTGGCTGGCCCAGTCAGATTTGCTATTTTGTGTATTCACTGAACCCAACGCAGCCTGGTCTTTTGATAGCCATTCCGCTGAGATTTTTAACCAATTATGGGCATCTTTTCTCAGCATAATACCAGCCTGATCGAACTTGCTATTGGCGTTTACCTGCACTTCAACGACCAACGAGAGTTGGTCTGCTGTACTTTGCCAATAATAGAAATGGCCATTGTCCCGATAAAAGTGATAATGCGTATGTTGCCAAAAGTCGGTGTGGGCTGCTGTAGTAAATCGAAGAGGGGGCCCGTCTGAATACCGTCCGGGCGGGTTGAACCATTGAGAAGCCTTTGTCATGTGATCTCCTTGGATTAGCGACGCCGGGCTCTAAGCCCGGCTCTTGCTGGTTGGACGCTAGGGTGTGATCTGAGTGAGTAATTCTGGTTTTTCAGCATTGAAGTTAATCCAGGGATTAGTGCCTAGTGTTTCTGCGCCTTGTACGGCGGGCTCTTCATAACGCATCACAAAATGCTCTGGCCCATGCGCATAAGCCACAACCAGGCCATAAGGTGCGTCGAAGAACCCGCCATGAGGTACTAACCCCGGATAACTGATACGCCAGGCCTCTCCATCCGCCGGTACATAACCCAAGGTCAGTTTAGCCGTTGTATTATCAGGTAATACAAAAAACCAGGTCCAGGCGCCCCCCGACACTATGGTCATCACTTCATCAATGCCTACTCCATTATCGGCACTGTTGACATGTAACTTACCAAACTTTTTCTGCAGATAATGCACCAGTTCCGGTGTCATCGCTTTCATATCGTACACTTTAGGATAAGGCGCCACACCTTTTTCTGAGGTGGATAAAAAACCTCCCCGTGGCGCAGCGGCTTCACGGCCAGCTAAACGGATTTGCTCGAGCAACTCGCCTCTGTGCAGCGCAAAGTGCGCAAGCAATTGTTCACTTTCCTGTTGGCTGAGTGCCCGTTGTTTTGCCTGAGCTATGACTGCTTTTGCCTGTGGTGGGATAGCCACAGTGCTGACTCTGACCCCAACAGACTTCAGTACCTGATTGACCTGCTCCAGGCCTTGAGTGGCTGGTCGGCCATCGCTGTACGACAAGGTGAGTTGTCCGCTGTCAGAGTGTGTTTGTGCCGTGCTTTGCGTCCATGGCAAGCTGGAAAGTAATGCCACTGCCATTAGTTTGTGCCAAAGGTTCATTCGGTGATCTCCTGATCCAGAAATATTGAAAACTGCTGTGTTCTGAGTCAGTGTAATTTTTACTAAATTCAATATAAAGATTGGATTGGTGGATGAATTGTTTACCTATAGTGAACTATTGGTGGGCTCAGGCGGCGTTGTTGCAGCGATCCTTTTGTTGCGACCTGACGTCAGATTTGAGTAAAGTGCTGTAGCATAAAATCGATAAAAGCTCTGACTTTTTGCGATTGCTCTTTATGATAAGGATAAATGATGTACAGAGAATGCTGTTCTGTCTGCCAATCCGGCAATACCTGCTGCAACTCGCCCTGAGCAAGCGCCTGTTTGACAAAATACTCCGGCAGCAAGGCTATACCATGGCCCAGTTTTGCTGTTTGTGCCAGGGCCAAACCGTTATTGACGGTATAACGACTGACCGGTAGCTCAATATCTTGCTGTTGCTGCTGTTTTTTAAAGCTCCAGCGCTGTGCCGATGAGGATAAACTATACACCAGACACTGATGCTGGCTCAGATCGGCAGGACTGAGCAAAGGCGGGGATCGTTTCAGATAATCTGCAGAGGCACAAAGCACTCGTTTTATATCGGCCAGTTTACGTGAGCGCAAACTGGAATCCACCAGAGGCGCACCTCCCCGCACCGCAATATCCACGCCTTGCTCCATCAGGTCAATATACTGATCCGTCATCAGCAACTCTATCGCAAGCGCAGGGTGTTGCTGCATAAATGCACAAATCAGCGGGTTGATTTCGACAAGACCGAATGACATGGGCACACTGATTTTCAAACGACCTTTCAGCACGTCTGCGGACTCGAGCACCGACAGATCCGCCTGTGCCAGGTTATCCAACACCCGACAGATCTGCTGGTAATAGGATTGACCCTGATCCGTCACGTGCAGTTTTCTGGTGGTTCGTTGAATTAACGGACTTTGCAGATAGTCTTCCAGCTCATAGATATTTTTACTGACAGCCGCTTTGGATAAATTCAAATCATCGGCCGCGGCTTTAAAACTACCGAGTTCAACCACCCGGCGATACACAGTTAAGGCTCTGAGTTTATCCATAGACCGCCACCTGACTAGATTTTTTCCAGCAGATAATGGCCGGATTTAAGGTCGTCCGCCAGCTCTTTTGAGCGTTCCAGCACTGTAGCCCAATAGGTAAGACGCTGAGTATCTGTCAGTTTATCAAAATCTTTACGGTCGGGAATTTTGCCATAGGGCAAAGACTTCAGCCAGGCGTCGGACGGGCACAGCAAAATCATCTTGTCCATTTGCGCTGCTTTGGCACGACGCCAGGGCAGGGATTTATCAAACCAGCCGGGTATCAGGTACGGATAAAAGTGAGGATATAAAATCAATCCTTGCTGCTGGTAAGGCAAGCTCAGGTGATAGTCGAGCAAACCACCGTCCATGTATAAACCTGCAGGCATGCCTGCCGGATCCTTGACCGGATGCATCACCATTGGAATAGAACCTGAAGCCAGTAAACTCGCTTTAAAATTATCCAGAGTCAGTGGATAAGCTTCATGTGGTACTCGCTGCAGTAAAGTCGGGTTGCTGTGGTTTTGCATCACCACTCTTGTGTAAAATTTTTGCAGCAAGGCAGGTTGAAGCAGATTGGCGCCTGCAGCCAGCATTAAACGCCGCAGTTGTGCTGCCTTGCGTTCAGATTTTCGGACTTTTACTTCGCGGGCTGCAATAAAATTCAGTTGCAGCACAGGGTTATTTAATACCTGTGCAATTGCCTCATCAGTTGGAAACACCTGATCCAGAACTGAAGCTGAGGTGGCCGTAATTTCATCAATACTGGCGTTAGCTGGAAAACATAAGCTGCTGTAAGCTTTGGCAAAACGTGCTGTGGCTGCAGCCGGGTTTTGCTGCGTGACACAGGCAAAACGCCAGGCACCGGCTGAACTGCCAACCAGGGATAAAGGCGAGGTTCTGTCTTTAAAAAACTCACCAAACAGATACTGATCCAAGCCAAATAAGCAAAACCATTTAGGACCACCGCTGGCTCCTAACACCAAATCAATGTCTTGCTGACGTAAACCATGCTGCTGCAAATGGGCAAAAGCTGTGGCTCCTGCCAGTACTCTTAATGCCGACTTCGTCACCAGAATTCTTTCCTTATTCCACACTTACAACGATGCAGCAAATAATTGCTGATGCATGCGCAGTGCATACTCGTCAGTCATGCCAGACACATAATCACAAATAATGCGCATCTGTGCCTGCTGATTGTCCGCTCTCTGCCAGCGATTTTTGGTGTTGGCTGGCAATAACCGCTCTGCTTGCGAACTAAAAGCGTCAAACAGGGAACGAACGATTTGCTGGCCTTTGTATTCGCCTCTTTGCACCTCCGGTGACAAAATCACCGCTTCATAGACAAAACTCTTCAACAGTTGTAACAACTGCTGCTGCGGTTCGGGCAGCCTGGCATTGTAACGGATCAACGGATCCAAAGCCTGCGGCAATGACTGATACAACTCAACACTGGTGATCAGCAAATTCACCAAAGCGCCAATAGCGTCTTTGCGAATATGATGTTCGGGTATAAATAATTTCTGGCTGATATGTTTTAACGCGCTGGCAATATCTGCAGGCAATTTTGCCATTTCAGGTTCGGCCAGCCGACGCCAGTGCTCGCTACTGACGGTGCCCGTGACTATCGCGTCTTCCAAATCATGCACACCGTAGGCGATATCATCAGCCAGCTCCATAATGGAGGCATCTAAGGATTTATACAGCGATTTTAGGAAAGGTGCTTTGTCGAGTGTTTCGGTGCGCTGAAACGCTTCACGATCGGCTGTTGCCAGTGGACTTAAGATCCAGTCGAGTAAATCGCTGTCTGAGGCATAAATAGCTTTGCAGGGTTTAACGGTCAGGCCTTGTTCAACCTGGCCAGGTGCAGGTTGTACTATCGGATACTTTAATAAACCCAACAAAGTACGGCGGCTTAAATTCATACCACCACTAGCGGTATAGGGCTCCAATTTACCGACAATACGCAAGGTCTGGCCGTTGCCTTCAAAGCCACCAAACTGTTGCATGCAGGCGTTCAACGCTTTCTCGCCGCCGTGACCAAAAGGCGGGTGACCTAAGTCATGCGCCAGACACAAGGCTTCCATCAGGCTGTCTTGTGCCAACAAGGACCGCAGCGCCGGGTCTTCTTGCTGATAACTTAACTGAGCCACTAAAGCTGTGCCTATTTGAGCCGCTTCTAACGAGTGAGTCAGACGAGTGCGATAGAAGTCATTCTGGCCTATGCCCATGATTTGAGTTTTTGCCTGCAAGCGGCGAAAAGCCGCAGAGTGCAGAATTCTGGCCCTGTCTCTTTGCCAGGGGGTTCGGTGATCGTTTGGTCGTTGACTCTGCTCGGCAAGACGGCGTTCGGCCCACTGATGCTGCATACAAAATCCTTCTGACACTAGCCTGAAATTTTTCACTTTAAATCATTACTTTATGCTACGGCAAAAGCAGCAAACAGGCGATGCGTATTTTCATAAAAAGAGCTGGACAAATAAACAGTGATTACTGTATAAATGAACAGTATCAAACGCAGGAGGATTTATGGCCGTTATTATTAAATACATTGTTGAGCGTGCTGGAGTAGAAAAAATGACCTTTAGTTCAAAGCCCGAAGCGGACGCCTATGACCGGATGCTGGATATAGCTGATGAACTGTTTTTGCTGCTGGGGCAAAGTGAGTTGATCCCGGATGAGCAACAACGTGAAGATCTGGCGTTGTATTTAGCACAGCAAAAAGAGCTGGTGATCCAAACGCTGAATCAGAAAACTAAAAGCAATAAAGCAGCAGTGGCGGAGAAAGATCAGGCCAAAGACAAGGGGAAAGAGCAGGGCACTACAGATGCGACTAAAGCTGCCGTTGTACTGACCGAAGTGACACAAGCTGCAGATGAACTGGCTGCTTAAGTTTTCAGCAGATGCCTGAGCTAGAAACTTGCTTGTCCCTTTAACTTTTATTAGAACAGCTAATTAAATAAATCTCTCTGAAAAGGCATAACTATAAATGGTTTATGCCTTTTTTATTGGGCTTTACTAATTAATTCTGCATAATTAGTTGCTTTGGCAGCATTTTTATTGCCGGATAAGTATCGAGCTGCATAGCCATTATGAAACTAAGCTGAATAAATTATGACGTTCACATCTATTTTCCATTAGAAAAACTAATGGCCAGGTTGTAAATTATCTCGTTAGTGCTCTGGTTAAAATTGCAGCATAATAACCACGTTTTCGGATGAACACTTTCTCAGACTAAACGAGGTTGAACATGAACAGTATCCATACGACAGTAGAAAAATCTGACCTGAGCACGACAGAGCGCAGTGTATCTTCTCTGCTGCTGGTGCGTCGGATCAATCAGTTTTTAGCTCAGATTGGCCGTGCTTTAAGTCTGAGTGGTGCTGTATATACGAAATAAAACAGTGAGCGCTGTGGCAAGCCATGCTGAGCTTGTTGCAGCGACCTTGTTGATTGCTAAGTTCCCTGTTGTTGAAAAACGTAACCCCTTTAACGCGCTTAGATTGCTGCTAAGCGCGTTTTTTTTATCCTCGATCGGCCACTGTGGCTCTGTATCTGTGTGTCCTGCTGAAGTATCCCTTATCACTATCAGAGCTGTCGTTTTGGCGTAATTTATTTGTCATCGCTGGCTCTTCGACTATTTTTAGTGGAACTATCTTCTGAATCACCACTCTGTAGTATCTGAAATACTGATTTAAAGCATTGAATTTTTTCATTAAAAACTGAGGTCTGGATCAGATAGACTGCTGTTGGGTAGCCAAGTCTGTGATGAAAGAGCACATCAACACTGGCTGACACATGCTCTGAAATCAGGTGTCAGAACAAAGACGACATGCAGTGATAACGCGCGTGGATGTGCAGGTTCCGATTGCAGAGTTATCACCATTGAAAGGGCGTAGTCCCTCATAATAGCAATAACTGGAGTTACAGATGGATAACAATACCAAGGGTAAATGCCCTGTCATGCACGGTGCTCTGACCAAGTCAGCCGCTGGCGGTACTTCAAACCGTGACTGGTGGCCGAATCAACTGAATTTAAGTATTTTACACCAACACTCATCGTTATCTGATCCTATGGATCAGCCATTTAACTACGCTGAAGCATTTCAAAAACTCGATCTGGCCGCGGTGAAACAGGATTTGTACGCACTGATGACCGATTCTCAGGACTGGTGGCCCGCTGATTACGGTCATTATGGTCCGTTTTTTATTCGTATGGCCTGGCACAGTGCAGGTACCTACCGCACCAGCGATGGTCGTGGTGGTGCATCATCAGGTTCACAGCGTTTCGCTCCACTCAATAGCTGGCCGGATAACGGTAACCTGGATAAAGCCCGTCGTTTGTTATGGCCGATTAAACAAAAGTACGGTAACCAATTGTCCTGGGCTGATTTAATGATTTTGGCTGGCAACTGCGCGCTGGAATCCATGGGCTTTAAAACTTTTGGTTTTGCCGGTGGTCGCGAGGATATCTGGGCGCCGGAAGAGGACATTTACTGGGGGACGGAGACTGAATGGCTGGGCGATAAACGTTATGCCGGCGATCGCGAATTAGAAAATCCACTTGCTGCAGTGCAAATGGGTCTGATTTACGTCAATCCAGAAGGTCCGAATGGTAAACCGGATCCGCTGGCTTCAGCGCGGGATATTCGTGAGACCTTTGCCCGTATGGCCATGAATGATGAAGAGACAGTGGCGTTAGTCGCGGGGGGCCATACCTTTGGTAAAGCTCATGGTGCCGGAGATCCATCGTTAGTCGGACCTGAGCCTGAAGCTGCTGCACTGGAAGAAATGGGGTTGGGCTGGAAAAATGCCTTTGGTACAGGCAAAGGTGTGCATACCACCACCAGTGGTATTGAAGGGGCATGGACTCCAACACCCATCCAATGGGACAACAGTTATTTTGATACTTTGTTTGGTTACGACTGGAAATTAGTAAAAAGTCCGGCTGGTGCTCATCAGTGGATCCCCACAGATGTAGCCGCGGCAACTACTGTGCCGGATGCCCATGACCCTTCCATTCGTCACGCGCCTATGATGACCACAGCGGATTTGGCGTTGAGAATGGACCCGGCCTATGAGGCCATTTCACGCCGTTTTCATCAAAACCCGCAGCAATTCGCCGATGTATTTGCCCGGGCCTGGTTTAAGTTAACTCACCGCGATATGGGGCCAGTAGCACGTTATTTAGGCCCGGAAGTGCCATCGGAAGAGTTAATTTGGCAAGACCCGGTGCCAGCGGTCAACCATGAACTGATCAATAGTCAGGATATAGCTGCACTGAAAATTACTATTCTCTCGTCCGGCTTATCTATTTCAGAACTGGTCGCAGTGGCCTGGGCTTCGGCTTCTACCTTCCGTGGTTCAGATAAACGCGGTGGTGCTAATGGTGCTCGTATTCGTCTGGCACCGCAAAAAGATTGGCCAGTTAATCAACCGGCCCAATTAAGCAAAGTGCTCTCTGTGCTTGAACAAATTCAAGCCAGTTTTAATCAGCAGTCAGCAAGCCGTAAGGTGTCTCTGGCAGATTTGATTGTACTCTCAGGTGCGGCAGCGATAGAGCAAGCAGCAAAAAATGCTGGTGTTGCTATCGAAGTGCCTTTTAGTCCGGGCCGCACTGACGCAACGCAGGAGCAAACCGATGTGGCCTCTTTTGCCGTGCTGGAGCCGATAGCGGATGGTTTCCGTAACTATGTCAAAGGGCGCTATTCGGTGAAACCAGAGGAGCTGCTGTTGGATAAGGCCCAGTTACTCACTTTAACTGCGCCACAAATGACAGTACTGATCGGTGGACTGCGGGTGTTAAATATCAATGCAGATAAAACCCAGCATGGTGTGTTCACGAAACGGGCTGACACCCTAAGCACTGACTTTTTTGTCAATCTGTTGGATATGAACACCGTTTGGACTCCGGTCTCTGCAGAAGCCGAAGTGTTTGAAGGCAAAGACCGCAAAACGGGTGCGTTGAAGTGGACCGCCAGCCGGGTTGATCTGGTGTTTGGTTCCAACTCTCAACTGCGTGCTTTGGCTGAAGTTTATGCTCAGCACGACAATAAGCAAAAGTTTGTCCGCGACTTTGTCACTGCCTGGAATAAAGTGATGAATGCTGACCGTTTTGACTTAAAGTAAAAGTACTAGTGGCAAACTGAGTTGAACAAAGGCAGCTTCTTTAACCGCTGCCTTTTTACTTTTGGCTCAATTGTTTTGAGAGAAAAGGGGTACAGCCGAGAAGCTTTGGTATTAGCGTAAAATCTTTGTTGACACATCGCGGTTTATGTGCCGACCACAATGTGCTGAATGAGTGAAAGTTGACATCTGTGTGAAACCACTGAAAAAAAACAAGTCGTAAGCCATGACTACTCTATATCGACTTTTAACTGTAATTTTGCTTTTCGCTGCATTTATACAGTGTTATGGGATACTGGACCGCGTTCTGCATGCGCTTTGGTTTTGGTATAAATTTGGCAATGATGGCTACATAACTCTGGATGTGACTATGGTCACAACTACTTTTGTACTTTCAATACTTGCAGTGTTTGTCGCTTATAGTGTGTACAGACATGTTCCCAAAGAGCTTTGGATGGCAAAAGTTGCTTGGTATTCAGGTTCTAGTTTGATAATGGGGTTAGTCATGTTATCTGTACTCGTACTCAGTCCGCTGGTTTATCTGGTTCAACGATAAGGAATTAAAGTGTCTGTTCTAAACATTATTTCTGCTGTTTTCTTTATAACCAGCGCGCAACTTAGTCTGGCCGCAGAGCCTGTGGAGCAGCCAAACTGGCAAGCGGTTTTCAGCAAATTTAACGCCAAAGGTACGCTGGTGGTTTTGGACGAGCGGGTAACACCAGCTCAATTGCTGGTATTTAACCCTGAACGCGCCGGGCGGCGCATGTCTCCAGCTTCGACTTTTAAAATCCCACACAGCCTGATGGCCTTGGATGCAGGTGTGCTAAAAGATGAATTTCAGCTCTTTCGCTGGGATGGTGTAGAGCGTAGTTTTGCAGGTCATAATCAGGATCAGAACTTACGCTCTGCGATGCGTACCTCGGCTATTTGGGTGTATGAAATCTTTGCCAAACAAATTGGTGAAAAGCGGGCAGGCGAGTATCTGCAAAAAATTGGCTATGGCAATGCCAACCCTTCCACAGACAAAGGTACTTATTGGGTCGATGGCAAGCTGGCTATTTCTGCCTATGAACAAATTGAATTTGTTAAAAAACTCTATCTGAATCAATTGCCTTTTTCTAAAGAGCATCAATTGCTGGTCAAAGATATGATGATCAATCAAGCTGACAAGGAATGGATCTTGCGAGCGAAAACCGGCTGGGAAGGACGCTTTGGCTGGTGGGTGGGTTATGTCGAATGGCAGGCAGGGCCGGTGTTTTTTGCGCTGAATATAGACACACCAGAACGGATGAAGGATCTATATAAAAGAGAGGCTATAGTGCGGGACGTTTTGCAGTCCATAGGCGCCTTACCTGTTACAACAGCAGCACAATAATCTGCTGAGCCAACTTTGATAGTGTGGAAGGCGACCCTGAAGTCGCCTTTATCAGCACAAGTAAAGGCTCTGCTTATGCAGAATGAATAGGATAGGCGTATTCGGTTAAGCCTAAATCGGCCAATACCTTGTCTAAATGTGCATAAGCTTCTTGGCTTGGGCCGGGATAATCGCCTCCTATAGGCACATTACCGACATAACCTATGTCTTTGGTACCTTCAGGTGTGCAGAAAAACGCAGCCACCACCAAGCTTCGGAAGCGGCTGAACGCAGCGGCGATGCGTTTAAACTGAGCCGGAGTTTCAGCGGTATCAAAAGCGATATCGTCCATAATGGCTTTTTGCTGCACCTGAGTGAGCAATACAAAGCTTTTACCAAAACGCATCTGCGCCTCGTCGTCTATCCAGGCCAAAGCCGACAAAATAGTCAGTCGGTCTTGTTGTTGCCGCTCGTAAGGTGCGCTAACCCATTCATCCACCACAGCAGGCACATGCACTTCCGAAGCGCTGGGTACGCTACCTTCACGGGGAACCAGAATATCTGAAAGCACGGCCACTAAAGTCAGTTGTGCCTGAGTTAAGGTCAAAGGCCAGGGCGATTCTGGTGGCAAAATTAAATTCGGATCTTTGCCATAACCAGTCGCTGTGATTGGAGTTAATTTCAGCTCTGGCCAATGTTCAGTGGTGGCTTTTGCTAAGTCTGTGCCGCCATCTTGAGTCCCTGATGGCGCGTTGTCGCAACCTGCTAACACTGCTGGTAATAAAATACTGGCTGCCAGGGCCATCATCAGTTTTAACGAATCGCGTCTGGTCATACCGGATCGGTAGTGCGTCTGATGTTGTTCTACAGTACTGTTGTTTTGGTCGTTGGCCATCAGATCGCTCCTTGTTTTAACTGGGCCGAAAGCCAGTTTGAATTGCGCATCGCCAGCGTCATAATAGTCAGGGTGCAGTTTTTATGCGGGTTAGAGGCAAATACACCGCCGTCCATTACAAAGAGGTTAGGGCAGTCCCAGCTTTGACCCCATTGGTTGGTGACCGAGTCTTTGGGGGATGCACCCATCCGGGTGGTGCCCACTTCATGAATAATTTCGCCGCCTTTTAAAATGGCTTGCTCCGGGGTTGGCAACTCGCCGACATCGGCCCCCATGTGCGCGAAAATCGCTTTGGCGGTGTTCAGACCATGGGCCACTTGCTTTAATTCATGCTCTGACCATTTCCAGTGAAAACGCGCGACAGGAATACCCCATTTATCTTTCAGTTCTGGGTCTATATCCATATAACAATGCTCGTTCGGTACCATCTCACCCCGTAAGGCAAATCCGATATAAGCACCATAATTCTGTTTGACCTGACGTTTTAAATCAGCGCCATAGCCCTGAACATTGCCTGCTATACCTGCACTGGGTTCGCTAAAACGACCACCAATTTCAAAGTGATAACCGCGTGGGAAATCCAGCTCCTTGCGCTCTTGCGCTTTGTGGCCCCACCAGGGAATAAACAAATGGTTGGCGGTATGGCCATCTTCGTTATAAATTGGCCTGCCTTGCAAAGCTGGCACCATAGCGCCAATGTTGGCGCCTGTCGAGTCCATCAGGTTTTTACCAACCTGACCACTGGAGTTGGCCAGGCCATTGGGAAAACGCGCCGATTTGGAATTTAATAACAAACGGGCCGATTCGCAGGCGCTGGCGGCCAGGATCACCACTTTGGCTTTGAGCTGATGCACTGCAGAGGTTTTTTTATCGACGTAACTCACACCTGTCACTGTGCCATGTTCGTCTGTATCAACAGATTTCACCATAGCGTCTGTGATCACCTGCAAATTGCCTGTGGCTTTGGCCATAGGAATAAGCGAGGTTGTAGTTTGAAAAGCGGCGCCAATAGAGCAGCCATGACCACAAGGCGTAGCGTAAAAACAGGCGGCTCTGTTGTCTAGCGGACGGGTGAGTACGGCGCGGTGCATAGGGGCTACCGGGATCCCCAGTTTTTTCGCCGCGGCTGCGATCAACAGCTCCGTAATACGAGGTTTTGGTGGCGGCTGCAAAATACCATCTGAGGATGGCGGCATATCATCCAAACCTGTATTGGTGCCGCAGACACCCACTAAAGCTTCGGTTTTATCGTACCAGGGGGCTATATCTTCATAATCAAATGGCCAGTCTGCACCTAAACCATCCCGGCTTTTGCCCTTAAAATCATGCTCGCTGAAGCGTAATGAATAACGGCCCCAGTGATTGGTACGGCCACCTAACATACGAGCGCGCCACCATAAAAACTCAGAGCCATCGGCTGCAGTATAAGGCTCTCCCGGTACTTGCCAGCCACCATCGACAGTCGCGTCATAAAAACCGAAGTCTTTATCTGAGTTACCAGCGCCCATCAACGGCGCTTCGCCATTACGTTTAAACATAGGAGTTTCTGTTTTTGGGTCATAATCCCGCCCGGCTTCGAGCATCAGCACTTTATGCCCGGCTTTAGTCAGTTCATAGGCTGCCATGGAACCCCCAGCGCCTGACCCAACCACCAGTACTTCAAAGTCAAAATTGTTCATCAGTTCAGCTCTTTTATTTTGATATTTTTAAACCAGACCTTATCGCCATGATCCTGTAAACCCAGATGACCCTCTTTGGCTGCCGCAAAATCTGGCCAACTGGCAAACTTACTTTTTGCAATTAAG
This sequence comes from Rheinheimera mesophila, assembly GCF_000986865.1. Classification (GTDB taxonomy): domain Bacteria; phylum Pseudomonadota; class Gammaproteobacteria; order Enterobacterales; family Alteromonadaceae; genus Pararheinheimera; species Pararheinheimera mesophila. Next base: position 64,642 of record NZ_LAVS01000087.1, read on the forward strand.
CTGTTCCATTCGTCACTGCCGATCGTCACTTTTGCCGTTTGCACGTCATTTTGCCAAACAGTTAAAGCAGAGTTCTCCAAACGAATTTTAGTACTGTTCCACTGCCCGGCTTTTTTATGGGAAGCGATAGGGGAGGCAATCAGGTCGTACAAGGAGCCAGAGAGGTGAGTGTCGAGCTTATTGTCTGGATGACGCTCGTTATCCAGAATCTGAATTTCCGGTGCGTGGGAGTAAATGTATTTGCCTTTTTCATCCGCCAGAATAAGAATGCCGCTGTTGCCAGCTTCGGCAATTTTCCAATCCAGCGTCAGCTCAAAGTTTTTGTAAGTTTTTTTACTGATTAAGTCGCCACCACCGCCTGCGGTCAGGGTAATAGCGCCATCTTCAATCTGCCATTTTTCGTTGACAGTTGGCTGTTTAAAACTGCGCCACTGCGACATATCTGTGCCGTCAAACAGCAACTGCCAGCCGTCTGCCTTTTCCTGTGCTGTCAGTTGGTTGTCGTCTGCAAAGACTGATACGCTTATCACCGAAAGCAGAGTAATGGCTGCTAAGGTTTTATTTTTTATCGATAATATCAATTGGTCACCCCTGTTGTCTGTGCAATGCTCTGTTAGCACCGTTTTATGGTTTTACTGTAGTGTAATCGGTTTCATTGCTGCTCTATCAAAACAACTATAGCCAGCAGAAAGCAAGGGTTGTTTTTAGGTTTTGAGGTGCAAGCCTTGCTGTTTGCGCTCAAGCGTGGCGACGCTCTAGGCAGGTCACTGGAAAGTTGATTGGCTTCACTGCCCCCGGGCTCTTCAGCTAACGCTGAAAGCCCAGGGTGAAACCGGGCAGGCACTGAATTCAAGCTATGCCTGTTAGCGCTGCTCAAACACAGTGTTTAAAAACTTAATCATGTCATCCAAAGTGGGGGTGGCTAAGTCTTTAAAGCAGCCTTTGGTGTAGTCGTTACAGCCGCTATCAAGAAAACCATGGCCTTTGCCTTGGTAAATTTTAAACTCCACCTGTTGTCCGGCGGCTTTGAGCTCACTGACATAACGACTCGCAACTTCAGGCGTGGTGAGATTATCGTCACTGCCGACCAACACAAACTGAGGCGGTAATCTGTAGCCATCTTGTGGCAATAGATACAGAGGCGACACCGCTTTGTAATACTGCGGATGGTTCTGAACACTAATACCAGCGCCAAACAAGCCACGTGGACTGGCGTTGCCCCATGTCCAGAATGGATTTTGTGCTGTCTCAAAGCCACCTTTAGCGCTTTGCAGTAAATCGAAGGCGGTGTAACTTAAAATCACCGCCTGCACTTTGGCGCCATCGGCAGCAGCTACTTGTTCCGCGGTTTTACCTTTTGGCAAATAGCTGGGGGTAAATTTCTGGCTTTGTGGGGTAAAACCTTTGGAGTCTAAAGAGCGGCTTGCGAGCATCACCATAGAGGCTAAATGACTACCGGCGCTATCGCCTGTCAGTGCGATCTTCGCTGGATCGCCGCCGTAGTGGTGAATATGATCTTTGACCCAAAGCACAGCACCCAGCGCATCTTCGACTATCTCGTTGATTGTGGTGCGGTTGTTGTTATCGCCAAGCAGCCTGTAGTTCATATTCACTACCACCAGATCGGCATGGCTTGCCATATAGAGCGCCATATCCTTCATGATGGATTTGTTGTTCACCAGCCAGCCGCCACCATGGAAAATCACCAATACAGGTAGAGGCTTAGCTTTGTTTTGCGGGCTGTAAATGTCGGTTGTCAGTGAAAAACCTTTGACTTTAGTCCACTCGATCTCTTGATGTAATTTCACCTCATTAAGCGCCACCACCTGCTGGCTAAACACTGCAGTGATAAAAAACAGGATATAAACAATAGCAACTTGCCCTTTGCGCATAAAAACTCCCGATAAGTGTTTGCTGGCAGCTTGTACCACCAGACTTTGGTTTGTCCGCCCATGCTTTTATAAAAACATGGATTTGTGGCTGATACCAAAACAATTCGGCACAACAGGCTTTTGTGCGAAAAAACGTTAAGCGGATAAATAAATTGTGAAAGGGGTAGGTTGCAATCGCCGTATGCGGCATTGCAACATAATCTCGGTAGGACCTAATCAGGTATGTACTTTAGCCTTTTAACTGGATTTTTTGATTCAAACCTACTCCCCACCATCCTTTTTCTTCGCTGGCGCAGGCGTTGGCAAAGTAGTCTTTTGTTTTACTTCTTCTGTTAACTCATTCAGTAACTCGTCAGCCGGGGCGCGGGTTTCGTCTACTTTTTTGTTGGCTTTGTCTTTGGCCCACTGTTTGGCTTCTTTTTCTAAAGTGGCTTGGTCTTTCACTGTCGAAACCGGCTGCTTTTGATTAGCGTCAGCCCTAGCTTTGGCGTCTTCCACATATTTTTTTGCAGCTTTTAGCTCGTCGGCCGATTTACCGGTAAATTGTTTTATCACATCATCTTCTGTGGGCACTGCTTCCTGAGTCATTTCTGTAAAACGTTGTTTGGGCACACTTAACAGCTTTGCTTTGCCAGCTTCTACCTTTTGCTTAATTTCCTCCACCGGATCCATCGCTTGTTGTTTTAAGTTGTCCTCCAGCGCATTTTGTACCGAGCCACCGGATAAACCGGTTTCAACCAAACCTGTTTGCTGTTCGGATAAGCCTAAACCCTGACCAATTCGGCCTGCTGCCTCAGCGACCACTTTTTGTTTTAACTTTTCAGGGCTGGTGTACTCGACCAGCTCTTTCGGCCAGCTTGGCGCTATTTTGCCTGCAGCACCTTCCACCACCTGATTAAAGATTTCGGTTTTGCCGCCGGATACCAGCAAAATAGCCATTTGGTTGTGTTCTGAGTTCCAGACAAAACCGGCTTTTTCTGCCAGATGCGGCAAAGGGGAGTGCTCTGATACGACAAAATACAGCGGGCCTTGTTGCTGAATTGCAGTAGCGGTATTTAATAAAGTAACGGCTGTACGGTAATTATCTTCGCCCATTAAAGCCACCATCGGGTCGCGGATCAGCGGGTTTTCAAACAGCTTGACGTCAAGTGGGTTAAAACCTACCAGAGGGCGGAACAATTCACCCAGAAGCTGGGCCTGTGATGTCATTAATAAAGCCGGAGCAAAACAGCCGGTTAATAACAAACTGCATAACATCACTTTGATTTTTGACCACAACTTCATCACAGACTCCGCACCCAAAAACAACACTGATTACTGTGCGCAGGCTAGCAGAAGTCTGATCTGAAACATAGAGAGCTGACTGGTAGCTGAACAAAAAAACTGTGACTGTTGTGTTCGACGCTGCGGCTTGTCCCGGCCCGTCAATGCATACCGCGACATCTTAAGAACGGGCGGGCACAAGTCCCGCCCCTGGGGTTTAGCTATTACAAGCTTTGAGCGTATTGATACAAGGCTTTGAGGATATTCATTTTTTTCGCGTCATCACCCGCCTCATGCGCCAGATTTTCCAGCGCTAAACCAAATTCTTCAAAAGTTAAATTAGGTTTATCCAGACCATGCGTCAGCTTATCGCTGCGATAGCGTTGCCAGCGCTGGTGTTCCTGATGAGTCAGGCTGTGTGGATAATTGCGGGCGCGGTAGAAAAACAGCAACTGATTGAGGCGATCTTCGCTGAACAGCACTGGGTTGGACGCCAGTTGATCGGGGCTCATTTGATGCAACTGTTCCATCCGTTGTTTATCCTCGTTAGAGATAAAACCGTTATAGAGCTGATAATCCGGGTTGGTTTCCACACTGTAGTCTGTCGGCAATTGATACAGCTCCATCACTTTAGGCTGAATAGCGACGCGGTGCTGCCGTAACCAGTCCAGATGCTGCAGGCAAGCGGCTCTGTTGATGCCTAAATCGGCAGCACGTTGTTCTGACAAGGTTTTCGCAGGAGCCAGCACAGGGCACTTATTGATATGAATCAGTTTTAAGCCAAGCCGTTGCTGGTCTTCATCCAAATCTGCGGTTTTGGTGTACAACAGTTGCTGCAGCGAGGCTAAATCGAGCTCCAATAAAGGTGTTGGGTCGGCTTGCAGGTTGTAGCAAATCACCGCGTTTTTATTGCTGGGATGTGGCGCTAACGGCACTATCCAGCTCACACAACCCTGAATAGCGGGGAAGCGGCCCGACACATGCACCAGCGGTGTTAAATTGACCAAATCAAATAACTTGCTGACCTCAGTTTTTTTGCGTAAACCCAGCAGGTACTGAAACAACTTCGGTTGTTTTTCTTTCACCAGCTTGGCGATAGCGATAGTGGCATAGACATCAGACAAGGCATCGTGCGCGCGTTGGTGTGATAAACCATTGGCTTTGGTTAAATCTTCCAACTTAAAGCTGGGGCTGCCATCGGCTTTTTCTGGCCAGACAATGCCTTCAGGGCGCAGCGCATAACAGGCGCGTACTATATCGATTAAATCCCATCTGCTATTGCCGTGCTGCCATTCACGACCATAAGGTTCGTAGAAGTTGCGGTACAGGCTGTAACGCGTGACTTCATCATCAAAACGTAAGCTGTTGTAGCCCAGCACACAGGTGTTGGGCTGGCTAAAACGCTCGAGAATACGACGGCAAAATTCAGTTTCAGGCAAACCTTTTTGATTACAAAGCTGTGGCGTCAAGCCAGTGATTAAAGCGGCCACTGGATGAGGCAAATAATCGTTCGCCAACTGGCAATACCACATATCGGGTTCGCCAATAGGGTTTAAATCAAAATCTGTGCGAATACCACCAAACTGGGCCGGGCGGTCTTTTTTTGGATCCGCGCCCCAGGTTTCATAGTCGTAAAAATAGAAGCTGGCCTGTGGTGGTGCCAGTGGTGTCGATTGTTGGCTCAAAACAGTGGCATCCATAAATGCGAAAACGAAGAGCAGGCAGTGTAGCACTGGTAGCGAAAGGCGTCGACTGGGTTGCTCGTAGTTCAGGATTACCAGGTCGGTAATTAATCTGTGAGTGTAAATCAGAGCATTCCTATGCCCTGATCGCAGAATTTACTATTTAATTCAGATATTAAGTGAATGAAAAGATGGTTCCTGTATGAATTGTGAAGAAAAAGCACTGGTATGTGTATCCGATAGAGATGAGCTGATACTCAGGCTACCCAAATCTTACGTCAAGGCTATGCAACTTAGGGCAGGAATTTCTTTGCATGTGTCACTTCAGAATGACCGGTTAAGCCTTAGTCGCGAAGAACCTAGTCCACAGCTTACTCAAAACAAGCGTCACACGCAGCATATGTTAACTGCCCAAGAATCTCATTGGTTGTCAAAGATATTCAATGAGTAGCCCGATTTAGCCAATTTTAACTTTTCAGGAGATATTTTGTGAAGAAAACTTTTATAGCACTGGCGTTTTCTAGTGTTGCTGCCGGGGTACAAGCTTCAGACACAAGCTGTCAGTCAGTGACAGAGAATGAAATAACCTCATTGTTTCAACAATGGAACAAAGGTTTAAAAGCAAAAGAACCGGAATTAATGGCCGACTTCTACGCTGAGGACGCTGTGTTACTGCCTACACTGTCAAATGATATGCGTACTAATCATGTCGAAATCGCCGATTATTTTAGCCATTTTTTGAAGAAAGGGCCGCAAGGTGAGATCAATGAGCGAGTTGTGGTATTGGGTTGCAACAAAGCAACTGATACAGGTATTTATACTTTTAGTTTCGCTGATGGCTCCAAGGCTCAGGCTCGTTATACCTATGTTTATCGCTTTGCCGACAACAAGTGGCTGATCAGCCATCATCATTCTTCTCTGATGCCAGAGTAGTAAAAGCGTCTTGGTAAATCGCTGTTTAACAAGCGATTAATGCGATAAAAGAAGGAAATTCGGTTTTCCTTTTTTTGTACCTGATTATAAAGTTCTGTAAACACCTCCTTTGGCAAATTTAATTGATGTTGCCTGCGCTACCAGCTAATATCCTCTTACAAACTTATAGCTTGACTAAATTTTTAATATGGAAAGCATGGTATGTTGCCAATCTCTGTAGCTGTAGTTGATGATCATCCTTTCTTAAGACTTGCCGTAAAAAATGTTCTTGAACAGCACAACTTTAAGGTAGTCGTAGAAGCCGATAACGGTTTAGACGCTGTTGCTCTTCCCCGTAAAGAAGAATTTAAGTTAATGATCCTTGATTTGGGTATACCACAGCTGGATGGTCTGGAAGTTATTCACAGATTGGCTCAGCGTCATCCTGATGTTTTTATTATTGTTTTAACAGCTCAGGAACCTTCCATTTATGCCGTACGTTGCGCTGAAGCAGGGGCCCATGGCATTTTATCTAAATCTCAGGAGTTGAATAAATTAGTCGACATGGCCCACAAAGTTCTTCGGGGTCAGAAAGTATTTCCCCAACCTGAGTATTATGGCGAACGACTTGCTGAATCCGAATCTGAACTGCTGGCAAGTCTCAGTAACAGAGAACTGCAAATTTTAAATTTGTTGTGTAAAGGCAAAGCGAATAAAGATATAGCGGATGAAATCTCTATCAGCTTTAAAACCGTAAGTACTCATAAGACAAATTTGCTGGTGAAATTGGGGTTGAGCAGCATGATAGAACTCGTTGATTTCGCTCGTAGAAACGGCCTGAATGGATGATTAAAACCTTAGTGTGGTTGGTTTTTTTTAGCTGTTTTTGCCTCTCGGCGCAGGAAGAACAACATATTTTTTCCCGTAGTAATACGGAAAACATTCGTATTACCCTGTCAGAGCATGAGGCTGAGTGGCGCAATCAACGTCAACACCTCGTCTTTGGTGCTTTGTCCTTCGAACATCCTCCTTTTATGATGCGTGCCAACAGTTCTGAATTTGAGGGACTAACTGCAGATTATTTAGGCTTGATTTCTCACGCCTTGAAGATCGATATAAAAATCAAAACTTTTTCTAATAAGCAGCAGCTTATTGACGCTCTGATCAATAAAGACATAGATTTTTTTAGTTATGCGGGCTTAAGTGACCTTGGTATTGAGGCTATAGTTGCTTCTGATGCTTATGCGGATGACATTCCGGTTTTATTGTCTTCTGCTGAGGAAAATACGGTCGCAGCAAAAGATGTTCGTTTGTCCTTTTCTGTCCATTATGTTCATGCTGAAAAACTAAAAGAAGTGTTTCCAAATGCTCAGTTGAAGGGGTTTGACAGTCCAAGCCAAGCCATTGAGGCGGTCGCTTTCGGGCAGGCAGACTATTATTTGGGTAATATCATCAGCACTCATTATTTGATCCAGTCAAACCATTTTAATGAGCTTCAAATTGCTAATTTCACTCCGCTTTCCTCTGGTTCCTTTAATTTTTACAGCAGAAGTAAGGATGATACATTTTTAGGCCTGATTAACAAAGTTCTGCGGGTTATCCCTAACAAACAGAAACAAGATATCTTGAAACGCTGGAGTGCAGGCCGAACTTTGCACATGCTGGACCAATCCCTTCACCTGTCAGACGACGAACGCAAATATTTAGCAAACAATCCTGTCGCAACCATTGCCTATATGTCTAAACAGGCTCCTTTTACCATGGGCGATGATCCAGCCAGGGTGCAAGGCATAGTAAAGTCATTAACTGAAGTTATTCAGACGAAAACCGGTTTGCAGTTTAAGTGGAAACAAGTTGAATCGCTAAGAGATCTGACCGATAGCCTGGAAAGTGGGGCAGTCGATATTGCTGCGGTGTTAGCCCCAACAGAGCAACGAAAAAAAACCTTACTTTTTACCCGTCCTTATCTGGTGACTTCTTATGCGTTGATCACAAAAATAAAAGCAGATAAAGAGAATACAAAACTCGAAGATCTTTCAGGCAAACGCATTGCGGTGCTGAAGTCTCACAGGGTAAAGGCGTTCATACAACAAAACTACCCAAAGATCATTGTGGTTCCGGTCGATACTGCCGAGCAAGCCTTTGAGGCGGTAAGCTCAGGCGATGTGGATGCAACAGCGAATGATTTAATTACCGCTAGATACCACATCAATAGGTTTTATAAAAATACCTTACAGGTTAGCTCCAGTTTTCTTCAGTCAGAGTCTCGTTTTACATTTTCGGTACATAAACAAAAGCAGGTACTTTCCAGTATTTTAGATAAAGCGTTACTCAGTGTACCGCCTGACCAGCTGGCTTTACTTACGTCTGATTGGTTAAATCGCGCTGATGAGGAAGTACGTATTTGGCAAGATTATCAAAATGAAATCATCAGAATTGCGTTGTTGTTGCTCCTCGTCATTTCTGCCTTTACCTTCTGGAATTTTTATTTAAGACACCAGGTTCGTGAACGCCAACGATTACTCGAAGCTTTACAAAGTGCAAAAGATGAAGCCGAACAGGCCAACAAAGCCAAGACCTTTTTCCTTGCCAATATGAGCCATGAAATTCGCACACCTTTACATGCAGTGATAGGAACTCTGGAGCTGGCCAGGTTAAAAGCCCTGGAAAAAATATGGGATTTTAATGCGGTCGATATAGCCTATCAGTCAGCTCTGGGCTTACGGGAGCTCATCGGCGATATTCTCGACATAGCAAAAATAGAGGCAGGCAAGCTGGAGCTTTTTCCTACCCCTGCAGATTTAATCAGTCACACCGAACGTGTTTATAAAATATTTGTTGGGTTAGCCAAGCAAAAATCTATTTATTTACAGCTAGATATTGATGAAAGGCTAAGGCATGAAACTGTTTTGATTGATTTAGACAGATTCCGACAGATACTTGCCAATCTGTTAAGTAATGCTGTGAAATTTACCGAATTAGGTGGCGTAACGCTTTCACTCAGGCTGGCCGAACAATCGGCAGAGCTGTTAAACATCGAGTTAGTCGTTACCGACACCGGATGTGGTATCGAACAGCACGAATTACAAAAATTAATGAAACCTTTTGTCCAGGCGTCATCTGCTCGCAGAACCACAGCCAAAGGTACAGGATTGGGGCTGAGTATTTGTCTGGCTATTGTTAAACATATGGATGGTAAAATCGAGCTTAAAAGTGCAGTCGGTGAAGGAACCTCAGTGCGGGTTCTATTAAGCCTGAAACGAACTGAATCGCGTGCTGACCCTATAGCAAAGGACAGTATTGAAGACGACAGAGTGTTTGAGCCATTGCGAATTCTTGTTGTTGATGACCATGACGTCAACAGAATGTTATTGGTTCGTATGATCGAATATTGTCAACACCACGTCAAAGCCTGTGGCGATGGCAAACAAGCCCTGGAACTGTTGCAAAAGCACCATTTTGATTTAGTGATAACTGACTGCAATATGCCCGTTATGGATGGCTATCAGCTAACGTCTGCGATACGTCTTGACCCGATTCTAAAAGATATACCGGTATTTGGACTGACAGCCAGCGCTGAAAATAAAGAGCGCCAACGTTGCCTTCATGCCGGAATGAACGAGTGTTTATTTAAACCTATAGGTATCGCTGAGTTACAACAGGTGTTTAAAGCCTATCTGAAATCACAACCGAGCGTTTTTTCGGTCGAGAAACTAAAGCACTTTGCGGGGGGGGACGATAGCTTTTTTAACTTGATGCTGCAGGAAATGTGCAAGAGTAATGAAGCTGATCAAAAGCAGTTGCAACAGGCTGTGGATAAAGGCGACACAGCGGCCATCATATCGTTAGCACACAAAATCAAAGGCGCGGCTCTTATCATTGATGCGTCAACTATTGTGGAGAGTTGTTTAAAAATAGAACATGCCCCAGAAGAACAATGTGTCGAATTAGCGGCCTTGTTGATTAAGCATTTGTCTGAGTTCAATCATTCTGTTTCGGCTATGTTGCCAGATTAACCGAACTAGGGACGGTATATATGCAAAATTTAAGTGTACTTATTGTCGAAGATTGCGTAATTCAACGTTTATACGCAACCCGTTTGCTTCATCAGCTCGCCATTACAGATATTTCTTATGCCGCCAACGGCGAACAGGCGTTAGAGCGATTAGCCGCCAAAGTAGCTGACGTTGTTCTGGTCGACCTGGAAATGGGTGTGATGAATGGCATCGAATTACTTCGGCATATAGCGCGGCAAAAACTTTGCGCTAAAGTCATTATCGCCAGTGCGAAAGACCCGTTGTTACTCACCAGCGTAACGACAATGGCGGAGGCCGATGGTTTGACGATACTGGGAACCCTGAGTAAGCCTATCAGCATAGACCTTCTTACGCTTTGCCTGAAAAAGGCGCAACATCAGCAGGTTACAAAACAAGATAGTCGCCCTGTTTTCAACATCAGCTCAGAAATGCTCCGACGAGCTATGGAAACGGATCAATTTACGCTGGTTTATCAGCCGATAGTGCCTGCCGATAAAAGCATGCCTGTTGCTGCCGAAGTATTAGCCCGCTGGACTCATCCTGAGTTGGGGCCCGTGTCTCCCGATCAATTTATTGAAGCCGCAGAGCGTTTTCATCTGATTGAACCTTTGTCTTTAATGTTGCTTCAACAAGCATTAAGTCAGTTAAAGCTATGGAACCGTCAGCGGGTATTTGTCAATTTATCCTTTAATCTTTCAGCCTTATCTTTACCCGATACTCTTTTTATGAACCGAATTATGCAAATAGCGCAAGAGCAAGAGATTTCGGCCGATCAGCTTATGTTTGAAGTCACAGAGAGCGCAGACTTCACTGATCTTGCAAGCTCTATTGCAAATCTGGCCAGTTTGCGGCTACGTGGGTTTTCTATTGCGATAGATGATTACGGCACAGGCTATGCGAACACTCAACAATTGCTTCGGGTACCAGCAAACAGATTAAAGCTCGACCGCAGTATGGTCAGTAATGTCACTGAAGGCTCACAACAGTTTGTGATCCTGGCTAATACCATACAAATGGCAAAACAACTTGGATTATCCGTGGTTGCAGAAGGCATAGAAACACAAGCCGAAGCTAATGCTTTAACTGCGCTGGGAGTGGAATACCAACAAGGTTATTATCATTCCAGACCTTTGGATGCCGAAGCCTTGATCCAGTATTTACAGCAGTAAGCAACAATGTCACCTTACTGACGTAGAGGTTTAGTAGCTGTTAAAACATACGTTAACCAACATTCACGGCTGCACCAAAATCTGATTTTTTAGATTTTCGGATCATAAACTGAACTTTTGTGAATTCAGATTGACCTATCTTTATTAACTTCTTTGCAATCAATACCGGATTTATCTGATATAAGCCTAAGCTCATTTCCTTAGAATTGGCCATAGTCGCCAGTATAACTTTGGCTTGCTTGCCGAAGTTTTACTTTTTTATTTAAGGAGCTTAATCATGCTTAAAAAAATTATGTTCTTGACTGCTACTGTTGCGCTAACAGCCTGTGGTGGAAGTTCAGACTCGATCTCCGTACCAAATCCTGGTTCAGGAGGTGATATTAATTATCCAAAGCTTATTGTCGGCACTATCAATGCGATATCAGTCCAAAATGTCACAGTGAACGATTATTCGTGGCCAACAGAGCATGTCGTTGTGCAGTACGGAGATAATATGTTGTCGCAACATATGCTAACCGAGGGAGCTGCAGTACGTGTTTATACTGATGGAAAGAAACTTTCAACTATAGAACTGAATCCAACCATTGCTGGTGAAGCAAGTAAAGTTGAATCCGGCAGCATGACAGTTGCTGGCGTTACTATGAATTACGACACTATTGCTAACGATATTCGTAATGGTGATTATGTTCTTGTCAGCACCAATAAATACAGTGATGTGATTGATGTAACTGCTGTCACAAAATTGAGTTCAGCACCGCTTTACAGCGAAATTGAAGGCCGTATCAGTGAAATAATTCCGGGGTCTTCCACCTTTGTGATTAACGATATTCTGATTGATTACAGCGCTGCTGTGATTGAAGGCGGCCCTGTTAATGCGGGGGCCTGGGTCGAAGTCTTTGGCCAATTTGAAGGGCATGTGTTCATTGCTTATGAGGTAGATGTTGAGGGCTACAGCAATACTAATGATATAGAAATTGAAGGAGTAGTGACCTGGGTTGACCCACAACAGGTTGCGTTTGAGCTTAATAATCATATCGCCTTGGAAGTGAGTCCACAGACAAGGTTTAAAGATGGTACACAGCGTGACTTAGCTGTAGGCAAAGTGATTGATGTCAAAATCAAGAACACAAATGACAGCAGTCTGGTTTCAGAAATAGATTTCCAATATGAAATGGTCCCTCCTGTAAGCGGTAAACCGCAGAATTATGAGTTATTTGGTAGAGCCAGTTACAGTAACTCAGTTCTGATTGTTAATGGTTTTACTTTTAAATTGGACCCTCAAACCCGGTTTGATGATGGCTTAACACTTGGGCAGTTAGATGGGGCAGAGCTTGAGATTGATGGTGTATTTCGAGACGGAGCTTATTGGGTTCGGGAAATTGAACGCAAAGACCATGACCGCGAAGTGTCGCTTGAAGGCTTAGTAGAAAATGGTGGTATTTGGGGGTATTCAGCTTCAGATCGTTCTTTGGAGCATTTTGAAGGCCTGTGGGTCGAATTGGAATGTTTTTTCGATGGACTTTCACTTTCACAATGCCAAATTGATTAAATTGAATTAAACTCTGCTCTATGTGACAGTTACTTATTTTATATTTGTTGCTGTCACATTCGGTTTAACCCCCCGTTTTAGTTTTTTGAAGTGTACACTACCTCATAACGAACTCTAATTCAGCTTTCTGATTTGCCATCTGGCCATAGTGTGCAACAAATAGTGGTGTAGTAACCCAGAACGATAAATGGGGATAAGTTCAACACTTTGTTAGTTAGTGAAAATATATAACTTTCAGATTACTCCGATAGGGCAAGGCAAAGGGATGGATTAAATTAGCTCCTGCAACGAGAAGTTAACCAGTTCATTAACCCTTAGGGAGTATTAATCATGAAAAAAGCACTATTAATTGCAACCTCTTTGTTTATTGCGGGCCAGGCTGCTGCAATAGAAACGCGCACTGTAGACATCATAGCTGATGTGCCTTCGGATACATTTTATGTTGTCGAGGCATCGGGCTCTGATATTTTCAGCGCAACCCAGACAATGAACTATGATGTTGTGGCTAAAACGTTTGCGCCAGTGACAGGTGGCATAACGTTTCAGGCGTCAGCAGGTTCTATCACTGCAGCGGTAACGGGAACTCCTACCCTGACAGGTAGTGACCCGGCCAACACAGTTCCTTTAACTGTGCAAATTGGTAACGTTACACTGAGTGCCACAGCGGCAGAAATTGCGCCTGCGTCAAGCGCTGGTGTACCAACAACTGAGCAGTTGCGTGTTTCTGCGACTGCTGGTGGTAATGCACCTGCGGCGGATAGCTACTCTGGTGTAGTGAACCTGATTTTTGAAAACATAACACCGTAACAGAAAACAGCGTTCTGGTTCTGTTGTCAAAAAGTCCCTCACCTAGCGGTGGGGGATTTTTTTTTGGTGCGCCGGGCACGGCGCGTTGCACGTAAGCGCAACTGGGTTGACTGAGGTAGTCAAACCGGTGACTTGGAGGTGCAAGTCCTCTACACACCCGGCAAGGGGAAGTGTTAGCTGAACGGCAAGGGTGTTCACCGTGAGGTTAAATCTGAAGGAAGCCGAAAGCAAAATGCTGGCCTGACGAACAGGAAGCGATTTATGCGCTGTAGCAGGGTAAGGTGGCCAATATCACCAAAGCCCAATACTTGCACGGAATGTTACAACGTAGAGTCGACAGGTATAAGCAGGAAGGTCGCGCGAATTACCCCGGGAGGTCTGAGTGTCTGCCAGAGTGCTACTGACATCGGGAGGTGTTGGGATGGATGCTCAGAAGTCAGCCGAGGCCGTAGTAGTGCTCTTAACCAACAGCACGAAGGGCTGAACATAGTTAACCGCGATTAGGACTCTGGACCTCGATGTTGATTGATGATGCACAAGCGCAGGCGACTGCGGCCATGAACAGAGGAAGCGAACAGAATTCGCCGGGGCTGGTTGATGGTGTTGAAATTGATACGGCGGCCAGTGGGCGAACGAAAGCGGAAATGTCGTTGACGATGGACGCAGTGATAAGCCGCGAGAACCTGATGCTGGCGTATCAGCGGGTGGTAGAAAACAAAGGTGCGGCGGGGGTGGATAACCTCAGTGTGCTGGAGTTAAAACCATGGCTGAAACAGTATTGGCAGAGCGTCAAAAGTACACTGATGGCAGGCAGTTATCTGCCACGGGCAATCCGCAAAGTGGATATCCTAAAGCCAAATGGCGATGTGAGAACACTGGGTATCCCAACCGTGGCAGACCGATTTATCCAACAGGCGATAGCACAAGCATTAACACCCTACGTGGAACCGACATTCTCGAAGTCCAGCTACGGCTTCAGACCCAACCGCAACGCGTGGCAAGCGGTGCGACAAGCACAGCAGTTCATTCAAAGCGGCAAACGCTGGGTTGTAGACATGGATTTGGAGAAATTCTTTGACCGTGTCGACCACGATATTCTGATGTCGAGACTGGCACGGACTATCAAAGATGAGCGGCTGCTCAAACTTATCCGCCGTTATCTGGAAGCAGAAATGATGGATGGAAAAGAGGTCTTAAAACGCGATAAAGGCATGCCGCAAGGCGGCCCATTGTCCCCGTTGCTATCGAATATCCTGCTGGATGAACTGGATAAAGAGCTGGAGCGACGAGGTCACAGCTTCTGCCGCTACGCCGATGACTGCAACATTTATGTCAGCAGCCAAAAGGCGGGCGAACATTTACTGAAAGACATGAGTGAATTCTTAGCGAAAACGCTGAAATTGAAGGTGAATGCACAGAAGAGTGCAGTGGCAAGACCATCGGAACGTCAGTTCCTTGGTTACAGCTTCACATGGCACAAAGTGGCCCGACTGAAAATAGCACCAAGCAGCGTAGGCAGGCTGAAAGACAAAATCAGAAGCCTGACCACGGGAAATGGTTCAAAATCAGTAGCAAAAGCTATCAGCGAACTGACACCGATACTGCGTGGGTGGATAAGCTACTTCCGACTGACCTAATCAAAGGCGTGGTGGAAGAGCTGGACGGCTGGATAAGACGTAAACTGCGTTGCCTGTACTGGCGACAATAGAAGCGACCTTTTACCCGAGCCAAACAACTGATGAAAGCAGGACTTGATGAAGTCAGGGCATGGGCGTCAGCTTGTAACCAGCGTGGCGCTTGGTGGAACTCTGGTGCCAGTCATATGGATCAGGCTTTAAAGAAGAGCTGGTTCGACAGGCTGGGACTGGTTTCACTGCTGGAAAGTCATCGACAGTTCCAGTGTTAACATGAACCGCCGTATGCGGAGCCGCACGTACGGTGGTGTGAGAGGACGGCGGGAGCGATCCCGCCTCCTACTCGATCATGGCTAAAGAGGTGCTGGCTATGGCGCTAAGGTTTATTAAGTACTTTCAGATTACTCCGATAGGGCAAGGCAAAGGGATGGATTAAATTAGCTCCTGCAACGAGAAGTTAACCAGTTCATTAACCCTTAGGGAGTATTAATCATGAAAAAAGCACTATTAATTGCAACCTCTTTGTTTATTGCGGGCCAGGCTGCTGCAACAGAAACGCGCACTGTAGACATCATAGCTGATGTGCCTTCGGATACATTTTATGTTGTCGAGGCATCGGGCTCTGATATTTTCAGCGCAACCCAGACAATGAACTATGATGTTGTGGCTAAAACGTTTGCGCCAGTGACAGGTGGCATAACGTTTCAGGCGTCAGCAGGTTCTATCACTGCAGCGGTAACGGGAACTCCTACCCTGACAGGTAGTGACCCGGCCAACACAGTTCCTTTAACTGTGCAAATTGGTAACGTTACACTGAGTGCCACAGCGGCAGAAATTGCGCCTGCGTCAAGCGCTGGTGTACCAACAACTGAGCAGTTGCGTGTTTCTGCGACTGCTGGTGGTAATGCACCTGCGGCGGATAGCTACTCTGGTGTAGTGAACCTGATTTTTGAAAACGTAACACCGTAACAGAAAACAGCGTTCTGGTTCTGTTGTCAAAAAGTCCCTCACCTTGCGGTGGGGGATTTTTTTATGCATGGCTAAAGAGGTTTGATAGAGAGATAAATGCTCTAATGTACCTTCGAGATAATGAGCCAAAAAAGAAATGATATTTTTTCAGTCGTCAGAGCGATAACCTTTCCTGATTAACCCCTAATTTTTGCCCCCTTAGAATGAAATGAGTTCATGCCTCATTTGGTCTTGTGCTTTGCTTTGGATGTAATCACGTTTTCGATGCGTCGAGGCCGCTTAGGCGTGTACTGAAGCCGCACAGGGCAATACAAACGATGCACTCTTTTCTTGTTCACGTAGATCACCACTCAAGCTTCAACTGACGTGGAGACGTTTGTCGCTATATCGCACTAGCGCTCTGGCGATCGTTACGATTTTCTGGGAAAGGTTTCCCGGGGATTTAAGCGCCAGCCCATTGACTCCTGAAATAAATTATTTTTCATCACCTGATAAATTTTGAGCTATATCTATGGTAAAGGAGGTTAAAAAATATGGCGAGTTAAATCAAGAAAAGATAAAAAGCAGCGTTATTAATAATAAGGATTTTAATTGATCCGTAAATGGGTACTTATGTAATTTTGAAAGGTTTGTTTTTCGGTAAATGGGGAGTTCTTATCATGAAATACTTTATATCTGTTGCCGTGTTTTTTTTGAATGTTGCACCTGTTGTAGCAGGAGATAATCGTTCGGTTTCGATTATAGCTGAGGTGCCATCTCAATCATTTTATGTTGTGGAGCAGAGTGGCTCCACTATTTTTTCTAGTAACCAACGAATGCATTACGACACAGGTGTTAGTAATTTTTCTGAAGTTGGGGGAGAAATTATTATTGGGGCGTCAGCAGGAACTATTTCTGCAATGCTCTTGGGGGCTCAGGCTTTAACCGGGCATTATTCAGCGAACCAAATACCATTAGAGGTGCATATAGATTCTTTGCTATTAACTGCCTCAAGTCAGCAGATTGCAAATGAAATGGAAGCTGCAGCGAGTAAAGTTGTTAAATTAACGATCAATGCAAAAACCAGCGATTCTGTAGTCGCTGATTATTATTCAGCCAGTTTAAATATTTTGTTCGAGAATTCGGCAGATCTTTGACCCTGACTTTTCATAATAAAAACTTCCTGGTGCTCTTTAGTAGTCCTGGGGAGTTTTGTAGATCCCCAAATCAACCTGAACTCGGGATAATGAGTGTCGACTACTCTATATTTAACAAAAAATCAAATAGATAAGCCAATTTATTGAACTAGCGTAAGTCTTTACTCACTGAATGCGCAGATTTTTGCGCATATCAAGGCGCTTTGTCTAACAGTCTAACGTCCACCCAACCTCACATATTTCGGATTAGTCTGATGTTGTCATTCGCCCCGACTCCTTAAAATGAATTAAATTCTAATCAGTTGAGGCTCGGCTCTTATGGCACGTTTACTTAAATTAAAGCGTCTTAGCGTTATAGTTATGGCTTTATGTCATGTATCAGCTTTTGCCGGATCGCAACTGAGTCAACCCAGCCTTTTATCTCAGGCTAAGGAATTGCCTGCAGATTTTGTTTCTTATTTATTTGATGCTCCCCTTTTTGTCCGGGTCGAATTAAATGATCAGTATCTGGGCGATGCTATGGTAATGCTGAATCGGAAAGAGCAAGTTCAGTTATTAAGGTTTACAGAAGCTCACAGCAGTAAATATTCAGAGCAGGACCGTACCGCGTGGGCAGATAGTTTACAGAACTTTACTAACCTTGGTAAATGCACCACTAAATGCCCAAATAATATATTAGCCTTATATTACAATTTAAATGAATCTAAACTAAGCATTCTTACCGCCGATGCAGAACAAAACACTGTAGGGCGCCACTACCAAATGCCTGAAAATGGTAGTAAAGGATTAATGCTGGAAAATCGTCTAAATGTGACTGCTGCAGAACACCAACAAGCTAACGTAAATTATAATTTTAATGCAACAGCCAGTCGCGGTTTATGGTCATACCATGCAGGTGGGCAGTTTGTAAAAAGTGATTTCGCCGAAGAAAAAAATATGTATGGCATTGACCAGTTGTATGGACAGACTGAATTTGAGGATAACTTTGTTCGTGTCGGGTATTTTTATAATGGCATTGAGGGTCTTAGTTTAAGACCTCAGCAACTTGGAAATAACACTATGTTGGGTGCTATGTATAGCTCTTCCGATGCGTTGGTGAGAGTGGAAAATACACCAAGTAGCACACCTATTTACGTTACTGCAAACAAGCAGGCTTCAGTTGAACTATACAAAAATGGCGCATTAATTCATAGTCAGTCTGTTCCATCAGGTTTGCAGACTGTTGATACGCGTCAGTTACCGACAGGTATTTACCCTGTTTTAGTTCGATTAATTGAAGACGGTCAGGTAATTTCTGAAACGGAAGAGATGGTTTATAAACCGACCTCTTGGCGAGATCCATCACAAAAGCTCAGGTACAGCTTTTTTGCCGGTCAGGAAAGTAATTTTTTATCGGGAACTACAAATAATGCTGATGAACGTTTCACTTTGGGGGCAGCTGTAAACTATTTATTGAAGCCTCAGTTGGTTGGTGGTGTTTCAATACAAACCAGAGGCTCAGAGCTGGAAATGGGCGCTTCCTTTGATTGGACTTTATTCGATCAGACCAGAATGTTAACAAATGTTTTGCATTCAACAGAGTTTGGCATGGCAGCCGATATGCAGCTGATGCATCCTCTTAATTTTGGTTATTTTGTTTTGGGGCACAGATACAGTAAAAAAGATTTAAGTGAAGCCTTAACTGAGCAAGCCCAGCACATCAGCAGCTTAAGTTTAAGTTACCGCTTGACGAGAGATCAAAATATGATGATGCGGATCAGTCGCCAAAATAATCAAGGAACGGCTTATGATATCAGCTGGCTTTACAACTCGTCTGTATTAAATGCTCCGGCCGTCTGGAACCTGAGTGCATTTAATCGTCCGGGGAACAAGGGGACAAAGTTTGAGCGTCAGCAAGGTATAGAGCTTGGAGTAAACATCAGATTTGGTGATTCATCGCAAGATCGAAACCGTTACAATGCAGCCATAGGTAGTCGCACTTCAACAAGTGGTAAAAAAGAACAGGTGTTGGATTTGGGCTGGCAGGGAACATACTCTGATTCAATCATCAAACAGCTGGGTGCGAATGCGTCAGTAAATTCATCAGGAGTAGGGCTTAGTGGCGCTGGGTCTTTAGATAACGATGTGGTGCAAGCCGATATGTTTATCAGTACTGCCGCTGGTTCTGGTTCGCTGAGTGGTGGGTTAAATTTACAAAATAGTGTTGTGCTGGGAACCGAAGGTGCAGTTGCCAGTAGCGTGTCATTGTTCAATGGTGCTGCTTTGACCGTAGAATTGATCAGTGATGCTCCTGATGTGCCAGTGATGGCCTATGACTCAAATGGTGGTCAGTATCAGCTAAAACCAGGGAAAAATCTGGTACCTGTCACGGCGTTTAAACCAGGTACTGTAAGTTTTGATTTGGCACAAGGACGCACGGATAACATCAGCTTATCAAAAAGCAGCCAGAGTTATCAGTTAAACAAAGGCGGTGTAGAGCATGTTCAGTTGTATGTTCATAAAACCGTGACCGTATTGGGACGTTTGCTGGATACACTGGGTAAACCTTTAGGCGGCAGTCATGTCATTAACCATGCCAGTCGAACAGTAACAGAACATAGTGGTTTTTTTAGTGTAGAGATGCGCGAAGCCACGCCTACTTTAAAAGTGGTGTACCAGGGTGAAGAACTCTGTGACATTGAACTGAATACCTCGCATACCACTCGACAGGATAATGTGGTAATGGTGGGCGATGTTCAATGCGGCGTGGCTGTTGCTAACAAAGAGACTGAATAAGAAATCGTGAACAAAACCAGGTTTCAAAAATGCATGTTGTGTTGTGAGTATTGTGAGTATGGTCAGGCATAAAGTGAAGCAGAAAAAAGTTCTGCTCTGTTTAAACTCGCTGTTAAGTAATTGATTTACGGAGTTAGTAATGCAACAAATAAAAAAAATAGTTCAAGCAAACGTAGCTCTGCTTTGTTTGTTAAGCACGATGACAGCAACAGCCTATGAGGTCAGTGTAAAAGCTGAATATCGTACAGTAAAAGGTGTCAATCAGGCAGAATTTACCGACACAACCAGTTGCGGCACCAATTACTGGTGTAGTTATATGGGACAAAGGAGAACCGTCATTATGAATACCATGGGGTCAGAGCTTACAACAACGGTGCCTTCAACAGATCCCCGGCAAAATTTGTACTATAAGGTTCCTGGCAGTAGAACAGTGAATATGACTAATGCAAAAGGACAGACACATGTATTAACTTTTAGATTTACTGCAATTGGCGGGGTGTATCGGCGGACAGTAAATACTACACCACATTTGTATCAGTTGTCGGGAAATGTGTTGCCTCACAATCGTGGTGTTTATTGCAACCTGCGCTGGGCGTACTGGGGACCTACTGATACTGGGTTTGCCTGGGATATTATGCCTGCCTTTCAATCCACAGGAACAGACTGCTATAAAATGTTTAATCAATCTTCCCTCCAAGGTACTTGGGAATACTCGATGCGACAGCTGTTTCTGGCGTATGAACTTGAAACGCCAAACCCCTTAGCGATGGAGAGTGGTATATATAACGGCAGCCTTACTTTTTCAGTTGGACCTGGGGGCGAAATCGATTTTGGCGACAGCTTTACCTCTATTTCTAATCAAATGACAGTTAACTTTGAATTGAATGTAATGCACGATTTTATCTTTCAGTTTCCGGCTGCCGAAAGTATTGCTGTGTTAGAGCCAGCCGGGGGGTGGGCCAGTTACAATGGCGCAAACCCAGGCTCAATAAATAAAGATATCCCATTTAGAGTAACAAACTCCGGATCTTTTAGTATGTATCTTGCATGCGAACATGATTTAAATGTTGGTTGCGGTATTAAGGCGGCTTCGGGCCGCACAGTACGGCTGGATACTTCGGTTACTCTGCCTGGCGCAATTCGGCTTGGTAATGGTTCACCAGTGAACCGGTTGTCATTACCTGTAGGACGTTTAATGCGTAGAGCCTTTACGCCGCTCTTTGCGGTAAGTAATCAGCAAGGGCTGTTGCATTTTGAAATTACGAATCCGGCTTTAGAGGGAATGTTAAAAGATACTCCCGGAGAAAGGTATGAGGGGGATGTAACCCTAATGATTGAATCTGAGGTTTTATAATAAATAAGCATGTGAAAAACGGAATATTCCTATAGTACGCAGCGCTTCCGTTATTTAAATTAACAATTAATTACTTGCATTTTGTCAAAACTGACGATTTGTCGTTTTGAAGTGAAGTGAAGTGAAGTGAAGTGAAGTGAAGTGAATGAAAAGGAGCAGTACGTGATAAATTACGAAGAATTCTGGCTCGACGTGAACCAGACGAAGTTAAAATGCAAAAATAATTATTTAATTTTAGATTGCTGGCAAAATCAGTTATATATTGCAGGAAAGTATCTGAGATTAAATGAAATACAAAAGCGATTATTTGCTTGTTTGCTGAAAAATGTAACGCGCAGATCCGACCTTTTTAATTATCTGTGGTTTGATTGTCCGCAGCAGAACCCCAGTAATAGCTACCATCAGCTTCTGCATCAAATTAGAGGGTTATGTCGGGACAACAATTTACCATGTTTGCTGCTGACATTCCCCGCTTATGGAGTGCGACTGGATATTGAAGCGGTTGAAAGTATAGCTGTTCGTAGTGAGACAGGCGGAAAAGTAGCATAAAAACGGACCGGATATGCAAAGTCTTGAGAGAGCCCATGTCGCTCTGCTTAGCTGTCATTTTCGGAGTGCAAAGTTCAGGGGGCAATGTTATTCATAACTGAGATGGACACGGACGTTTCTGTTTTTCTGCTGCTTAAAAACTTGTTGTGGCTATCACATGAATTTTTATCGTCTTGCCCAGATCTGCAAGGTAAAAAAAGTGAGGAGCCATTCTTTAAAGTCTGAGCTGAATTCTCAGTCAAAATTTAAAAAGTAAGCGTAGCTCGAACCCCACATTCCAGCTTTAGCTAAACCACCATATCCTGTGTGCATCATTCACCAATCAGGGCTTCCTATGCTCCGCAGAACCTCCGAACAATGGCAGACGCTATTTGACCAGCACAAAGCCAGCGGTTTAACTCAGACCGAATTTGCAAAGCAGCAGGGCATCGACCCAGGTTACTTCAGACTGCGCAAGCGGCAGTTGCTTGCCTGGCAACAGGACGATAACGACGGCTTTTGACCTTTCCCCGGAATTAATACCAATCCCGTGATGAGATTTTCCAGCTTATGACAGGCTCCCATTTTTAGGAGCACTCGTAGAATGAATTGAGTTATTCAATTTTCAATGGACGCCACAAACTGCAAAGGTGGCAGGTTATTTAAAGCCCGATGAGGCCGACTCTTGTTATAGTCATCTCGCCAGGCTTCGATTTTCAATTCTGCATCGGTCAGTGATTCAAACCAGTGGCAGTTCAAGCATTCATCATGCAGGCTTCCATTAAACGACTCAATATAAGCGTTGTCTGTTGACTTCCCAGGACGAGAGAATGCAAGTGTAACCTTGTGTATGCCCATAGAGCTGCCATCTGCCCAGCAAACTCACTCCCATTATCGTAATAAATACGTTGTGGAACGCCTCGCTCCCGACAGGGCCTAGTCAGTGTTGCGACCACATTTTCCGAACGTAAACGTGCACCGACATCGGCTGCTAAACATTCTCTTGTGCAGGTATCAACCACGGTCAGAATACGGAACTTGTTACCCGTAGATAGCTGATCTGCCACAAAGTCCATTGCCCATGCCTC
This sequence comes from Rheinheimera mesophila, assembly GCF_000986865.1. GTDB lineage: Bacteria > Pseudomonadota > Gammaproteobacteria > Enterobacterales > Alteromonadaceae > Pararheinheimera > Pararheinheimera mesophila. Next base: position 87,437 of record NZ_LAVS01000087.1, read on the forward strand.
ATTTGGTCTTGTGCTTGGGATGTAATCGCGTTTTCGATGTGCACCACTGAAATTACGTCGAGGCCGCTTAGGCCGCAACTGAAGTCCTTCCAGACAGTACAGGCGGTGCACTCGCTTTTTGTTCACATGGATCCCTTCACGCTTCAACATGATGTGGATACGTTTGTGGCCATACCTGACTCGTGCTCTGGCAATCGCTACGATTTTCTGACGAAGAGCTTCCTGAGGCTCTGAGCGTTGTCTATACCGGCACGCCGTTCGACTTAATTCAGTCAAAGAGCATGCTCGCCGCTCACTTATTCGATAAAGACTTATCAGATGGCGTACCGCTTTGCGACGCTGCGGTACGCTTACCACTTTCGGGTATTGAGATCTTGCAACATAACCTTGTCGAGAGTTAAATCTGCAACAATTCGTTTAAGCTTTTCATTTTCCTCTCGTAATTGCTTAAGTTCACGAACTTGGCCTGATTCAAGCCCAGAGTATTTTTTCTTCCAAGCGTAGAATGTTCCCTCGGCAATCCCCATTTTGCGGGCAATATCAGCGATAGGTAGCCCCGCTTCGTGTTGTTTTATCGCAGAAACGATCTGTTCGACAGAAAAACGTTTTGATTTCATGGCATGGCCCTCGTAGGTTTTTAATCATGCCCAAATTCATCGCTGCTTTGGATCTTTTTATTGGGGGACCGACAATTTTATGCATAACCAGCTATCAGGTGGAAGAAGCCAACCGTCTGTTCAGAGTGATTGATAGCTTTAAATGTGAATGGCTCGCGATTGAAGCTGGTTTTCCTTGCCAACAATGCGGGTGAACCGCCCCCTAAATTAGCTACTTGAAGGGCGAACAAACCAATGGCCATCCATTGTGACAATGGACCTGAGTTTATTCGTCACGAATTTACGGAATGGGCGAAAAAGCATGAGATCAAGATTGATTACATTTAACCTGGCAAGCCGCAGCAAAATGCGTACATCGAACGACACAACAAGGCAAACAGGTACACGAACAGGTACAGCTGGGTAAGCAAACATATTTATTTGACAGGCTTGAAGAAGTTCAGGACTACACTACCAAATAGTTATGGTTTTACAATCATGAACGGCCACACAAAGCCAATGACGGAAAGTCACCATTGATGGCTGCACAAACTCTACTTTTAACTTCGCTTAAAAATGGGAGTATTACCGAAAGGTAAGCTTATGGCGACAAAATGTCGAAAACTAAATTAACCTGGCCTAAATAAGTTCCAGGTTGATATTGGGTGCCACTTGGTGCCGGCTGGATACTAATGTGTACCGGAACTAGTCGTCCCGCATGACTGTCCTGACTGTTAAGTATTTGTTGGGCTGTTGTAGTTAAAAGCACGGAATTTATTCTGACGTTCAAAGGTATTCTGTCATTTATACCTACCAGTTCCGCTTCATTATAAAGTCTGGCCGTAACAGGTCCCAGACTGCTTTCAATATAAAGCTGCTGGCGAATAGCTGAATGCCTATTACCAACCATATCCCAGTGCATAGTTTGTGTTTCGTACAGCCAGTTGTTTCCCGTTGGAGGTCTTACAATAAAGTTCGGATTAGGTAGCTCTACTACAACTTTTACTTTGTGCTCAATAATGTCGTTCGCTGATAAAATATGGGAAGTCGATAATAATAAAAAAGCTATTATTGAATGTATTTTAATCATGACTTTAACTCTCTAAAATTTGACAATGAGATTGATAGGGTGTTGTAGAAAACTTCAGCATATAAAACCACTTGTATGGTTTTATATGCTGAAAGCCTTCCATCAAAAAGAGTATGGTTTTTTTACATCGAACTCTTTTATGTCGAAGTATATTTTTTTTCCCGACATTTTTTCATATGTTTTTTCTCTTCCCGGCAGCAGGTGATCAACTCTTACAGGAGTGCAGTTTAAGCCAGAGTTGTCGCAATATCTGATCATGTCGACAATCGCTGTCGAGTTGCCTTTGTTTGTTACTTTAATATTTGACTCACTTTCAATAACTTGGGTATCAAATCTTGTTTTTTCTGGATGGACCATTACTATGGTTCCATAGCCAGCCATGATGCTAAAACCAGCATCTAGTTGTTTTTTATACTCTTCAGCTTCTTTTTCCGACAAATTAAACTGATCGTTAATATCTGGTGCTACCGGAATATAACGTACCCGGAAATAACGTTCTTTCTCACGATTCCCCATATACAATAGCCGTACAGTTTGGCTAGATTCTGCAGGAATTATTAAGCGAGCCGGGCTGGCAATTAAAGTGTCTGTTTGTTTGCTTACGTCCAGTATTTCGCCCGCTGCGACTTCACTACTTTTCCCGTTGCTATCGTAGACAATTTCAGCTACAGATACTCGTACATAAGCAGTCGACGACCCCGAATTCATAATACGCTTTACCTCGGTTGTTTTGCTTGCCGCCACATAATCGTACATTGAACCTACATTAAGTTGTGGGGCTGCCAAAGCATGAACTGAGCTAAGAGTTATTCCAATAGCTACCAGAAGTTTGTGCATGTCGTTCTCCTTTAATAACAATTCTAAAAAATCAATACCTTTAAGGTACTTTAAGGATGTGAGCATAGCTATCAGATTCCTCTGATTCAAGTTATCCGTAATGTTTCACAACCTCTGAGATTTTTACAAAAAATTATAACAGTAGCCCTTTGGCTTTTAGAGAATGGATTGCAATTTGTGGTAGTAAGGTTAAGTTTTCGCCTGATTTTGTGGTGGCAACAACTGTAAAAAACCAAGTATCACTTTTGGTTGTTAAATATCCAATGTGCCAACCCAGGTCTGGATAAATCGTTTTGATCCAAGCGGTTTGATAATAAAGCTGATAAGTATCCGTTTTTTCTGCAAGCATCAATTGTTCTACTAATGAGAAATTACCGAACTGGAAAGGTAATTTTTTTTTGTAAAAACTTTTCAGAAAACTGACTTGTTCGTAGCTATTGATCTGTAGGTTGCCGTTAAACCAGAACTCTGTACCTGTACTAATGTTGTCTATGTGTCCGTACTTTGACGCTTCAAGGTACTGGACGTAATTTATTGTTCCAACATTTTTGGTAAGTTGATCCAGGTAGTAACAATTTGACGTCCTATGACCTGTTTGCTGGGGTATTCGTCGATTTAACCAACGTTTTTCCGTACATGTTTTATTTTTCCAAATGAAGCCGCTTTGTTCTGGCGTAATAATGGTTTGCTCCAGAAGAATTAGCATGTTCAGTATTTTGAAAGTTGCAGCAGGAGGCAGTGGCTGAGAAGCTTTTCGCGAGTTATGGATATAGGTTTTTCCAGAATGAAGAGATGACAGTACCATAGCTCCTTCGATGCCATGAGCAGAAAAAATACTGGCAATTTGTTGATCGTTGGCTGAAACGAAGCAAATAGACTGAATTGCGATTAGAAAAAATACTTTTTTCAATAAATCCACTTTGCGGAAACTTCGTGCTTACTATCTGCGCTAGTTTTTCATCTTTATTATCGCTTGGTCATCAGACTAATCTGGTTCTAAATAGAAGCTTCAGTGCATGGGCTAAAAAATGTGCACGTTTTTCACAAAAATTTAGCATTCAGTGATTTTTTACTTGTAGCCCAGCTGATATAAAGGTAAAAAGTCGGCCCCATTTTTTGCAGCAGGCAACAGGACAACTTATGAGAGAACGTATTGGTTTTATGCACCAGCCGGGCAGTGCTGTCACTGTGGAATTACCTGACTGGGTAGCTACTTTTGTCGACTGGCAAAAAACATACAATTCAGATGATGAGAAAATGGCCTTAGCTATTGAACTGTCAAAACAAAATGTTGAACGTGGTACAGGCGGCCCTTTTGGTACTGCTATTTTTGATCGTGCTTCAGGCCAGTTGTTAGGGGTTGGGGTTAACCGGGTGGTGCCTTTAAGCAACTCCACCTTACATGGTGAAACTGTGGCTATTATGATGGCGGAAAAAGCGCTCGGGACTTTCACTCTGGCAACAGAGGGGGGGCGTGAACTCTTTACCTCTTGTGAGCCATGCGCCATGTGTATGGGCGCAGTGCTGTGGAGCGGCGTCAATCGGATGGTTTGTGCCGGTGCCGCAGAAGACGCGCGTGCCATTGGTTTTGACGAAGGTCCGGTGTTTGAGCAGTCCTACCAGTATTTAGAAAAAGCCGGTATGGAGGTCGTGCGCCAGTTTAAACGCTCTGATGCTAAAGCTGTATTGGATTATTACAAAAACTCCGGCGGTCGTATTTACAACGGCAGAGATTAACAGGAGTTTTTCATGCTATTTGTGGTGATGCTGGGGGGAAAACACCCCAAAGCAAAAATTGAAGTGCACGATGTGGTGTTCGTGACTGGCAATAGCATTGAAGAGTGCTACCAAGAGCTGCGCGCGCAGTGGTTTGGTGCTGCGGCCGGTCTGCATATCGACTGCTGGATGCAGGTCGATGGTGTTGAAGGCTATCTGGTGCGATTTTCTGAGCAGGCTCCAGCGGCCGACGAGTTGCGACTATTTTTTATCAACTTAGGTGGCTATACCTCAGGTGCTTTTGGTGAGGACCATCATTACCTGCTGGTGACAGCAAAAGATAAAGTACAAGCCAAGCAAAAAGGCAAAAGCTACCTGCCGAAAAGCTGGGATAAACCCCATACCGATGCGGTAGTGGATGTCGATGATTGCATCGCTATTGATCAGATCGGGGGTCGTTACGTGCGGTTGATCCCGGGCCAACACAAAGAGATAGTGCACCAGTCGGACTATATTATTTTGTCTTAAACATCAAAATGGGGAGCAGATCACCTGATGAACAACCTGATCTGCGCCCATTTTTACAACTGGATCTGAGCTAAGCCTGGCTGGGTCTTCTTTAAGGTCACCACATACTTTTCAAAACGTTCCTGCTCGTTTTTCTCCAGCTTATTTTGCCGGAGAACGCGGGCTGCACTTTTCGCATAATGGATGGTTTCGCCTGTTAAACCGGCGCTTTTACTCATGGCTTGCAGCAAGTTGAGTGCGATCACCGGATTGGTGGGCATATAGTCGAAGGTTTCACAAAAAAGTGACACAGCGCGGCCATACTGGCCCAGACGATACGCATCGGACGCCTCTGTATTTACTTGTTTGATTTGTTGTTTCAGGCTCTCATGTTTGTTTTGCTCCTGCTGGAGCATGATACGCTGCGTTTCGGTGAGAAAATCATCGTCGTACAACATGGTTTTTAATCGGTCGATACAAAGTTGGCTGGAGTATAAATCGCCCAGTTCAAAATAAGCTTTGGCCGCATCCATACAACTGTCGATACTGAGATCATCCAGAGGTAAGTCCTGAATTTGCTGCATCAGTTCACGGCCTTCTTTGATAGCGCCCCGGCAACTGTACATCCGGCTACGTAACAGTACAGTCTCCCGTTTCAGTGCCTCGACATTAAAACGTTTATGCAGTGCATCCAGCAGTTTACCGGCGTTTTGCAGGATCACCGCTTTTTCCAGCACGTTAGCGCTTTTAGCCTGATCCACCAAAGCGCGGGCATGGTTCAGATAATTGTCTGCCGTATCATCAATCGAATGGCGGGCTCCCTGAACTATTTTACCGGCAATACGGGCTGCGACATCGGTATGACCTAAAATGACACATAAATTACTGAGCGTCTTTTGCCTGCTGATATTTTTCGGTGACAAAGCGGCAGCCTTGCTTAGCGTGTCAAAGGCCAGTTGATAACGCCCATGACGCAGGTATAAACGGGATAACCAGTCGAGTGCCTCTACTTTGGTGTCACCAAATTGTGTCAAGTCGGCAAGCTCCAGTTCGGTATCTTCCCAACGTTCCAGATAAAAACAACTGATCGCATGTCCGAGGCGCGCCCAACTGTAGGCTTTTTGCTGCATGACGTTCTGATAAAACAGTTCGGCTTTGTCGTATTGAGCTAATTTGAGCAAAAGTTCGCCTTTGACACGCATAGCTTGCAGTGCATAGTCAGCTTTAGTGCGGATCACCAGATCACATTCCCGGCAGGCTTCTGCATAATCCTGTTCAAACAAACGGAAAAATACTTTTCGAAGCTCGATACGATGACGAATCGCTTTACTGATCCGTTCTTCCAAAGCAGGGGCCGTAAAAGGTTTGAGCAGGTAATCGTCCGGTTGCAGCTCAATCACACCATGCACAATTTGGCTTTGAGCTTCGGCACTAATCACGATAAAACAACAGAGCGGGGCCAGTAGCTGTTGTTTTTTTAAGGCTTCAAACAACTGATAACCATCTTTGCAGTCACCCAGGTTAAAGTCACACAGAATAAAATCGAAGGGCATATCAATGCATTTTTGCATCGCTTCGCCCGCGTCTTTGGCCAGATGAATAGCCTCAAACCCCATTTGCTGTAACATTCCTTTTACGGTGGCCCGGACAGGCGCACAGTCATCAATGACCAAGACTTTTTTACATCGAAAAAATGACTGGTCCATAGCGAACTAACTCTTATTATGCGTTTAACTGCTGATTTATCACG
>NZ_LAVS01000088.1 GCF_000986865.1 Rheinheimera mesophila
TGGGCGTGCGCACAGCGCTGAAAAGTCGTACCATCTTTAACTTGCTTGGGCCGCTGATCAATCCGGCAAAACCCGATTATCAATTGCTTGGTGTGTACGATGCGGCGTTAACTCCCGTGATGGCGAACGCGCTACAGCAACTTGGAGCAAAAGCAGCCTGGGTGGTGCACGGCAGTGGTTGTGATGAAATCGCCCTGCACGGCGTGACTCAGGTCAGCGCCTTTTCTGGCGACGGTGCTATTGAATACTTTGAGCTGACACCAGCCGATTTTGGCTTACCCACACTGAGTCTGGAGCAATTAAGAGGGGGCACAGCAGCCGATAACGCTGCCGCCACACTGGCTATTTTGCAAGGCAAAGGCAAGCCGGCGCACAATCAGGCAGTCGCCGCCAACGTAGCCGCTATGCTGGCGATAAGCCAGGGCCTGCCAAAACAGCAGGATTTAAAACAACTTACCCAGTCGGTGCTAGAGCATTTAGCGTCCGGACAGGCTTTTTCGACATTGACGCAGTTAAGGGAACTTAGTCATGGCTAATGTGTTATCCACTATTATCGACCACAAAAAGCTGGAAGTGGCTGAGCGTAAAAAGCAGCTACCGCTTGAACAGTTTCTGCCACTGGTGCAACCCAGCCAGCGTAACTTTTTAACAGCACTGCAGCAAAAAGGTCCACGTTTTATTTTGGAATGTAAAAAAGCCTCGCCATCCAAAGGCTTAATCCGCAGCCCTTTTGATCTGGACGAAATTTGCGCCGCTTATGGCCGCTACGCCGACTGTATTTCGGTGCTGACCGACGAAAAGTTTTTTCAGGGCAACTACGACTACCTGGCCAAAGTGCGGGCTAAAGTCAATCAGCCTCTGCTGCATAAAGATTTTATTATCGACCCCTACCAGATTTACCTTGGCCGTTTACAAGGTTCAGATGCAGTGCTTTTGATGCTCTCTGTGCTGAACGACCTGGAATATCTGGAACTAGCGCAGGTGGCAAAAAGCTTAAACCTGACGGTTTTGACCGAAGTCAGTAACGAGTCAGAAACATTAAGAGCTGTGGCTTTAGGTGCAGAGCTGATTGGTATCAATAACCGCGACTTACGCACCTTAGATACCAATTTAGAAACCAGCTTTAAGTTGGCACGGCTGATCCCTCAAGGTATTACCATCGTATCCGAATCAGGCATTTACAACTCACAGCAAGTGCGTCAACTGGCTAAAGTAGCAGATGCATTTTTGGTTGGCAGTTCACTGATGGCGCAAGCTGATTTAGCCAACGCCTGTCGTTCACTTATTCGGGGTGAACATAAAGTCTGTGGTTTAACCCGTGCCGAAGACAGTAAAGCAGTATTTGCAGCAGGCGCTTATTTTGGTGGGCTGATTTTTTATCCGAAATCGCCACGGTATGTCACCACAGAACAAGCCAAAGCAGTGCAACAAGGCGCGCCAGAGCTGTATTATGTCGGCGTGTTTGTCGATGAAGCGGTAGAGACAGTAGCCGCCATAGCACGGGATTTAAAGTTAGCCGCAGTGCAATTACACGGTGAAGAATCCGATCTGTATTTACAAAAACTGCGGCCTTTATTGCCCAAAACCACAGAAATCTGGAAAGCCTACCGGGTGCAGCACAAGCTGCCCAGCTTAACCCGTTACGCCGACCGTTATTTGCTGGATGCTTATCACCCTACTCAGGCTGGAGGCACAGGGCAGCAGTTTGACTGGCAGCTACTGGACGAGCAACTGCTGGATAAAAAAGTGATGCTGGCCGGTGGTTTAACACCGGACAATGTCAAAGCGGCATTAAGACATCAGGTTTTGGCTGTGGATCTTAACTCAGGCCTGGAATCCGCCCCCGGCATCAAAGATGCGGACAAAATTCAACAAGCTTTCACAACTATCAGAGAATTCAGTCATGACTAAACTCAATTTAGATCCCTATTTCGGCGATTTTGGTGGCATGTTTGTGCCTGAATTGCTGGTGCCGGCTTTAGTGCAACTGGAGCAGGCTTTTGTCGATGCCCAGCAAGACCCGGCTTTTATCGCCGAGTTTCAGGCGCTGCTCAAAGACTACGCCGGTCGTCCGACACCTCTCACTTTGTGTCGTAATTTATCGCCCAACCCACTGGCAAAAATTTACTTAAAACGCGAAGACTTATTGCACGGTGGCGCGCACAAAACCAATCAGGTGTTGGGTCAGGCGTTGCTGGCCAAACGCATGGGTAAGAAAGATATTATTGCTGAAACCGGCGCCGGTCAGCATGGTGTAGCGACTGCTCTGGCGTGCGCCTTGTTGGGCCTTAACTGCAAAATTTATATGGGCGCTAAAGATATTGAGCGTCAGCAACCGAATGTGTTTCGGATGAAACTGATGGGCGCGACCGTGATCCCTGTCACCGCAGGCTCAGGCACCTTAAAAGATGCCGTCAACGAAGCGATGCGCGACTGGTCTGGCAGTTACGCCACCAGCCATTATTTATTAGGCACTGCGGCTGGTCCTCACCCCTTCCCGACTATAGTGCGCGAGTTCCAGAAAATGATTGGCGAAGAAGCCAAACAACAAATTCTCGAAGCTGAAGGCAAATTACCAGACGCGGTGCTGGCATGCGTTGGCGGTGGTTCCAACGCTATTGGTATGTTTGCTGACTTTATCAAAGAAGACGGTGTGCGTTTAATTGGTGTCGAGCCCGGTGGTATGGGTATTCAAACCCACCAGCATGGTGCCGCCTTAAGCACCGGCAGTTTTGGTATTTTGCACGGCGCTTACACCGCTATTATGCAAACTCAGGATGGCCAGATTGAAGAGTCGTATTCGGTATCTGCTGGTTTAGATTACCCTGCGGTCGGGCCACAACATACCTATCTGCAAAGCATAGGCCGGGCTGAATATGTGGCGATTAACGATGACGAAGCCTTGGCTGCGTTCCAGCATTTGGCCAAATCTGAAGGCATAATCCCGGCGCTTGAAAGCTCGCATGCGTTGGCTCATGCGCTAAAAATGGCAGCAGCGGCGACCGAACCTTTGGTGCTGTTAGTCAACTTATCCGGTCGTGGTGACAAAGATTTAAACCACGTCTATTCGATCATAGGCGAAGAGCATATTCAGCCAAACAACATGGCCACGCGCAGCTAAGGAGATTTTTATGCAACGTTATCAGCAGTTATTCAGCCGCCTTAGCGAAACCAAACAAGGCGCTTTTGTACCCTTCGTCACTATGGGTGACCCAGGTCTTGAGTTGTCGTTTGATATTATCAAAACCTTAATAGATGCAGGCGCCGATGCACTGGAGCTGGGTATTCCGTTTTCAGACCCTATAGCGGACGGCCCAGTCATTCAAAACGCCAATATCCGCGCTTTGGCCGCCGGTGTCACGCCAGCCCAGTGTTTTGAGCTGATCAGTCGTATTCGCCAGTACAACCAAGACATTCCCATTGGCTTGTTGCTGTACAGCAATTTGGTGATGGCTCGTGGTATCGACACTTTTTATCAGCAGGCGCAGCAAGCCGGAGTCGATTCTATTCTGATTGCCGATGTGCCATTGCATGAAAGCAAGCTGTTCAGAAACGCGGCGATGAAACACAACATAGCGCCAATTTTTATCGCCCCGCCTAATATCACTGACGACAGCTTACGTGAACTGGCCTCTTATGGCCGGGGTTATACTTATCTCTTGAGCCGCGCCGGTGTGACAGGCACCGAGACTCAGGCCGCTATGCCCGCCAGCACGCTGATTCATCAGCTCAAAGAATACCATGCAGCGCCTACGCTGTTGGGTTTTGGCATCTCTAAACCTGAGCATGTCAAAGCTGCGATTGAAAGCGGCGCCGCCGGTGCTATTTCAGGTTCGGCTATAGTACAAATTATTGAAAAATATCAACATCAGCCACAGACGCTGCTCAGTGAACTGGCGACTTTTGTTAGCAGTATGAAAGCCGCAACCCGGTAAGTTCAACAGTCCGGGATAAACAGAGTTGCGCGGTAAAAAAACGGGGCTGGATTTTATTCTCAGCCCCGGTTTTTAACTATTCAATCAGAATCGGATATTTCAGGTAGTGCTGATCATAGTAAGGCAAACGCTGATACAACCATTGCAGCTTCGCTTGCGGATCTGCAGCCAGTTTTTTGTCTTGCTTTAAGGCCTCCTCAAATTCAGCTTTGAGTTTCTTGTCCTGCTTTAATGCGGTCTCAATTAACGGCACTATGGCGTAGGTTTCGTAGTACTCAACCCGTTCAAACATCCCCAGCATATAACCCCAGCTAAACAAAGAGTCAGGTGCTGTCGGCTCTAACAATGCCACAGCTAACGCACCTAACGGCTGATCTGTGCTGACCCGGACTGAGCCTGCGGGTAAGCGGATCTTTTGCCAGTTGCGGCTAAATTCCGCTTTCACCGCAAAGCGCCCCTCAAATGGCTTGTCGGCAAATTGGTATGAAGTCGCAGTTAATTGCTGTAACTGGATGGTCTTGGCCGATTTTAAGCTGGTAAATTGCACACCGTGCAATGCCAGTTTGGCGATGACCTCTTGCTGCTCAGGCGGGATCCAATAGGCCTTGGGGACGTCAATTTCTACTGCAGGTTCTTTTTCCCAGTACACCGGAAACTGCTCATAATGGAGTGGCTTGCCTGTCCAGGTTTGATAACTGACACCGCTGATCGGATCTTTTTTCTGTACAGACTCCACGCCTTTAAACGAAATAAAGTCTGGAGTTTCACTGGCCTTCCAGGCCAATACCTGCCGCTCTGGTCTGGCATTTTCATCGGCCCTTTTCGCTAGTTTCAGCACAGTGCCTTGTTGCTGAAGTAATTTTAAACTTTGCTCCAGCAAGACATAAGTTCCCAGTACCCGCTGTTTATAAGGCTTCAAGCTGTGGTTTTCGACCAGTACTGTCGGAATGTGGCGCAAATCGCCGTAACCCGTGGAGAAACGTGGTGAAGACGTAGAACCCGCCAGTCCTTTACTGAAATCAGAACTGTCATGCGCAAAGACCAAAGGCCCCGGAATGTGACCCGCAGCCGTCAACGCCTGATCCACTTCAGAGCGGAAACTGCTGGCAAGCCAACTGGCTGCATTGGGGCTTACTGCCGCAAAAGGCTGATTAAAACCATAGGTAATGTCGTATTGATAATCTTCACCGTCTGTAACGTGAATATCCAAATACAGATCCGGCTGATAACTGTTCAACACCTTCAACAGCGCCTGCATCTCCGGCGCTTCTGCCTTCATATAATCCCGGTTTAAATTCAGATTTTGCGCTGTAGCACGCCAGCCTTGCAGCGCAGGGCCCCGTTGATTCATACGGTTGTATTTACCACTACGCTCATGGCCATCCACTGAAAAGATAGGGATAAACAATAAGTTAACTTCTTTTAATAACTCCGCTTTATCCCCATGCACTATGTCACGCAACAGCATTAAACCTGCATCTTTACCGTCAATTTCACCACTGTGAATACCAGCCTGAGCCAGCAAAACTGGTTTATTGTCCCGTCCTATCATGTCAGGGTCGGCACCGGCTTTGACCAGATAAATAGCACGCCCTTGTGGGCTTTGGCCTATCACTTCGAGCTTAATCAAGGAGGTGCTTGCCGCCAGACGCTCTAAATACTTCATTGTCGTGTCATAGTCGGGCGTTTCAGTTAAATCAGAGACTTCTGCCGGGGTAACCCAGGGATGCTGTGCCGGCCTCATCAGGTTCAGGCTGGAACCTTGCCAGTCAGGCAAAGGTGGTAAATGATCTGCAGCAGTCACAGCAAAAACCAGGCTGCACGCCAGAGAAAGAGCGAGTTTTTTCATTCTAAACAAATCCATTTTCAAAGCTTTTTATCATATCGCCCCGTTTTTACCACTAACAGTCGACACAAGCCAGAGCTATCCGCAGATAAACTTAAAATTGCTGCCAGCTCACAGTGTTCAGCATAAAGGATATGAGCTGGCAGCCAGTTCACTTAGGTTTTGGATGGGATCCGATAAATGGAGCAATACATCAGAGGTAAAAACAGCAATGTCAGGATAGTGCCAAACCCCAGACCAAACATAATCACCACCGCCATACTGGCGAAAAAGTCATCTGTGACCAGAGGTAACATCCCCAGGATAGTGGTAATGGCCCCCATAGAAACAGGCCTCACCCGGCTGACCGCGCTGTTATAGACGGCCTGATAAGGCGCTAGCCCCTGACCTAACTCAAGTTTTATTTGATCCACTAACACAATACCGTTCTTCACCAGCATGCCTGACAAGCTTAAAAAACCAAGCAACGCCAGAAAGCCAAAAGGTACATTAACCGATACCAATCCCAGTGTGACACCAATCAAAGCCATGGGCACACAGGCCCAGATCACCAGTGCGTCACGCATCGAGTTAAACAACAACACAGTGATGACAAACATCACCAGATAGCCCATCGGCAAAGAGCTGAACAAGGCTTTTTGCGCTTTGGTCTGCGCTTCCAGCTCGCCGCCCCAACTCAGGCTGTAGCCTGTAGGCAGAGGGATAGCTTCGATCTGTGGCCTGACTCGTTTTAACAAAGAGGCCGCAGTGTCATCACTTAAGATATCGTGATCGGCCATCACTGTGACAGTGCGCTTACGGTCACGACGCATGATCTGTGGGTCTTCCCACTCCAGCGCAAAACTGCTGACCACCTGACTGATCGGAATATAGCGATTCAGTTTAGGGCTATACACCTGTAAATCTGCCAGCGCATCCACACTTTGCCGTTCTGAATCCGGTGCACGGGTGATAATAGGTAATAAATGGGTGCCATCGCGATAAATACCCACAGTGCGACCATTGACGTGGGTCAGCAGCACATCGTCAATATCCTGCTTACTGATCCCAACTCTGCGTGCCAGAGCTTCATTAAATTGCGGTCGGATCACTTTGACTCTGTTGCTCCAGTCATCGCGTAGGTTACGGGTCCCCGGGTCCCGCGCCATAATGGCTTTGGCTTGCTCTGCCAGTTGTCGCAACACATTCGGATCCGCCCCACTGAAACGGGCTTCCAGTTTCGCGGCCGTCGAAGGCCCGACATCCAGTCGTTTTAACTTGTGCAACAGACCCGGATGTTGCTCGTTGATGTATGAGCTGACGTCTGCCATACGACCCGCTAGCAGTGATTTATCCTCAACCCGAACCACCAACTGACTATAGGCTGCATAAAAACGTTCCGGCTGATAGGTCAGCATAAACCTGTCGGCACCACGACCTGAAGTTAACGTAACCGCCTCAACACCATCCAGAGATTGTAAGTAGCGCACCACCTCCAATGCTTCTGCATCCGATTGTCGTATATCAGTTCCGGCTGGTTGCCATAAGTCGACTAAAAAAATCGGCGTGTTGGACGCAGGGAAAAACACCTGTTTTACTTTGGAAAAGCCGATGACCGACAGCACCAGCAACAAGGCCATCAGCGTATAACTCAGCACCCTGTACCGTAATACAGCAGTGAGCGCCGCTCTATAGCCTTCAAAAATAAAACCACGATAAAGTTCAGCTTGCGGTGCTGTGGTATCGGCGCCGGCGTTTAGCTCTTCCTTAAAAAACAAACTGGCAAAAAACGGCGTCAGAGTAATAGCCGTTACCCAACTGAGCAGTAAACTGACCAATAACACCCAAAACAGGCTACCGGCAAACTCACCTGTGGCATCGCTGGACAACCCTATAGGCGCAAAGGCGGTAATGGCGATCACAGTTGCACCTAATAACGGCCATTTGGTTTGTTTTACGATGGCCGAGGCCGATTGGCTGATCGTCAGACGTTTTTGCATACCGATTAAAATGCCTTCGGTAATGACGATAGCATTATCCACCAGCATCCCAAGCGCTATGATCAGGGCGCCTAAGGATACCCGCTGCAGCTCAATTTGCATTTGCTGCATAAAAATAAAGGTACCCAGCACAGTCAGCAGTAAAATCAGGCCAATTAAAAAGCCACTGCGTAGTCCCATAAAGACCAGCAACACCACGATCACAATAGCAACGGACTCCACCAGGTTCAGTACGAAACCTCCAACCGAGGCCTGCACTTCAGCGGGCTGGTTGTAAATGGTATTGATATCCATCCCCACAGGACGGGCGTAATCCAGCTCTTTCATCCGTGCAGTGACCATAGCTCCGACATCCACCACGTTCACGCCCTGACTGAACGACACCCCCAAGGTCAAGGTATTCTTGCCATTAAACTTTAAGATTTGGCTCGGTACTTCCTGCACGTCTTTATAAACTTTGGCGACATCGCCTAAATAAATCAGCTCCTTAGCGGCAGGGTTACTGATGATCAGTTGCTCCAGTTCCTGCACCGACTGAAACTCGCCTGTCGGATGAATACGGATCCGATCAGGTCCATAGCGTAAAGCCCCGGCGTTACTCACCACGTTCTGAGTTTGTAATAAACTGGCAATTTGAGCCGGAGGGATACCCAATGAAGCCAGACGGGAGCGGGATATTTCGACCACAACTTGCTCTTGCTGCCGACCACTGACAGAGACTTTGCCAACCCCATCGACCAACACCAGTTCGCGGCGTAAAAAGTCGACATAATCGCGAATTTCCTCGTCTGAGTAACCTTCGCCTGTGATGGCATACAACATACCGTACACATCACCGAAGTCATCATTGACCACAGGGGCCTGTACTCCGGGAGGTAACGCAGGTTTTAAATCGTTCACCTTACGCCGCAATTCATCCCAAATTTGTTTCAGCTCGTTTGCCCGATAAATTCCTTTCATCTCCACCATAATTTGCGAGGTACCGCTGGTAGAAATAGAAGTCACATGATCGACATAAGGCAACTGCTGAATGGCGTTTTCAATCGGGTAGCTGACCTCTTCTTCAACCTGCAAAGGCGAAGCGCCAGGGTAAGAGGTGATAATCAGTGCCTGCTTTAGCGTAAACTGTGGATCTTCCAACCGCCCCAGTCCGAAATAAGCCATAATGCCGCCAATCAGCAGGATCAGCGTCACCAACCAGGACGAGGTTTTATTTTTTATAAAATACTGAGCAACATCCATAGCTTACAGACCCCGCTCACGTTGCCATGGCCGAACCTGTTGGTTTTCTGCCAACTGCTGAACTCCCGCTGTCACTACCTGATCACCAACAGCTAAGCCGGATAAAACTTCAATACCCGCAGAAGTGATCCGACCGACAGTCACGGCTCGTCTGTTCACAACACCCTCGTTATACACCCAGACAAAACGCTCGGAAGCATCAGCCGGTGAATCATTGGCAGCAAATACAGCGGTAGCTGGCACCACCACCACAGAATCCTGCGTGCGCATCAGTTGGCTCATATCAGCCACTACATTAGCCGTCATGCCAGAGAGCACGTTAAATTCCTGGGGCGCAGTCATACTAAACACCACTTTAAAGCTGTTGGTTGCACTGTCAGCCCGGGTGTCCCACTCTTTAATGCTGGCTTTATAGCTCAGGCTTGGGTAGGAATCAAAAATCACATCCGGCTGATAACTAATGTCTTTTTTTACCAGGGCTATCACATCTTCCGGCACCTGGATCACCACATCCACCATACCTTTGAGCTGTAACTCCAGTATGGCTTGCTGGGCGGCGACGTTTTCGTGATTTTCCACTAAAGAACGCGACACTATGCCGCTAAAAGGAGCCACCAAATCGGTGTAGGACAAATTGGTCTGAGCGGTTTTTAAATCGGCTTCCGCCACCTGTAACTGCGCTTTGGCTTCATCGTACATGGCCTGCGACACCAGTTTTTGTCCTATTAGGCTGGCGGCGCGGTCAAACTGGGCTTTGGACAACTGATAACGCGCCTGTGCCTGCTCCACTTTGAGTTTAAAATCAGTTGCATCCAAACGGGCTAACACGTCACCTTGTTTGACTTCCTGACCAGGCCGGATGGAGAATTGTATTAATTTGCCGCTGACCCGAAAGGTTAAACGGGCATTCTCAGTCGGCTCGACTATCGCTGGGAACTGGCGGATCAATTTTTGCTGACCATCCTGCACCAGGTGCAATTTTACCGGTCTGCTTTGCGGTTGTTCTGTTGTTTCTGCAGGCTTGGAGCAGCCCACAATAGAGACCATACACAAGAGCGCACTTAACATCTGTCTGGACATGTCTATCTTTCCCTTTTTTGCTCTAACGACACAGCTTGTTGTGTGATTGCACTATACAAAAGCAGCATTAACATTAAAATTTATATTTATTTCACTTCTATATAAGAAAAATTGATGAATTTGACGCAACTTTATATCCTTGATGCCGTAGCCAGCAGTGAAAGCCTGCTGCAAGCCGCGGTGAAGCTCCATAAAACCCAACCGGCTTTGAGTATGGCGCTAAAAAAGCTGGAACAGGAATGCGGTTTTACTATAGTGGATCGCAGTCAATATCGCCTGCAATTTACTGAAGCCGGGCAACGTTTTTATCAGCAAGCTCAACAACTTCTGCATCAAAGTGAGCAATTAAAATCTCTGGCCCAACATTTAAGCCGTGGTGCTGAAGCCAGTTTGCGATTGGCCTTTGATGAAGCTGTTGATTTGACCGCTTTTTTACCTGCTATCCGTCAGGCCCAACGGCAATTCCCTCACACCGAACTGCTGTTAAGTTGTGATTACCGGCTGCAGGCGCTGGAAAAGCTCAAACACCAGCAGGCCGATTTAGCCATTAGCCCCTGGTATCCGGTGTTTATCAGTCTGGGCGAGTTTGAGGCTGTCTCTATTGGCAGTTTTGATATTTTGTGTGTTGCCAGTCCGGAATTTTTGCAACAACTGGCAGGGCCGTTAACTCATCAGGCCCAGCTAGCTGAACTACCGCAATTGGTGGCTAATTCAGAAGCACTGAGTTTTGACAGCGGTAAATTACTGCCCTTGCAGTCGGCCCGACGGGTGAAAGTCAACAACAGCTTATGTATGAAACAGGCGCTGTTGGCTCATTTAGGCTGGGGTATGGTGGCGCGGCATCAGGTGACAACCGAACTGGCCAGTGGTGCATTGGTGCAGTTAAAACCCCAGGAGTTTCCAAAGCATATACAGGGCGATGTGGCGTTGGTGCGACATAAAGATCAACAGCTTGGGCCTGTCGCAAAAGCTATTTGGCAGCAATTGACTGAGAGTGAATAGCCGTGGAAAAACGGTAGGGACTGGGTTTATTCCAGTCCGAATACTGCAACACATTGAGAGCCCAATCGCATAACTGACTATGCGACTGGGGCGAGATGCCGCAGCCAACAAAGCTGCAGCTTCAAGTACGACGGGCATTAGAAGCGGTAGCTTGCGCCTACTTGATACACATCATCCCCTGTCTCCAGCGCATCAAAGGCAACGCTGGCAGATAATGACAGGTTAGGTAAAGCAAACCACTTCGTACGTAAACTCAGGCTATCTTCGCTTTCGCTTAATACACCGTCAGAGATCCACTGATACCCTACACCGGCTGAGAAGTTTTTGCCGAAGTAGTAATCCGCACCGACACCGTAACGGGTGGCTGAATCATTGCGGTAGTCCAGGATATTGGCTTCCAGGTTGATCATATCGCCAGTGCCTAAATCCCATAACTTTTTAGTCATCACACCATAGTTGGTGCTGCTGCCACCTTGATCCGGGCGGCTGTGTTCGAAAATAGCACCCACTAACCAATCGTTGCTGATGAAATAACCTACAGTACCATCTACTTCCTGATAGTCTGTGCCGCTGTAATGCAGCCATTCCAGCTTACCGTAGAAGTTATGGCTTTGGTCCATATACTCACCACCCACTGACCAGCCGTTTTGATCCTCAGAATCAGCGGACAAACGAGATAAAGTACCGAAAACACTGGCGTTTTTATTGATAAATGCAGCTTCAGCGCGCGGCGTATTGCCAGACGTGTCTACTGGATTAAAGAAATACTGATGCTTCAGTTGCCACAGATCCAAATCAACACCATTGATCTCACTGTTGGCATAATCGACCGAAGTTTCATTTTGATAGCTGTTCGCTGCCGCACCGGTTGACACTACAGCGATAAGTAAAGCGAGCATAGAACGTTTCATAAATACTACCTTTTGGTTGAGAAAACGCAGGCAGTGTAAAAGGGTGAAAGTTAATGCTCTCTGAACGAACCTGTAAATAAATGTATAAATATCAAACAGATAATCATACAAAACAGGAAAAAACTGATGGATCTGATTAAATCTCCAGCAAAGCTTCGCGTAGTTGATGAATTTGATCGCGCAATTGCGCGGCCAGTTCAAACTCCAGATCTTTGGCATGTTGCAGCATTTTTTGCTCCAGTTGTTTGATCTCAGCCTGCAACTGGTAAGGCGTTTTGCCTTTGGCCAGTTTGATTTTCTCTGCCACTTTTGGTAACTCAGCATCCTGCCCCAGATCCATCACATCCGACACTTTCTTCTTAATAGCGGTTGGTGTGATGCCATGTAGTGCATTAAAAGCCATCTGTTTGGCGCGCCGCCTTTCGGTTTCATCGATAGCGCGCTGCATAGAGCCTGTTATGCGGTCGGCATACAACACAGCTTTACCGGACAGATTGCGTGCAGCACGGCCCATGGTCTGAATAAGCGAGCGTTCAGAGCGTAAAAAGCCTTCTTTATCTGCATCCAGAATAGCGACCAAAGACACTTCAGGAATATCCAGACCTTCCCGCAGCAGGTTGATCCCCACCAGCACGTCAAACACACCTAAGCGTAAATCGCGGATAATTTCCATCCGCTCCACCGTGTCGATGTCTGAGTGTAAATATCGCACCTTAACGCCATGACCCGCTAAGTAATCGGTTAAATCCTCCGCCATTTTTTTGGTCAGCACTGTCACCAATACCCGCTCGCCTAATGTGGCGCAGCGCATAGCTTCCGACATTAAATCATCGACCTGAGTCGCCACAGGCCGGATTTCAATCACAGGGTCGACTAAACCTGTAGGCCTGACCACCTGCTCCACTACTTCACCGGCTGACTGGTTTAACTCGTAATCTGCCGGTGTCGCCGAGACATAAATCCGCTGTGGTGCTATGGATTCAAACTCATCAAACTTCAGCGGCCTGTTGTCCAACGCAGACGGCAAACGAAAGCCATAGTTCACCAGGTTTTCTTTGCGCGACCTATCGCCTTTGTACATAGCGCCAATTTGTGAAATGGTGACGTGCGACTCGTCAATAAACATCAACCCATCGGCTGGAAAATAATCCAGCAACGTGGGTGGTGGTTCGCCCTCAGCCCGGCCGGATAAATACCGTGAATAGTTTTCGATGCCGGAGCAATAGCCCAACTCCACCATCATTTCAATATCAAATAAAGTGCGCTGACCGATACGCTGCTCTTCAATCAGCCGGTTTTCCGCCAACAGTTGAGCGCGCCGCTCTTTGAGCTCTACTTTAATTTTCTCTGTCGCTTCGAGGATTTTTTCCCGTGGTGTGACATAGTGCGTTTTTGGATAAATAGTGTAGCGGCTGACTACTTTTTCCACTGCCCCTGTCAGCGGGTCAAACAAACTGATGCGCTCTATTTCTTCATCAAACAGCTCAATCCGCACTGCTATTTCGTCGGATTCAGCCGGAAACACATCAATCACATCGCCACGCACCCGGTAGGTCGCGCGTTCAAAAGCGGCGTCATTGCGGCTGTATTGCAATTCGGCCAGACGACGCAGGATAGAGCGCTGATCAACGATATCGCCCACTTTCAGATGCAACAGCATCTTCATATAGGATTCCGGGTCGCCCAAACCATAAATAGCCGATACCGAAGCAATTATCACCACATCACGCCGTTCCATCAGCGCTTTGGTCGCGGATAAACGCATTTGTTCTATATGTTCGTTAATAGAAGCGTCTTTTTCAATAAAGGTGTCACTGGCCGGTACATAAGCTTCAGGCTGGTAGTAGTCGTAATACGACACGAAGTATTCGACTGCGTTATTCGGGAAAAACTCTTTCATTTCACCATAAAGCTGAGCCGCCAGCGTTTTGTTGTGCGCCATAATCAGTGTAGGTCGGTTCACTTGAGCTATCACATTGGCCATGGTGAAGGTTTTGCCTGAGCCTGTGACCCCTAATAAGGTTTGATGTGCTAAGCCAGCCTCCAGCCCCTCGACCAGTTTGGCTATGGCTGTCGGCTGATCACCGGCAGGTTGATAGTTGGATACCAATTCGAAATTACGGCTCATACAGACACACCATCTAAAATAACAGCAGGCAAACCACAGCAGACCAGTTCAGTCCCCCAACGCATCAGACTCCCCCGCTTATGCTTAACGCAGCTAATTTACGTTTAAACCAGTAATAGGCCAGACTGGCAGTAAAGGCATTGGCAATCAGGCCTCCTGCGAAAACCCCTATTACGCCACCCATCACCCCACCCAGATAAGCAAAAGGTACATAAAAAACAAAGAGGCGGATCACACTCAGTTGCAAGGCATTGAGTGGTAAATGCAGTGCATTAAAAGACGAATTCGTCAGAATAATAATACCCTGCAGGCCATAACCTAGAGGCAAAATCCAGATAAAGTAGCGAATGTACTGCGCCACTAACGGATCGTCAGTAAAAACGTCAGCCACGAGCCAGGCGCAGGCAGCTAAACCCAGATAAACCAACAACTGCCAGCGGAGAATAAATCGGATACAACTTTTATACGCGGTATCAATGCGATCATAGGCACAAGCCCCATAATTCTGGCTGACAAAAGGTGGCAAGGTCATCGACAGAGCCAATACAACTAAAGAGGCAATACTCTCAATACGGGCCCCCACTCCAAAAGCTGCTACAGCTTCAGCACCGTAACTGGCCATCAGCGCCGTTAAAATCGCCATCGCCAAAGGGGTCAGCATATTAGCCCCTGCTGCGGGTAAACCTATATGCAAAATTTTGCGGCTGATGCGGATAAATTCGGCAAAAGGCTGATGCCCGGTATCAACCAGTTTACGGCGCACCATCAGCAGGTAAAGAATGAGACCAAAACCTAACAACCAGGAGATCAGGCTGGCCAGTGAGGCTCCAGCCACCCCCATCGCCGGCACCGGGCCCCAGCCAAAGATCAGAATAGGGTCTAAAATTGCATTTAATAAGCCGGCACAGGCCATCAGGATACTGGGCGTTTTGGTATCCCCTGCCGCTCTTAACACCGCATTGCCAATCATAGGGGTGATTAAAAACACTGCGCCAAAAAACCAGATATCCATATAGTCGTGGATAAAAGGCAAGGTATCCTCTTTTGCGCCTAATAAACGGAACAAGGGGTCTATGGTCAGGTAACCCACTATAGATAAGGCAATCACTAAATAGGCAGATAACCACAACGCCGCTAAACCATCACTACGGGCACTTTGCTGATCGCCACTGCCCAAGGCTCTGGCGATAACAGCCGAAGTGCCGATACTCAGGCCAATAGCAAGACTAATCACAGTAAATGTAACAGGAAAAGTAAAGCTGACCGCTGCAAGCTCTGCAGTGCCCAGCATACTGATAAAAAACGTATCAACCAGGTTAAAAGACATTAGGGTGATCATGCCAAATAACACAGGCACGGTCATTTGTTTCATCGTGGCCTGAATATCACCTTTGAGCAGATCAGGACGTTTCGAAGTGGAGTGGTTCATAACAGTCAGCTTAAACGCAAGTGGCGCTATTGTAGAGAAAAGTAACAGGCGGCACTACCTGCAATGCGACTAAATCGGTGTAAAACTGAACAAGAATTAGAAAAAATGTTCACAATCTGCTTTTGCATAGAAATTTTATTTCTCTGTGGCTGTTCTGCATAAAGTTTCAGTTCTTTCAATTTAATAAGCTATTGTTTTTTAAGGAATAAAAAATTAGTCGCAAACCTATTGATCTGCCGCTAAGCCTTATCAATTAAGGCTTAGCCTGACTGTCAGGCCAACAACTCACAGACTTATCCACAGATTCTGTGGGTAACTTCCGCTAGCCCTTTATTGGCCTGACTTTGTCAAAAATCAGCCTGATGACCAAACGGCGAATAGCTTGTGCATAGCCCAAATTTGTGATTGCACAGCTTTTCTACCGGGGTTGGCTAAACAAACAGCAAGTAAACTTGTTTTATCAAAAAGCTCCGGGCAAAGTGTTGACAGTGTTTAAGACGGGCATTAGTATTGCGCCCCGTTGCAGAACACAGTTCCTCAGTAGCTCAGCCGGTTAGAGCGGCGGACTGTTAATCCGTAGGTCGTTGGTTCGAGTCCAACCTGGGGAGCCACTGTAGTCTCAACATGTTATTTCAGTTCCTCAGTAGCTCAGCCGGTTAGAGCGGCGGACTGTTAATCCGTAGGTCGTTGGTTCGAGTCCAACCTGGGGAGCCAACTGAAATAATCACAATCAAATAACCGTATACAATTCCTCAGTAGCTCAGCCGGTTAGAGCGGCGGACTGTTAATCCGTAGGTCGTTGGTTCGAGTCCAACCTGGGGAGCCACCTAAAGTACATCCTGTATCCTCTCTTAATTGTCTCTTTTTCTTAGTGTTTTTCTTTGAAATAACTTAAGCTTATTTTTTGATATTCAAGCTCGGACAAAAAATTCAGTATGGGTTGCCTGCTATGAAGTCTCCATCCTTTGTTGCGTTGAGTCACTGGACTGCCGCTTTGGTCTCGGCTCTGTTAGCGCTTTGGCTGTTCTGGTTTGCCGCCGCTCAACAAATTCACAGCTTATACCAACTGCATTACAGTGCTATTCAGCAAATGCTGGCCAGTGATTTAACTGGCGATACCAAAATTCTGACCCGGCAATTAAGTAGCAGTTTCGATTTACCTTACTTAAAAGTCAGTCAACTGGACGGTGTCGTATTGCATGAGCAAAGCAACACCATGGCTGACTATGCCCTGTCCTCCTGGATCCTGACTCAATTCGACCGTCCATTGACCCCGGCTTTAGTTCAGGATCAGGCACATAATTTACAGGTTGAGTTTTTACCTCAATTGTCTGAGCAACTGCGCACACTTGAACTTTTTAGTTTGTTTTTGTTTTTTGGCCCGCTGCTGTTAGGGGTCTTGCCTTATTACTTGCAGCCTGGGCGGCCAAAGAAACAAAAAGCGCTGCCGCCCCATCCGATAGAAGCTGCAGTGCAACAAGCTCCGGCACTAGTGCAGGCGTTGCAACCGCAAAGCACTACCTCTGGAACAGATTATCTGCTGGAGCTGGCACTTTATGATCAGTTGACCTCCCTGCCAAACCGCCAGCAGTTTGTCCGTTACTACGAACAACAACTCAAAGCAGCTAATGCGGTACATCAGTCGGTATTTTTAGTAGTCCGTTGTCACAGTCTGGCCCAGATCAATCATAAGCAGGGTTATCTGGCAGGGGATCTGTATATTAAAGAGATGGCGGACTTACTCAAACAACTGCCGCAGTTGTCCGATGAAAGTCCGTTGTTCCGCCTGAATAATACAGATTTTTGTGTATTGTTTGTGCAAATGGCCCCGGAACAAACCCAGGAGCTGATCGCGCTGCTGCAGCAAAACCTCGACAGTTATCAGCAACAAAAGCAGCTCGATTCAGTGGCCTTAACCGCTGTAGTTCAGGTCGCTCAGGGCAAACCTTTGGGTGAATTGCTGGCGATGGCGGATACAGCGTTAAGTCTGGCAAAAACTAAACAAAGCCGCGCCAATAAACAAACGAACTTATGGTATCTGTTGACCGACAGCCAGGAGCAGACAGCAGAGTCGTCTTTTAGCACAAAAAACTGGCGGCATTTAATTGATGAAGTCCTGCAAGGTCAGCGCATAAGTTTATTGGCACAACCCATTCAGCCTTTGAATAAAACCAGTAAAACCTATTCGGAATTGTTAGTGCGTTTTCGCAGTAGCGAGGATCAACTGCTGCCTACCGCCTTGTTTTTAGATAGGGCACAAAAACTTGACAAGCTGATCGAGATAGAACAGCTCATCGTAGAACAGGCATTGATTTTGATTGCCAATCATCCTGGCCAGATTTTTGGCTTGAATCTGTCGGCTCATGCGGTGCAGGACGAAGCTTTTATCAGTTATCTGGAACGACGTTTAGCAAAAGAGACCGAGCTTGCCCCCCGTTTGGTATTTGAGATCAGCGAATGGGGTTTACAGCAAAATCTGAAATTAAGTAAGCGTCTGATTGATATGCTGCATCAGTACGGCTCCCGGGTAACAGTGGAGAAATTCGGCGCAGGTATTACCTCTTTCAAGTTTTTCCGCGATTTAAAACCTGATTTCGTCAAAATGGATAGCAGCTACACCCGACAGATAGAAGAAGATAAAAACAATCAGTACTTTGTTCGTTTGATGGTCGACTTAGCACACCGCATCGGTGTGGCAGTGTTTGCCGAAAACGTCGAAACTGCGGCAGAAAAACAAATGCTGGAATCGCTGTTAATCGACGGAATCCAAGGCTACTTCTTAAGTAAACCTGCCCCACTGGAATAACACTTTTTAGCACTATCCAGCTAAACCGCGGTTTCGTGTAGAAGGGCGGCTACAACACCAGCCCCTGCATTTTTATAGTATCCGGCGCCACAGGGGCAGATAACGGCCATTCGCGTTCAGTGCTGTTGTTTCAGACCTTACAAAGCTTCATAATAGCGCGACTTTTTTCTGGGGTTCTTTTATGTCGGAATTTTTGCTGTTGCTGGTCAGCACAGTGCTGGTGAACAACTTCGTACTGGTGAAGTTTCTCGGCTTATGCCCTGTGATGGGGGTCTCGAAAAAACTTGAAACCGCTATTGGTATGTCGATGGCCACTACTTTTGTGCTGACCCTGGCCTCGCTTTGCAGTTATCTGGTGGACTTCTACTTATTACAGCCGCTGGATTTGCTGTACCTGCGCACTTTAGCTTTTATTCTGGTGATTGCTGTGGTGGTGCAATTTACCGAGATGGTGGTGCATAAAACCAGCCCAACCTTGTATCGCCTGTTGGGCATCTTTTTGCCCTTGATCACCACCAACTGCGCGGTATTAGGTGTGGCACTGTTGAATGTAAATGCCCGCCACGACTTTTTTTCGTCCGTCGTTTATGGTTTTGGTGCCGCGGTGGGCTTCTCTTTGGTGTTGATTTTATTTGCGGCCATGCGGGAGCGTCTGGCTGCTGCTGACGTACCGGTTTCTTTTAGAGGGGCTGCGATCGGCATGATTACCGCAGGTTTAATGTCCTTAGCCTTTATGGGCTTTACTGGCTTGGTGAAAGTATAAATGTCTATAATCACTGCCCTCTGGGCTTTGGGTATTCTGGCGCTGATTTTTGGCGCTGTGCTGGGCTATGCCGCTATCCGTTTTAAGGTAGATGCCGATCCGCTGGTTGAACAAATCGATGAAATTTTGCCACAAACTCAATGTGGTCAATGTGGTTATCCGGGCTGTCGGCCTTATGCCGAAGCCATAGCCAACGGTGATGACATCAACAAATGTCCACCGGGCGGTGACGCCACCATCAAGAAACTGGCTGATTTAATGGGTGTTGAAGCCAAACCTTTGGATGCAGCGCAAACGCCGGCAGTGAAACGTGTGGCTTTTATTCGCGAAGATGAGTGCATAGGTTGCACTAAATGTATTCAGGCCTGCCCTGTTGACGCTATTGTCGGCGCATCTAAACAAATGCACACAGTGCTCACCGACGAATGCACTGGTTGTGATTTATGTGTTGAACCTTGTCCTGTGGATTGCATTGATATGGTGCCACTGGCCAGCAGTATTGAGCGCTGGAAGTGGGACTTAAAGGCTATCCCGGTGAAAGTACTGGAGTCCTGACTTGCCTACTTTATTTCAACAGATCCAGGCAGGAAAAGTCTGGGACTTTCACGGTGGCATTCATCCGCCCAGCCGTAAAGAGCGCACCAATCAAAAGCCGGTCGCGCTGTTGGACATACCTGATCGGTTATATATACCGCTGCGCCAGCATATTGGTGTGGCGGGTAAACTGCTGGTGAAAGTCGGTGATCGGGTGCTCAAAGGTCAGGCCCTGACTCAGGCCGATAATGCGATGGCAGTACCTGTGCATGCGCCTACTTCAGGCACTGTATTGGCGATTGAACTGCATACCAGCACTCATCCTTCCAGCTTAGCCGAACCCACCCTGATTCTGGCACCGGATGGTATGGACGAGTGGCGACCGCGTAAACCGCTGGATCCGGAACAGGCCGATGCTTATACCCTGCTGGAACGCATTCAGGAATCGGGGATTTCTGGTATGGGCGGTGCAGGTTTTCCGACTCATATTAAGGTCAACGTCAAACAGCCTGTGGATTATCTGATCATCAATGCAGTGGAGTGTGAGCCTTACATCACGGCCGATGATTTACTGATGCAGGAACGCGCCAGCGACATTATTGCCGGTATTGAGATTTTGGTGAAACTGCTCAGTCCCAAAGCGGTATTGATTGGCATTGAAGACGATAAACCGATAGCGGCAGCCTCGCTCAAGGCGGCCATAGGCCAACGGGATAACTATTTTGTTCGCGAAGTACCGACTAAGTACCCATCTGGCGGCGAAAAACAACTGATCCAGCTATTAACCAACAAAGAAGTCCCGGCAGGTCGCAGACCTTTGGACATTGGTATTGTGATGCAAAACGTAGGGACTGCTTTTGCGATAGCTCAGGCCGTGCTGGATGATATTCCATTGATCCACCGGGTGGTGACAGTAGCGGGTGAAACCTTAGCCCAACAACAAAACGTGCTGGCGCTGATTGGCACTCCCATCTCTGACTTATTAAATGCCTGTGGGTTTCAGGCAGAACCGCAGCAGCGCATTATTGTCGGCGGTCCAATGATGGGTTTTGCCATCGCAGACTGGTCTGTGCCCGTGGTGAAAACCACCAACTGTATTCTGGCACCGACAGAACATGAGCTGGGCGCCGCCAGTGAAGAAATGGACTGTATTCGCTGTGGTGCCTGTGCCGATGCCTGCCCTGCCAGCTTATTACCACAACAGTTACTGTGGTACAGCAAAGCCAAAGATCAGGACAAACTGGCCGAATACAATTTATCTGACTGCATTGAATGTGGTGCCTGTGCTTATGTTTGCCCCAGCGAAATTCCGCTGGTGCATTATTACCGTGTCGCCAAAGCCGAAATTCGTGAAACCCAGCGCGAAGCTTTAAAAGCTGAACAAGCTAAAGCCCGTTTTGATGCCCGCACTGAACGTTTGGAACGCGAGAAACAAGAACGTCTGGAACGTAACCAGCAACTAGCCGCTCAGCGTGTCGCCCAGCAACAAGCCAGCGGTCTGGCGTCTCAAAGTGCTGCGGCGGTGCAACAGGCGTTAGAACGGACCCAACAACAGGCGGCGCCTGCGTTGGATAAAGAACAAATTATTGCTGAGCGTGAACGGAAAAAAGCCGAAGCTTTGGCGTATCAGCAGCAAAAACAGCAAGCTCAAACCGCAGAACCGGCTTCGATTCAAACTTCAGAGCAGACTGAAGATCCGCGCAAAGCCGCAATAGCAGCAGCTCTGGCCCGTGCTAAGGCGAAAAAGCAAGCAGAGGCTCAATCTGAAGTAGCGGCAGAACCGGCTCCTGCAGAGGCAACGGCTTCTGATGCCGATGCGAAAAAAGCCGCAGTGGCTGCCGCTATAGCCAGAGCTAAAGCGAAAAAGCAGACAGAAGCTCAATCTGAAGTATCTGCCGAACCGGCTCCTGCAGAGACAGCGGCTTCTGATGCCGATGCGAAAAAAGCCGCAGTGGCTGCCGCTATAGCCCGTGCTAAGGCGAAAAAGCAGACAGAAGCTCAATCTGAAGTATCTGCCGAACCGGCACCTGCAGAGACAGCGGCTTCTGATGCCGATGCGAAAAAAGCCGCAGTGGCTGCCGCTATAGCCCGTGCTAAGGCGAAAAAGCTGGCGGAGCAACCCCAGACGGAAGCAGCGCCTGCGACTGACGTGGCAGAGCCCGTTGCAGTGCCCACAGAGTCAACGCCAGAACAAGATGCAAAAAAAGCCGCTATTGCCGCCGTCAT
Organism: Rheinheimera mesophila; assembly: GCF_000986865.1. Classification (GTDB taxonomy): domain Bacteria; phylum Pseudomonadota; class Gammaproteobacteria; order Enterobacterales; family Alteromonadaceae; genus Pararheinheimera; species Pararheinheimera mesophila. Next base: position 21,882 of record NZ_LAVS01000088.1, read on the forward strand.
AGCCAGAGCTAAAGCAAAAAAACAACAAAACAGTGAGCCGTTATGAGTTTTAAAATCGCCAGCTCCCCGCACCAGCATAGCCAAAAAACCACAGCCCAGTTGATGAAGCTGGTGGCATTGGCGGCTATACCGGGTATTGCCGTCCAGGCTTACTTTTTTGGTTATGGTGTTTTCATCCAACTGCTGTTAGCTATTCTCACGGCCTGGTGCTCTGAAGCCGCCGTGCTGGCTCTGCGCAGTAAAAAAATCAAAGTTAAACTATTGGACCACAGCGCCTTAGTCACTGCTCTGTTACTCGCTGTTGCTATTCCCTCCTATGCACCCTGGTGGCTGGTGGTGATAGGTACAGCTTTTGCCATCATAGTGGTCAAACAACTGTACGGCGGTTTGGGTAATAACTTGTTTAACCCGGCTATGGCAGCCTATGTGTTGTTACTGGTTTCATTCCCCCTGCCCATGACCAGTTGGTTGCCGGCAAGTCCGGTGCAGCATATCCCTGTAGGTCCGCTTGATGCAGTCTGTGCTATTTTCACCGACTTTAGCTGCAGCGGTTACAGCGTCAGCCAATTACGTCAGGATGCCGATGGCATTAGCATGGCGACGCCTTTGGATACGTTAAAAACCGATCTATCTCAGGGCTACACCACAGCAGAGAGTATGAAAAAGCCTGTGTTTGGCTGGTTATCCGGTGAAGGCTGGTTTTGGGTGAATCTGGCTTATTTACTCGGTGGATTGTTTTTACTACAACAAAAAGTCATTCAGTGGCGCATTCCGGTGGCGGTATTAGGCTCGTTATTTGCCTGTAGTTTACTGGCGTGGCTGATCTCGCCTGATACCAACGCCAGTCCGCTATTTCAGCTTTTTTCAGGGGCCACTATGCTGGCGGCATTTTTTATTGCCACCGATCCGGTTTCTGCGTCAACCACTGAAAAAGGCCGGCTAGTATTCGGCGCCCTGATCGGTGTACTGGTGTTTGTGATCCGCAGTTATGGCGGTTATCCGGATGCTTTTGCTTTTGCCGTGATGCTGGCGAATATGGCAGTGCCTTTAATTGACTACTATACCCAGCCCCGCACTTACGGCCATAAACCTAAAGGAGCGCGCTGATGCTAAGTTCTGTTGCAAAAAATGCCTTGCTGCTGGGCACTGCAGCCGTACTCTGTGTGTTTGCTGTGGCCGCGGTTAATGAAATCACTAAAACAGAAATAGAACAGCAGCAGCTTGCCAGCAAACTAAGCACTCTGGTTGAGGTGATGCCTGAACTTGCCGGTCAAACTGACATACTCAATGACTGTGTAGCTGTGCTGGACACTCAGTTACTGGGCAAAGACGCCCAACAAAAAATCTACCGTTATCGCACTGACGGCCAGCTCAAAGCCTACCTGATGGAAACCACAGCACCTGATGGCTATAGCGGTGCTATTGAAGTACTGGCTGCCGTGACTCCGGACAGCGAAATTATTGGGGTGCGGGTACTGAGTCATAAAGAAACCCCGGGCCTTGGCGATAAAATTGAGCTGCGTAAAAACCCATGGATCCTCAGCTTTAATGGCCAAACGGTTGCCTCAGCCGATGACAAGAGTTTTGCGGTTAAAAAAGATGGTGGCCAGTTTGATCAGTTTGCCGGTGCCACTATTACGCCCCGCGCCGTGGTCAAAGCGGTAAAAAATGCTGCCGTATATATTCAGCAACACCCCGAACTGGCCACGTTGCCAGCCAATTGTGGAGCCTGACACCATGAATCATTATCAGGAAATAATTCGCCAGGGCCTGTGGAAAAATAACCCGGGGTTAGTGCAGTTATTGGGGCTTTGCCCTTTGTTGGCTGTTACCACCAGTTTAACCAGTGCACTGGGTTTAGGTTTGGCTACTATGCTGGTGTTGCTAAGCACCAATACTGTGGTGTCTCTGATCCGTAACTATGTACCGAATGAAATCCGTATTCCGGTTTTTGTCATGGTCATCGCCTCAGTGGTGACTGTGATTGAGCTTTTGATGCATGCTTTTATGTATAACCTGTATCAGGCCTTAGGTATTTTTATTCCACTAATCGTCACTAACTGTATAGTGATTGGCCGCGCTGAAGCTTACGCCTCTAAAAATGCGGTGCTACCGGCCGCTTTTGATGGCTTGATGATGGGCACGGGTTTTGCGCTGGTGCTTTGCACCTTAGGCGCCGTGCGTGAGGTGATAGGCGCAGGTACCTTGTTTGCCGGAGCCGATCTATTGCTCGGTGATTGGGCCACTGTGCTGACCATTCATTTGTACCAGGCCGATCACCAATTTTTATTGGCGATACTGCCACCTGGCGCCTTTTTAGTGATGGGATTTTTGATTGCAGGTAAAAATGCTATAGATGCCCGAGCGGCAGCTAAAGCTAAACCTGTCGAACAAAAAATCAGCAGAGCTCGGGTCACTCAGGTGTCCGCTCAGTGATACGCCGCAGAGATTTGAAACGAACCTCATGAATAAACAAAAACGTATTCAGATTTTACAGCGCTTGCGGGAAAACAACCCCAAGCCCACCACAGAGCTGGAGTTTAACTCGCCTTTTGAACTGCTGGTGGCTGTGTTGCTATCGGCTCAGGCCACGGATGTCAGCGTCAATAAAGCCACCCGTCTGCTCTACCCCGTCGCCAATACGCCTCAGGCTATTTATGATTTGGGCGTAGATGGCGTAAAGCACTACATTAAAACCATTGGGCTTTTTAACTCCAAAGCAGAAAACCTGATCAAAACCTGCCGTATTTTGCTGGATCAGCACAATGGCGAAGTCCCGGAAAACCGTGAAGCCTTAGAAGCCTTGCCCGGCGTAGGCCGAAAAACGGCCAATGTGGTTTTAAACACAGCCTTTGGCTGGCCCACTATCGCGGTCGACACCCATATTTTCCGTGTCAGCAACAGAACCAAGTTTGCGCCCGGCAAAAATGTTGATGAAGTGGAACAGAAGTTACTCAAAGTGGTGCCCGCCGAATTTAAACTTGATGTGCATCATTGGTTGATATTGCATGGCCGATACACCTGCATAGCGCGCAAACCTAAATGCGGGAGCTGTTTGATTGAAGACCTCTGTGAGTTTAAAGATAAAGTCGAATAAAATCAGTATATTCACACCTTTGGTTCGGATTGTGACGCCTGGAGATAATCAAGGAAATGTCGGGCTGCTGCCGAAAGCGGACTGTCTTTTCGCCAGACCACAGACCAACGCCGCAGAATAGGGAAATTGTTCACTTGCATAATGCCAAGTCCGGCCTGCAGCAGCACGCTTGTATCTGATGGTCCGTTGTGTTGTGTGCCCGCGCCGGTCGTATAACGGCCTGGCCATAACGCTGGTTGTACAGCAAGCTGTGACAGCACTGCAATGCCCAAACCAGCCGCCACCGCATGTTTGATCGCTTCATTACTGCCTAAACTCATCACCACATTAGGTTTAAACCCCAGTTCGTCGAAATGCTGCTCTGCCGCCATCCGGGTACCACTGCCGGGTTCGCGCATCAACCAGCGATCGTTGCTTAACTCACTCAGTTCAATCTTTTTATCGATAAGAGCATGTTTTGACGAGGCAATAATCACCAACGGATTGATCTGAAACTGGATCCGCTCCAGCGGTAAATCATCCGGCGGCATCATCATCACCGCCAGATCATCTATGCCCTGATGCAGCCGCCCGACTACCCTGTCTCTGTTTTCAATCGCCAGTTCAATTTCTACCCCCTGATGCGCGGCAGCAAATGGTCCCAACAAGTCGGGTACAAAATACTCAGCAGTGGTTACTGCGGCAATACGCAGACGACCACTGACCAAACCATTGATTTCTGCAATTCTGGATTCAAAGCGTTGCCAACAGGCCGCTACGTCACGAACTGCTTTATAAAGCTCTTCACCGGCCTGAGTTAAGCGAATTTGTCTGCCTGTAGTTTCGAATAATCGCTGCCCTGTGGTGGCGGCTAACTCGCGCAACTGCACAGACACAGTGGGTTGGCTGACATAAAGTTCCTGTGCGGCTTTGGTGACAGACAACAAACGCGCAGTGGCTTCAAAAGCCCGCAGTTGCTGGGGAGTAATACGCTGAAATCGGGCAAGGGTTGAAGCAGGCATCAGTGCAACTCCATCAGATAAAACATCAACTCAATCTATAGCTTTAAAGCTATAGATGCAATTAGAACAAAGCATTTTTGTTTATACATCGACTGACATAAAGTGCGCTCAGTGGCAAAACGGAGTATTAAATCATGAGTAACGACTGTCTTTATCGCGAACACCATACAACTCACAATAGCCCCCAGCCTAAAGCCCAGAGTGAAGATGTCGCTATCACTGTAGCGATGGGAGATGGCATAGGTCCGGAGATCACCCGGGCTACGTTAAAAGTGTTAAGCGCAGCCAAAGCGCGGATCCTGACCGAATCTATCGATATAGGTGAACAGGTGTATCTGGCAGGTCACAGCTCAGGGATCAGGCCTGATGCCTGGCAAAGCCTGCGCCGCACCAAAGTCTTTCTTAAAGGCCCAATCACCACGCCTTCTGGCTCTGGCTACAAAAGTCTGAACGTCACGATACGGAAAACGTTGGGGCTGTATGCCAATGTCAGACCTTGCATCAGCTACTCACCTTATGTCCATAGTTTACACCCGGCTATGGATCTGGTGATTATCAGAGAAAATGAAGAGGACCTGTACGCTGGTATTGAACATCGGCAAACAGATGAGGTTTATCAATGCCTTAAACTGATCACCAGACCAGGCTGTGAGAAAATAATCCGTTACGCCTTTGAATATGCCCGTCACCACGGCCGTAAAAAAGTCACCTGTATGGTCAAAGACAACATTATGAAAATGACCGATGGTTTATTTTATACGGTGTTTCAGGAGATTGGCGCAGAATATCCAGATATAATACAGGACCGCTTTATCATAGACATTGGCAGCGCCCGTCTGGCAACCCGGCCGGAGCTTTTTGATGTGATAGTGACCAGCAACCTGTATGGCGACATCATCAGCGATATTGCTGCCGAATTGTCCGGCAGTATTGGTCTGGCGGGCAGCGCCAATATAGGTGAGCAGGTGGCGATGTTTGAGGCCATTCATGGCAGTGCTCCTGATATTGCAGGGCAGAATATCGCCAACCCCAGTGGCTTGTTGCTGGCGGCCGTGATGATGCTGGTGCATATAGGCCAGGCGGATGTAGCGCAAAAAATCCACAATGCCTGGTTAAAAACTATTGAAGATGGCATTCATACCAAAGATTTAAAAAGTGAGCATACCAAAGTGCTGGTGACAACCGACCAATTTTCCGACGCTGTGATAGCGCGACTGGGCAGCGAACCTCAGAAATTCAGCGCCGTGAGTTACCACAACTCAGCGCAACAGCAAAAAGGTGTGACTGTCGCGCATCAACCGCAGGCCAGTGCAACGAAAATCCTGGTCGGGGTCGATGTTTTTTTACATCAGAACCAGCACAGTGCCGACGAGCTGGCGCAGCGTCTGCAGCAGTTGGAAACCACAGAGCTGCAGTTACAAATGATCACCAACAGAGGCGTTAAAGTCTGGCCTGATGGCTTTCCTGAAACCTTCTGCACCGATCACTGGCGCTGCCGTTTTATGCTCAAAGCGGGTTTGACACAACTGACGTACAGCGATGTTATCCGTCTGCTCAGCCAGATCTCGGCCGACAAGCTGGATGTGATCAAAACTGAGAACCTGTGCAGCTTTAACGGTAAGCCGGGCTTTACCTTAGGACAAGGACAGTAGATGACTGCTAAAGCGCAACGGGCGTCCTTATTGACCAAACATCATAAGTTGTCGCTGATTGCACCCGCTTTAGCACAAGCTGGTGTACAAGTAGAATTGACGGACAGTTTTGACACCGACAGCTTAGGCACCTTTTCCGGCGAAGTCCCCCGCACACTCAGCCCGCTGGATTGTGTTAAAACCAAAGCGAAACTGGCCAGTCAAATCACTGGCCTGAGCTTTGGTATCGGCAGTGAGGGCAGCTTTGGCGGCGGTCCGCTGCCGGGTTTACTGAATTGGGATCATGAACTTTTGTGCTGGTATGACAGCAGCAGAGATCACTACATCATTGCCTCAGCCAGTGGCCCTGTGCCCTTGTCTGATCTTGACACTGATCAGCTCACTCTGCTGCGTGAGCATCTGCTACAGCATGATGCAGCCCAAGGCTGGATCATCAGTCACAGTGCGGGCATGATCAAAGGCCTGGTTGGTTTTCATGCTGTGTTTGAGGCGTTAGAGCAGGCTAAATTACTCAAATCAGCAACCCAACTTAGTCAACGCCTTCGTCTTTCTCCCGATTTACGCGCGCACTTTTGTCCATCCCGGCAGCAATATATTCAGCAAGCGGCAGTGCAACTGGCGCAGCGGTTACAAGCCCTTTGTCCGACCTGTCAGAGCCCCGACTTTTGGCGTAAAGAGCTGCAGTTGGGTCTGCCCTGCTCCGCCTGCGGTTATCCAACAGAGCGCGTGAAATATTATCTGAAAAAATGTGAGTGTTGTGGTTATACCGAGCAGGAGCTTGCACCTGAAGCTTCGGCTGATCCAGCCTATTGTCCACTCTGTAATCCTTAACTTAGACCCTGCAATACCGGAGTTAAATCGTGCTGAATACCCTGATGTTACACTCAGAACAGGCCAAAGACAGACAGATTGCTGCCGAGCTGTTAAAACAAGGCAAGCTGGTTGCTGTGCCGACAGAAACCGTCTATGGTCTGGCGGCGGATGCCCGCAACAAAAGCGCTGTGAATAACATCTTTACCGCCAAAGGCAGACCTTCTGATCATCCGCTGATAGTGCATGTGCATGCGGCCAGCGCACTGCATGACTGGGCGCAAGATATACCTGCAGAGGCTTTTGCTCTGGCACAAGCCTTTTGGCCAGGTCCTCTGACCTTGTTACTGAAAAAAGCCGACCACGTCGATCCAGTGGTCACCGGCGGTTTGGATACCATAGGCTTAAGGGTACCCGCTCATCCGGTGTTACTCGAGCTGCTGACCAGCCATCAGCTTGCGGTGGCCGCGCCTTCTGCCAATCCATACAAGCAATTAAGCCCCACCAGCGCGCAGCAGGTGATGCAGACGATGGCAGGCAAATTAGATGCGGTGCTGGATGGTGGTGATTGTGAGTTTGGCCTTGAATCGACTATTGTCAGTCTGATGGATGGCGCTGTTCAGGTGCTGCGCGCAGGGCCTGTCAGCGCAGCTCAATTGGAAGCGGTGTTAGGGCAGAAGGTTGAAAGTCCTCTGCAACATCAGGTGAAAGTGTCGGGCAATGTGGCGGCTCATTATCAGCCAAAAACCAGATTGCGTTGTGTCTCAGCCATAGAGCTTGATGCAGTACTGGCCAGTACAAGGTTAAAACTTGCAGTGCTGTCTTTGCATGATCTAGCCGCTAACATAAAACCGCACTGGCACTGTGTTATGCCAACTAATGCGCACGATTATGGCCGTATCTTGTATAAACAGCTTTATCAGGCCGATCAGAGTGGTGCTGAACTTATTCTACTGGAACAGCCGCCAATAGATGAGCAATGGGCGGCAGTGCAAAACCGGTTGCAACGTGCGGCTTATCAGGAAGATTAAGAGATAACAGACTATCTACGGATAGGCACAGCCTATCCTGTTTTTACGATCCAGCCGTCCTTCGCTGGACAGCGGTATGCTAAAATCGGCGAAAAAGTCGATTAAGGAAATTTTATGCGCATATTACATACAATGCTTCGCGTCACCAATTTAGAGCGCTCTCTGGCTTTTTACACAGAGGTGCTTGGCATGAAACTGTTACGTACTTCAGAGAATGCTGAATACAAATACACCCTAGCTTTTGTTGGTTTTAGTGATGAAAGCGAAGGCGCAGTATTAGAACTCACCTACAACTGGGGCGTGGATAGCTACGAACTGGGCACGGCATATGGCCATATCGCTCTGGAAGTAGATGATGTTTATGCAGCTTGTGAATTGATTCGCGCTAAAGGTGGTGTCATAAGCCGCGAACCCGGTCCGGTCAAAGGTGGCACCACTGAAATCGCTTTTGTGCGCGACCCTGACAACTACGCCATCGAACTTATCCAGAAAAAAGCCAGCTACGTGCAGCTTTAATAAGCTGATAGCAAAAAGGAGCCGATTGGCTCCTTTTCGATTTCTCGTGGGCTTATTCCAGCTCAATCCAGATTTTGTCGTTCAGCGACATCGCCAGATTGTTGTCGTAATAGGCGGCTTCATTGATAAAGGTTGGATACACCACTCTGTCGCCGTCGTAAGGCACTTCAGTGCCATCAAATAAAGTGAAAATAGGATCGCCGGGGTGGATCGGATGATAGTCTTTGTCCTGCACATTTTTGTGCACCATACCCAAACGTTCGCCTTTTTCATTCATCGGCAATTTAATGCTGTGCAGATACAGATAAGCTTCGGTACGTTTGGGCAGCGCAGGCAGGCTCTGGGTGTTGTACAGCTCGACAAAGTCCAGAATATGAGCCGTCATCTGATGCATTTGCTCCAGTACGTCCTGACGCAGCACAGACTGAGATTGTGGCCCTACTTCCACGATGACACCATAACGGCCGAGGGTACACATCAGCGCGTGATCTTCTGCGGCTAAATGATCCTCATCACGGGAGATAATAGCCTCCGGCATTTTCATCTTCACATAAGCCGCCAGTTGATTATAAAAAGGTCCGGCTTGGGTCATGATCAGGCATGCGCCCATATTGCTGGTGGTGTTGTGTAAATCAATCACCAAATCGGTTTTGGCATTGCCTTTTGGCCCTAAAAGTTCATTGATCACTTTGGCGCGGCTTTGTTCGTAGTTGGTCAAATCAGGATTAGCCAAATCAGCCGTTTTAAACTGCCGGTTTAAATCACTATGGATATATCGCTTGTTGGCTTTAAACGCTTCAGGATTGGCAAACAAAGTGCTGGTTTCAAAGCTTGGGCGCTGGATCAAAGCCGGATTGGCCTGATACTGGCGAATCGCATAAATACCGGAGAATTCGTTGCCGTGGGTGCCGCCCACTATTGCTACCTTCGCAATGTTAGTCATAAGGCTTACCTCAGAAAAAGATGCCAATATTATGCCTAGCCACAGCAAAAAATGCAGCCCATTTAATTTTAAATGCTGATTTTATGAATAAAAATTAAGAAAAGTGCTTAGGCAGCCGGACGGGAGTTGTTGATCATCAACACCGGAATGCGTTGTTGTGATGCCTGTTTAGATAAAGCAGCATCCAAAATATCGCTGGCCTGACAAACACATTTGCCACATTGAGTACCGACACCCAAATTTTGTTTCAGTTCACGCATAGAACAAGCGCCCGCTTCCACCTGCTGGCGAATGGCTTTATCTGTGACTGCTTTACAAAGACAAACGTACATAAATGCACCTGCGAGTTCAACTACGGGCATCATAATCTAATCAAGAATTGTTATCAATAGCTTCGGGGAGAAAAATAGCGGTATAACTTTGCATAGGATATATCGGGGCAGAATAAATAGAAGGGTCAGAGTTGATAGCGCAGACAAATCTAAGATTCGCTCTAAAGCTGATATGGGGGTCAGAGCTGACAGCTCTAACCCCGGCATTATTATTCGTTGTCTTGTGTAGCTTCAATCAGAGTTTCAGCGAACTCTTCAGGGCCAATCACCACACCAGGTTCCTGCGCGTGTGGGAACACAGCGATAGCTAATTCGTCGCCGTCTAAACCACTGGTCCATTTGTCTAACCAGGTGGCAATATCGACCGCCTGAGCCTGGCACTGAGCCCAGTCACCGTTGATCCATTGTTCTGCTAATTCAGCATGTGGCCAGACCGGGATGCAACGCTCTTCGTCGGCATCAACCAGCACAAAACCTTCTTCATCGACCAGGATCCAAATCTTTTCCAGATCAGCCACGGCCTGAATGAAGTAGTCGTAACGCTGTTCAGCGTCCAATACACTCAGTCTGTTTAAATCGTCAGCCGTTAATTCGTAGTTCATTGCAATCCCCTTGGAGCGCTACAGAAAAGGCGCACATGATGACTGAAAATGCAGTCATCGACCAGCAAATTTTGTGTTTTACAGGCTTTATACAGCTTTTACCTCACGCACCGGCACTTGTGGATAACATACGTCCATATTGCCATTGCCCTTGTGCTGATAAAACACATGAGTACGGGAACGTCGCTCAGCCAGCGACTGTGAAAACTCCGAACTATTGGTGTTCAGCCATTCCAGTTGCAACTGCCTGTCTGGCGCCAAATCCGTGCCTAAACGGGCTTGCTTAATCACAGTGCGCGCTGCGGCTGAACCTATCACACCACCATCTACGGCTTCACCACGGCGAATACGATTGATGGCATACTGCCCCCAGACCACTTTGCCAAAAGCGGACATATTTTTGTCCAGATGACGTGGGGCCTGTCCCATCATAATGGCAATATCCGCGACAGCAGTATCAGGTTCATTGGCACGGGCCATATTGACCACACCAGGGCAATGCACCAGCCATTCCTGATTTTGCTCCCGCGCCACCGCAAAGCCCTGATTAAAACCCGTTTCTTCGGCCAATAAATCCGGGCGCTGTACTAAAAGATAAGGATCGCTACTACGCACAGGCCAGCTAAATTCGGCCTTCATCGGCGTCAGTTTAGCTCTGCTGCCCCACTCATGTTCAGGCACACCAAACTGAGCAACAAAACCCTCTATCACCCGATAAAAAGTCACCCCATCATAAAAACCAGCCTTCACCAGTTCTTTCACCCGTTTCACATGTTCAGGTGCAAACTGCGGTGCTAATAAAATCACAATACGACCCTGATCGGTCTCCAGATACAGCAAATTATCCTGTGGCAACAACTGCCAGGAAGAATTCACCACAGTAGCTGGAGCTGTAGTTGGGCTTTGTTGTGCAGCCGCAACACTAGAAGCTAAAGCCAGCATCCACGCACAAAGAGATAACGCCTTCATCAGATCTCCAAAATTTAATTCAAACCACAGGCATCAGGCCTATGACTACAGCATATCGCAAGCCTTTGCCCAAACCTACCAGCACCACAAACCAAAACAAAGGAACTTTGAGCACACCAGCCACCAAGGTCAGCGGATCGCCAATCACCGGCAACCAGGCCAAAAGTAATGACGGCAACCCCCAGCGCTGAAACTGACCACTGGCCCGCTCTATCTGCCCTGGCTTAAACATAAACCAGCTTTTGTGCTGAAACAAAAGCAGTTGTCGGCCCAGATACCAGTTCAGCACCGAGCCAAGCGTGTTAAATACTGTGGCGATGCCCCACAACAGCAAAGCCGGATAGCCTTGCGTGAGCAATCCGGCCAGCACCAGCTCTGAGCCAAAAGGCAATAAAGTGGCCGAGACAAAAGCACTGAAGGCTAAACTCAGGTAAGGCCAAAGCAACTCCGTCATCAGGCGAGCAAATAGGCTATGCCCAAGCGCAGCCAGAACAGCAATAGCATCAGAGCACCAAATACATACACAGCAAAACGCAGACGTACATGATTCGCGCCAACATGGATAAATGCATGAGCCAGGCGGCTGAGTACAAAAAGCCCGCCCAACACCACTAAGCTAAAATCGGCCATACCAAACTGCAAGGCAAACGCCACAGCAAACAGATACAACACAGGTAGCTGAAACTGGTTATCAAAGTTGCGGCTGGCCGTGATCACCTGCTCGTTGGCACCTGTTAAATCCATCAATTTAAAGGCTTTAAACGGTAGCTCTCGGTTTTTCGCCGCTTTAAAACGACGCTTCCCCATCAGTACCATTATAAAAAGTGTGAGCACTACCTGCACTAACACAGTACCAAACAACCACTTATCCATCATATCCCCTTTCGGGGTCAGAGCCTTGCTCTGACCCTATTATCAAAAATTGTAAAGATATCAGAGATTAACCTAAGTTCTGAGGCAGTCGCAATATAAAAGGTCAGCGCCTACGCGCTCCCCCTTCGAGGGAACGTCAATTGTCTTCTTACTGTCATCTTCCATAGTTAGGCTATGCCAGAGTAATGCTGCAGCTTCATGCAAGAAGAGTATATACTGCGCCGGATTTCACTTTATGAGACCACGCAGATGGCGCAATTGTATTTTTATTACTCGGCAATGAACGCAGGCAAATCCACCTCTTTGCTGCAAAGTGCTTATAACTATCAGGAAAGAGGCATGACGGTCGCGCTCTTTACCGCCGCCATTGATGACAGATTTGGGGTTGGCAAAATCAGCTCGCGCATAGGTTTGTCGATGGACGCACAGATTTTTGATGCAGGCTTTGATTTTCTTCACGCCTGTAAAACGCTGAAACAACAAGGGGCTTTGGACTGTGTGCTGATAGATGAAGCCCAGTTTTTATCCAAAGCTCAGGTTAAACAACTGACCTATGTGGTCGACGATTTAAAGGTGCCTGTGCTGGCTTTTGGTCTTCGCACCGACTTTTTAGGTGAAACCTTTGCCGGTAGTCAGGCCTTGTTGGCCTGGGCAGATAAATTAGTGGAATTAAAGACAGTTTGTCACTGTGGCCGCAAAGCGAACTTTGTGGTGCGACTGGACGAGCAAGGCAACGCCGCCACCACTGGCAGTCAGGTGCAAATTGGTGGCAATAATCAATATGTCTCTATGTGCCGCGCCCATTTTAAAGCGCTGGTTTGGAGGGACTGACAGGAGAACTTGATGCGGGTTTTGTATGGTGTGCAGGCTACAGGCAACGGACATATCAGCAGAGCCCGCGCTCTGGGGAAGTACCTGCAAGCCGAGGGCGTCACAGTTGATTTTTTATTTTCCGGCCGCCCTGCGGATCAATTTTTTGATATGCAACAGTTTGGTGACTATCAGGTAAAAACTGGCCTGAGCTTTGTTACTGAACATGGTCATATCAACTATCTGAAAACTGCGCTGCGCGCTAAACCTCTGGAGCTGTGGCGTGACATCCGTCAATTGGATTGCTCAGCTTATGATCTGGTCTTGACCGACTTTGAACCTATTACCGCCTGGGCGGCACGGCTGCAGAACAAGCGCTCTGTCGCTTTTGGCCATCAATATGCATTTTTACATCAGATCCCGCAAAGCCATGCCAGCCTGTTAAGCCGCAGCATCTTTCGATTCTTTGCCCCGGGTCAGCAACAAATTGGTCTGCATTGGCATCATTTCAATCAGCCAATTTTGCCACCTATCGTAGATTTAGAACCGGCAACCAATACCGCCGATCCGCACAAAGTTCTGGTGTATTTACCCTTTGAAGATCAACAGCAGGTGATCCAGTGGTTGATGCCTTTGACTCAGTACCAGTTTTATCTGTATGGCCCTGGCCTGAGCAGCGGCCAGCTTGGCCATATTCAATGTGCAGCCCCTTGCGTGGAACAGTTTAAACACGACTTGCATCACTGTTCTGCCGTGCTCAGCAATGCCGGTTTTGAGCTGGTCAGCGAAGCATTACAATTGCAAAAACGCATCTTAGTCAAAGCATTACAGGGGCAGATGGAGCAACAATCCAACGCGCTGGCGCTGACCCAATTGCAACTGGGCCAGAGTACCGAAACATTAAATACTGAAGTGATCCAGCACTGGTTAACCTCAACTGTGCAGCATAACAAAGTGCAGTACCCTAATGTGGCCAAAGTCTTAGCGCAATGGATCCGGCAAGGCGCCTGCCCTGCAGGACTACAGCAATTGCAGTTATGGTAAAAGCAGTGCAATAAAGGCATGGCCTTGGCTGTGGCAAAACAAAGTTACATATTCACAGTCCCGCAAGCCAGGGCTGTTGTGGTAGTCTAGCCGCTGTCACGACGAGAGTTGATTTCAGTGGTATCCAAGCGAGCATTTTACCGATCAAAAAAAGTTCTGGTCATTGAAGATTACGAACAAGTGATAGCGTACATGAAAAGCATGTTGGCGCTGATTGGATTCGACCATGTTGTTGTCGCACGCAACGCTGAAACTGCCATGTCCGCCTGCCGGAAAACCGATTTCGATTTCATTTTGTGCGACTACAACTTAGGTATTGGTCGCGATGGTTACCAACTGTTTGAAGCCTTAAAAGCCGAACACTGCCTGAAACACAGTTGCTGCTTTATTGTGGTCAGCGGCGAACGTCATCGTCAGTCTGTCTACGGCATGATTGAATTCCTGCCTGACGATTATCTGCTCAAACCTTTTAGTTATGCCGAGCTGGAACGTCGTATAGAGCGGGCCTTTCAGGTAAAACGAGCGCTGAAATACGCGTATCAGATGATTGCCGAAGAAAACTATCCCGATGCGATCCAGGCCTGTGACATCGCGCTGGAGCAATACCCTGTGCATCACACCTACACTCAACGACTCAAAGGCGAGCTGCTGGTCAAAGTTGGCCGCTACAAAGAGGCCGAAGCGCTCTACACTGAGGTATTAGCTTTTCGCGAGCTCCCCTGGGCCAAGTTGGGCATCGCAGTCGCTAAAGGCTATCAGGAGCAGGATACCGAAGCGGAAGGCATGTTGATTGAACTGGTGAATCAGCCAGAAACTAAAATTGAAGCGCTCGACTGGTTAACCCGCTTGTATTTAAGCCAAAACAAAACCGAAGAAGCCTTTAATACAGTTCGGATTGTTGCAGAAGCCTCGCCGAAAAACTACCTGCGCCAGCATGTATTAGCCAATTTAGCTGTGATCAATAATCAGCCGGATCTTGCGGTGCGGGTTCACAGTAAATTGCTCGAAGCCGCCAAATACTCCATCTATGATACGGCCGACAATATGCTGAACTACGCCCGCGCCATGATCCAAAATGCGCAAGGCCTGGCTGTACGCGATAAACGTACCGTATTGGGTAAAGTGGATTATTTTTTAAAAGACGTGAAAAAACGTTTCCATCCCACCAGTTATGAACACGACAAACTGGTAATCGAGGCCAGAATTGCCGTACTGGAAGGCAAAATGGACAAAGCTAAAACACTGCTGCAAGAAAGTGAAGAGCTGAGTTTAGGCAAAACGTTATCACCTTCCGCTTTACTCGACAGAGCCAGAGCTTATTTTGAAACCGGTAATCTGGCGATGAGCGACCACTACATGGGCAGTTTAAACACCCTATCGCAAAGTGCTGATTTATATAACAAAGCGCTGAATATGATGTTTTTATCCGAACAGGATAAGTACAGTCACAAACGATCCACCATGATGGCCAGCCATAATGCCGGCATGGAAGCCTACAGCCTGGGCCACTACTCTGAAGCCATCAACTACTTCCTCGAAGCACAAAAAACTATGCCAGCCAACGCCAGCATAGCGATGAACTTACTACAAGCCATCAGCCAGCGCGGCCGTTTAAACGAAGATCTGATCTACCTCGCCCACAAATGCATGAACGTGATAGACGAAGCTGAACTGCCCAAAGATCAACGCAAAAGATACAACTTTATCAAAGAACAAATTCAGCAGATGTTGTGAGCCTGCTTAGCTATAACCATTCGGGTTATTTTTTTGCCAGTTCCAGCTATCGCGCACTATATCATCCAAAGTTTGCTCAGTTTGCCAACCCAACACTGCTTTTGCTTTGGATGGATCGGCAAAATAGCGGGCCACATCGCCCGGACGCCGGTCAACAAACTGATAAGGCACTGCCACCTGATTAATCTGAGCGAAACGAGTCACTATATCCAGCACAGATAACCCCTCGCCGCTGCCTAAATTAAAGCAATCAAAACCTAAACCTTTGGAAAGGTGCTGTAAGGCCGCCACATGACCAGCCGCCAAATCTGTCACGTGAATATAATCTCTCACTCCTGTGCCATCTGCCGTAGGGTAATCCTTGCCAAAAATCTGGAGCTGCGCACGTTTACCTACAGCAACTTGCGTGATAAAAGGCATCAGATTGTTTGGAATACCATTCGGATCCTCTCCAATACAACCACTGGCATCAGCACCCACAGGGTTAAAATAGCGCAGCACAGCGATATTCCAACTCTTATCAGACTGGTGCAAGTCACGCAGCACCCACTCCGTCATCAGCTTGGATTGACCATAAGGATTCATAGCTACAGTAGGAGTCGTCTCCGGCAGCGGGCTATTTTGCGCGTCGCCATACACTGTTGCAGATGAACTAAACACCAGATTTTTTACACCAAACTTCGCCATCACCTGACAAAGCTTAATAGTGCCACCAACATTAGTTTCGTAATACCACAAAGGTTTTTGCGTCGATTCCCCCACAGCTTTGAGGCCAGCAAAATGCACGACAGCTTTAATCGGATACTGTTCAAATACAGCGGCCAACGCATCAGCATCTAACACATCACCTTCAATTTGAATAACAGGCTTACCAGCTAACTGCTCTACCCGCTTTAACGACTCCATACTGGAATTGCTGTAGTTATCAAAACTAATCACCTGCTCGCCAGCACGCAGTAATGCCAACGCCGTATGACTACCGATATAACCTGCGCCGCCGGTTAATAAAACATAACTCATTCTAAATCCTTAATTAAACTGTGCAGGCGAGAATAAGCTTAAAGCCTTTGCTAACTGCAGTTGCCATGAAACTTGTCCGAGAGATAACTTATCCCTTAATAAAGTGCTATCAAGAGCACTAAAAGCTGGCCTTGGCGTGGTATTGCTAAATAGAGCAGAACTTACTGCAAAAATTTCTGCCTTATGACTAAGCAAGCCAAGCTCCAAAGCAAGACTCTGAATTTCAAGCGCGAACTCGTAGCGTGAGCAAAAGCCGGTATCAGCCCAATGATACAGCCCCTGTTTAATCTTTTGCTGAATGATAAGCAGCCAAATCACCTCAGCCAAACCATGAGCCCAACAGGGAGACCCTATTTGGTCTTGCACTACGTTCAATGGAGTTTTGCTTTGCAGCAGCCGCAGCATAGTTTTGACAAAGTTAGCGCCATAAAATGAATACAACCAACTGGTGCGGATAATCACGCTAGACTCTAGATACTCTTGTAATAACCAAAGCTCCGCTGCACGTTTACTCTTACCATATTCATTTAAAGGTTGAACTCGATCAAGCTCCTTATAAGGAGTATTAGCTACACCATCAAATACATAATCGGTAGAGATATGCAGCAGCTTGCTTTGTGTTAAAACGCATAGCCGCTGCAGCTTCTGCAGCAAGTAAAAATTCCCCGCCATTGCCAATTCGGGATTAATTTCAGCTTGGTCCACCTGATTATAAGCTACTGCATTAATCACCCAGACAGGCGAAAAACTAATAAAAAGTTGTTTGAGTTCGGTTTCAGCAAGAGTGCAAAAATCGGTGTAACTCAACACTTTCAATTCAACAGACGACGGCACGCTGGCTCTGAGTTCAGACGCCAGTTGGCCTGATTGCCCAAGCAATAACACCTTCATCATTAAATCTATTCTGACCCCATAGTTAAAAAGACTTCTGCATTGGCAAAACTCGTTGCGTTGGCATCTTTAGCGGAAAGTATCGGGGCGCGATTCAAAGGCCATTGTATTGCCAATTGCGGATCATCCCAGCGAATAGCTCGTTCAGACGCAGGGTCATAATACTGATCAGTTTTGTAGATTACTTCAGCATAAGAACTTAAAGTCAAAAACCCATGAGCAAAACCTGCCGGGATAAAAAGCTGCTGCTTTTTCTCGCTACACAGCTCCATACCAAACCACTGACCAAAGCTGGGTGATTGACGGCGCAAATCTACCGCGACATCAAAAATTCGCCCTGCTACCACCCGGACCAATTTCGCCTGAGGTCTATCCAGTTGGTAATGCATTCCTCGAAGTACATGCTGAAAGGAGCCTGATTGGGATTCTTGCACAAACTCAGTTGCTCCCAGCACCTGTTGTAACTCTGAGTTACGGTTGACTTCAAAAAAATAACCACGCGGGTCGGTATGAACTTGGGGTTGCCATAACAGTAAGCCAGGCAAGCTTAAACGAGTAAGTTGGCTCATTACGTGTCCACCATCAGTCTAATCAGAGCTATAAAGCACAAGGCCACTGGTTAAAGTGGCCTTGTATTGTCAATCAAAGCTTAGCGTATGAAAGGTGACCGATCTTCGGTTAACGCATTCAGGTTCACAGGCTTATTCAACATTTGGCCACCATCACGGGAAATGGGGATCCAAGGTATACGGCCTCGTCCGGTATCTGATTTAAATGAAAATAAATCAAATGGAATAGACACATAAAAACCTTTTGTGAAACTACCTTCGCCATATTCAGCAGCAGACATATCCGTAATAGCGGCATAAGCGCCTACAATAACGCCACTGTCGAATCGTTTAGCAAAGTCTATGGTTACTCCCTTGTCTTTTGCCAGATACTGACCAAAACTAGCTGTGATCAGAGTGTCATCCAACATGGCCGGTTTCCAGTAAAAACTTAGATGACCAGTCAGAGTTTTATAGTCAAAAAACGCTACTTCGCTGTCATAATCACGCTGACGCACATAATTCAGATCAAAACCTATAGCTAAAGATGAATCCAGTGGTTTATAGAGGATTTCTCCGCCAACACCGCCGTACATAGTTTCCAGATAACCAGCATAGGCCTGTCCGTACCAATCTTTGGTTAGTTGATCTTTCCAGTGACCGTAAAAGTTATCCATAGTGACATCACTTCGCGTGACATATTCACGAATAAAAGTACGAACCCGAGGTACACCAGTATTCTGATTATCTACTTTAAAGTTGAATTCATCGAAGTTAGTTAACAGATTGATTTTCGCTGTGCTCTGCAAACTAAAATTCGGGTTAAACTGATAACTGCCAGAGGCGAACATCCCCCCCTGATACATATAAAAACGTTCCGGACTACCAAAAGTTTGGATCCAAAACAGCTCAGTGCCATATCCAAAACCTGAATCCTTACGTTTCACGGCCCAGTTCTCATCCTGAATTTTAGGTTCAACACGCTGATAACTTTGTTCTATATCTGCATCAGGTGTTTCGTAACGTGCGGCACTGACAAACTTTTCAGCATCAATAACAGTTTCAACCAGAGCCAGGTCGGCAGAAATAATCACAACCCGGTAAGTTTTAATGCGCTGAGGTAAATGATTAGCCAATACTCTGCCAATTCTGTCTATGGCAATATCTTCTTCTCTATAGGCTACCTGAGTGCCTTTGAGCAGAATCTCGTCGTCTTTCACTACGTAGTTATTCACCACAAAACCAGCGTTGTTGTATAAATCACGACGCAGTTGGTCTTTATCCAACGTATCCATTGATAAAATTTGCTGAGCCGGAATTTCCATTGGCGGTGGATCTATTTTCACCTGACTAACCGTATTAAAGTCAATTTTGTAATTGACACCAAAACCAAATGTATTACCACGCTGGTAATTCAAATTCAGATCAAAAGACTCAGTAACACTGTACACAGCGGCTAGGTTGTAGTCAGAGTCTTGCTGCAACACTCCTGCTCTGTCTTGTTTATAATTATTGCCATCGTACTCCAGTTTTAACCGCAACGGAGCCCAAGGCGTTTGATACTCGACCCCCCCATATAAAGAGGCAGGCCCTTTAAAAAATCGTTGATAGTCAATCTTGCCACCCAAACCGTTAAAACCACCGGGTCTGTCACAGAAGCTGTCTTTTAGTTGACAAAACGGGTTATTGATATTGCCTTTGCTACCTAAATAACCAAAACCTAAGCCTAAATGAAAATCAAATGGTCCTATACGTTTACTGGCGGCGATAAACTCACTTTCAAAAAAACCGGTACCGCCAAAGTCACGAAAACCGACCGACAAATCAGGTAAAAACTCACTTTCCTGCCATAACCGAAATTTAGCATCAATACCTTTATCTTTCAGGGTTTGGTCGCCGCTGAACCCAGGGAACTGACTGTAAAGTTGGGTACGCACATCGGTGTAACGTACAGTAGTCTCCATCCACGGGAATAACTGTAACGACGCAGACCAAAAACGGTATTCCTGGCTGTCCTGATAATTCAGACTAAAACTGCCAGCCTGGTTATGGCGAGCGGTAGGCATTTGGATTAAACCAACACCGCCCTGGGTCATTTGCGAATACGTTGCAGGCAAGGGCTGGTTGGTTTCAGCGACAACCGCAGGAGACAACAGGGTCGAGATTACAGTACTCAGATACAACTTTTTCATTATAAAACAACCCTGTGCTGCAATAACTCAACAATCTGCTGGTTTAAATTTTCGAACTCTGCCGGCAATAATCGCTGTTCAAAAGGTACAAACAATACTGCCCCAGCGGGCACGTCTTGCCGCTTTTTATTCCACAAACCTATCTGTGCCAATAATGGCTTTTGCTGAGCTGGCAAGATGTAGATGAAGGATGAACTCGCGCCGCTATGAAATTGCAACAAATCTGCATAGTCCGCAGCTTCTGCCCCCTCTAATAAAGGCAATTCTGAATTTTTTGCTAAACCGGTCACACTCACAGTCTCAGGCCTTGCTTGTACTTGTAAACTATAAAAGCCTGCCCATAATCTCGGATTTAATTGTGCTTTGGTTCTTACTCTCTCAGGGTCCAGTACCAATAGGAGTTGTTTAGCCAAGGTCCAGCTTTTTACTTGCACAGCCAAAGATTTAGCACTTTGAACAAACTCGGTATCATCATCCTCAGTGTATACAAGTTGTAACTGCTCAAGACGCTGCAACAGGGCTTGTCGTTGCTGTTCCAGTTCAGCCACAGCCTCATCATCAGTTTTATACAAGCGGGCCGCTGGCCAATAGAGCTGAGCTTGACTATTGACTCTGGTTAACACCTCAGAGATCCGAGGTAACTGCATAAAGCCATGGTATTGATCATTATGTTTAACCAAAACTGCGGGTCCGGCAGCATGACCAAAATTCAACAGGCTAAATACAGCCAGGGTAACTCCAAACAGCAACTTCATTGGCTGACTCCTGCTTTGGCTATGCCAGCCAAACGGGCGGCATTACTGATATGTACTAACTCAACCTCTGGCCAAAAAGGAGAAATCTGCTGTCGGCTTTTTAATAAAACGCCGCTGGTTAAATCAAACCAAAACAAATTAGTTGCAGTTTCACCGCTGGCAAAACTTACATGTTCAGTCACTTTTTTGGTATCGAACTGCTGTTCTAATAACTGGATTTTTTCTGTACTGGTTTCAACAATTTCATAGGTTACTTTATAACCAGTTTCTTGCTTTTGGAGCCAATCGGTATAACTTTGCCATTGTTGCCCCTGCTGAATTTTGCTCATAGGCTGTTTCAGTGGATCTTTTGCAGTATTAGTCACAAAGAGCAGATCATTGCTAAAACCTGCAGTTTTAACTATGCGGCCTTGTTCCATCACTAAAAACGCCTTGTCTGCCGAGCGCCACTTGTCCTGGCCATGCTCTGTTTTATCTAACGCGAGCTGAGCTCTGGGTAAATCGCCCACAGTAACATATAAAGCGTCTTTGGTACGACGTGCCAACTGTTCATTGGTTAATGTCACTCCTTCGCCAGGATTTAATGCTACTTTCATGGCATCAATAAAAGTACCCACAGTATTGGAGCAGCCAGCAAGGCTAATACAAGTTATCGTTAATACGGCAGCGGCTAATTTAGGCATGGTATCCAATTTATAAACATTAAAAGCGGACAATAAAAAGCCGCCAGAAGGCGGCTTTATTTATTTGACTTAACTTAGATAAAGTTTGGAGCGTAAGTAAAAGTCACTGGCGTTGTGGTAGAACCAGATACAAATACTGTAGTACCTACACAGAACTCACCAACCAGCGGATCATCACCAACACATTGTGCTTCTGGATCAGTTTCTAACTCACGAGCTTTATCTGATCTGGCATTAGAAATAACAGCAGCAAGAGCAGCAGCAGCAACAGCACCTGCGGCAACAGTAGTAGCTGTTACAGCACCAGTTGCAGAGCTTGACTCTTCTTCCTGAGCTGTTACAACGCCAGAAACGGCCAATAAAGCAGCCATTAACACACTTAATTTTTTCATCACATCATCCCTTTTAAAAAAGTCCCCTAAGAATAGAGGTTTTTCGTACAGCCGACAAGCACTTTTTTTGCCCGCCGTTTACAAGATTCCAACCTGAATAAAGCTGGAAAACTAAGCTGCCAACAGCATTTAGCTTAATGCACCAGTTCTTTTTTCACTGTTGCGTTGCCAAGGCTACTGACAAATAACAAATCACAAATTTCGCTACTGGGCGCAAAACCAGTAGGAGCATCCAGTAAAATTTGTCTGAGCATTTGTTGGTCAAAACTCTGACAGGCCACATCAAGACTGTTCAGTAGCAGCATAGTCGCAGGCCAGGACAAACATTGCTCCTGGGCAGCCCTTATTCTGCTGTGTTCTGTTTTTGTCTCGTTATTGCCAATCAAAAGCTCTTCGTAAAGTTTTTCACCTGGCCTTAAACCCGTGATCTGTATTTCGATATCGCCTCCAGGATTGGCTTTATCTTTTAATTTTAGCCCTGCAAGATGAATCATACGTTTCGCCAGGTCGTAAATCCGCACAGGCTCCCCCATGTCCAGCACAAACACTTCACCGCCTTTTGCCATAGCACCGGCTTGGATCACTAACTGTGACGCTTCAGGGATGGTCATAAAAAAGCGGGTAATCTCTTTATGGGTTAATGTTACCGGGCCGCCTGCCTTAATTTGCTGCGCAAATAAAGGCACTACAGACCCAGACGACCCCAGCACATTACCAAAACGTACCATACACATCCGGGTCGTATTTTGCCTGCTGGCTAAACCCTGCAAAACCAGCTCAGCCATCCGCTTACTAGCGCCCATCACGTTAGTGGGGCGAACCGCTTTATCTGTAGAAATCAGTACAAAATGTTCAACCTTAGCGGCTATAGCCGCTTCGGCGCAAGCCCAGGTACCAAACACATTGTTACGAACTCCTTCCACCATATTGTATTCAACCAGAGGTACATGCTTATAGGCAGCGGCATGATAAACAGTATTGACCTGGAAATTGGTCATCACCTGCTCTAATAATTTTTGTTGCTGCACAGACCCAAGTACAGGTTTGATCACACAAGCATAACCAAACCTGCGTTTCACCGCGTTCAGTTCACGCTCTATTGAGTACAAAGCAAACTCCGACACGTCAAACAGTATCAGCACGGCCGGTTTACACCGAACAATTTGCCTACACAACTCTGAACCAATAGAGCCACCAGCCCCGGTAACCATCACCACTTTATGCTTAATGTTGGCCTGAAGAAGATGCTGGTCCGGCTCTATAACTTCTCTACCCAGCAGGTCTTCAATTCGAATATCCTGTAAGTCATCTATTTTCATATGGCCAGCGACTAAATCAGCCATGCCAGGAATACTTTGCACCGGCACTGGCAATCTCGACAATAGTTCGAGCAGTTCACGTTTACGACCACGACCTGCGGATGGCATAGCCAGTAACACTCTGTCAATACGATAGCGTTCCACCGCCTTTTCCAACAGCTCAGAAGGCAACACAGTTAAACCACACACAGTAGTTTTTTGTAGCTCAGTGTTGTCATCCACAAAAACAACAGGTTTGTATTCATCACCACTTTGTAAAGCGTACAGTAACTGACGGCCTGAACAACCGGCACCGTAGATCAACACTCTGCTCTTCGTTTTTTGTTTCTTAAGCTGCAAAGCACTGCGAAAGCCCCAGCGACTGCCGCCTATTAGCAGCACAGCTATTACGGCAAAACATAAGGTTAACCGTAAAATATCATCCAAAGGTAAAAACCAACACAAAACGGCCAGAGCGACAGTGCTTACCGTAACACCATTAATCACAGTAGCTACTGCTTGCGGGGCCATGTAACGTAAAATAGCGCGATATAAGCCAAGGAGGTAAAACACAACAAGACTAACTACAAGCCAGGTAATTAAACCCAGGCTATGCTCTGGTAACACGGCAGATAGCGATAAAGTACCACTGAGCCAGCCGGCTAACCATAACGCAGTCAACAGAAAAATAGCATCAGATACAACAGATATGCCCCGCTTCATTGCCCGGGGTAGCGACATCATCCAAGTCACACCTTCACTCCCTCTTCATTCACAGAGTAATCAACTTTAATTGCTAGATGACTGGTTTTAAGAACATCAGCTTAGGACAGCCTTTGAGCGTCTACCAGTTTTAGCCTACTAAAAATGAACTTTCTATGAATAAAAATGTCCCTTGAGTTTCCTATTTACAGCATCATTACATTTTTTTCTAATCCGGCACAACAACCAAATAGTAATTAATAGTTATTTAGTTGATTATGATTTTTCCGCCTATTGTTTATTCAACACCTGAGCTTGCCAAACCAAATCACAAATACCGTCGGTTGGGTTAAAGCCTGTCGGAGCACTCAGCATTAAAGTTCTTATTTTAGGCAGATCGTAATTCAGTGCGGCTTCACTTAATTCACTTAATAATGCCTGCATCTCTCCCCAGCTTAAACACACTTCGTTTGCAGCCTTAATACGGGGGTGACGGGTTGGTTTTTCGTCTTCACCAATCAGCAATTCCTCGTATAACTTTTCGCCGGGTCTCAAGCCGGTGATCTTAATTTCGATGTCACCTTGAGGATGTTGTTTATTTTTTATTTCCAAACCGGTTAAATGCACCATTTTTTTCGCCAGGTCGTAAATTTTTACCGGTTCGCCCATATCCAGTACAAACACATCCCCGCCTTCGCCCATAGCACCTGCCTGGATCACCAACTGCGCAGCTTCAGGGATAGTCATAAAATAACGGGTAATATCTTCGTGTGTCAGGGTAATAGGCCCGCCTTTTTTAATTTGTTTACGAAACAAAGGCACCACCGAACCAGATGACCCCAGCACGTTACCAAAACGCACCATACAAAAGCGGGTAGCGCTTTGGCGCTGTGCCAGAGCTTGTAACGTAAGCTCGGCTAATCTTTTGGTTGTACCCATCACATTAGTTGGGCGCACCGCTTTATCGGTTGAAATCAGCACAAAGGTTTCAACACCTGAAGCAATAGCGGCCTCAGCGGTATGCCAGGTCCCAAACAAGTTATTACGTAACCCTTCTATTACATTAAACTCAACTAGAGGCACGTGTTTATAAGCGGCAGCATGGTATACAGTATGCACCTGGTAACTTTGCATTATGCCCTGTAAGCGCTGCTGGTCGAGTACAGTACCTAAGGTTGGAATAAGCTGAACATCTAACTGACGGTTAGTTATAGTGCTACTTAATTCTTTATCTATTTCGTACAGCGAGAACTCGGAGGCTTCAAACAACACCAGTTTTAACGGAGATTGCAGAATGATTTGCCGGCATAATTCAGAACCTATGGACCCCCCGGCACCTGTCACCATTACTACTTTGCCAGTGATATTGGCAGTTAACAAAGATGGAATAGGAGTAACGGCATCACGCCCTAATAAATCTTCTATCTTTACATCCTGTAACTCGTCAATTTTCATTTTGCCGTCGACAAGGTCGGCCATCCCCGGGATTGTTAATACAGGTAATCCTAAGGGCTCTAAACTTTGGATCAGCTCAGCTCTGATAGTTCGGGTCGCCGAAGGCACAGCCAACAGAATTTTGCTAATTCCATACTTGGTAACAACCTCTTTAATGCAGTCAGGAGAATACACTTTTACATCTTTAATCATGACACCTTTAAGCGAGGGGTCATCGTCAACGAAGGCAACGGCTCTGTACTCGACACTACTGGCTAACGCCAAAAGTAGCTGCCTGCCACTTGCGCCAGCTCCGTAAATAAGTACTTTATGATGGGCGTGACGCCCACCTACAGAGACAATCTCCCGCAGTAATAAGCGGCTACCACCTATACCGACAAAGGAAAAAAATACGTAGTTCAAATTAACCGAAACACTGTATAAAACTGCATTTGCGTCTGTGACCATACGCAGCAACAAACCAGAAATGATAGTTCCGGAGGCTATAGCCAACATAGAACGTAAACCAATATAACGAACTACGGCCCTATATAAACCAAACAGACTGAACACTACTAAAGTTAAAAAGGCGACAGCTAAAAAACTAAGTACAAAAGCTTCGTCTGCCAGGACAGCAAGGCTATCAAAACGCAAATAATAAGCACCGAGCCAAGCAGTAAAAAGAATACAGCCATCTGCCAGCATAGAAACAAGACGCTTAGTATTGCGATGCAAGCCCATCATAGGTTTAAAAAACTGATAAAGCATTTTGGACGATAATTTATTCAAAAAGAACCTCACAGATCACACAACAAGTTTTGTTATTACACTTTGCAACCTGCCTTCAGAAACTAAAACAGGCTCGTGAACGAGCCTGGCATTATTCGAAAAGCGATTATCAACCGAGCAAGGCTGCTAAACGGGCTTTCACATCACTACCTAACTCTTTATCACGTAAAGCATATTCAACAAAGGCTGAAATATAACCGAGTTTATTGCCACAATCATGGCTGCGACCACGAATGTGATAGGCATTAACCTGCTGCTGCTGCATTAGCATAGCGATAGCATCTGTTAACTGAATTTCATCACCTGCACCAACCGGGGTACGCTTTAATAAAGGCCAAATATCTGCAGAAAATACGTAACGCCCTACGACAGCTAAGTTAGAAGGAGCATCTTCAACTACAGGTTTTTCAACAACTGCTGTCATTTGTTTAGAATCACCGGCTTGCATCTGATGCCCAGTCACATCAGCTACACCATAGGAGCTTACGTTTTGCATAGGCACTGGCTCAACCATTACCTGGCTGTGGCCTGTGTGTTCGAATAACTGCACCATTTCGGCCAAATTATCTTTTTTCAGGTTGCTATCGTATTCATCAATTAATACGTCGGGTAAAACAACCGCAAAAGGCTCTTCCCCTACGACAGGCAAAGCACAAAGCACAGCATGGCCTAAGCCCTTAGCTTCGCCCTGCCGCACATGCATAATAGTTACGTCTTTCGGACATATATTTTTTACATCTTCCAGTAACTGACGTTTCACCCTTTTTTCCAGAATAGATTCCAGTTCAAAACTTTTGTCAAAGTGGTTTTCTATTGAGTTTTTAGACGAATGGGTAACTAAAACGATCTGTTTTATACCTGCTGCTATACATTCATTAACCACATACTGAATTAACGGTTTATCTACTAAAGGCAACATTTCTTTCGGAATAGCTTTAGTGGCTGGCAACATGCGAGTGCCTAAGCCAGCTACTGGTATTACAGCTTTTTTAATTGTCACGTCTCACTATTCCTTGTTAGTCACTTCCAAATAAATCACGGGTATATACTTTAGATTCTACATCTTCTAATGCAGGGCTACGCCTGTTTGCCACAATAACATCAGAGCAGCGTTTAAACTCGTCCAGATTAGTTAATACTTTGGAATTAAAAAAAGTAGCTTCTTTTAACTCAGGCTCGTAAATAACAACTTCAATCCCTTTGGCTTTTAAGCGTTTCATAATGCCTTGAATGGCAGAAGCACGGAAATTATCAGACCCTGACTTCATAACAAGACGATAGATACCTACTACCTCTGGATTTTTACGCATTATTGAATCGGCAATAAAATCCTTGCGGGTACGGTTAGCATCTACTATGGCTTGTATCATATTGTTCGGGACATTGCGATAATTAGCCAATAGTTGCTTTGTATCTTTAGGCAGGCAATATCCACCATATCCAAAACTGGGATTATTGTAATGACTGCCAATTCGGGGATCTAAGCCCACCCCTTCTATAATTTGACGGGAATCTAAACCATGGCTCTCTGCATAGCTATCCAGCTCATTAAAGTAGGCTACACGCATAGCTAAATAAGTGTTAGAAAATAATTTGATTGCTTCCGCTTCTGTACTATCGGTAAACAAAACAGCCACATCTTGTTTAATAGCCCCTTGTTTCAATAACCCGGCAAACTGTTCAGCGCGCTCAGAACGTTCGCCGACAATAATACGGGATGGATATAAATTGTCGTATAAAGCACGTCCTTCACGCAAAAACTCCGGCGAAAAAATAAGATTACTCGTACCAAATCTTTCACGCGCGGCAGCTGTATAACCCACAGGGACTGTAGATTTAATGACCATCACCGCGTTTGGGTTAATACTCATTACGTCACTAATTACTGCTTCTACGCTTTTTGTATTAAAGTAATTGGTTTCAGGATCATAGTCTGTTGGGGTTGCAATAATGACAAAATCCGCGCCTTCGTAGGCCAAATTTTTATCAAGAGTAGCAGTGAAATGAAGAGCCTTATTTTGCAGAAAGTCAGAGATCTCTTTATCTTCAATCGGAGATTTTTGATTGTTAAGCAGTTCAACCTTCCAATCCACAATATCAACAGCTACTACCTGATGATGTTGTGCTAACAGCATAGCGTTTGATAGACCGACATAGCCAGTGCCAGCTATTGCTATTTTCAAGTTCAACATAAATGCCCTTATATACAACGACTAACTAATAAAGAAGCCAACTGATAAAGATATCAGATTCAAATGTAAAGCAACTAATATATAAAGAAATTTATTTAGTTGCTAAACTCATTACCTCTTGCAGAACGGAACAGCTTTTTTCTATTTCTTTAACAGTCAAAGTAGGATGAACTAACATCATTATACTTGTTTCACCCAGTCGCTTAGCATTAGGTAAGCGATGCTTGGGTCTCCAAACGGTTCCATCAAAAGCTTTCTCAAGATAAACTTCTGAACAACTACCTTGGTAACATGGAACCCCCCTTGAAACTATTTCATCAATAATCTTGTCTCTTGACCACCCGTCCGCAATATTTTCTTCTCTAACAAAAAAATAATGTTTATATTCGGCATGCTCGACGCCGTCTGGAACATTCACTTTTCTTAGCGATTGAAAATTACTCACTGCATCATCTAAAAGACGAGCATTTTCACGACGCTTACGTGACCAACTAGGCATATATTTGAGTTGAATGCGACCTATAGCAGCCTGAACTTCTAGCATTCGCCAGTTGGTTCCAAAGCTATCATGAATCCATCTAAAACCTGGAGGATGCTGCTTGTTATAGACAGAATCAAAGCTCTTACCATGGTCTTTATATGACCACATAAAGGACCATAAAGATTCATCATTCGTTGTAACCATTCCCCCTTCTCCGCCAGTAGTCATTATCTTGTCTTGACAAAACGACCATGCTCCAACATGACCGATTGAACCAACAGACCTTCCTTTATATCTAGCGCCATGAGCCTGGGCACAATCTTCGATTACCTTGAATCCTTTTCTCTCTGCAAGAGCCATAATGGGGTCCATATCTGCTGGCATACCTGCCAAATGAACCACGATCACAGCTTTTGTATTTGGCGTGAGAACGGCCTCGATAGAACTTGCTGTAATATTCTGGCTATTCAAATCAACATCAGCGAATATGGGATTGGCACCAGCAGTCACAACAGTTGAAGCGGACGCTAAGAAGGTTCTGGGTGTCACTATAACATCATCGCCAGGACCAATACCGAGTGCTTTTAAAGCAACGTCAAGTGCAAGCGTTCCGTTGCTTAAGGCAACGGCATACTTTGTGCCGACCCATGTCGCAAACTCCTTTTCAAACTCCCGACATTCCGTCCCGGTCCAATAATTGACTTTGTTGGATAAAATGACATCACTAACTGCGTTTGCTTCTTCTTGTGTAAAACTTGGCCAAGGTGAAAACTTCGTGTTTAACATATATTTAACTTAACCCTAATCACATAAATGTCTGATAACTTTTGCAGGAACACCAACAGCAACAACATCATCAGGAATATCTGTCACCACAGCTGCGTTAGCACCGATAGTTACATTTTTTCCAACTGTTTTAAGTTGGATAATTGAAGCACCGATACCAACCCAACTTAATTCTCCAACCTTAACGCCCCCAGCCAAACGGGCTCCAGGACTAATATGAACTCCATCAGCGAGAATACAGTCATGCTCGACTACCGCTAAAGAGTTGACAATTACAGAGCAACCTAAGACAGCCCCGGCGTTAACAACTGCACCGGCCATGACCACTACGCCACGTCCCAAAATAGCTGTATCTGATACAATCGCAGCTGAGTGAACCACGGATGCTACGGAATATCCAGCTTGCTCTAAAGCCCTCTGTTTTGATAACCTAATTGCATTATTGCCAATGGCCACAAATACATCCGTTTTATTGGGGTCCAATTCTAACATAGACTTACTACATCCTATTATGTCAGATTGACCAATTTTCCTCTTTAGCGGCCAAGCATCATCAAAAAACACAATCTCTTTCCAAACACCTGTTGTCCTCGCGGCATCGGCTATAACATTTCCATGACCACTCGCACCTAAAATTGATAATGTTTTCAATTTTTATAGCTTCCGGTGAATTTTGAGACTGTAGCCTCACCAACAGCAGAAATATCCTTTCGTAAAAAAACCTTTTTTATCGTTAAGAATATAATTTTCAGATCTAACCAAAAAGTCCTATTGTCTACATACCAGACGTCCATTTCAAACTTCTCTTCCCAACTAATAGCATTTCTTCCGTTTACCTGCGCCCATCCAGTTATTCCTGGACGAACTTCGTGTCTGCGAGCTTGTTGCTCTGAGTAAAGAGGGAGATATTCCACCAATAAAGGTCTAGGCCCGACTAAACTCATATCGCCTTTCAAAACGTTCCATAATCCTGGTAACTCATCCACACTGGTAGAGCGTAATATCTTACCGAATCGAGTTAATCTTCGCGCATCACTCAACGGAACGCCGTTTTTGTCTGTTAAATTGAGCATTGACCGGAATTTTATAAGATTAAAACTCTTACCAGCTAAACCAGGTCTCTCTTGCATAAAAAAAACTGGTTTACCTAGCTTAATCCGAATAAGACACCCTACTAAAATGATGAAAGGGGATAAAAGTATTATTGCTAAAAAGCTGGCAACAATATCAAAAATTCGCTTCATTCCCACTCTCCGCTATCAAGGTGTTTTTCAGAACTTGCTCAAGTTTTGATGCTAATATGTCTCGTGAAAACTGCTCCTCTGCCAACACTCTTGCATTTTTTGCCATCAACGATAACGTTACGTCATCTGACAATAAGTCTGATAACTGCTTTGCAGCCTTACAGATGTCTCTGTCGAGCCTAATCCCTGCCTTATTTTCTTCTAATAAAGGAACCTGCCATCCACCGTAATTGATAGCAATTGGAGTACCTGAAGCCAAAGTATCAAAAAACTTATTTGCAGAATTTGCTTCCATTGGTTTCAAATCAACAAATAATGAAGTTGAAACTGAAGCTGCTGCAAATGCGCCAACTAATTGCGTTTTGGGTAAGGAAGGGTACATAAAAAAATTATTATCTATAATGTCTAACTCCTCGGCCCTAGCCTTAACTTTATCCCATTCCATACCAGCACCAATAAGCACAAACTTCACATCTGGCTTGATCTTAACTGTTGCCGCAGCAAGTTCCGCGAAGTATGTGACCCCATTTATCAGCCCAAGAGTTCCTGCATATAAAACTATCTGACTATCCCCTAATTCAGGTCGAGCTTTTCGAAACTCTCTAGCTTTACCTTCATCCGATGAAAATAAATCAAGGTCCGCACTATTCGGTATTACTGAAATTTTAGAAGCTGGAAAACCCGTACGTAGGACACCGTCAGCCATCCCCGGAGATAACGCAACTATATGGTTTGAGTTACGATATGCAAACTTTTCTAATTGATAAGCTAAAAACTTAGAAATAGGATTTTTAAGAGCGCCAACAGCGATAGGCAATTCTGGCCACAAGTCTCTGACTTCAAATACCATAGGTACCTTTAACTTTTTTGAGACCTGAACACCTGGAATAGCTACGGTAAGTGGAGTGCTCGTAGCGAAGACGAGATCACCACCTACCTGTATTGCTTTTTTACCAGCACGAAATGCATAACTAAAAAAAGCTACTATACGGCGGGTAAAGCTCATTTTATTAGAATATTCGACGGGTAACCAGTGGACATGAATACCATCTATATTCTCATAAAACCAACTTTCGTGTTCAGTGTAGTCGCGCCAGCTAGTTATGATGTGAACTTCGTGCCCTGCTGCAACTAAACGTCTTGCCATCTCATAAGAGCGAGTACCCCCACTCATACTTGGCGTCGTAAAATATTGATGTAAATAAATAATCTTCAAAATAAGTAGCCTTAATTAAAATCTAAGCAAAAAGTCGATGCAACAAATAGCAAAAAAATCCAGCGCACCTAAAAATCGAACACGATTTATAATATGCGCCTAAAATGCATTAACGTAGCCAAAATCCTTGTCAAAATGAATAATAAGTTGTATCTGAAAGAAACAAGCATCTTAATGTACGTCAACACTAGATAAGAAATTCTTTTAATCTCAAGGATTCTGTTTAACTTTTTTCTTGTTGCAGAACCAACTCGCTGTCTTACAAAATACGTAGGATTATTACTGGCTTTTACGACACCGGATACTCGATTAGACAACTCAGACATGAAAAGTGAGTCCTCGCCTAACGCTAAACCAACTTTAAATCTGTTTTCAGATATCAGTGAACGATGGATTAATTTTGCACAAGGAGAAGAATAAAACTGCCTAGATCTAAAAAGCGATTTCTCAACCCTTGATAAACTCTCATAACAACTACCTATATAATTGCTGGTCGTATTAGTCAAATCATCTTCAAAGTTCTTGACGTTACTTATGCCGATAAACTGCTCATCTGCAACAGCCAAAAGTTCTTCAAGATAATTCTCACTGACTAAATCATCATCATCAACAAAAGTTATATAGTCACTTACCGAATTATCAATAAGAAAATTGCGTGCCAGTGACACGCCAGCGTGCTCTATATAACTATATGTTAGATTAAAAGTGAAACGTGATACAAGTGAATCTATATATTCTTTATATCCAGTCGATGGACCATTAAGTGCAATATAAACATGAAAGTATTCTTTACTTAAGGTCTGGCTTTCAAAACAGCGTAAGCATTCCTCTAAATAAGTTCCGGGGCGATAGGTAGGTATTAATACAGCAATTTTACTCATCGTAAACCAGCCAAGTGTTTGTCTTGCTCTAGGCCAAGATCATAGTTTAGTAATATAAACAATAAGAAAAGCATCAAAAAGAATCGTAATGAAGCATAGTCAGCTCTAAAGACCGCAGAAAAAACCAAATCAAAGAACACGAAAAAAGTAGTGAATCTTTGCGCGCCGCTGAATTTTATTTTAAATATTTTAAGAAAAACAAATAAAAAATACGCTAAAAGTAATATCAAACCGATGATACCGGCTTCCCAGAAAACGTCGATATACAGATTATTAGATGTAACATGAACTGGTTCACCGTTTGGCAACGCAATACTGGTACCAATGATCGCATAAGACTTCATACCATGCCCAAAAATAAAATTGAAAAGAGATGAGTCTTTGATCCATTCTAAAGGACCGAGTAGCATAAATAATCGACCGCTGTTATTCGGATCAACATTAGTTACCCTATTGAGGATATACTCGAAAAAAGGATTTTCAGTCTTCAAAAGTAAAATTAAAGCCAATATCATTGTTGCAGATAAAACCAAAAATCCGGCTATTCGTTTTCCATCATTGATATCTACCCTACTAAAAAGGTAAGAAAGTGAAAAACATAAAAACAATACAATATAACCAGACGGAGAAAGAGACAAAACCATTAGTAAACATGCTAAAAATATTGCTATAAGTTTACGAAATCCAGTGAAAAAAACAAATGACAAAGCGATATAGTCGACTACATACATGACAAAAAAACTTGGTTCCCTGGCTATTCCTGTTACCCTGTCTGTGAAAGAGTATTCATTGCCATAAGCGCTATGAAGATTCGATCTTGTCTCGAATGGCCAACTAACCAAGCCTGTATATAGAGAAACTGCATGCCAAAGTGCTGTCAACAACAACATAAAGATACCAATTTGATACCACTTAAATAGCAATAATCTGTTCTGATCTTTCGAAAACTGATGGATAGAAAGAATCAACATAAAAAATACAAAAATGTTGACCAGCCTACCCAGTATTGATAGCTGAGAATAATCAAACCTATGCATTTCGTTGACCATAGCAAATGGTAAACTTATCAAACTCACCAAAAAAGGGAGGATAAAGCAGGTAAGAAAATAAAATATTTTTTTCTCTAAAAATCCATTTTTTAACAGTAAAAGCCCGCTCCAGCATAAACAAAAAGCTACAGCCATGTACGCAAAATGGCTGGGGATTAGAGTAGAAAAGGTAAACGCAGAGAAGCCGACAGAAGCGACAGCAAAAGTGTATATGTTTATACTTTTCTGGTGTGTATAAGTCGAGCTCAGGCGCATCTGGTTTAATCCTGTCTTAATTTCATCATGTTCTCAAACCATGCGTTTATAGAGAATTCGTTAGCTATCTTGTGCCTGCTTTGTGCAGATTTCTGCTCAAGTAGAGAGCCGTTATCCAAATAATTAACAATAACCTTGGCCCATAAGTCAATGTCAAGATCAATTCTACTGCCTTCTAGCTCTGTGACGATAAGCTCTGCTCCTTCACCATTCGACACGATAGGCACACAACCACAAGCCATACTTTCAAGTAATGAGTAATTAGCGAATACAATATCAGCAGGAAATAAAAACAACTTACTTCGAATGTGATAATCAACAGGATTCTTTACAAAACCTAACGTTTCTACAACGTTTAACAAACCTTTATCTTTAATTTTTTGAATTACATGCTCTTCCTCTGTAAGGTCAAAACTAAGGCTTCTATCATCCAAAGAGTTAAACCCGGCTATAACTACTTTTATTCCGGGTCTGTGCTTGCGTACCGCATCAATAACATCAACTAAGAATGAAACATTTCGCTGTTTCCTGATACTGTTTAAAAATAGAATATCAATATCGCGTTTAGTACTCTGGCCTAGCTCCGAATCAAATGGCACGCAATTATATAAATACCTTAATTTATCCGAAGGAAATCCATTTTTTTTATACTCTTCTATTATATTTTTCTCTTTGGCTATTACCCTAAATGCTGCCTTAGTTGCAAAAAGGTGCTTAAGGTAATTTAGGCTAAACCTTCTCCCCTGACTCCTTTGCAACTCCCCGCCACGATAGATAACAATCAGCTTTATCTTCAAGATGAAACAAAGTATTGTATATATGATAAACATATTACCGGTATCGTAAAGTTCAACAAATTTTGGTTTTAGCTTTAGGAGTTGACTTAAACACCTAACTGTTGCTGAAAACTTATTTACGGGTAGAACTTCTATGTCTGCAGAATATTTCTCAGCATAAAGCATACTACTCTGACTCTTATCACTGACGAGATATTTTACACTGATACCATTTTTCATGTATTCAGCGGCTTGATAACCAACCTTATCTATAAAGTGCTCCAAACCAAGCACTAGCGTATTAATTCTACCGTTTTCTGTCATAAAGCACCGAATGACCTTATTCGCAATGCGAGCATAGAACACTCGCTACTAATATGATTTTACCTGTTAAGAAAAAACTATATTCTCTACTTTTTATAGCTTTCTATATAACTAAAAAGTCATCGAATTTTTGGTTTTATTTCATGCCATAAATATCGGATATCAGACTTGAAGCATACCAGAGTAGCGAAGAGTACAATAAACCAGACACCGAGATACCCATATGTGTAGTAGTCTCCTAAAAATATAGTTAGTAAAGAGCTGCCAAGCAGCAAAAGCACAAAGCTATACATTCTGAACCTAGGAAATACTCTCCAGACCGAAAAAGAAAATTCAGTTCTCATTATAAAGAATATAACATACGCGATTGCGTTACTAATTATCGCACCGGCAGCGCCAAACAATGGAACTAACAAAGTACTAATGACAACATTAGTAATGAACGCTGTTAATGTTACCCAAATAGTGAGATGAGTTCGCTTGGTTATGCCAATACCAATGGATGTGACTTCTGACAAAGTATACATCAAAGGTGGTATTAGTGAGCCGAGTAGCAGATACTTAACTGATGAATATTCAGCGGGCAGTAAATAGTCTGTGATCCATGATAGCATTCCGCATAAAGCACAAACCACGCACATAGCCATTAATACTTGATTACTTACCGAATATACTCTGGCCATATCCACGTTTTCTGCTTGCCACCTGTAAACAGTTGGGGCCCAAATCACAGTGAAAATAGACTGGAAAACGCCGGCAACAGCTGCAAAACTGGCAGTAATAGAATACAAACCAAGTTCTGATAAAGGTGCATAAATTCTTAATGTTAAAGTACTTGTCGCAATTAATCCCCAATATATAACACCAGAAAATACGAGGGGCACACCAAATCTCAATAGCGACGTGGTAGAGGCAGAATCAGTTTTACTTTCGACAGCGCTAAGCCATTCGCTCCGGGTGTTCCACACACATGTAACAAGCACCGTTGACGTTGAAATCAAAAAAGCCAGTTGTAAATTTAAAAATTCTCTACTCATACCAGCAAAAGCTATGGAACAGACGGCTAATAGCATCACCAATTTCGGGATTAGTTGACTCATAGAGTAAGCCAAACCACGTTCTTGCATACGTAAAATAAGGGACAGAAATCTGGAGACAAAAGCAGCAATAACACAATAAAGGGTTATCCAAAAGAACTCTGATTTAGCCTCACCATACATAAAAAGTGCTATATCTTTTGAAAATGGGGCTGTAACAACGGTACCCAGTAGTAAAAACAAAAAACCAGGGACAAAACAGGTTTTAAGCAACATCGACTTATTATCTGTTTCATAATAGTCCCTGACATAAGCCTGATCTAAACCCAAAACTGATACAAGTAAAGCAAATGAGACAGCCACATTAAGAACATTGAGGCGTCCAATATCTTCCATGCTAAACGTCCATGCCAATACTGGGACAGTTATAAGACCAAGAAAAGCAGCACCGATCGGGCCAAGTGCAAAAGCACCTATTTTTTTTAAATTCATACTTTTACTGAATCATCTTAAAAATCATAACTTTCGAAACCTATAGAAGAACTGACCAATACTGAAGATAACAACTATTTAATCAAATAAAGAATCAAGCTGCCTGTGATAATTTTCCATAGAAAAATATTTTTCGACCATATCAACATTATGTTTATTAAAACAAAAATCCAATTCTTTAAAATCTACTACGTCTCGAACTGTTATATTTTTTTCCTTGAACAGCGCCCATTGAGTTGTATCGCTTCGCAAATAAACAGTCTTACCCAAACCCAGTAAGGTGATAGTATTACCCATTGCTTGCTGTCGCTTATGATTAAAAATTGCAATATCTATAGAACCCAAAAACTCTAAATAATTGTCAAAAGACATTATCTCGGTAATGGGTCTAAACTTGTCACCAAATAGTTCCGTGCCCAGAGCGATCACCTTTTCAGCATATAACTTGGAGCCGTAAGATAGTGGCACGTATATACAAATGGCATCATCTTTAAAAGGTAAGAGCTTCTCAAAGACATCAATATGATTATTAGTTGGGTCTGCAGAATTCCCTATTTGGATATTTATTACACTACGGTTCTTTTCAGGTATTTCATAAAATTTATACAAATTACTCTGGTACATTAAGCATTCATGGTACTGACCTTTTGCACTGTACCAGTCTCTCGCTAACTCAACATCACCTCTGATGTAGGTTACTAAATGCCCCATATTTCTAATCACGGAGCCGCGGAAAAATTCTCTGATTTTCCACCTCCAGTTTTTTACTCCCACACCACGAGAATAAAGATCACCTCCCCAGATGATCCAATAACATTTTTTCAGTAACCACGGAGTGAAAAATAGGATTTGAACTAAACGAAAACTAAATAAACCATGCAAAAGAACTCTATCAGCTTGATGCATTTTCATAACTAAAACTAAATGGTACTTAATTCTTAAGAAAAGAGTATTGACTAAAAATAATTTAACATTTTCACTATAAACCACTTCATCTTCTGCAAGATCAGTCGTAAGCAAAAACTCATGATCAACTGGGCTAAAACGCTCGTTAACTAAGTTTATAAATGGAAATATAAATTTAGTACTACTAGCAATATGTAAAATCTTTTTAGTCATTTATATACACATCTAATATAAGGCCATTTCATTTGTTATGTTTTTAAGTTATTTGTTGTGAAAAAAAATCCAAGACGGCTCTAATCACTTTTTTGCAATCATCGCTACTCATACCATAATAAAGTGGCAAACGAACTAACCTATCACTCTCTGTTGTTGTGAAATCGTCGTTACCGACGAAATCGCCAAAGCTTTTACCCGCCATAGACGAATGCAAAGGCACATAATGGAACACAGCTAAAACCCCACAATCCTTAAGATAGCTTAGTAGCTGAGATCGCTGATCTAGATTACTTACTTTCAAATAAAACATGTGTGCGTTGTTACTGCACTCCTCAGGGATAGTTGGTAGCGTTATGACATTCCTTTCAGCAAGTGTTTGTAGCCCTTTATGATATTTATTCCATATATCTTTACGTTTAGTTTGAATTTTCTCGACGTTCAAAAGTTGGCTATATAAATACGCTGCTTGTATTTCCGAAGGCAAGTAGCTGCTACCAACATCAACCCAAGTATATTTATCAACCATACCTCTGAAGAACTGACTACGATTTGTCCCCTTCTCTCTAATTATTTCGGCACGGTGAATAAAGCGCTCATCGTTAATAACTAGCAGCCCGCCCTCACCGCCACTTGTGATATTTTTTGTTTCATGAAAACTAAATGCAGCCATGTGGCCACGAGTACCAACAGGTGTGTTTTTGTAAAACGCATAAAACGCTTGGGCAGCGTCCTCAATTACGAAAAGATTATATTTATCAGCAAGTTGCATTATAGCATCCATATCACAGCTTACGCCTGCGTAATGTACTGGAACTATTGCTTTGGTTTTCTTCGTAATAGCGCTTTCGATCAGCCCCTCATTAATATTCATAGTATCAGGACGGATATCCACAAAAACTATTTTTGCTCCTCGCAACACAAATGGGTTGGCTGTGCTGACGAAAGTGTAACTTGGCATTATGACCTCGTCACCTGGCTCAATATCTAAGAGAATAGATGCAAGCTCTAAAGCGTGAGTACAAGACGGTGTCAACAGAGTTTTAGGGCATCCTAATTGCTGCTCGAACCATTTCTGACATTTCAAAGCGTACGGGCCATCACCACACAGCTTTGCTCCACGCATTGCGTCCAGTACAAATTGATCTTCATCACCTGTGTACGGCGGGGTATTAAAGGGAATCATATTTACACTCTTCTAAAGTTTCTACTTAAATTTTGATGACACACGTTCAATTTGTTAAACGTCTCGCTATGAACATCTAAATAATGCTCAGTAATAATAAATGCTCTATCTACAATAATGTCTTCAAACAAATACCAGAAGATGCTCCTCACATGATAATCAAAGCGATTCTATAAATATAGAATTGCCCACTTCAGCAACGACATCAAAACTTGGTATGTTTGATATTAGTATACAAAAAAACATGACGAAAAATTGAAACGCGCCTGTTTACCATGGGATAAATGTAGCTCTAGAAATCCAACTTTAAAAATATGAGTTCACAAAGAGTGACTAGCATAATTCTTGTTATCGAAAAATAAGCGTATTAAAGATAATCATTTATTAAAGGTTTTCATAAAACTAACTGCGTTTGGACCTTCATTAAAAATCAGGTCCAAGACTGTGACGCCGTGCTCAAAAGGCTTATGAAGCTGTCTATAATCTGGATAGCCTGAGTAGTCCATCCACTCTACTTTTATGCCAACTTCTTTTGCAAGCTCCATATCAAAGTAATCTTTTGCTGCAGGACCGCTTAAGTAGGTATCTGCTCCACACTGCTTACAGATATCGAGCAACTTCATCGTTTTACCTTCGACTAATTCAAATTCACCGGACCAACGTATTTTCGTTTTGATGCCTAAAATCTTGTTAATAGTAGTTATAAAGTTATAGTTTATATTACTTAGCTTGTCTTCTTGGCAGTCCATGTATAAATTCTCAATCTCTCTTCGGTACTCCTCGAAAAAAGTTGCTTTAGAGTAGTTTTGAGTAATGCTCTTCCAATGTTTTTTCGACCAACTTTTATCTGACACAGTAGTATCGATTATTTTCTGCTCAAAATCTACTTGGTTTACAGGAATAGTTAACCACTGTACACCTTGTGATGTCATAATTTTATTTCTGTTGCGCCAGTCTCGTCTTGTATACTGAGCATCATCATAAAGAATAAATTCATCTACAGAATTAATAAGGTCAAAATATCCTTTCCAAGGAATGTAGTTTGATTGGACAATGGCCACTTTTTTCATTTTAATATAATTCCTGAATCCTGATGTAAACAAATCTGTTTTGCCGGTGAACCGATGTTTTTAGAAAACTCTTTAGTTTCTGACAAAACAAGTGAGTTTGCACCAATTAAACTTTCTTTTCCTATTACTACATCTTGAACACATACTGAATTAAAGCCA